>CAZCHF010000007.1:0-102865 GCA_964498325.1 uncultured Candidatus Kuenenia sp.
GGTGCCTGACGATGCGATCACACCAGCGTTGCGAAATCACTTTGTCCACGGCCTGCTAGCGGCCAATACTCTGCCCCGAGAACGCCCGAATCGTACCGAGGCCCCGGCCGCCCAGATAGCCGCCGTCGCCTGGCTGGGGCGTCCCGCAGGGCGCCGCTTCGTCCCTCCATCGCGGGGCCGTACACTCTGGCCCCATGTCGCACACTCTCACCCCGCAAGCCTTCGTCGCCAAGTGGAAGGCCGCCGACCTGTCGGAGCGGGCTGCCTGCCAAGAGCACTTCCTTGACCTCTGCCGGCTGGTGGGGCACCCCACCCCAGCGGAAGCCGACCCGACTGGCGAATCGTTCGCGTTCGAGCGGGGCGCCGAAAAGTCCGAAGGCGGGAACGGCTTCGCCGACGTGTGGAAGCGAGGTTTTTTCGGCTGGGAATACAAGGGCAAGCGGAAAGACTTGAAGGCGGCCTACGCCCAACTCCAACTCTATCGGGAGGCTCTCGATAACCCGCCGCTCTTGGTGGTGTGCGACCTCAACCGTTTTGAGATTCACACGAACTTCACCGGCAGTGCGAAGCGGGTTTACGCCTTCGATCTCGACTCGCTCGACCATCCGGCAAACCTTGGCACTCTCCGCAACCTTTTTCATGAGCCCCAAAAGCTCAAGCCGGAGCAGACGACCGAGGAAATCACGGTCGAAGCCGCGGCCACGTTTGCGAAGATGATCGACGGCTGGCGGGAGCGGGGCATCGAGGGCCAAGCCGCGGCTCACTTCGCCATGAAACTTCTCTTCTGCATGTTCGCGGAAGATATCGACCTCCTGCCCGAGCGGACCTTTCGGTCGACCATCGAGGGTGCCAAGAAAGACCCGACGCGACTGGCCGGCCGGCTGAAATCGCTTTTCGATTGCATGGCGACCGGCGGCGACTATGGCCCCGTAGCCGTGCCGTGGTTCAACGGCGGTCTATTCAAGGCGAATGAATCCGTGCCCACCCTACTGAGCACTGACGTTGAACGGCTCGGCACGCTCAATGCCTACGACTGGTCGAGTGTGGAACCGAGCATTTTTGGCACGCTTTTTGAGCGGACGCTCGACCCTGCCAAGCGTTCCCAGATTGGAGCCCACTACACGAGCCGGGAAGACATTCTCACGCTCTTGGAGCCGGTGCTCATGGCCCCGCTGCGCCGCGAGTGGGCCGACCTTCAATCGCAGGCCGGCAAACTGTGGAACCAACTGGCCGACAAGAAAAAAGCGACGAAGGCCCGAAAGGAACTCGACAAGATTCTCAGGCATTTTGTGGAGCGGCTCGCGGGGACCGAGGTACTGGACCCCGCATGTGGCTCGGGCAATTTTCTGTACGTGGCCATCACGCTCCTCCTCGATCTTGAAAAGGAAGTGATTGCCAAGGCGGCCACCTACGGCACGACGCTTCTCCCCCAAGTCCGCCCGACGCAACTTCATGGGCTGGAAATCAATACGTACGCGGCCGAACTCGCGCAGGTGGTGATCTGGATTGGCTATCTCCAATGGATGCACTCGAACGGCTTTGTGCCCCCACGCGACCCGATCCTCGAACCGCTCCAGACGATCCGAAACACCGACGCCATCCTCGATCTATCGGACCCGGAGAATCCGAAGGAACCCGAGTGGCCCGAGGCCGACGTGATCGTGGGCAATCCTCCGTTTCTGGGTGACAAGAAAATGCGAGGCGAGCTTGGACGCCCATACACGGAAGCGCTTCAAGCGATGTTTGCCGACAGACTCCCGGCGCAAAGTGACCTTTGCTGCTATTGGTTTGAGCGAGCGCGGGACCAGATTGCGAGTGGGCGAACAAGTCGAGCGGGACTACTCGCCACTCAGGCGATTCGGGGTGGGGCAAACAACGCCGCCGTCACGCGCATCAAAGAGACGGGCGACATCTATTTTGCAGAGTCTGACCGCGATTGGGTACTCGATGGCGCGCATGTGCATGTGTCGATGATTGGCTTTGACGGTGGCTCTGAAACACTCCGATCCCTTGACGGTACGGCAGTCGCAAAGATTAGCGCCTCTCTGACTTCGGGGACCGATCTGACGGCATCCCGCGAAATCGTGGCGAACAAAAACCTAGCCTACCAAGGAGTGACGCCCGCTGGGCCATTCATCGTGGATGAAGAGACTGCGATTGGGTGGCTCCACACTCCATCGCCCAACCTTCGGCCGAACTCTGATGTTCTCCGTCCCTATCTCAACGCGACAGATATCGTGAGGGTGAATGCCAGAAAGTGGATTATTGATTTCGGCATAGATACGTCGCAGGACGTGGCGTCGCAGTACGCAAGCCCCTATGAGTATGCCCAGGACACTGTGAGGCCCTTTCGGGCTACTGCGAAATCTTCCGAACGCGACGAACGATGGTGGCTGCACCTCTGGGGGCGCCACGCACTCCGCGCAGGCATGAGCACACTTGGCGAAATCATTGTCACGCCAAGGGTTTCCAAGCATCGCGTTTTCGTTTGCGTGCGATCTGAGATTCTGATTTCCGATGCCACCGTCGGCATTCTTCTGAACGGCCACTTTGCTTTCGGTGTCTTGCACTCCCATCTTCATGAGACATGGGTGCGAGCGCCGGGCATGGGTACGCAACTGCGAGAAAAGGAGTCGGGTTTTCGGTACACGCCCAAGTCTTGCTTTGAAACCTTCCCCTTCCCCGAGCCGACGGCGGCACAGCGTGACGCCATCGCAGCAGCGGCAAAAGAACTCGACACGCTTCGCACGAACTGGTTGAACCCGCCCGAGTGGACGCAACAAGAAATCCTCACGTTCCCCGGCTCGGTCGATGGCCCTTGGTCGCGATACGTGACGGAGCCAAACTCAAAAGGCATCGGCACCGTCCGGTATCCGCGAGTCGTGCCGGCCGATGATGCTGCCGCCAAGAAACTTGCGAAGCGGACGCTCACGAATCTCTACAACGAACGCCCGACCTGGCTCGACCTTGCCCACGAGCGGCTCGATGAAGCCGTCTTCGCGGCCTACGGCTGGCCGGCCGACCTCTCCGACAATGACCTACTCGCCCGGCTCCTCGCGTTGAATCTGGAACAAGCGGCGGCAAATTGATCGGCCGGCGTTGGGAAAACAGGACGTGGGTACACTGATGGCCCGATGAATTTGCAAGGTGACGTTCGGAAAAAAGCAAGCCGCGAATAGCAAATTCGGCTGGTCTCGGCCCGGTCGCATGCCCAAGGAACGCATCTGTGCTACGCTCACATTCGTTCCAATTCATGCGTTCTTTTGCTGGTTTTGGTGGGCAGTTCATGGCAATTGTGGCTCCCTCCGAATGCAAGCGCGTGAGTTGGTTTCTTGAGTCGCGTCGGGCAATTGTTTCTGCGGGCAGGGCGTTCAGCGAATGAGCTTTGAGCTTCGATCACCGCCTGTTGTGGAAGCTTGGATTCGCGCGAGCACTTTGCCCTCGCCCGAATCAGAGTGGAGTTGGGAAAACGCGAAGGATGTTCTGCAAACCTACGGCGAAGACTTCCCCGTTCGCGAGATCCTTCCAAATTTCGTACCTAAGCCTATGCCGGGCTTAGATCCAGAAATCCCTCGCCACATCAAAATCGAGGTTGAACCGCTGTGCCTGCGAGTGAAGACTTCGTGCGAATCAAAGGTCGTTCAACTAGGCCAGAACGAAATCGTGGTGGCACACACGCGAACTGACGGGCAAGGACCGCCTGGATTTCAGAGGCTCTTAGCCGAGTTTCTCGATGCTATGCAACGCTATGATCGCATAATCCCCATAGTTGGACTTGCGCAATTGGAGTTGCACTACGTCGACCTTGTTGTGATTCCCGGTTTGTATGAACCGAACTCTTCGCCTTCAGATTACTTCGTTGGCGCCCCCATTCTTCCCGCGGAACCGTTTGGGGATGTCGCTCGCGTGTCGTGGTCGCATGTCCTGTACCCCGCTGGCGACATAGGGCATGCCTATATGTCTGCCCAGTTGGAGCCGCCCGACGGCAACCAGGGGCGGTTTCTTCTCCACTGGCATTTCTGGTGCCCGGGCGTGGCGCCACTGTCCTCAGATGCTGTCGATTCGAGTTTGCGGCAGGCCCACGACTACCTTCTTGCCTGCTTTAGGGCCACATGCAAAAATAAGCTTTGGGAACTCTTTGGTCCCCTGCAAGGTTGAATCATGCCACTCGTTGCGACTCCAGACCTCCAGCCAAACGTGGTTTATGCGTCGTCCCTCGAAGGATACGGCGGCTGGGATCTTGATTCTTTCCTTCGCTATGCGCAGTTTCCGACGTTGTCGCGGCGTGTGATCGATTCGTTTACGGTCGGAGAAACGCATTACCGGCTCCTCAGACCCGCTCCTACTCGCTTCGAACCCCCGGTGCACGGGGCAGATGGGAGGTTCCTCGTTCAGGGCCTGGAGTCGGAATTCATTGGACGTGGCAGGACCATGGTCGATGCAAGGAAGGACTGGGAGCTTGCAGTCGACGCGGCGATCCAGCGGCTCCTTGCTACGGAAGATTTTGAACGCACACCGAAGCAGGTGTCTTTGTGGAACATGCTGAGTGCTCACTTCGACCTCAACGAAATTCGGTATTCTCAGCCCATGAAGATTCGATCGTATGGCCGTTTAGTTCGGCGGCGCGCCCATTCTTATCGCGTCCGCTGGATTGACGGTTCTACAAATCTCCTTGACCGTGCGGCAGTCCCACCAGAATTTGTGACGTTCTGTGACGGACAGACTTTTGAGGCAGTGTTACAGCGAAATTCTCGGACGTGGGCGCTAGAGTCGATCCTGGCCGTTTTTAAGACGTCGGACCTTCCTGCTGTTAACGAGAAGGATGCCAGCGAGTTCTTTGGTTCCGCGAGCCGCCGAGACTTGCGCGAATTGAGCTGGGACTGAATCAGCGTCGTTGCGACAGGAACTCGTTTCTCTTCGTCCCATGCAAGTCCTATTCGTTGACGTTGGGCAAGGGACTTGTCAGATCATTCTTCTAGGCGGGCAGCGCGCTATCGTCATTGACGCCGGTGCCGCACCAGGCACTGCTCTTCGCATTCTCCGACTGCACAAGATTACACGACTAGAGCACGTCGTTATTTCCCACAGTCACATTGACCACAGCGGCGGAGCCGCGAAAAGGGCTCGGCTGCGTGATGGCGCCGTCAGCGGAATTCTCGCAGACTACAGTGCATCGATTGGAACTATCTGGTGTGTCCACGATCACCTGTTTTATCGAACTGCTCTGGCAAGCTACCTGCTCAAATTGCAGAAAGACAAGACTATTCGCAGCGAGCAGGTGCAGTTCATTTCTGCCGGCAATGCTCCTCAGGAGCTTTGGGGTTCTGACGACGGCAATACGGTGCTTGCCGCGATCGCACCGACCGGAGGACATCTCATGATGGCCCATGCTAGCGAGGACGCTAATGCGGCTTGTGCGATCCTTGAGTTGCGGCATCGCGGCCATCGAATCGTTTTCACAGGCGACTCAGTGATTGATCAATGGCGAGACGTGTACCGCCTACGTGGTGGCACTCCTATGAAGTGTCGTGTACTTACCATGCCGCACCATGGCGGCCTGATGGGTGGCACTGCTTCCGATTTTAATTGGTTTTGCACGACTGCCACTGATGCGGACGTGGTCGTGCTATCAGTTGCAACTGCCAATCAGCATCGCCACCCACGAGAAGAAGTCGTTCAGGCATTTGCGTCTCGCGGATGTCATGTGATGTGCACACAAATTACGTCAAAGTGCTGCGGAAATCTTGAAAGCGTACGCCCCGGTGTGATCGGCACACCTTTGATGCAGTGCCAGTCTTCGTCGAAGCCGGAGTTCTCAAAGACCGGTCGCAGCAAGAACGTCGCCTGCGCCGGTACGGTTTCCGCGACTCTCGATGCCGAAGGTATCACGGTCGACCGGGAACAGGCACATACCCAGGGCGTAGACGCCTTGGTAACGGGAAGCAATCTCCCGCTGTGCCGACATCTGCTCGGCACGGCGTAGCCAGGCGAGTAGGCGTACGACGTATGGCCCTTGAACGCGGTAAGTCCGCCTCATGTCGATTGAAGTCGCATTCGAGCCATCGTGACATGCATGTTTTGTGGCCGTGGAACCCGTCCGTCGTAAGAGCTACCCTCGTACGCCCCCCACCGAACCGGGGCATCCGCTCTCCCGGTTAGTACGCTGGCAGTTCGTTGGCGCCGACGGGTGAATACCCGTAGGCTTTCGAAGTCGGTCGCGGTGGTCTGGCCAGACCACCGCTCACGGCTCGGGCCGGCCCGGGGTACTCCCATGCCCCAGGGCCGCCCGGCCGGCCGCCACATGGGAGACGGAGTGAATGGCGAGCGATGGTTCTGGGCGCCCGGCCGCCGGCAAGGGGAACGCGGTCGAGCGGGTACTCGCTACAGCAGATGAGACGCTCGCCCTGTTTGAAGAGTTGGTCGGACCGCTTCGCCCGTTCAAGGGCGATATCCATGAGGCATCGCATATTGCCAAGAGGATTGCGGAGTACGCCTACAAGGATGCCCGGCTACTGAGGTGCCATTCGGAGGCGGAGACGCGCTACGGCCCGGCCCGGTATCGCGACGTGCTGACTCCCGAGCGACTCCTACTCATGTCCCGTTGGGAATGCGACAACGCCGTTTCGATGGCAGCGGATAGCGTCGCGGCTGCCGGCGCTGAGCAAGGCTTGCGACACGGCAACGGGGCCGACCTGAGCCCCCAAGGCATCGTGGCCTACTGTGACATCCTCGCAAAGCGGGAGGCTCTGCTCGGCCCGCAGCGATGGATAGACCTCGTGGCCGATGTGGTTCAAGAGTCGCCAGCATGGGGCGACTTCAAAAAAACGGTCGTCAAGCGAGCCGAGAAGATTCAGGCCGCGGTTCAGTCGCTCTGGACACTCGCTCCCAAGCCCCAAGCCCGCGAGTGGAAGCGACAGGACCTCTTCAACGCATGGTATGCCGCACGGGAACCGCTACAGGACGCCATGAAGAAACTACGCCCACTTGTCACGCCACCGCCTCGCGAGCCCGCAACAGACGACGAAATTGACCGCGAACTCGATAAGCAAGAGCGGCGGCTAGCAGTCCGCAAGCGACACGCCGACTGGCTTGCTCAACAGCAGGAGTGCATTGTCGAAACAATGCTTTGGCTGAGCGTCCCCGAAGAACACGACCTCGTGCGGGTGATCGAAGATGACGAGCAAGCCGCCGGGCCAATAGCCGAACTGGTTCGGCGAGCGGTCAAGGTTTTGGCATTCTTCGACCGGCTAGGCGGGCCGTCAAAGGGGTGGCAGATAGACGCGAATGGCATGTACACGTTGGCCAAGGCTATCCAAGCGGATTTCATACGCGGCGAGTCGTCGTTTCGGAACGGTCGGAGTCCGGTGTACGAATGGGAAAGCGACGCCGCTTCCCTCGCCGCTGCCGACGCGGCAATTCTTGAAGCGCATGACAGTGGCCGACGACATGGCGTTGACTGTGACCTCGCCCCCAAGGCTATTGAGTGGTACGTGAAGATTGTCTGGTATCGCGGCCGGCTTCTCGACATGGAGAAGTTGGCCTACGGAGCCGGCATCACGGCGACGGCTCATTCGACGCTGCCCAGCGAAGCCCGCGATGCCGTTTCCTCACTTGCCCGCATCATTCGCTCGCTCGCCAATGTTTCGACCGTTGACCAATGGGAGAGCGTAAGGGAATCGCTCGTGAATGGCATTCGTGAGGCGAGCATGTTCTGTCGTGATTCAGCGCCGAGCGTGCCGGCAACGAACCCGCCGGCTCTGAAATCCATCGATTTGCCGGCCGATGCTGCTGTGCCGGCTGTGGAAGAAAGGACTGAGCGTGACCCGTCGACGGAGCCAGAGCAGAAGACGACCAGGGGCAAGGGCGAGGCCGACACCTTGCTCAAGGCCGCGCTTGTCACTCACCACAAGCTCGCCAATTATCGCAAGGGTGAGCGGCTGAACTGCCACCCGATCGGGTGCCGAGCGCTCGAAACCCTCGCCAGAGTTGGCGCCGGCTCGGCCACGCGTTTCTTCAATCGATGCTTCAACAAAGGCAAATCCGGTGGGTGGGACATTTACAAGCGGCTATGCGGCGACGAGGCAAGACTCGTGGCCATTCTGGAATCGATGGACGGCAAGGTGCCGAGCGTCCTCACATACGCGGGTGCCCGGCAAAGGGATAGCGGCCAGCAGGAACGCGCGTAGCCCTGCTGCACTGCTGAACATCGGATGTTCAGCACTCTTTCGCCTTTCGGCTTCCAGCGAACCCTGTCTTTCCAGGGCGGAATCACGCGAAACGCAATAAAGCGTGGGGTGCTGCACAAGGAATGTTCAGCAATCGGGACATCTATAGCGGGCCACACATGCGGGCCGCGACCTATGGAGAACCGATTGATGGTCAAGCAAGAGATCAAGCCGCTGTCGTACCGGCCACGCGACGCGGCGCGGGCGCTGGGAATCAGCGAAAGGACGCTGTGGGCGTGGACGAAGGCAAAGGCCATCCCACATATCAAGCGTGGCCGGATGACGTTGTACCCCCGGGACTTGTTGGAGCAGTGGCTCCATGAGCAAGCCCGCCAGCAGGAAGGCGGTGTCTCGTGAAGACGACCGTCAACGGCCGCGAGTGGACGATCAGCGCGGCCGACAAGGTTCTAGCGATGGCGGACGCCGAAGCCCGCAAGGGCAATCGGCAATTGGCAGCCGAGATCGCACGGCGGGCCGCAAGGCTCTACCGCCGCGCAGGGCTCGGGCTCATGGCATCACGGGCATACCAACGGGCTCGCCAGATTGCGGGTCGGGCGAATGGAGGCAATGCATCATGAAGGCGATTCACGGCAAGACAGACAGCACGAGTCGCCCGGAGGCCGAAAAGGCTTTCCTCGCGGGGCTCCTGGAGTTGCTCACTGACAATCCGAGGCGGTGCCGTGAGGCCGTCGCGCTCGTGGAGCCGTCCGCTCTCACGATTGAGGCGGGGCCGACGTTGCTCCAAGCGATCGCAGAGGCCGCCGGCCTGGAGGCTCCCTCTCTGGCCGACGTGATGCGGATCGCTCGTGACCGCTGCGGCGACGATGCCAGTGGTGAGTTGGCTCTCGTGGCGGACTTGTCCGCAGCATCCGTCGGCAACAGTGGAGGCTATGCCCCAGGCGTGAAACGGCATGCCCGCGAGATCGTGAAGGCCGCCACACGACGGAAGACAATCGAGGCCGCGGCGATCGCGCTCGTGGTGGCGAAAGATGAAACCGCCACGGAAGGCGAAATCGCAGCAGCAGCGGCAGCGGTGCCGGCCGCATCGGTGACGATTGCCGATGAATCAGAGGCGTGGGTGCCATTCCCGGTGGAGTTGCTTCCCGAGCCGCTGGCGGAATACGTCAGGCAGTCATGGGTGACGCTCGGCAAGTCTGCCGACCCGGTGTGCATCGCACTACCACTACTCGCGGCAGCAGCAGCGACCATCGGCCCGGTGCGACGGTTCCAGGTGTGGCCGACCTACGTCGTGCCACCCGTGCTGTGGGGGCTTGTCGTCGGAGAGAGTGGCTCGAAAAAGTCTCCGTCGTTCGATGCCGGCACTTTTTTCTTACGGAATAGACACGCCGAATCCTGCGAGCAATGGCAACGCGAGATGGACGAATGGCGTGCGCTTGAGGCCCAGCACAAGGCCGCTGGGCGATCCAAGAATCGCGACCAACTTGAACCGCTTCCTGAACCGCCGATGTTGACGCAATATCTCGCGGACGACGTGACCATCGAAAGTCTTGTTCCCTTGTTCAAGGCCCGGCAAAGCGTGCTCCTGGCTGACGATGAACTCAGCGGGTGGGTGGGATCGTTCGACCGATACTCGTCGAAGGAAGGTGCCGACGAGGCGCGGTACTTGAAGCTCTACGATGGGAAGCCGTGGACGAAGAACCGAGTCTCAGGATTTTCCTACGTCTCCGCAGCGTTGCTCTCAATTGCAGGTGCCATCCAACCTCGCGTCCTGGCAAAGTCTTTCGGCGGACACGTCTACAACGGTCTGCTGCCGCGGTTCATGTTGGTGGAGCCGCCAGAGGGGCGAGCCGAGCGGCCCAACGCGGGCGTCGACTTCGCGACGATGACCAAAACGCGAGATTTGTTTGACGTGCTCCTTGCAATTCCCACCGAGGACGGCCGGCCGAAGGTTGTCGAGCTGAACAGCGCGGCCGCGGGGATCTTCAACACGTTTTGGGTTTCAGCCAACAGGGAACGGGAGGCCACAAAAGGCCCGTTCAAGGCGATGCTCGCCAAAGGGGAGGCATGGGCCATCCGACTGGCTGGAGTGATTCACACGTGCCGTCAGGCAGCGGAGTCGACGCTGCCGCACGACATCGACGCCGAGTCGATCGAGCGGGGCATCGGCCTGGCTCGCTGGTTCATGAACGAATGGAAGCGGGTGTACCGGAAGTTTGAGCGTGGCGGCGTGGATAACGAAACCGGCGCGGGGATGGATGGCCGGCTACGTGAGTGGATCGCAGCACGCGGCGGGGTCGCCAGCGTCCGGGAGGTTCGCCGTGGGCTCCGTCGCTATCAGAACCCAGCGCAGGCAGAGGAAGGGCTCCGTCGACTCGTGGCCTCAGGCGCGGCGGAGTGGGCAGCGGATTCTACGGGTGGACGCCCGGCCGATGCCGTGAGGTTGAAATGACGTTCCAAGCGCCGACGAAAGTTCGGCAACCCCGAGAAACATCGACTTTCGGCACCACGGCAACACGGTACAACCTACAACGCGCAGGGCGTTGCGGAATTCCCCAGGGAGGTGACTCATGGCCAGTTTGATTCGCGATAGCGGGGGCAGGAAGCGGGTCCAGTTCTTCGACCGCGAGGGTGAGCGTAGGACCGTCCGGCTCGGCCGGGTATCGCAGCGGTGGGCGGAGTCGGCTCTCGGGAAGATCGAGAAGCTCGTGGCCGATTCATTCGAGGGGACTGGTCACGATCCCGAAGTGGCCAAGTGGGTGGCGGACTTGCCCAGGTTGCTCCACCGTCGGGTCGTGCGGGTAGGGCTCGTGGCTCCACGGATCGAGGATGAAGCCGCGCCAGAGGTGACGCTCGGGACGCTCGTGGAGAAGTTCCTCAAACGATCCTCCGGGAAGGCATCCACGGGGAAGGTGTACCGCCAGTGCTCAGAGTCGCTCTTGGAGTTCTTCGGGGCGGATGCCCCGCTCTCAGGCATCACGGCCGAACGTGCTGACGAGTACCGATCGTGGCTCACGACGCCCCACAAGGCGGTTGTGGGCCGGGCTCGGAAGGTGGTGGTGAAGCCGTTGGCATTGGCGACGCAATCGAAGCGGATCGAGGTGGCCCGTCAGATATTCGCGTGCGGGCTGCGGTGGAAGATGATCGAGGCAAACCCGTTTGAGGGTGTCCGCGGTGGATCGAAGGTGAATGAATCGCGGATGCACTACGTCAGCAGGGAGGACACGACGAAGCTCGTGGCCGCGTGCCGAACGCCGGAATGGGCCGCTATTGTCGGCCTGGCACGATATGCGGGGCTCAGAGTGCCAAGTGAGTTGGTCGGGCTCCAGTGGAGTGACTTGGCCCCCAGGGCCTCCGGTGGGCGTCGGCAAATGTTCCTCCGGGTGACGAGCGAGAAGACGAAACACCACGGCGGTCATCATGTGGAAAGACTGGTGCCAGTGTGCTCAGAGTTGCTCTCGATCTTGGAGCGTTGTCGGGCCGCGGTGGAGCCCGGTGAGACTCGCATCGTTCCGAGTGTGTCCAACGGCACGGCCAACCTTCGGACAGAGTTCCAACGGCTCATCGCTCGTGCCGGCCTGGAGGCGTGGGAGAAGCCCTTTCAGAATTGCCGAAGCTCGTGCGAGTGTGACTGGCTGGAGCAATTCCCCGGACGCATCGCAGCGATTGCCAAGTGGATGGGGCATAGCGCGGCTATCGCCATGAAACACTACGCCCAGGTGCTCCCGCATCACGCCGACGGGGCCGCGGCGGATGCTCACGAGTGGGTCGAAAAAAGTGCGCCGCTTTTGCGCGGCGCACTTTCTGAAACCAAAGCGGCGCAAAAAGCGGCGCAGTACGGCGCGGAATTGGGCAGCATGGAGGGGCAGGCCGAAAACCCGGAACCACGCCGATCCCGAGAAAAGCCGCGTTTGTCGAGAAACGCGGGGGTGGCGGAAACCCATCTAGTCGGGGCGACATGATTCGAACATGCGACCTCTACGTCCCGAACGTAGCGCTCTAGCCAGGCTGAGCTACGCCCCGATGTGTGCAAACCAGTGGCCCGAGGGCCGCGCGGCATCCGCACGTGGGAAGTGAAATTGAAGATTACCCGACTGCACCGGTCGGGGCAACGTCACTCGACCGTGACGCTCTTGGCCAGGTTTCGGGGCTGGTCGACATCGCAGCCGCGGTTCACGGCAATCCGGTAGGCCAGGAGCTGGAGTGGGATCACGGCCAGCAACGGCGACAGCGCGTCGAGCGTTTCGGGAATCTCGATGACGAATTCAGCCAAGCGCTTGACCTCCTCTTGCCCAGGTGTCGTCACCGCGATCACGCGGCCCTGCCTGGCACGTACCTCCTCGATATTGGCGAGCATCTTGTCGCTCGTGTGCGCCGTCGCAGCGATGACCACGACCGGCATCAGCCGATCGATCAGCGCGATCGGGCCATGCTTCATCTCGGCCGCGGGATAGCCCTCCGCGTGGATATAGGAAATCTCTTTGAGCTTCAGCGCGCCCTCGAGAGCCACCGGGAAATTGAAGGACCGCCCCAGATACAAAAAGTTCGGGGCGTACGTGAACCGATCGGCGATCGAATCGATGACTGATTCCTGGGCCAGGATGGCCGCGATCTTGTCAGGGATCTTCGCCAGCTCCGTGCCGAGGGATCCCGCTGTCTCGGGAGTGATCGTGCCGCGTCGGTGAGCCAGAGCGAGGGCGACGAGCGTGAGGGCCGTGACCTGGGCCGTGAAGGCCTTGGTTGACGCGACGCCGATCTCCGGCCCGGCATGGGTGTAGACGCCGGCGTCGGATTCGCGAGCAAGCGTCGATCCCACCACGTTGCAAATGCCGATCGCCAGGGACCCGTGCGACTTGGCTTCGCGGAGCGCGGCGATCGTGTCGGCCGTTTCGCCGCTCTGGGAAATGGCCAGGAGCACGTCCTTCGCATCGAGGAGCGGCTCCCGATATCGAAATTCGGATGCGTACTCGACCTCCACCGGCATCCTCGCGAGATGCTCGATGAGGTACTCACCGACAAGCCCCGAGTGCCAACTCGTACCGCACGCGGCAATCGTGAGTTTTGGCGCCTGCGCGATCCGATCGAGGACATTGGCAAGGCCACCGAGTTGGATGCCCCCTCCCGAAAGGAGCCGTCCACGCAGGCAGTCCGCAATGGCCCGGGGCTGCTCGTGGATCTCCTTGAGCATGAAGTGGGGATACCCCCCCTTTTCGATCGCGTCGATCGAGAGGGCCAGTTCATGCACTTCCTTCGTCAGGGGCACATCATCGATGGTTCGGACATCGCAGGTGCCTGGCCCGACGACCGCGAGTTCCCCGTCGTCAAGGTAGACGACGCGGTTGGTGTACTCGACAATCGGCGTCGCGTCGGATGCAACAAAGGCCTCACCCTCGCCGAGGCCCACCAGCAGCGGCGACCCTCGCCTAGCCACGAACAAGCGGCCGGGCTCGCGCGGGCTCACGATCGCAAGGCCGTAGGTGCCCGTCACCTGCTTGAGCGCCAGACGAATCGCCGCTTCGAAAGACAGCCCGGGGTCGGCGTCCAAAATCGCCTCGATGAGCTGAACCACGACTTCTGAGTCAGTCTGGCTCTGGAACGTACGCCCTTTGGCCGTGAGCATTTGCTTCAGGGCTGCGTAGTTCTCGATGATGCCGTTGTGCACCAGGGCGATCGAACCAGACTGGCTCACGTGCGGATGGGCGTTGGCGTCGCTCGGACCGCCGTGGGTTGCCCAGCGGGTGTGGCCGATGCCGAGCGACCCGGCCGGGCGATCTGCAGCGAGTCGTGTTTCGAGATCACGAACTTTTCCAGCCGTCTTCGCAACGCGGAGCCCGCCATTGACGATCGCCACGCCGGCCGAATCGTAGCCGCGGTACTCCAGTCGCCCGAGCCCTTTTACGAGAATATCGACACAGTCACGCGAGCCGACGTAGCCGACGATACCGCACATGCAACGCTTCCACGAGATGGCCACAGTCCCTGTAGCCTTGGCATCGGTATCCTAGTCATTTCCGGGCACGGCTGTCTCGCTTGATCGGATCTTCGATTCCCATGACTTCTCATCTGATCCTCTTCGAAGACGCCACGAGTGCGCACCTCGAACCACTGACGCTGACACGGCCCGTCGATGACTTGCGTGTCGGCCTTCGCACCATCCGCGAACGGTGGGAGCGAGCGCTCGGGAGTCGACGTGCCAGTGGCATCCTTCGGCCATCGCTTCGAGGCCTCTTCCCGTCACCACGGAAGAGCGCGGGGGAATCCATTTGGATCAATGCTCGTTATCTACCATCGTTTTCGCTCGTCGACGCGATCCGTGGCCTCGCCCGTGGTCATGTGCGGTGTGGTAACGATCTCGTGGCCATCCGGTCCAATGGCGACGAAACCCGAGCATGGCTGGAAGCCGGGCATCCGCAGCCTCGTGGCAAAGCCCATGAACTTTCGGACGACACGCCGCGACTCGTGTATCCGTGGGACATCATGCGTCATGCGCCTGATGCGATCGTCACAGAAGCAACGACGCTCGGTTGGCCCGCAGGGCGAGGGCCTTTCTGCCACACCTCGGCGATCGTGGATCGGTCCGACCGCGTCTTCATGCATTCGACGGCAGTCGTCGAGCCTGGTGCGATCCTCGTCGCCGAGGAGGGACCGATCCTGCTTGACGAGGGGGCTCGCGTCATGGCCGGGGCGATGCTCCGAGGGCCCGTAGCGGTGGGGGCTCACGCAACGGTCCGGATGGGGGCGCGCGTCTATGGCGGCACCGTGATCGGACCGTGGTGCAAGATCGGTGGCGAGGTGGCTGCGAGCGTGTTTCACTCGTATTCCAACAAGGCCCACGAGGGCTACGTGGGCAATTCGGTGATCGGCCAGTGGGTGAATCTCGGTGCCGACACCACCGCGTCGAATCTCAAGATGACCTATGGCACAGTGAAGATGCTCGACTGGCCAACGGGCGTCGAGGTCGACACAGGCGAGCAGTTCGTCGGTGCGATCATCGCCGACCACTGCAAGACCGGCATCAACTCCATGCTCAACACCGGCACGGTCTGCGGCGTCAGTTCGATCATTCTGGGGGCAGGATTTCCTGCGCGGGCTATCGCGTCCTTCAAATGGGTGCAGCCCTGGGCGGTCACCGACTACCGACTCGACAAGGCACTCCTCGACATGGAGCGAATGATGGCCCGCCGCAACGTTCCGCTCACGCCCGCCTACCGCCGCATGATGACGACCATCTATCAAGCCGGCCGTGCGTAAGGCCTACTCGGCGGCGTCGACGCACACGAGTTCGTTGTCGTTGCGGACGAAAATACAGCGGTTCGCAAACGCCGGGTGGCTCCACACGACCTCACGTCCAAAACATTCGTTCGTGGGCGAAACCACCTTCATCCTGCCAAGCTCTTCGTAAGCCCCGGGCGTGAGCTTCGCCAGGATGAGGTCGCCCGTTTCGGAGAAAATCCAGGTGCGCGTGCCATCGCCTGGAGGATCGTGCCGAACGAGAAACGCCGTGGCATGCTGGGCCCGTCGCTCACCACCACTTGTGGGCTCGAGCGTTTCCCAGAGCCGTTTTCCGGTCGCGAGCTCGACCGCCATGAGCTTGCCGGTGTCGCAGTCGCACCCATAGATCGTCTTGCCCGAGATGAACGGCGTGCTGTTGGCACAGTAGACCGCCGACTTCGGCTCGCCCCGCCAGACGATATCGGCCTTGGAGCCATCCGCCGAAAGTTTGAAGAGGGCACCGACCCGGCCGATCCCGCTGGCGAAGAGAAAGCTGCCCTCAGGCGTCTTCGCGAGTTGGGGAGCCATGATCGACATTCCGTACATCGGCTTGAGGGGTTGGGACCAAAGCACGCGGCCGGTTGCCACATCGAGCAGGTTGAGATTGTCAGCGTCCCAGATCACGAGCCGCCGCTTGCCACCAACCTCGATCATCGTCGGGGGGCAGTACCCGCTTTCGCTCGCGGTCAACGCTCGCCAACGTTCCTTGCCGGTCTTGCGATCAATGGCCACGGCCACGCTGCCCTCACCTCCGACGAGACAGATCAAGAGGTTTCCTTCAACGAGCGGATGCCCACAGAAGCCCCAGGTCGGAGTCGGAGCGGCATACTCGCGCTTGAAATCCTTGGCCCAGAAAACACGGCCAGTCTTGGCGTCGAGGCAGGTGAGGTGCCCCTCGGCCCCGAGGGCATAGACCAGGCCATCGACGACCGTGGGAGTGCATCGCGGCCCCGACGCATACGAGATCTCGTAGGGAACGACCTGCTCGTGCTTCCAGAGAGCTTTGCCGGTGGTGGCGTCAAAACACAGGATCCGTTCGCTTCCGGAGACGTGCGAGCGGCCGTTGGGATCGTTCGCAAGTTCTCCCTCCGTACGCACGTAGTCCATGAGATAGACACGGCCATCGGCCACCGCCGGCCCGGTGTAGCCGCCCGCGACGGGCACCCGCCACTTCACAGGGAGCCCGCCGGCTGGGATCTCTGCCACGATCCCTTGTTCCCGCCACACTCCGTCGCGATTGGGACCCATCCACTGCGGCCAATCGTCGCCGTGAACCACAGGGAATGTCAGAAACGCGACGACCAGTCCGACCGTTCCAGAAAGCCACGGTCGCGACCGTGGCCCAGCGAGGTGACGCATTCGAGCCAACTCCAAAAGTTGAAACAAGCGGTGAAACGTCATGATGCCGTCGTGGCGAGCATCGGCAAATCGATCCCCACATCGACTCCGTCTGGCCGCCAGTCGATCACCTCGACCTCTGCCTTCCGGAATCCTCCGTGGTCATTGATCTTCGGCTTGAAGGCGATGTGAAACGGCTGGCCGGGCGGGGGCAGATGCGGCAGCCATTCAGCCGCTCCCCAGGCCACGCCGCGGATCTTTCCGCCCTGCTGAACAAGCTCAAAGGCAAGATGGTTGCCCCCCTGGCCCATCGTGCGCGGCGGCGCGGCGAGCTTCACCCGCGATGCACAGAGCACCGGTCGGCGGTTGCCCTGGCCAAACGGTGCGAGCCGTTCGATCTCCTCGATCGAACGGAGGGTGACACCGGCCAGCGTCGTTTCCCCGTCGAGCGAAAGCGACCCAAGGCGGAGTTCATCGGGCATGCGCGACGCTACTTCAGCGACAAAGGCCTCTCGGAATTCGTCGATTCGCCGATCTTCGACACGAAGTCCTGCTGCCGCGGGATGGCCGCCGCACGTCAGCAAGAGATGGCGACAGGCCATGAGCGCACCATGGATGTCGAATCCCGGGACACTTCGGGCACTGCCGGTCGCCACGAGCCCTTCGTGTGCCCCGCGGGCAATGACGACAGCCGGGCGATGGAACCGATCGGCGAGCTTGCCGGCAACGAGCCCCACGATCCCGGAATTCCATCCGCGGTCGGCGAGCACCAAGGCCGCGTCGGCCTCAGAGTCGAACGCTTCAGTAGCTTGCTTTGTTGCGGCCACCAGCATGCTCCGCTCTTCGGACTTCCGTTGCGTGTTGAGCTCGAAGAGATAGCTCGCCAGAGACTCGGCCCTCGTCGGATCGGCCGTGGTCAAGAGCTCGATGCCCTTGGCGGCCTCACCAAATCGTCCGGCTGCGTTGAGCGTAGGCCCGAGCCCGAATGCGATGTCTTCGGCATCGAGGGCGGCTTTGTGGTCGATCTTCAGGAGGGCCATGAGGTGAGCGATGCCGGGGCCCCCACGCGAACGGATGCACCCAAGACCCTGCCGCACGAGGATGCGGTTCTCGTCGAGAAGCGGCACCATGTCGGCGACCGTGCCGAACGCGGCCAGGCCCACGCTGCGCAGAAGCATTTCGCGAAGGCGCGGTGTCACCTGCTTGGCGCCGCTCGCCCGCGTGGCAATGGCCCAGGCGAGCTTGAACGCGACGCCGGCCCCGGAGAGTTCGCCGAAGGGATACGCCGTGCCGGGGAGCCGCGGGTGGACGAGCACGTCAGCCTCGGGGAGCGTATCGGCAAACGTGTGATGGTCGGTGATGACGAGTTCGATGCCAAGCTCGCGGGCCCTTGCCGCCTCGGCCACGCTCGCGATCCCGCAATCGACCGTCACGACGAGGCTCGCCCCGTCGGCAGCGAGCCGCTCGAGCGCGTCGACCGACAAGCCGTAGCCTTCCTCGAACCGGTTGGGAACGAACCATCGCGGCGCGGCATCGAGCGCCTCGAGGCAGCCAACCAGGATCGCCGTCCCCGTCATGCCATCGGCGTCGTAGTCACCGTAGATGACGATCGGCCGCGCGGCCTTCACCGCCGCGAGGATGCGGTCGGCTGCCTCCGGCACGCCCGGAAGCGTTTCCGGATCACGGAGCTCGGAGAGCGAGCCCGCGAGAAAGGCCTTCACCTCGGCAGGGTCGGTCATGCCACGGCCGACCAAGAGCGCCGCCACGATGCTCGACACACCGGCTGATCGCTCGATCGCCGCGACTGCCGCTGCGTCATGCGGACGTACGTGCCAACGCTTCGGCATAGGTGAGGCCTTCCCTGAGCGACCACGCTTCCATGATGAGGGCAGTATATCCGGCGCCGGAACGGCTATATTGGCGGCCCGCCGCCCGGAGTTTTTTGATGGCCCTTGCCGATATTCCGCTCCCCGTCCTGTCCGCGAAGCCGAAGCGGGACACGCTTTCCAAGGATACGGTGCTGTGCGAGCACTGCACCGCCAAGTGCTGCCGCTACTTCGCACTCCCGCTCGAAACCCCGACGACGCGGGAAGAATTCGAATACATCCGCTGGTTCCTTCTCCACGACCAGGCCACCGTCTTCACCGAAGAAGGCGCCTGGTATGTCTGCGTGCACACCGTCTGCAAGCACCTGCAAGACGATCATCGCTGCGGGATCTACGAGACGCGTCCGCCGATCTGCCGGGAGTACACGACCGACGAGTGCGAGTACGAAGACGACTGGGTCTACGACCAATACTTCGAGACACCGGAGCAGGTCGTGGAATACATGGACGCTGTGCTGGGGCCGGATGGTGAGACGATTGGTGACGGACGAAAAAAGAAAAACCGCAAGAAGTCGATCCGCAGCAAGAAGCCGGCGCTCTTGCCGGTCCTTTCCTGATCCTTCCCACCCATGATCCAACCGCGCACGCTCAAAGGGTTTCGTGACCACCTTCCGGCGCAGGCCCTCGCGCGGGAGCGGGTGCTCGATATCGCCCGCCGGGTCTACCGGTCGTATGGCTTTGCGCCGATCGATACGCCGGCTCTTGAATACCTCGAAATCCTCACAGGCAAGGGAAGTGACGAGACCGACAAGCAGCTCTACCGGTTCACCGACCACGGTGGCCGTGAGGTCGGAATGCGGTTCGACCTCACCGTTCCCTTTGCCCGCTTTGCAGCACAGCACGTGAACGAGCTCGGCCTGCCGTTCAAGCGATATCACATGGCGACGGTGTGGCGGGGTGAAAACACTCAGCGGGGCCGCTACCGCGAGTTCATGCAATGCGACTTCGACACGATCGGCACGACGAGCCCGGTGGCCGATTTGGAGATGGTCCTCGTCGTTCACGACCTCTTGGCCGCCATTGGCGTCGAGCGATTCACGATCCGGGTGAACGACCGCCGCGTGCTCGCCGGAATCCTGGAAACGCTTGGCCTTGCCGGCCAATCGACCGGGGTGCTCCGAAGCCTCGACAAACTTGCGAAGGCTGGTTCCGAGGCAGTGGCTACCGAGCTTGCCGAACAGGGCGTGGCCGAGACTGCGGTCGCGACGCTCTTGGATATGGCCGGGTTGGCGACCGCGGATGGATTCGCGACGACCGACGTCTTGGCTCGCCTGGATGCCATGGTGGCTGCGTCAGCGTCAGGTATAGCCGGCGTCGCTGCACTGCGAGGGCTCGTCGATGGAGCAAACGCCGCCGGCGTACCCGCGAGCCGACTGGTCATCGATCCGGGCATCGCCCGTGGACTCGACTACTACACTGGGATTGTCCTTGAAACGTTCCTCGACGATCTTCCGTCCCTGGGCAGCGTGTGCTCGGGCGGACGCTACGACAACCTTGCCGGGCTTTACACGAAGCAGCCGCTTCCTGGGGTCGGAGCGTCACTCGGCATTGACCGACTCCTTGCAGGGCTCGAGGAACTGGGCCAGGGGGGCACCACGGAGACTCCATCCGAGGTGTTTCTCGCGTACTTTGACGCGGCCCATCTCGCTGACTATCTCCGGATCGCGGCCGCCCTGAGGCGAGCAGGGATCGCCGTCGAGTTTTTTCCGGAGCCCAAAAAGCTCGGCCAGCAATTGAAACTGGCGAACAAACGCGGGATCCCACTCGCTCTCGTGCTCGGCGGCGACGAGTTCAAGGCCGGGACGGCCCAACTCAAGAACATGGCGGCGGAAACTGCGACCACGATCGAATGGGGCGGTGATGCGGCGGCACTTGGCTCAGCCTTGGTGGCCCATGTCGCCGCCCATCGTCATCGCGGCTGAGCGATCACGTCGGTGCGGCCTCGGCATACTGATGCTCGAGTGCGGCGAGCGCGGTCTCGACCGTTTCAGCGTCCTCAGGTCGATCCTCGGGGCGATGGGCTATCAATCGCATGACAAAATCACAAACGTCCCGTGGGACTGCCGGAGCGGCGCGCGCAAGCGGCAGTGGGGCACCGCGTGCGATCGCCGCCAGCATGGTCAGGGTCGAGTCGCCTTCATAGGGCAAGCGTCCCGAGATCAGCTCGTACAGCAGAACGCCGAGTCCGAAGAGGTCGGTTCGAGCGTCGACAGGGTCGTTGCCGATGCGTTCCGGCGCGAGGTAGGCAGGCGTTCCCACGATCATTCCGTCGGCAGTCAACGAAGGTGACTCACCGAGCGGCTCGAGTGCCAGACCGAAGTCGATGATTCGGGCTCTCTGATGCGGCTCTTCGAGGATGATGTTGTGTGGCTTGATGTCCCGATGGATGAGGCCTTTTGCATGGGCTGCCGCGAGCCCCGAAGCGATCTCCCGGCCGATTCGCAGGGCCACCGGCAGGGGCATCGGACGCGAGCAGGTCGAGAGCGGGCGCCCTTCGAGATGCTGCATCACGATGTAGGGCTTTCCGTGATGGTCGCCAACGCCATACACCGTCAGCACGTGAGGGTGTGAGACTGCCGCCGCCGTGCGCCCCTCTCGGAGAAACCGCTGCTTGGCCTCCGGGTCACGCGCTCGGGAAGGTTGCATGATCTTGATGGCGACGGGGCGGCCAAGCTGATCGTCGCGGGCCAACAAAACCTGGCCCATCGTGCCATGGGCAAGAGCGCAGAGCACAGGGTAGGGGCCGATCTGGCTCGGTATCGAATCGTCGTCGCGTGGCTCGTCTGCCGGCCCTTCTCCCAGAAGGTGATCGGACGTGGGCTGGTGTGTCACAGCCGTCTTCTGTGACGGAACGATGCGAGAAGCCCCGCCGTTGGCCGACTGTCGAATGACAAACGAGCAGAACGGAGCACCACGGTGCATGCAGGCCGTTTCGTCGACCTGAATCGTTTCACCAAAGTGTGCGGCGACGCCGTGCATGATGCCCTTGGCGACACCGCACAGTTTGCGCTGCGAGTAGTAGACGAGATGGAGCTCGGTCGGGCTGATGCGCACAGCTTCATGCACCGGTGGCGCCTCGGAGATCCGTTCGTCGCGTGCCAAGGAACGGATCAGGTCATCGGCGTGCTCGAGGATTTCAAGGGTCCCCCACGAACCTTCGACCAAACCTCCTGCGACTCGGATCAGGTGGCTGGCGACCCACCCGCCAAACCGAGCTTGGGTTTGTTCAACGGGTTCGCCATTCGCCAGGGCTACAGCCTCGAGCAGCCCCGTGGCGACCGATTCTGGGCAGCTCCCATCAGGGAGGTACGTGGCCGTCTGTTCGATGCGGGACCGGAGGTCGGCAGCGGCTTGTGGCGGGACGTTTGCCGTCGAGTGGTCGGCAAACTTTTGAATGAAGAAAAAGAAGAGGCCTTGCACGATCGTGGATCCTCAGGGGGCCGTCGATACCCCCCTCTAAAAGGTTATCAGCGCCGGCGGTCCGAGGGAACCGGGGAGCCAGGGGCGACGGGGCACATGCGATGGTGGTACAGGGCCAGGCCATGGGCGGCGTGGTACAGCGCCCCGCACTCCGCATCGATATCGGCTGTTTTCTCAAGGAGATCCACGAGTCTTTCGGCCGCTCGCGTCACCCAGGGTTCCGCCAGCATGTCGTCGTCCAGGATCAGCGTGAGGACCTCGAACACGTGGCCGGTGGCCCCGAGAGTGGCGAACACGTCGGGTGACCGTGCCGGCCGCTCGAAGTAGTTGACGGAAAAACTGCCATCGGCTTGCTGGAACCTTCGGGCCATGTCGATGTATTCGACCAGCACTTCTTCGGCGAGTGCCCAGCCGCTCTCCGGGGGCGGTTCGTCGTGCGTCGTGCGATACGCCCGCACCGCCGACGCGAGGCCATACAAGCGATGCGTGCCACCGCACGCCGCCCCGACGATATCGCTCTCGGCCTCCATGCGGACGACATCCTCGGTCGTCCAAGTCCGGCCATCGCCCGCCTTCCATGTGAAGTCCGTTGGGCGGTAGGCGGCCAACGCCATGAGCGTCCACGAGGATTCCTGTCCGGGGCGGATGTCGTGGAGCGCTTGCTCGAAGAGATCCTCGAGCGTGAACTGCTGACCGGCAACGACCAGCGGTGTCTCGAGCGGAAGCCCTTCCGCCAGACGCGACGGATCGCGTGCCACCCCGCACTGCGAGAAGTATCCGATCCACTGATCGGGATGGCCTTGGCCCGTCGTGCTGCCTTCTTCGACGATCGCGATGACGCCAGGATTGCCGGGACGCAGGACCCATCCTGTCATCGGGCCGCCACCGAGCAGATAGTCGAGGGCCGATGAGACCTTGCCGTCGTGGCTGATCGGAAGGTCCTGGCCGAAGGCGAGTATGCCGTGGACGGCTTGCCAAGCCCCCTGAACCGACGCATCGAGTCGACGACCGTCGCGGGCCTGCGTGAGGACGGCGTCGATCCTCGCGCAGAGCGACGACGGTGCAGCTGCAGTCTCCACTCCGGGATCTGCCATCGGTGCGGCGCAGCCCGCGGCCACCAAAAGGGCGAGCGCTGCGAATTCCATCGAACGGCGGACGACGTGTGCCATGGACCTAGTGGTTCAATGAGTACAGCAAAATGTTCAGGGCGATCTTCTCGGCGTCTTCGCGAGCATAGCCTGGGCACTCCATCGAGTTTTGCTTTTCGAGCGCGCACGAGAGATCGAAAGGAGAAAAGATCACCGCCCATCGGTCGCCGATCTTGATTCCTTCGAGCCGTGGCGCGGTCTGCCGTTTGCGAAGGCCGCGGGGCCCCTCGCGATCCGCTCGCTCCCGGAGCGTCACTGTCCGGATGTCGTAGCCGCCGTACTCGGCGGCGGTGAACAGCGGATCGTCGGCGGGAATTTCTTCGAGTGGTTTGCCGGGCACGATCTGGGCGATTTCCTTACGGAATGCCTCGGAAAACCCGGGCGACGCGCAGATGGAATCGGCCAGCAGCATGCCTCCGCGATCGAGGAACTCTTCGAGCTGCTTGCGTCGCGCGGCGTCGAATGAAAAGGTCTGGCGGCCGTGCATGAAAACCAGGTGGTAGCCGAACAGTGCCTCGTCGGCCGGGTCGACCAGTGTCGGCATGTCATCGACCCGGACGCCGATCTCCCGGGCGGCGGCGCGCAGGATGTTGGCAAGCGCGGCCGGCGCCGCATCGCACTGCCCGCCGTGGCGCAGCTTGCCGACGGCGAGTTGGCCTCGCTCGAATTCCCGATCGCCGGGCCCGTCTGGCAGCGGCACATCAAACAGTTCGTCCTTTCGTTTGAGCTCGCGATCGGTGGCATAGGCCAAGACATTCGCCCCGATGGCGAGCGCCGCATCGACTTCGCGGGCAACGGCTGGCGGGAGCTTTTTTCGCGATGGACCGCCGAGTTCCCAGAGGCAGGAAAGACTCGGCATGCCCCCCTTGCCATCGCCATCGGTCGGAGGCGCGTAGATCACACTCGTGCGGCAGCCGTAGTCGATGCCAAGCAGTGGTCGCTGCAACTCAGGTGGCACGATCTCCTCTGCGTTCCAGGCCGGGTGCTCCGGTGGCAGGAGGTTCAGGCGGTACTCGGGCTCCGGAAAAATCTCGCCGATGAGCTGACGGAACCGGCGGTCAAACTCTTGACTCTTGGGGCAGCAGGCCTCGGCAAAAAGAAACCCCCCTTCGTCGAGATAGGCGCGCAGTCGGCGGCCGGCATCGGGACCCAAATCAAAAAGGTCCTTTCCGGAAAGCCAGAGCACGGGCGCTTGCATGAGGTCTTCATGCGTGGCGGCAGGCGTGTCGAGAACATGCCACGACAGTCCTGCCGGGTAATTCTTCTTCCACTTGGTTTCGACAAACTCCACGAGATGGGCGATGTCGTGGCCATGACGATTCCAGTCGGTTTCGGGCCCGTGACGGCTCTTGGCCACGACGACCGGCCGGCGCCCCTTGGCCAGAAAGAGCAGGGCAAAGCTCGTGGCCACGGTGGCGTCTTCGATTCGCCTGGCCGCGAATTGCCCGCTGAGTCGGTCCTGGGCATCGACGAACATGCGGGCGCCCTCGCGGTACCAGTCGTGCTCACCGATGTACCGCCGCGCCGTGAACCGCCCGACCCGCTCGAGGCCGTAGAGGTAGTAATAGAGCCACGTGTCGCCCCCTGTCCCAGGATTCTGGGTGACACTGAAGCGGCGCCCGAGCCAGGCCAGCCCACGTTCGAGCACGTCGGGTGATCGGCCTCCACCGCAGCACGACACGCTGCCTGCCGCTGCCTGGGCGTCAGGGATGCCGATGTTCTCGGCCGTTATCCAGATGCTCGCGATCCCGGCGCAGGTCATGCTGCCGGTGCCGGCCGAGCGGCCCGAGTAGCCCCACGACCCGTCGGCATTGGCACAGCTGACCCAGTACTGTTGCGAGCGGACCCAGGTGTCGTCGCTGACCGGAATGCCGACCCTCGCCGCTTCATGGAGCCCGAGCAGTGCGAACTGGGTGTTGGAGTTGTCACCGATCGTCGAGCCGGGAGCTTGTTTGTAGGACCATGAGCCGGTCCCCGGCCCGACTTTCACCTGGGCGTCTTCCAGCCAGCGAACGTTCCTCGCCAGAATGACGGCATCGGCTTCCGGCGACAGCATGGCCAGGGCCATCGTTTGGAGCGACACGGCATAGGTGTCGTCGGGCTCCTGAGTTCGCAGCCAGGCCAGGCCCCGGCGCATCGTCGGATCGTCAGGTGTCAGCCCGGCATTTCCGAGCGCCAAGAGCACGAGCCCTGTCGAGCCCACCCGCTTGTCAGCGGAGCTCATGGCCTCCCAATAGCCGTCTCCCTTTTGCTGCCGGACGAGAAAATCACGCGCCTTCTCAACGGCCCGCTGGATCTCGCCGGGACCGAGGGCGTCTGCGGCGAACGAAGCCGTTGTGGCCAGTGCCAGGCAGAGCATGGCAAGCCCCTGCGTGTGCGAGAAGCGTCTCAGACTCACTGGCGCTTGCGTCATCATGGACCTTCTGCGTTCGGAGACCTTGTTCATCGTAGCAGGCGCAGGCCGGACCGGAGGGCCGTGGGTTTGCCGGGATGCATGGGAAGCCCGATACTGAAGGGCTCGAGAGCCGCAATGACAATCCCTTCTTCCCCAGGATTCCCGAGGCGTGTCTACCGCATCCCGCCCCAAGACGCTCGACGACATTCTCCAGGAGTTTGCCCAACACCGGCGGCTCATGCAGGAGGAGCTCCAGAAAGTGATCGTCGGGCAGGCCGACGTCATTGAACAGCTTTTTGCCGCGATCTTTACACGCGGGCATTGCCTGCTCGAGGGTGTTCCCGGGCTCGCCAAGACGCTCATGGTGTCGACGCTCGCGCGGATTCTCGATGTCGGATTCAAGCGGGTGCAGTTCACGCCCGACCTCATGCCGTCCGACATCACGGGCACGAACGTTCTCGATGATGAGCAGGGGCGACGGGTGTTCCGGTTTGTCGAAGGACCGATCTTCACGAACATCCTGCTCGCGGACGAAATCAATCGAACACCCCCGAAAACCCAGGCCGCGCTGCTTCAGGCCATGCAGGAGCGCGAAGTGTCGGTGGGCCAGGAAACCCACAAGCTCCCCGACCCCTTCTTCACGATCGCCACCCAGAATCCGATCGAGCAGGAAGGCACCTATCCGTTGCCCGAGGCCCAGCTCGACCGATTCATGTTCAACATCAAGGTTGGCTATCCGACGGCTGCCGAAGAGGAACAGATCCTCATGGCCACCACGAAGTCGGAGAAGCCCGAGGTCCGGAAAGTGCTCTCCGCACGGGCGATCGTCAATATCCAAAAGGTGGTGGGGAGCGTGGCCGTCAGCGAGTACATCGTGAAGTACGTGGCCAGGCTCGTGCGGTCCACGCGGCCCAAGGACCCGCAAGCCCCCCCCTACGTGGCCCAGCTTGTCGACTGGGGTGCCGGCCCTCGTGCCGGGCAGTTTTTGATTCACGGCGGCAAGGCAATGGCGGCGATGGATGGCCGCTTCAGCGTGTCACTGGAAGATATTCGGCGCATCGCGGTGCCCGTACTCCGGCATCGCATCGCCACGAACTTCCAGGCTCAGGCCGAGGGTCTCACGAGCGAATCGATCATCGAGCGGCTCATCAAAGAGACCCCGGAGCCGGAGATCCCGAAGTTCGTGAAGTGACTGGTTGGCCGCGGAGGCTATCGTTTTTGAGAGAGGGGCCGTGATGGTCCGCGCCGTCGAGGAATATCTGAAGCCGGAAGTGGTCAGGCAGATCGCCCGGCTCGATCTCCGCGCCCAATTCATCGTCAAAGGGTTTCTCCAGGGGCTCCACGCGAGCCCGTATCAAGGTTTTTCGGTCGAGTTCAGCGAGCATCGGCGCTACGCCCCAGGTGACGATCCCAAGGACATCGACTGGCTCGTCTACGCCAAGACCGACAAGCACTACGTCAAGAAGTTCGAGGCCGAGACCAACATCACGGGGTATCTCGTGGTGGACACCAGTGCGTCGATGGCGTATACGCACCGCCAAGAGTTGACCAAGCTCGACTATGCGATCTCCCTCGCGGCGGCGCTCTGCTGGCTCATGGTGCATCAGCAGGATCCCTGCGGATTGATGGTCTTCGACGAGAAGGTCATCACGTCGTTGCCGGCCCGCTCGCGGCGATCGCAGATTCCGCAGGTGCTCTCGGTGCTCTCGAAGATCAAGCCGTCCGGAAAAACGGATGTCGCCCATGCCTTGGTCCAGGTGGCGGCGATGCTTCGGCATCGATCCCTGGTGATGATCTTCAGCGACTTGCTTGCCGATCCAGGGCCGATCCGCGAGGCCCTCATGCGGCTGCGGCATGGGGGGCATGACGTGATCCTGTTTCACATTCTCGACGAGGCCGAAGTGCGGTTTCCGTTCGAGGGGATGGTCGAGCTCGATGATCCGGAGACCGCCTCCAAGCTCGTGATCGACGCCGATGCCGCCCGCACGGGGTACGTGCAAGCCGTCGAGGCGTTTCGGGAGGAGTACCGCGCCTGGTGCTTTCGAGCTGGTGTGGATTACGTCCAACTCGACACGAGCATGCAGTTCGACAAAGCGCTCTTGGAATACCTCCACAGCCGCCAGGCAAGGTTTTAGGCGATGGGTCTGTCATTCCTCTCGCCGTTGCTCTTGTGGGGCACTGCCCTGGCGGCGGCGCCGGTCATCCTCCACCTCATCATGCGGCGCAAGCCCGTGCCGTATCACTTTCCGGCGCTGCGGTTTCTCCAGCAGCGTGCCGTCGCGAATCGCCGACGGCTCAGGGTGAATCATCTGCTGCTTTTGCTCCTGCGGATCGCGGCCGTCGTTTTGCTCGCCATGGCTTTGGCACGGCCGGTGCTTCGCGGCGCGGGTTGGATTCCGGAGACCGAAGGCCCGGTTGCCGCCGCCTTCGTGTTCGATACGGCGCCACGCATGGGGCTTCGCGAAGGTAACCAGACTCGCCTGGAGCGGGCCGCGGTGATGGCCAAGGTGTTGTTCGGGAAACTGCCGAGCGGCAGCCAGGTGGCCGTCTTCGACACGGCCGGAACGCCGGCCGCCTTCGCCCTGGCGGCGGCGGCCGAGGCTCGCGTCGACAGGCTTTCGACGGCATCACCGATCCTGTCGCTGCCCGGGGCGATCGCGGCGGCTCGGCGGCTTCTCGAGGGCAGTGAACTTCAGCGGCGCGAACTGTATGTGTTCACCGACTGTTCCCAGGGCGCGTGGAGTCGGGCCGCGGACCGGCAGGTCGACCCGCCGCCGGAGCAGGGCAGCCTTACCACGCTCTACTGTGATGTTGCAGCCAAGGCTCCGCGCAACCTCGCGATTGAATCGCTCGATCTCTCGGGGGAGCGGATCGCGAGTGGCACGCCCCTCGCCGTGACCGTCGGCATCAGCCGCGTCGGGCCCGAAGCGACGCGGCAGGTCGCCGTCGAAATGACCGGCGAGGATGGAAGGCCCGTTCGCCGGGCCGCCAAGTCGGTCTCGCCGGGAGACGCCCGTCCGGATGTGGCGCGGTTCGACATCGGTGGCCTTGCTCCTGGGATCCATCAAGGGCGAGTCATCCTCGACGGGAGCGATGATTTGGCAGCCGACGATACGGCGAGCTTTACGGTCGAGGTTGGCGCGCCGGAGCGGGTCATCGTGGCGTCGGCCAAGCCTGCGGCGCGAACGGCACGGCTGATGACGGAGGCCCTGGCACCGGTCGCCCTGCGGAAGGCCGGGACCGCGCGGTTCACCCCGGAGCCCGTTGCGATCGACGCCCTTGATGCTGTCGATTGGCGAAACGCCGCCGGCATCGTTCTGCTCGACCCTCCGCCTCTCACCGAGCGGGAAACCGAAGCGCTCGTGAACTGGGTTTCCGAGGGGCATGGGCTCGTCGTGTGGCTCGGTCCGGCGGCGCGGAGTGGGGCGGCGTTCAATTCTCCCGCGACGCGCCGGCTTCTCGGTGGCGACCTCGTGCGCGTATGGCGAAGCCCAGACGCCAGCAACTATCTCGTCCCCGGTTCCTTCGATCATCCTGTGCTCGCAGCGTTCCGACGCGTCGGCGATACCGTCCCGTGGCAAGACTTTCCGGTCTATCGTCATTGGGAGTTCCTGCCGGCAGGCGCTGGCGATGAAGCCGATCAGGGTGGGGCTGCCGTCGTGGCGAGCTATCGCAATGGCCTCCCTGCGATTCTCGAACACCGCGTCGGCCATGGACGGGTCATCGTCGTCACCACGCCCGTCGGCTTTTCGTCGGCCGATCCCGCCGCATGGAATTTGCTTGCCACCGGCTTCGAACCCTGGCCATTCCTCGTGCTGGCTAACGAAACGCTGTTTCACACGATCGATGCGACGGCTCAGCGCAACGTGGTGGCCGGACAGCCTGTGGTTCTCAATCTTGGCCGCCGCGACCTTCCGACCGCGATCGTTCACACACCGGGGGGTGAGGATTTTCCCGTGGCAATCGACCGGACCCGTGGCACCGCAACGATCACCGCGACCCTCGAGCCTGGGAATTACACGCTTCGAGCGGGTGGCGCCGTGGGAGGCGTGGCCGACGGATTCAGTGTGACCCTCGATCCTACGATGACCGATTTTCGTCGCCTCACGCCCGAGCAACTCGCGAGTGTGTTGGGGCCCGGGCATCGCCTGGCCCGCACGGAAGAAGAACTCGTTCGGGATGTGAATCTCGAGCGGGTCGGCTCCGAGCTCTTCGGATGGGCAATCCTCCTTGCCGCACTCGCCATGGCCGCGGATTGGGTCGTAGCCAACCGCTTCTATGCGCCCCGAACGGGCGTGAACGAGTCGCCTGATTCCGGAGCCATGCCATGAGGGACGCGACATGGCTCGAGGAACTGGTCGTCAGTTTTGAGCCTGTTGGTTCATGGGCCTTCGTGGCCGTGGTGGCTCTCGCCTTGGCAGCCGTCTTGGTAGCGATCCCGCCCGATCGCAGCCGAGTCGACGGCCGCCGCCGATTCACCTTGATCGCGCTCCGCCTTGCCGCTTTTTTTGCCGTGGTCGCTTGCATGACCAGACCGACTCTCATTTCCAGTCGCAAGGCGATCCAGCAAGGAACGATTCTCGTGCTCGCCGATGCGTCGGAGAGCATGACGATGGCGGATGGAACTTCGGGGCGGACACGTTGGGACGACATGGCCAGGGCGCTTGCCAACGCGGCGCCCGCCGCTCGGCGGCTGATCGAGCAGGGGGGCATGGAGATTGCTGCCTGGACCTTTGACCGTGAACTGCGGCCACTGGCTGGAAACGACTCGGATCCGTTTCCGCTCGGGGCATGGACCGCGGGCAAGACGTCGGGTGAAACGGCCATTGGCGCAGCGATCGAAGAGGCTTTGCAAACCACGGTCGGCCGGCAGATCACGGGTGTGCTGGTCTTGAGCGACGGCGCCCAGCATGCGTATCCGCCCCGCGATGTGCCACCTCAGACGGCTGCCCGAGGCCTGGCCGAACTGGGCGTTCCCCTGTGGAGCATCACCTTCGGACAGCAACGGGGCGACGGTCAAGGCCGTGATGCCGCCGTCACGAATCTGGCGGTCGACGAGACGGTGTATCTCGAGAACATGCTCGAGGTATCTGGGCGGGTGCGGCTCGAGGGCCTGGCCGGGCAGTCTGCAGCCGTTGTCCTTCTTGCAGAGACGGGCGACGGCCGTATCGAGGAGGTGGCGCGGACGACTGTCAGCACACCCGGTCCGACCGGCGAGCAGCCGATTCGGCTCGAATGGATTCCGACGAGCCTCGGCGAGCGCAAACTCACCCTTCGCGTGGAGCCACAGGAAGGCGAAGTGGTCGTCACAAACAACGAGCTGTCGACGTTCGTGAATGTGATCGACGGAGGCCTGCGGGTGCTCTACCTCGAAGGGGCGCTCCGGGTCGAGCAACGATTTTTGCGGCGAGCCTTGGCAGCAAGTCCGGACATTCATGTTGATTTCCGTTGGATCGATTCGAGCCGTCGAGATGCATGGCCTGTCGACCTTTCGCGCCAACTGGCAGCCGACTACGACGTCATCCTCATCGGCGACCTCGACTCGTCGGCGCTGAAGCCGGACGACCTTGTCACCATGCTCGCAAAGGTCGAAGCAGGCACCGGCATCGGGCTCTTGGGGGGCTTTCATTCCTTCGAAGCCGGCGGATGGGCAAGCTCGGCCCTCGGGCGGCTGATGCCATTCGAGCCTGATCGATTGGGTCGCCAGCCCTTTGACCAGCCGGTGCGGCCCGGACTCCATATCCAAGGGTCGCTCCAGATGCTCCCCGATCCGCGGTTTGGGGCGGTGTCGATCCTGCGGCTCGGCAAGACCGAGGCCGAATCCAAGGCCGCCTGGGAAAAGCTTCCGCCCCTCGCGGGCGCCAATCGCCTCGGGGCGCTCGTGCCGACGGCAAAGCCTCTGGCGGTCACCGCGCAGGGGGCGCCGCTCTTGGTGGCACGCGAATTCGGGGCTGGTCGCGTCTTGGCCTTCGCCGCCGATTCGACATGGCGATGGGTGATGCGAGGAGCTGGCGAGATTCATCGGCGCTTCTGGCGGCAACTCGTGCTGTGGCTCGCTCGAAGAGACGACGCCAATGCGGATACGTTGTGGCTGCGGCTTGCCCAACGCCGGCTCGCTCCCGGAGCGCCACTCGAATTCGACGCTGGGCTCACCGGCAGTGATGGTGTGCCGCGTACCGACGCTGTGATGGACGCGACCGTCGTGTCACCGTCTGGGCAATCGCGCCCGGTGCGGGTCATGGCGGCGGGCGAAGCCTTCTCGGGAACAGTTTCGGAGTGTGTCGAACCTGGCGATTGGCGGCTCGTTGTTCGAGTCCATCTGCCGGGCGATGATGCTCCGCGCGAACGATCGTCCCGGTTCACCGTGTTTCGGCAAGACCTCGAACTTGCCAATCCTCGTGCCAATCCCCTCCTCATGCGGCAGCTGGCGGAAGGCACGCCTGGGGGCGTGCGGCTTCCGGAAGAGATTCTGAGCATCTTCGAGGAGCTTGCCGGTCGGCCCGCCGTGTATGAAAGCCGTGAGCAGTGGACATACTCGCCTTGGAATGCGCCGCCCGTGCTGTTGCTTCTGGGTGCGCTCCTGGTCACCGAGTGGTTTCTGCGGAAACGGTGGGGCTTGGTGTAGGGGACGGTTGAACGAGTCTGCCGCGGCACGAGGCAGCGGTCGCCGATCATGGATTCGCAGGCCGAAGGCGAAGCCAAGGCAAACCTCGGCTTTTTCGTGATCGGCAAGGCAGAAAAGGCCATGGAGGGCTTTCCAAATCCAGCGAGATTCCTGGCTTTTTCGAGAGGGGCGGGGCTGCTACTCTTCCCGCCCCTCACCCAAACCTCCCGCGGCCTCCAGAACCAGCCCAATGGCCAAGCGACGTCCTATCCGCGACAAGCTGCTGCTCGGCGGTCTCATGGTGGGCGTCATGGTGGCAGCCCTTTCAGCGAGTAGTTTCCTGGGGGTGTACTCGTATCGTCGGCTCGTGCGAACGCTTTCGAGCCGTGCGGCTGAGTTGCCGCTCGCGGCGGCCCTCGACGATCGCGTTGCCGCACTGCGGCTTTCGCATGCCAGGGCGATGGTCACTGAAATTCCACCCGATGACTTTGTCGGAGGAGTGCGGGCCACGGCCGACGCCCTCGCCGCCTATTGCCTCGAGCTCGAGGCGGGCGAGACTGATTCCATGCCGTTTGCAGACCGTTCGCGGGAGCGCGAGACAGCACGACAGATCGGCGAGTGTCTCGCGGCGATCGAGGTGATCGCTGCGGATCCCGATGCTGCGGCTGGACCGCCAGGGCTGCCGCCGGCGGTTCCCGGACGTGCCGTCTTGTTTGCGGCGGCGCCGCACTTGGATCACCTTGCAACCCTCAGCGGTGAACTGCCGACGTATCTTCAGCAGCGGCTGCACGATCTCTCGCATGAAGTACGTGGTCGCTACCGCACCCTCATCGTCGTGACGTGGGCCGCCGCCCTCGCGGCCGGCGCCTTGCTCACCGCACTGGGAGTCGTGACGTATCGATGGGTGTTCAAGCCACTCAAGGTCTTGGGGCATGGATCGCGTCGGGTCGCGTCGGGTGACTTCGATTACCGGATTCACCTCGACACGCACGACGAGATGGCTGAGTTGGCTGATGCCCTCAACGACATGACCGAACGATTTCGCGAGATTCGTGACGACCTCGACCGCCAGGTGCAGCTCCGCACCCGCGAGGTCATTCGAAGTGAACAACTGGCGAGCGTCGGCTTCTTGGCCGCGGGCGTCGCTCATGAGATCAACAATCCGCTCGCATCGATCGCCATGTGCGCTGAATCGCTCGAAAGCAGGCTCGAGTCGCTTGCCTCCGACGAGGCCGATGCCCAAGTTGCCCGCCGCTACCTGACGCTCATTCAAAGCGAAGCGTTTCGGTGCAAGGGCATCACGGAGAAGCTGCTCGATTTCTCACGGCTCGGTGAAGTGAAGCGGCAGGCGACCGCTCTGCTGGCACTTGTCCAGGACGTGGCAGAAATGCTGCGGCATGTGGGCCGCTTTGCCGGCCGTTCGATCGAGATCGAGGAAGGCCTGGACGTCCTCGTCATGGTCAATCCGCAGGAGATCAAACAGGTGGTTCTCAATCTCCTGGTCAATGCCCTCGATTCGATCGAGGAACAGGGGAGCGTGCGGGTCACAGCCCGTCGCAGCGGCGGCGAGGGGGTGCTCACGGTCACGGATAACGGATGCGGCATGACGGCCGAGGTACTCGACCACCTCTTCGAGCCATTCTTTACGCGGCGAAAAGCCGGCCAAGGCACGGGGCTCGGCCTCTCCATCGTGCACCGCATCGTCACGGATCATGGCGGCCACATCGATGTGGCGAGCGATGGCCCTGGCACGGGCTCCACCTTCCGGGTCACGCTCCCTCTGGCGCAGCTCGGCACTGCTGCCGCGGAGCCCACGCCAGTTCGCGACTTCGGTCGCGCCGCCTGACACACAAAAATTCTCGGAGACACCATCAGTGAAGTCCACCGTTCGCCCCATGCGAATCCTTTTCGCCGACGACGAGGCATCGATTCAGGAGCTGATGCGCATCGAGTTGCCGCGGCTCGGCCATGAGGCAACGGTCTGCCCCGATGGCCGCACGGCGCTGGCCGCAATCGAGCGGACGAGTTACGACTGTGTGCTCGTGGATCTCGACATGCCCGGGGTCGGCGGCATGGAGGTCATCGCCCGCGTGCGTGAAACCTCGCCTGACACCGAGGTCGTGATCATCACCGGCAAGTCATCGGTGGAGACCGCCATCGAGGCCGTGCGCCGCGGGGTGTGTGAGTATCTCACGAAGCCGTGCCGGCTCGCCGAGATCCAGGCGGTGCTGGAGCGGGTACGGCAGAGGCGCGAGCTCACGTCGCGTCTGCGGGCTCTCGAGCGGCGAGTCCGGCGGGCTGAAGGTGCCACGCACCTGGTCGGTGACTCACCGGCACTCGAGGGGGTGCGCAAGCTGATCGAGCGAGTCGCGAAGAGCGACGCGGCCGTCCTCGTGCGCGGCGAGACAGGCACGGGAAAAGAACTTGTCGCCCGAGCGATTCACGAAGGAAGCAGCCGTGCCGATGGTCCGCTCGTGGCGGTCAACTGCGGCGCCCTGCCGGAACATCTCGTCGAGAGCGAGCTCTTCGGCCATCGCAAGGGAGCCTTTACCGGCGCTGATGAGCACCGGGCAGGGCTCTTTGAGGTGGCCGATGGAGGGACGCTCTTCCTCGACGAGATTGGGGAACTCCCACGCTCGCTTCAGTCTCGGCTCCTGCGCGTTCTCGAAAGCGGCGAGATCCGACGGGTCGGCGACAACCATCCGATCACCGTCGATGTCCGTCTCGTCTGCGCGACGCACAGGGCGCTCGAGACAATGGCGAAGGAAGGCGAATTTCGCGAAGACCTGCTCTTTCGGATCAACACGTTCGAGATCACGGTGCCCTCGCTACGTGATCGCAAAGACGACATTCCTGCCCTCGTCGATCATTTTGTTCGCCGAGGTCGCCCGCAGACTCCGCCCCGCGCAGAAACGATCGACAACGAAGCCCTCGGACTCCTGTTAGCCCACGACTGGCCGGGCAATATTCGTGAGCTCGCAAATGTCATCGAACATGCCCTCGTGCTCTGCGATGACCTGCCCGTCAGGGCCGAGCATCTTCCCGGACGCTTCCGGCAACTCGTTCCCGTTACGCCAGTCAAGCGACAGACGGACAGTGCTTCTGTCGCTCAACATCAGACCGCGACGCCGTCGGTCGATCGACCGAAGACGCTTCGGGAGATGGAACTGGAAGCGATCCTCGAGGGGCTCGAACGCAACGGGGGCAACAAACCCAAGACTGCTGAAGAGCTCGGCGTGAGCCTCAAGACGCTCTACAACAAGCTTCATCAGCTTCAACAAGAAGGAGCCGTCGCACGGCCCGCCTGAGACCGATCAGGTCTTGCGGACGACGCCGGCAAGAACGCCAAGCACCTTGGCGTTCCGGACGTAGATCGGTTTCATCGAGGCGTTGGCCGGCTGAAGCCGAATCCGATCCTTCTCGGGGAACCAGTGTTTGAGCGTGGCATCCCCATCCTCCGTCTGCGCGACCACGATGTCGCCAGCGCGGGCCGACTTGGCTTTCTTGATGACCACCCAATCGCCATCGGCAATCTGAGCGTCGATCATCGAGTCGCCCATGACTTTCAGGACGAAATGGTCGTCGTTACTGAACAGATCCTCAAAGGCGATCCGATCCTTTTGCTCGTCTGCCATCCGAAGCGTGCCGGCGGCCACCCAGCCTGCCATCTGGAGGCCCCGGAGATGCGCAGGCTCTGCAACCAACTCGATTGCCCGAGACATGTTTTTGCCCCGGGTGATAAGCCCCTTGCGCTCGAGCGCCTTGAGGTGGCAGACAACGCCATTCGGCGAGCGAATCTTGAACGCCGTGCCAATTTCACGGACGGTCGGCCCGAAGCCGCGGGAATGGATCTTGTCGCGAATGAACGCGTAGATCTCCATTTGGCGCTCGGTTGGCTGGACATCCGAATCTTCATCCACTGAAACTTGGAGGCCGAGTGGATCGCGGCGAACCGCAGCGACCGCTGCTGCGACACGCTGCCGCTTCGGCCGGCCGTCAGCAGGAGACTGGGGGGAGCGGGACGTCATCTTCTTGCGATTTGGCATGCGATTGGTCATGGATGTGCAACGGCGGGCGCCGCGTCCTTGCGGGTGAACAACGGTATCGTACTATACGATCGTTCAAACGCAAGCCGTGGCCTGAGGTTTTTCGGATGAATTCCTTCCGGCTACATTGCTGGAATTGAATCCTCAGGAGTGCGAAGCATGCATCGGAAATCTGCCCCCACCTATCTTTACGAGACCGGTTTATGTGCCAGCAGCAGGTGGTGCGTGCTGATTCTGTGGTGCTCCGGTTGGGCCTCGGCGGGCGACGCCGCCATTCAGGCCCCCAAGAATGCCACCGCTTTGGCCCACATTCGAATCGCTGGGGAGTTGGCCGACGGGGTGGGGCAGGGGGGCATCTGGGCGGATGTGTCCCCTCGCCTCCACAGGCTCGTGGAGCGACTCGACAAGGCGGCGACCGACGATCGCGTCGCCGGGGTGGTGCTGGTCATCGAAGGTCCGGGTGTTGGACGAGGCCGCGCTGACGAGATTCGGGCTGCCATCGACCGCGTGAAGAAGGCTGGGAAGCCGATTGTGGGCCATCTGGTTACCGGCGGCCCGGTGGCCTATTTCCTCGCGTCGGCCTGTGATCAGGTGTCGATGCCGCCAGCATCCACCCTCGAGTTGGCCGGCGTGCGCACCGAGATGATGTTCTTCAAAACGATGCTCGATCGGCTCGGTGTCGAGGCCGAGATCCTTCAGGTAGGAGAGTTCAAAGGGGCGGGGGAGCCGTTCACGCGATCGAGCATGAGCCCGGCCCTCCGCAAGCAATATGAATTCTTTGTCGGCGACCTGTTCGAGCAGCTTGTGGAGCGAGTGGCAGCCGATCGAAAGCTCGATGTGGCTCACGTTCGGGAGCTCATCGATGTCGGCGTCTTCGTCCCAGAGGCCGCCCAGAAGGCAAAGCTCATCGATGCCGTGCAGTATGAAGATGAAGTGTTCGCCGAGTTTGCCAAGCGTCTCAAGCTCGAGAAACCCAAGCTCTCCCGCGACTATGCCCAGAAGAAGATCGATGCCGACTTCTCCGGGATCGGGGGGCTCGTCAAGTTCATGGAGCTTGTCTCAGGTCGCGAGGGGCGCGGGCCTTCGGGCAAGGGGAAGCGGGTCGCGATCGTTCACGTTGTCGGTGAAATCCGCGAAGGGAAGAGCAGCGATGATCTGCTCATGGGAGGCGCCGTAGGATCCGACACAATCTGCAAGGCGATTCGAGAAGCTGCGACGGATGACAAAGTCGCGGCGATCGTGCTGCGGATCGACTCCCCGGGAGGGTCGGCGCTCGCGAGTGATTTGATCTGGCGGGAGGTGGAACGGGCGAAGAAGCCGGTGGTGGCGAGCCTTTCCGATATCGCGGCCAGTGGTGGCTACTATGTGGCCGTGGCCGCCGACCGGATCGTGGCCTCCCCGGGCACCCTGACGGGGTCGATCGGTGTCGTAGGAGGCAAGGTCGCCATCGGCGGTGCGCTCGAAAAAATCGGCATCCACACCGAAGTCGTGAGCAAGGGCAAGAATGCCGGCTGGTTGTCGATGACCAAAAAATTCAAGGACGGGGAGCGCGAAGCGTTTCTTGGCACCATGAAGGACGTCTACCGGCTTTTCACGAGCAAGGTAGCGGCAGGCCGCAAGCTCGACGCCGAAAAGGTCGAGTCGCTTGCAGCAGGCCGTGTCTATACGGGTCGGCAAGCGCTCGAGGCAGGGCTCGTGGACCGCCTGGGAACACTTGGCGATGCGATCGACGAAGCCAAGAAACTGGCAGGTATTCCTGCCGACGAAACCCTCGATCCACTTCTGCTCCCTGAGCCCCGCGGCCTCTTCGACGATCTCTTTGCGTCCGCAGGGAATGATGGGGCGGCCACTGCCAGGCTTGCGATGAATAACTCACCACTGCGGGCGATCATTCTGGCCCGTATCACCGCGATCCCAGGCCTCGAGCCGCTCGCCCGCGAAGCCGACACGCTCGTGCAGTTGCTTTCTGGACGCCCACAACTCCTCATGCCCGTCCGGCTGAACATCCGGTAAACGAAGCTCGGTGCTACCCTCGCCGAACCGGCCGACGTCCTGCTGTTTCAACAAGAGATCGAGCTCGGGGCTGCCGGTGTCATGCTCGACGGCGTAGAAAACCAGCGCAGCCCGGAGGGCCAAGCGGAGGCGCTCCTGTTCGCGCAGGTTTCTCCGAGAGAGCGGAGGGCTGCGGCCTGGTCGCCGTGCTTTGCATGGCGACCGTAAGCAGGAGCCGACGCCGGGACGGCGGCGACTGCGCGAAAGATGGATGCCCGTAGCGAACGTCCGGCGACATGATGCCGGCAGTTCCGAGCGGATTGCCGTTACCAGGCGAAGTGGGCAAACGCCTTATTGGCGTCTGCCATGCGGTGGACGTTGTCACGCTTGGTGACGGCGGCACCTTCACGCTTCGAGGCGGCGATGATCTCTTCCGCGAGTTTCTCGTGCGTGGCCCGGCCCTTCTTCTCGCGGACCGCCTGGAGAATCCAGCGGATGGCGAGAGACTGCTGACGGTTCCGGTTGACCTGCATCGGCACCTGATACGCGGCACCACCGACTCGCTTCGAACGCACTTCGACGGCGGGCTTCACGTTCTCGAGAGCACGGTCGAATACTTCGATCGGATCGACATCCGGGATCTTCTTGCCCACGATGTCGAGGGCTCGGTAGAAGACGCCCTGGGCGACGCTCTTCTTGCCGTCTTCCATGAGGCAGTTGATGAACTTGCTGGCGAGCAGCGATCCATACCGAGGATCGGGGCGGAGCTGTGTGCGACTTGCGGTGATGCTTCCCATGATTCTCTAAACCTTTTTGCTCAGCCCTTCTTGGCGCCGTAAAGACTGCGTGACTGCTTGCGGCCCGACACACCGAGCGTGTCGAGAGCACCGCGGATAATGTGGTAGCGAACACCCGGAAGGTCGCGGACTCGACCACCGCGGACGAGCACGATCGAGTGCTCCTGAAGGTTGTGGCCTTCACCCGGGATGTAGACCGTGACTTCTTTCTTGTTGGAGAGCCGCACGCGGGCGATCTTCCGAAGCGCTGAGTTCGGCTTCTTCGGGGTCATGGTGCGGACCTGAAGGCAGACGCCCCGCTTCTGCGGGCACTTGTCGAGCACCGGCGACTTCGAAAACTTGCGCTTCGGGCGGCGACGGCTGCGGATGAGTTGGCTGATCGTGGGCATGCAGAAACCGGAATGTTCTCTTGGGGGTTCTCAGGCGAGCCCTGGAGAATACACGACCAACCGGTGTGGCGGAAGCGGGGGTATGGCTATCCCGGCTCAGGAGAGAGGATTTCTCCACGGCAGCCGGTCAGGAGGTCGCCGTGCCACTGCCGCCAGCGTGCTGGCATGGAAAAAACCGGGCGAAAACCGGCACGGGCGAGGCTTTGAAACAGGACGCTGAGGAAGGGGGGCGTCCAGGCCCGACCGCGGAGAAAAGTCGCTGGGATCGGAGGCAGATCCGTCAGTGTCACAAGCGATCCTCGGCACATGCCGAGGCCCGGATGCAGGCCAACGCGGCCACCAACCACGACCGTACCGGCACGCATTTCAAAGGCCGCCGCCTCGCCGCAGTTTCCCTTGATGGCGACAATCCCTCGCCGCATGCGCTGGCCGGCAAGCTGGCCAGCATCACCGTGTACGACCACCAGCCCCCCGCGAAGGCCGTGGTCGCTTCCCGGCAGGGCCCCGCCGACGCTGTCCCCTGCGGAGCCATTGACGACGATCGCGCCTCCGGTCATCTCGCATGCGAGCCAGTCTCCGGCATCGCCTGCAACTTCGAGCCGTCCTGCGGTCATGCCCTCGCCAGCATGGCGACCCACATCGCCACTGACATGCATCGTTCCTGACGCCATCCCGGCGGCCACCCTGTGAACCCGCCGGAAATCACCGCGGCACTCGATCACGCCGTCGTTCGCGTCGCCCTCGACTCGAAAGATCGCCCCGAGATCGCTTGGCCGCTCATCCGCTCGAATCGGGAGTCGGCGGACGGCATCGAGCGACAGGCCGTTGAGCCTGTCGGGCACGATGCCATTGAGGTCAATCGAGAGCGGACCGCCCGATGCCGCATCGGCCATGACGGACAGGACGAGCGGCATCAGGGGCGTTCCAGATGGCGGGAGGCGAGGGTAGCTATGTCGCTCTAGCCTACTCGCACCTCGACCTTTCGTGGACGCACCGCTGCCACGCGTGGGACTCGCACGGTCAGCACGCCCCGGCGATAGTCGGCGGTGATTTGCGAGGCATCGAAGCCCTCGCCAAGTCGGAACGAACGTCGGTAGTTGCCGATGCCATATTCCTGGACGACCGACCGCCCAGGAAGCTCCCGCGCCGGCACTGTGGCCTGCACCGAAAGGACGCCATCCTCGAATGAGACGTCGATTCCGTCGGCCCTGGCACCGGGGATGTCGGCGTCGAAGACGACCTCGCTTCCGGTGTCGCGAATATCGACATTGGGTTGATACGTGAGGGTGGTCTCTGAGTCTGCCCCGGGAAGGGGAGCCTTCGTGTTGATTGCTGCGGACATGATGAATACTCCTTTCGTGAAATTGCTTGGATGCACGTGCTGGCAGAACTGGGCTGATCGCATCAGGCCGATCGCACTTCCACCTTTCGCGGCTGGCACTCGACCGCCTTGGGGCAGGTCACCGTCAAAACACCGTCGAGGAGTTGTGCTTCGACCCGCGAGGCATCGACGGCGACGGGCAGTTGCAGACGACGCTTGAAGCTGCCGGTGCCTCGCTCCTTGCGATGCCAGGTCACCTTCGCACCGTTCTCACCGCAGGCCTCGTCGCCGCAGCACGGTCGCGAGCCCTCGAGCAGCAATTCATTTCCAGTCACCGAGATGCTCAGATCCCCAGCGTCGAGCCCGGGCAGTTCCGCCTCGATCACGACGGCCTCGTCACTCTCACGGACGTTGACCGCCGGAAAAACAGCCTCGTGGCGAACACCCCAGCCGTGCAGCGGCGGCGCGGCCGTCAGCGTGGTCCAGAGACGATCAAACTCTTCGCGCAGCTCTTCGAGCGGGAGCGCGAGTCCCGCCGTGAATGTAGGAACGCGTGGCATGATGCAACCTCCTCGTCTGAATGTTCGAATCCTCGTCAAGGTGGCTGCCGATGCCACCTGCAACGCGAAAAAAGCAAACGTCGTGCCGAAGGGCCTGAACACAAAGCCACGTCTGTGCGTTGCGTGCTATGCACGGGAAAACTGCTGGTTCACCGCGGTGGCTTGGTAGGCCGTGAGGGTCGTGCCTGCGATGCCGACTGCCAGCCTGACAGCCCCCATGGCCGCAAGGCTGCCGCCCGTTGAGGGCGGTTCGGCATCACCTATACTTTCAACTCCCTTCGGCCACGCGTGCCCAAACCGGTCGTCAGCCTCGGCCTGTTTTTCGCGGCCACAGCCCTTACGCCCCCACGGAGAAGACTCCATGCGATTTTCGCTCCTCGACAGGGTGCTCGAAATCGAGCCCGGAAAGAGCATCACCGCGGTCAAGGCGGTGACCCTCTCCGAGGAGTATCTCGCGGACCACTTTCCCCGGTTTCCAGTTCTGCCGGGTGTATTCATGCTGGAAGCGTTGACGCAGGCCTCGGCCTGGACGATTCGCCTGGGCGAAGACTTCGCCCATTCGATCGTCGTGCTCCGCTCGGCGAGGAACGTGAAGTACGGTGACTTCGTGGAGCCCGGCAAGACCCTCACCGTGGCGATCGAGGTTTTGTCCCAGGACGAGAGCACCACGAAAGTCAAAGCAACAGGCAAGGTCGGCGACCGCACCAGTCTGACCGCCAGGCTTACCTTGGAGCGATACAACCTCGCTGACCGTCTACCCCACGGCGCCGCCCTCGACGCTCGAGTGCGGGCCGAAATGCGTCGACTGTGGGCGATTCTCTACCCGGCCCCGCGACAGTCCGGGCGTCCGCAGGCCGTCACCTACGGTTCGCCTGTTCCTGTGGCCAGCCTGGAGGCGGCCGCGGTTTCCCTGGCTCGCTAGCAGACTGTGGAACAAGTCTGCCGCCGCACGATGCGGCGGTTGCCGACCACGGAAAACCTCGGCTTTTCCATCGGTCGGCCAAGTGGAAAAAGGCCATGGATGGCTTTTTCCACGGATAGTGAGTTATTCTCGGGTTTTCCTGGCGGCAACCGGGCATTACAACTCTGGTTCGTTTCCGCCGAAATCTTTCCCGTCTTCCAAGGTGAACAGTCGATGCCGTCTCGTGATGAAATCTTCGATAAGGTCAAGGATGCTCTCGTAGAGGCCCTCGGGGTCGACGAGGACGAAGTCTCCCCCGGTGCCACGATGGTGGGCGATTTGGGAGCGGAGTCGATCGACTTCCTCGACATCGTGTTCCGTCTCGAAAAGGCGTTCGGCATCAAGATTCAGCGGGGCGAGCTCTTCCCCGAGGACGTGCTTTCGAGCAGCGAGTTCGTGACCAACGGCAAAGTGAACGAGGCGGGGCTCAAGGAGCTCAAGGCTCGGATGCCATTCGTGGATCTCGCCAAGTTCGAGGCCAATCCCAGCGTGCAGAACTTCCCGAACACGCTGACGGTTGAAGACATGGTGCGCTACGTCGAGAGCAAGCTGGCAGCCTGACGCTGCAAGCCCGAGAGGTCACGGCGACCTCCCACGCTGCGGACGGGTTTGCCTGCCGGAGAATATTCATGCGCTGGTTTTGGATCGACCGGTACGACGAGTTCATCCGTGGCAAGCGGGCCACGGCCGTGAAGAATGTCTCGCTTGCCGAAGAGCACCTGCACGACCATTTTCCAGGTGCGGCGCTCATGCCCAACTCGCTCATCGTCGAGGGCATGGCCCAGACGGCAGGGCTCCTCGTGGCCGATGCCATCGAGTTCAACCGGCGCGTGGTGCTCGCGAAGGTCGCAGCAGCCGAGTTTCACTTTGATGCGGTGCCCGGCGACACGCTCGTCTTCAAGGCCGAGGTGCTCGATCTCAAGCCGACCGGCTCGCTGGCCAAGGTGACGAGCACGGTCGGCGAGCGCATGCAGGGCGAGGCCGAGTTGTTCTTCGCTCACCTCGAGCCTGGCGACGGTGTTCCCAAGCTCTTCGAGCCGGACGAACTGCTCCGCTGGCTCGACCAGATGCACATTTACGATATCGGTCGAGACGAGGCGGGGCAGCCGCTTGTCCGTCCCGACTGGTGACCCGCGACCGCGCATTCAGGGGGAGACGACACGATGGCTTCCGGTAGACGGCGGGTAGTGGTGACGGGTATCGGGTGCGTCACGCCGCTGGGTGTGACCGTCGAGTCGCTCTGGAAGAATCTCGTCGCGGGACGCTCTGGCGTCGGCATGACGACGGTCTTCGATGCGTCGCGGTTTCCCACCAAGATCTCCGCCGAAGTCCGTGACTGGGACATCACCGACGAGGGAGAGAAAGCTGAAGATTGGCAGTACTGCGGTCGTCACACCAAATTCGCCGCCGGCGCCGCCCTTCAGGCGATGCGCGATGCGGGCCTTCCGAAGGGGCTCGAGTCCGACCCGACTCGCATGGGAATCTACCTCGGCAGTGGCGAAGGACAGCAAGCCTTCGACGCGTTCACGAGCATGATGATGGCGGCGATCGACGGCGAGACGCTCGACGTGGCCAAGTTCACGAAACTGGGCCTCGAGACGCTCCACCCGCAGACTGAAGTGGAGCAGGAGCCCAACATGCCCGCCGGCCATCTCGCGGCACTCTTTGGTGCCGAAGGCCCGAACCTCAATTGCCTCACGGCCTGTGCCGCGTCCAGTCAGGCGATCGGCGAGGCCGTCGAGATCGTGCGCCGTGGCGAGGCCGACGTCATGCTCTCGGGCGGCTGCCACAGCATGATCCATCCCTTTGGCGTGACGGGCTTTAACTTGCTCACGGCTCTTTCCACTCGCAACGACGAGCCGACGCGTGCCAGCCGTCCCTTCGACAATGAACGCGACGGTTTTGTTCTGGGTGAGGGCGCTGCCATGGTGGTGCTCGAAGAACTCGAGCATGCCAAGAGGCGCGGGGCGAAGATTCACGGCGAGGTCGTGGGCTATGGTTCGACGGCCGACGCGTACCGTATCACCGACACGCATCCGGAGGGCCGCGGTGCCGCCGCCTGCATTCGCATGGCTCTGGCCGATGCCGGCCTCGGCGAAGACTCGATCGACTACATCAACGCCCACGGCACGAGCACCGACGTCAACGACAAGGTCGAGACGCTGGCCATCAAGAAAGTCTTCGGTGAGCGGGCCTACAAGATCCCCGTCTCGAGCACGAAGAGCATGATGGGGCACCTGATCGCAGCGGCCGGTGCGACCGAACTCATCGTGTGCCTGCTGGCCATCCGAGACGGACTGCTGCCCCCGACGATCAACTACGAGAACCCAGACCCGGCGTGCGACCTCGACTACGTGCCGAACAAGGTCCGCGAGGGGAAATGCGACCGGGCTCTCTCCAACAGCTTCGGGTTCGGCGGTCAGAACATCTCGCTGATCGTCAGCCGCTTTGCGGGTTAATCGCAAGGCTTCGCCGCTAAGAAAGTACCGCTCACGGTGGCTCGGGGTCGCCCGTATCATGTCGCCGGACGTTCGCTACGGGCATCCATGCCCTTCGCTCACTCGGGGGAGACTGGCGCTTCGCCCTCCGGGCTGCGCTGGTCTCCCACGCCGTCGAGCATGACACGGGCGACCCCGAGCGGACCACAGCTTGCCCAGTTTGCCAGCCGTAGAGTTCTCTCAACTGGCGTCTCCGGCACGACCGATACGACTGGCAGTCCTCGGTCTGGTGCGCGGGCGGCGATTTGCTGCCTCGGCGCCACGCCGCTTAGCGGGAGCCTTCCCACATGCATCGCTCGCTCACCAGTGTTCGCTTTCTCGGCCTCGTCGTTGCGGTCGCGGTGACCGCGTCGAGCACCGGATGTTCGGTCATCGATCGATTGTTCCTGCTGAATGCCGACGGGCCTTACTCCAACCGCGGTCACGGCGGCCACGCGGGTTGCAGCGGCTGCGAGTCGGGTACCTGCTACGAACATGGCTGTCCCGATGGTCAGTGCGTCGACGGTGCCTGTCAGGAGTGCCCAGGTGGTGTCTGCAAGGCTCCGCACACGGGTCGTTACGGCGGCCTTGCCAAGCATCATCTGACGCATGACGAGAAGGCCGCACTGCGGGCTTCCGATTACGGTGCCATCGGGCCGGCTGGCCCACCCACCGGGGCCGTGGCCTATCCGTACTACACGACCCGGGGGCCCCGCGACTTCCTCGCCAAGAATCCGCCCTCTATCGGTCCGTGACACGGAAGGCGGTTTCCGACGCGACCATGTGCCGGTAGGCTTGCGGGCCTTACCGGCACTCGCTTTTTGAGCTTCGCCGGTTCCATCCCGGAGCTGTTCCCATGGCGAAGCTCGGCGTCACAGGCTGGCTTGTTTGCATCATCGCGGCCATCGGGTTCGCATTCGACATCTACGAACTCTTGATGCTGCCGCTCATCGCGCGGCCGGCGCTCCTGGAGCTCGGCGGGTTTCAGCCCGGAAGCCCCGGCTTTCTTCGCTGGGTCGGCATTCTCTTCTATGTGCCAGCCCTCTGCGGTGGACTCTTCGGGCTCCTGGGCGGCTACCTCACCGACCGCCTCGGCCGCCGTCGCGTGCTCACCTGGAGCATCCTCATCTATGCGTTCGCGGCGTTCGCCGCCGGCTACTCGACGAGCCTCTGGATGCTGCTGGTCTGCCGGTGCTTCGTGTTCGTCGGGGTGTGTGTCGAATTTGTCGCGGCCGTGGCCTGGCTCGCGGAACTGTTTCCTGATCCCAAGCAGCGGGAGCGCGTGCTCGGCATCACGCAAGCCTTCTCGTCGATCGGCGGCCTCATGGTCGCGGTGGCCAACGGCTTGGCGATCCAACTCGGTCCGAGCCTGCCGGCTGTGCAACTCCCATCCCTTCTGGCGTTCCTCGGGCAGATCGCCCCGGAACATCAGCACGAAGCCTGGCGGTACACGCTCATGTCGGGGCTCATTCCGGCGCTGCCGCTGATTCTCATTCGCCCCTTCCTGCCTGAATCACCGGTCTGGGCCTCGAAGCGAGCGGCCGGCACGCTCAAGCGACCGAGCATCGCGGCGCTCTTCGCCCCTGATCTCAGGCGGACCACGATCGTGGCGACGATCGGTTTTGCCTGTACGCTCGGCGTGGCCTTCGGGGCGATCCAGCAGATGCCACAGATGGTGCCGGGCCTTGCGGAGGTGCGGTCCGGCGCAGCCGCGGCAAGCGAGAAAGCCGTGGCTGCTGCGAGGGCCAAGGGGGAAGCCGACGAAGCCAAGCTTGGCGCGATTGCCAAGGCGGCCGGCGCCCGGCACGGGCAAACGATCGCTGCTGAATACACGAAGATGCAGGAGATCGGGGGCCTGGTCGGTCGCTGCCTCATGGCGGTCGTGCTCGCCGCGGGAATCGCCTGGGGCTGGAAGCTCAGGCTCCTCCAGATTCCCGGGCTCATGCTCACCCCGGTGGTGTTTTGGTTTTTCCTGCGTGTGCCCAACACGACCTATTTCGAGATACCGCTCGAGTGGGCATATCTCGGGCGACTGCCGGTGACGACGATGTCGTTCGGCATGTTCTTGGTGGGGCTCGTCACCGTCGGCCAACTTTCGTTCTGGGGCAACTACCTGCCCCACGTTTTTCCGGTTCACTTGCGCGGGACAGGGGAGAGTTTCGCCGCCAACATTGGCGGCCGCATGATCGGCACCTCCGCGGCGGCGGTGACGTCACTCGTGGCAGGCCTCATGCCGTATGAGTCGGCGGCTCTGAAGTTTTCATCGGCGGCTGCGATCGTGGGCACGGTCATCTGTCTCATCGGGCTTGTCGCAGGCCTTCTCTTGCCCGAGCCCAAGGGGCTGATCGATGAATGAGATCCGTCACTCGTCGATCACGCGGGGCGCCCGAGGCGCGTCGTCAGGCAGCGTCGGCACGGTCCAGATCGTGTAGAGGCCATACGCGACCAGCGCGATCGTGAGATATTGGAGATACCACGGCAGCGCGGTGTAGAAGAGCGTCGCCATCACGACGGCCAGGACCATGAGAACTGCCCGGTACTTCAGGCTCCGACGAATGCCGTGGTAGTGCTGCCAGTCGTCGAGGGTAGGCCCAAACCAGGCCGAGCGGTGGAGCCAGGCATGGATCCGAGGCGAACCGCGATAAAAGCACCAGCTTGCGAGCAAAATGAACGGAGTCGTGGGGAGCAGTGGAAGGATCGCTCCCGCCAGGGCCAACACCAGGCAGGCCCAGCCGCCGACCACGTAGAGCAGGCTGCGAATCGGGTCGGTGACGGGACGGAGGTCCATCGAGAGCGATCGCTCCGGTGGGCTGGCGCGTAGGACCTACGCGGTTCGAACGTGGAGGGATTCTAGCACCCCCAGTTTTGCCGTATGCTCTCGACCGCCGCGGCGTCTCGCGGCACCGGCGAAGCGCTGGTCCTGCCACCACTGACCTTCCATTCCGAGGAGTCTCCTGCCATGCCACTCGTCCCGATGCGGATCCTGCTCGACCATGCCGCGGAGCACGGCTACGGCCTCGCCGCGTTCAACGTCAACAACATGGAGCAGATCCAGTCGATCATGGAGGCGGCGAAGGAGACCGATTCGCCAGTGATCGTGCAGGCCTCGCGCGGCGCCCGCTCGTACAGCCAAGACAACTACCTCCGCCACCTCATGCTCGCCGCGGCCGAGCTCTACCCAAAAATCCCGATCGCCATGCATCAGGATCACGGCAACTCGCCGGCGACCTGCCAAAGCGCGATCGACAACGGTTTCACGAGCGTGATGATGGACGGCTCGCTCGCGGAAGACGGCAAGACTCCGGCTGACTTTGATTACAACGTGAAGGTGACGAAGGCCGTCGTGGAGTTGGCCCACCGGCAGGGCGTGTCGGTCGAAGGGGAGCTTGGTTGCCTGGGATCCCTCGAGAGCGGCGAGGGCGAAGCCGAAGATGGTCACGGTGCGACCGGAAAACTTTCGCACGACCAGTTGCTCACTGATCCCGATGAAGCGGCCCGCTTCGTTGCCGCGACGGGCGTCGATGCCTTGGCCGTCGCCATCGGCACGAGCCATGGGGCCTACAAGTTCACGCGGAAGCCCGACGGCGATGTGCTCGCCATGAAGCGGATCGAGGAGATCCACAAGATGCTTCCCAACTGCCACCTCGTGATGCATGGCTCGTCCAGCGTGCCCCAGGAACTCCAAGACATCATCAACAAGTACGGCGGCAAGATGCCGCAGACCTGGGGCGTGCCGGTCGAAGAGATCCAGAAGGGCATCAAACATGGCGTCCGCAAGATCAACGTCGACACCGACTGCCGGATGGCGATCACCGGAGCAATTCGAAAGGTGCTCTTCGAGACACCTGAAAAGTTCGACCCCCGCGACTACCTGAAGCCGTCCCGCGAGGCCATGAAGAAAGTGTGCGCGGAGCGAATGGTGCAGTTCGGCCAGGCCGGCAATGCCGGGAAGGTGCCGGTCATCACCCTCGCCGAGATGGCGAAGCGATACGGTAAGGCCTGAACTGCCAGACACCACGAGTTTCGTGGTTTGCGTCCATGACGATGCAGCATCACCGATGGCTCCTCGACCAGTTCGCCCAATGGGAGCGGGAGGAGCTCATCACGCCGGAGGCGGCACGGCAGTTGCGGGATCGCTACCGTGTCGAATCGGGGCCCGATCTCGCCCAGATGATCGTCGGGGCGACCGGTGCCCTGCTCATCGGAGTCGGGCTGATCGCAGTGCTCGCCTACAACTGGGACGACTTTCCTCGGGCCGTGAGATTGCTCCTGGCGCTCGGGCCACTGGCTGCGACGCAGGTAGCGAGCGGCCTGGTGCTTCGGAAGGGACCGGCGGCACGTCCATGGATTCGGGAGACGGTGGCCCTTATCCAGACGCTTGCGATCGGGGCCGCGATGGCGCTGGTGTCCCAGATCTACAACATCCAGGGAGAGTGGACCGACCTCGCCTTCTGGTGGTGTGTCGTGGCGGTGCCGTTGGCCTGGGTGTTCGAGGCGCACGGCGTGGCGATTGCGTATCTCATCGGGATCACGGTCTGGGCCATCGGTGCGGACAGCGGGAGTCGGTTCGTCGCGGCCCCGATTCCTGATTTGCGGCTCTGGTACCCGCTTCTGCTCGCCGGCATCCTGCCGCTGTGGCCGGGAGGCACGCTGCGACGTTGGCCTCCGATCGGCAGCCGCTGGGTGTTGGCAGCATCGGCGTTGGTCGGGTTTCTGGCCGTTGCCGCTTACGAAGGACGAGGGCCGAATCGTGGTTTTTTCTGGATGGCCATGCTTACCAGTGCCGCCGTCATGCTCGTTCCGCTGACCCGCTTCGGAATCGCCGAGTCCCTGTCCCGGAAGCCACAGATGGTCATTGGCGGCCTCGGGATCGTGATCATGTCCCTGGCGTCAACCTACGAGTATCCGGCGCGAGAGCTCATGGAGTCGGTCGTGCAGGCGGCCTTGCTGCCGTGGTGCCAGGTGCTCTGGGGCGTGCTCGTGGCATTCAGTGTGGTGGCAGTTCTCCAGCGACGTTTTGCCGTATTGGCCGTGGCAGGGCTCGCGCTGGTACCTCTTCCGATCCTCATGATTTCGCCAGGGGGCGAGGAAGGCTGGATCGTCGCCATGGCCTACTCGTTCGTGGTGTTGGCCACGGCGGTCACGCTCATCGTGCTCGAGTTCATGGGACGGCAAGGGGCCGCCCGTATCCGGGCGGCGCTGATCACGATCCTCGTCATCTTGCGGATGGCGGACGCCGACATGTCGCTCCTCGTCAAAGGCGTCGCCTTCATCATCGTCGGATGTGGTTTCCTCGTGTTCAATGCCTTCATCAGCCGCCGCAGGGCCGCTGCCCTGGGAGCAGGAAAGTCATGAAGCCTGCCTGGATCATCTTTGCCCTGGCCGCCTTGGCCCAGTGGTTCGTTCCGCTCTTCGGCGTGTGGCAGCACGAGCAGGTGATTGCTCGTGGCGTCACCGTGAAGATCCGGTGTTTTGCGCCTGATCCGTATGACCCACTTCGCGGCCGGTACCTTGCGGTGAGTCCGCGGGAGACGAGCGCGGCAGCCCCGCCTGGGCTCTCCTCGGGCGAACCCGTGCCGGTGTGGGCCACGCTCACCTCGGCCGAGGACGGGCTTGCGACGATCGAATCCCTTTCGCTCGAGCCGGTCGCAGGACCGACGGTGATTCGTCTGACGGCACGCCGCAACACATGGGACGATGACCAAGGCACGGCTTTCGTCCGATGGCCTTTTGACCGTCTCTACCTCAACGAGCGGATCGCCCCGGAGGCCGACAGGGTCATGGCCGAACGGTTGCGCGACGAGTCGACTGTCGTAGTCGCCGAGGTTCGACTTCTCGATGGCCGAGCAGTGCTCACGGACGTGCTGATCGACGGCAAGCCGATTCGCGAGATCGTGAAGCAGAAGGTCCCGTGACGGGCGGCGCCCTCTGGCAGCCAAGAAAGGGCTTCCAGACGGGGCGAATGTCGCCCGAAAACCGCGTTGCGGCCTTTGCCCAGTCGTCCTATAGTCCCGCCCCCCGCGGCCTCGTGCCAGCGGGTCCTCAGGAGGCTGATGACGTCATGGATGACGAGCAGGAGATGACCCGCGACGCGGCGGTTCTCGCCAAGGGCCGCGACATTCTGCGGGCCGAGGGTGAGGCTGTGCTCACCGCGGCGGACACGCTTGATGGCGCGTTCTGTCGGGCTGTGCGCCTCATTGAAGGCTGCACCGGAAGCGTCGTCGTGACGGGCATCGGAAAGGCAGGCCTCGTCGCCAGAAAAATTTCGGCCACGCTCGCCTCGACCGGGAGCCCGAGCCATTTTTTGCATCCTGCGGAGGCTATGCATGGTGACTTGGGAGCCCTTCGCGGCGACGACATCGTGCTCGCGCTCTCCCAGTCAGGAGAGACCGAAGAGATTACGCGGCTCCTGCCTCATATAGCCGCCCGTCGTGTGCCAATCGTCGCCCTGACGGCTCGGCCCGACAGCACGTTGGGTCGGGCGGCTACTGTCGTCGTTCCGACGGGCAGCGTGCGGGAGGCTTGCGGATTGGGGCTCGCCCCGTCGACAAGCACGTCGCTCATGCTGGCCCTCGGCGACGCCCTCGCGCTGGTCACCTGCAATCTCCGCTCGTTCACGCCGGAAGACTTTGCGGCCCGTCATCCAGGCGGGAGCCTCGGTCGGCAACTCATGCTCGTCGAGGATGCCATGCGGCCAATCACGGAGTGCCGGCTCGCGCGGCAGGAGGAGACGGTGCGAGCGGTTTTCTCGCGAGCGCTGCCGGCACGACGCACGGGGGCGGTGATGGTCGTCAGCGACGGCGACCGTCTCGAAGGCATTTTCACCGATAGCGATCTCGCGAGGCTTTTCGAGCGACGTCATGACGAACTTCTCGATGCGCCGATCGGACGCGTCATGACGGCTCGACCCACGACCGTGCCCGCCGGCACGCGGCTAGGGGACGCCGTTTCGATTCTCGAGGCGCGTCGGCTCAGCGAACTTCCGGTCGTCGATGCCGATGGCAGCGTCGTCGGTCTCCTCGACGTCGTCGACCTCGTGGGTCTCGTTCCCGACGAGGCGATCCATCGCCCGATCATTCGTTCGTCCGCCGCGGCATGACCCTGCCACAGAACGACACGACTCTCCCAAGACTCAAATCGCATGGCACGTTCCTCTGCTGATCTCGACCGCCGCCTCGCCCGCATTCAGCTTCTCCTGCTGGATGTAGATGGCGTCCTGACCGACGGGGGCGTGGCCTGGAACAACCAGGGGATCGAGTCGAAGACCTTTCATATCCGCGACGGTCTGGGCCTCAAACTCTGGCAGCGAACAGGATGTCGAGCCGGCATCGTGACGGGTCGTGCCAGCCATGTCGTGCAACTCCGCGCGACAGAGCTTGGCATCGGGATCGTGCGGCAGGGGGTCGAAGACAAGCTCGCAACGACAGAAGGAATCCTGCGAGAAACCGGCGTTTCCTGGGAGGAAACCGCCTTCATCGGGGACGATCTGCCCGACCTTGCCGTGATCACGAAGTGCGGGGTGGGCGTGGCCGTTGCAGACGCCTGCGCCGAGGTGCGGGCGGCGGCCGCGATCGTTACCCAACTCCCAGGTGGTAAAGGTGCAGTGCGCGAGGTGATCGAAAAGCTCCTGCGGGCCAGAGGAAGCTGGGATTCGATCGTGGCTCGATACGCCGCGGTTCGTGGTTGAGTGCGAGAAAGCAGCAGCGTGATGGAACACCGACTCGGACGCACGCTGCGGGTGTTTCTCATCAGCCTGGCGGCTGCCGGCTTTTATCGTTTGGCAGTCGTGCCGCTTGTCGAGCCGCGGATGCGCGACACTGCCGCAAGCGTCGAGATGACGCCCGAAGAGGCAGCGGCCATTCGTGCCAGAGCCGACCGAAGGCTCGCTGCTCTTGGCGACATTTTTCCACCGGGGGCGTGGGAACGTGAGGATCCGATCGTCCTCGAAAGTCGTCAAATGCGTCTGCTCTTCAAGGAGTATCAGTCGCTGCCAGACGGCCGCGTCAACCTCGTGCCGTGTACGCTCGTCGTGCTTCCCGATCGTGCCCGTACGCCGGAAGGGCAGGCCGGCCGAACGATCGTCATGCGTGCCCCCACCGGCGCGGTCCTCGAGTTTGACGAGCCACTCGATCTGCGGCAGGGTCGGCTTGCGCGGCTCGTCGGCGGAAGCTTGCGGGGGCAGGTCACGATCCGCGGTACTCCGTCTGCGCCGGGTGCCGAGGATGATGTCGAGATCGTCACCCGCGATGTCGAACTCGACGAACTCGAGATCCACACGGGCGAGGCCGTTCAGTTTCGCTACGGCCGTTCGCACGGCAGTGGCCGCGGGTTGCTCGCGCGATTGACGCCCCGCGCCACACCGCAAGGCCCCGATGCCCTCGGGCAGGGGCCGAACATCGGTGGCGTCGACTCGATCCGCCTCGATCGCGACGTGCGGATCAGACTCGAAGGCATGAACGGCGGATTTCTTCCTGGGACACCCGCGAAAAATGCTGCCGAGTCGTCCGACGTGCCACCACCACCCGTGCTCGTGAGTTGTCGTGGCAGTCTGACGTTGAACGTCCCGGCGAACGTGATCACGCTTGCGGACCACGTCGACGTGGTACGTCCGACGCCCGATGGCGGGAGCGACCAGATCACATGTGATCTCTTGGCGATTCTCATGGCCCACGAGGGCGAACAGAAAGAAGGTGAGAAACCCAAGGGACCACTCAAGCCGACCGAGATTCAGGCCAAGGGAGCCCCCGTCGTGGTGCGCAGTACGGGAGCCGAACTCGAGGCACGAGCAACGCGGCTGGGGTACGAGGTCGCGACGCGCAGAATTCTTCTCGATGGCACGGAACCTGTCTCGCTTGTGGCAAAAGGAAGCGAGATGGAGGCCCGCAAGATCGACTACACGCCTGGGCCGCCGGGAGATCCCGGTTCACTCATGGCGGTAGGCCCCGGTTGGCTGCGCGTCGTATCGCCAGGGCAACCACCGTCTCATGCGCGCTGGCAGCAGTGGCTGCGGATGCGGCCGGACGGGGAGGGCCACGTGGTTTCCATCTCCGGTGACGCCGATGTGGTCGTGGAAACACGTGGTCGCTTGAGTGCAGGGGAAATGCATCTCTGGCTCGATGTCGTGCGCCCGCCTGCGGGCGCACCGCGGCGGGACCCGGCGGCTGGTCCTGACCTTTCGGGTGTCAAGCCATCACGGATGCTCGCCCGCGGGATGGTGGAGGTAGGAGCCGATCAGGTACTCGCCCGCACCGACCGGCTCGAGCTCTGGTTTCGTGAACTTCCGCCACCGCCTGCCGTACCGGCTGGACCACGGCCAGCTCAGGTGGCGGCTACGCCGACGGCACCTCCGCCTACAGTGGCCCCCGTCCAGCCACCGCCGCCCGAACAACCGCCTGGCGGCCGCATCACGGCAACGGCGGCACTCGTACGTGGCCTCGTCACGCTCTCGCCCAAAGGCGCGGAGCTCAGTGAGATGTCGATGGAAGGTCAGGTCGAACTCGTCGAGCAGCCTGTCGGCACGGCGACCGAAGGGCCACCCGTCGAGATCCGTGGTGACCAGATGCAGCTTTCGCGGCCGACGGCGTTTGACGCACGTGCGGTCGTGTCGGGCAGGCCTGCGACGATCGTCGGGCGTGGCCTCGACCTCGAAGGACCGCTCGTCGAGTTTGACCGTGGCCGCAACAGGGTAACTGTCGACGGTGCCGGGCGATTGTCACTTCCGATGCCGGACGGTGGGCCTGGTCTCGACGGCCTCGCACTCACGGGCGCGACACCACAACCGCCACGGCCCGTAGCAGGAGCCGATGCCGGAAAACTCGATGTCACCTGGAAGGGTCGGCTCGACTTCGATGGGAAGACGGCTCGGTTCGTCGAGGATGTGGTCGCCAACGGTGGCACGACGATTGTTCGATCCGGGTCGCTCGATGTCGTCTTTGATCGACCGTTCGAGTTTGCGGGAGAGCGCGGAGGAAAACCCGGACCCCCGAGGGGGCGCCAACCGGAGGTGGCGAGAATCGCCTGCGGGAGCGGTGTGAAGATCGAGAGTGAATCGATCGACGAAGCGGGTGATCGCTCGGTGGAGCGGCTCTTCGTGCGTGACCTCGTCGTCGAGCGGGTGAGCGGTGAAGTGAGTGGAACCGGCCCGGGCCGTCTGACGAGCACCCGCAAGGGCCAGTCGCCCCAATTCGCGCCACCTTCCGCCCCCGGGGGAGTGCCCGTCACTCCGGTCGCCGCCACACGACCGAAAGGGGACGGCCTCAACTATCTTGGTGTCGATTTCCAGCGTGGGCTGCGGGGCAATATCCACCGCCGGTCGATGGAGTTTCACCAGCGGGTCGAAGCAATATGGGGTCCGGTGGCTCGCTGGGAAGACTCGCTCGATCCCCATGCGGCGCGCGGACTCCCCGAAGGAGCCGTGACGATCGCCTGCGACGTTCTCGGCGTGGGCCAGTCGCCGCCGATGCCGGGCCAACCCCGTGGCACCCTCGAACTGAATGCCGGCGGCAACGTACTCGTCGAAGGCGAATCGTTCACGGCCCGCAGTGCCCGCCTGAACTGGAGCGAAGCCAAGGATCTGCTCGTGTTTGCCGGTGATGGCCGAAGTGATGCCCAGCTCTATCGGCAGTTGAAAGCTGGAGGCCAGCCATCGACGGCCGCAGCGGGTCGGATTCTGTACTGGCGCGGACTCAACCGCGTGGAGGTGGAAGATGCCCGCTACCTCGACCTCGATCAACTCGGCGGTGGCCAGTCGCCCAACCTGCCGGGAGCGGCTCCCGGGAAACGCCCGGTTCCGCCGACTCCGTTCACCCCACAGCCCGTGCCCGGGACTTGAATCTGAACCCATGACCATGCTGCCGCCGCTCGATGTCCGTGTGATCGACTCGCATACGATCGGCGAGCCAACTCGGCTCGTCCTCGACGATGCGGTGTTGGCCGGCCTGGATCTCGGCGCGGGGACGGTCCGTTCACGACGAGAAGTGTTTCGCTCGCGATACGACGATGTACGTCGGGCCCTGGTCACAGACCCGCGCGGCGTCGAGGCCATGGTGGGTGTCATCCTCGTGCCGCCGGCCGACCCGTCATGCGATCTCGGTGCGTTCTACTTCAACCGCGTCGGCTTTCTCGACATGTGTGGCCATGCGACCATCGGCCTTACGGTGTCGCTCGGATACACCGGTCGCATCACGCCCGGCCCCTTTCGCTTGGAAACACCGGCTGGTGTCGTCGGGGTCGAGTGGCATGGGGGCTCGGATGCCTCGTTTCAAAGCGTGACGCCACGGCGCATTCACCGAGGCCTGGCGATCCGCTGCCCCGACGGCTCGGTCGTGACGGGCGACGTCGCCACATCTGGCCTGTGGTTCTTCATCTGCCGCGACCACGGGCTCCCAATCGTGCCGGAGGCAATCCCGCAGCTTCTGGAGAAGGCATGGGCTCTCCGCCGAAGCCTCGAGGCAGCCGGTGTGACCGGCGATGGCGGGGAATTGATCGACCACATTGTCCTCATGGGCCCCCCGCTCGATCCGGCCAACAGTGCCCGCAATTTCGTGCTGTGCCCTGACGGGGCTTTCGATCGCTCGCCGTGCGGTACGGCCACGAGCGCCCTTGTCGGCTGTCTCCACGAAGATGGACTCCTTGCCGAGGGCGAAGCGTGGAGGCAGGAAAGTATTCTTGGTGGTCTCTACGAGGCATCGATCCGCACACGGGACCGGCTTCTTGTCCCAACCGTCCGCGGACGAGCTTGGATCACGTCCGAGGCCACGCTCCATTTCGCGGCCGACGACCCCTACCGCGCGGGTTTCCCTCAGGCGATCCGGCGGGATTCCTGATCGAGGCGGTCGAGCACGAAGGTCATGACGTCGGGGGCGATGCGGTCGTAGTAGACAGGATCGTGGCCGCCACCACGTGGCTCGAGCATGGCCACATGCGGGATACCGAGGGCGACGAGCTTGCTCTGCAGCCGCACCGAGCCGTCGTACCAATGCTCGTCCGCAGGATCACACGCGAAGAACTGGTGGCGGGGCCAATTGAGCGGGTGGACATGGAGGATGGCCGTGTCTTGCCGAGCCCGCTCGACGTCGCCATACACCTCCCAGAGCGTGTCATAGAAGGTGCAGTCCTCCCGGAGATGAGCCTCGCGCATGGCGGCGTGATAATCGATCGCCGGTGCGATCGCTGCCGATACGGGGAACGTGTTCGGATGCCGGTAGGCGATGCGAAGCGCTCCCTGGCCTCCCATGCTCGTTCCGATGATCGCGATGCCAGGGGGGGATACGGCAAAGCGCCGCCCGATCTCGGCGACCACGCGGTCGACCACGAACCGCTCAGGTGTCATCTGCGGATCGAATGACGGAATGACATGATCGAGCCACCACGAGCGGCCCGATCGCGGGGCGATCACTGGGAGGCGTGCCTCTTCGATGCGGTCGCGAAGCCCTGGGATTTCCTGAAGCCACCGCTCCCGCACGCCGTGCAGGTAGATCAATGCTCGGCCCGGCACCGCGTTGGCCGGGGCGTGGATCTCACACGGATGACCATCGATCTCGGCGATGAACCAGTCGGTTCGAGGTGGGGGAGGGGGGCGCATCGGCGTCCAGAACGGGTGGGTGGATGCGGCTATTCTAGTGCCGCGTCGTGGGCGGTTATCCTGTCGGAGCCTCCGCCCGATCTCCACGCCCACCTCGGACACACGCCGCAATGCGAATCATCCTCTCTGCTGACGACCTTGCCGCGGGGATTGGCAGGCTCGCTGATGAAGTCCGAACGGTGATCGGATGCAAGCCGCTGACGGTCGTGGGCGTGCTCACCGGCAGCATCATGGTCGTCGCGGACCTGATCCGACGTCTCGAAGGGCCCGTTCAGGTGAGCATGGTTTCGGCGAGCAGTTATCGGGGGACCGCCACCCGGCCCGGTGAGCTCGAACTGCGGCTCGATCTCTTGCCCGATCTCAACGGCCAGGATGTCCTGCTCGTCGACGACATTTTTGATACGGGGCATACGCTTTCGGCACTCCTGGACGAGCTTTCCCGCCGTGGGGCGGCGAGTGTCCGCTCGCTCGTTTTGCTCGCCAAACAGGGGCGAGCGGAAGTGCCGATCCGTCCCGACTTCATCGGCTTTGATATCCCCGACGAGTTCGTCGTCGGTTACGGTCTCGATTTTGACGGGGCGTGGAGGCACCTCCCGTATCTCGCCGTCCTCGACGACGATGAGATTGCTGCCACTCGTGCCGCCCGCGACACCTGCCAGAGCACTCATGGGGCAGGCTAAGTCGCAAAAGGTCCTCGTCGTCACACGGGGACTGGATCCCGTCGGCACCGGCCGCCAGGTTGAGCTGGCCGTCCAGGGGTTTTTGAACCACGGCTTCCAGGTTTCGGTGGCCGTGACAAGCCGCGGTGGCGATGTTGCCCGTCGCCTTGCGGCGCGTGGGGTCGTCGTTCATGGGATCGGACGACGACCAACTGTCGATGCGGCTGGCACGGTCCGACTCGTGAGGCTTGCGGCGCAGACGCGGCCCGATGTCATCGTTGGTTTTGGCCGGAGTGCCGCCGTGCCGCTGGCCGCCGCCAAGCGGTGGCTTCCGGCGTGCAACACCGTCCTGTGGCTCGGACTGACGCCTCGTCGGTTGCGCACCGTCGCCGCGATCGCTGGTCTCGACCGCGTCATCGCATGTTCTCTCGGCGTCGCTGCCGCGAGCGTTCGGGCGGGCGTGCATCCGGATCGAATCGTCGTCGTGCCGCCAGGGAGCGCGGCCGAAAACGGTAACGGAATCACGCGTGAGGCTTTGGCGATCCGCCTCGGCCTCGACCCTGCGAAACGATGGACCCTCGCCGTCGCCCCTCTCGAATCGGAGCCGCGGCTCCATCGACTGCTCTGGGCCATCGACCAGCTTGGCGTCGTTCGCAAGGATCTCCAGCATGTGCTGGTGGGTGCGGGCCCATGGCTGCAGAATCTCTGGCGGCGCGGCCGCGCCCAGGAACTGGCCGAACGCCTTTTCATTTTTCCAACATGTGACGTGTTGCCCGATCTCCTGAGTCAGGTACAGCTTGTCTGGCAGTCGGGCGATGTTGCTCTTGGCGGTGCTCTTCTCGACGGCATGGCTTGTGGTCTGCCGGTCGTCGCGATCGAAAGCGATGCGGCACGGCAACTCATCGTCGATCGCGTCACAGGACGGATCGTGCCGGCCGTCCCGGAGAGTGAGTTTCCGCGGCGGGCCTTCAACATCCTTGAAGACGACTCGCTTGCGCGACAGTACGGCGACGCCGGTGCGGCACGTGCGGTCGCGGAGTTCCCCGCGGATCGATTCGTCGCAGGGATGATCGCCGCGATCAGCCGGCGACCGTGAGTGTTTTGCCGACGGGCGTGGCTCGGATCTCCCCATCCTCAGCCACGAGATTCCCCGCTTTCAAAACCTTGGCCGGCATGGCGAACATGGCGGCGAGGTCTCGATTCGGGCGGTAGCAGGTGATGTCGGCATCGGCCCCGACACCGAGGTGGCCTTTGTTCGGAAGGCCGGCAATCCGCGCGGGCGCCGCCCGCGTGACGATGCAGAGCTCTTGGAGCGTGTATTCGCGTTCGAGGTTTCGCAGCGGGCTTCGTGACCGCACCTTGGGGTGGAGGCGATTGAATGCTTCGCGACGGAAGGCAGCATCGCCCAAGAGGCGCATGAGATGCGGATAGGCCGTGAAGTGGGCCCCGTTGGGATGGTCGGTCGACAGGGCAAGCCGCCACGGATCGTTCACGGTCAAAAACCATTCCAGACCGATCGCCCACTGCCAGGCATGGACGAGGTTCTTTTCCTTGTAGGCGATCGGGAGCACACCGCAGCCTCCCTCGAGATGAATGTCATGCGACACAAGCGGCACACCGGTGGCATGGGAGAGGTGTTCAGCGGCGGCGGAGTCACCTGTCATGGCGACTGTGCCGCCGAAAAGCACTTGGCCCACATCGAGAGTGAGGTCGGTTTGCTCGTTGAAGAAATTGACGACCGGTTCCACGCCCGAACCGAATGTGCCTTCGTCGAGATCGCCCCCGGCATAGCTGTGAAACTGCACGTGGGCCAGGTGGGCCCGCCGGCCTGCGAGCGACTTCATCGTTTCGAGGAGCGTCCGCCAGTTGCCGGGGAGACCGAGATTCGCGGTGTGGACGTGCAGCGGATGCGGGAGGCCGAGTTCGGTCACCGCCTCGGCGAGCCGTTCGAGGAGGATCCGAGGCGTCAGCGATTCGCCAGGAAGCGGTGTATCGAGGTCATGATGGTCGCCGCGACGGCCCCGTTTCCAGAACGCGGGCCCACCAGGATTGGCGACCTTCACCGCATAGCCTTGGCCCGCCCGCATCGACGCCCCGAGCAGCCGACGGATCTCTTCTTTCTCACCGCGAGCAAGTGCCGCAAGGGTCGCTGCCTCGTCGGCAGCCAGTAGGAAAATGCCTTTGTCGAGGATGGGGAGGTCGGCGAGCTCTGCGTGAGCGACCCTTGCCGCCGAAGTCGCGATCGCAGCATCAAAGACGGTCGTGTAGCCGAGGGCGGCATAGAGCGCCCCAGTGGCATGGATCGTGGGGACTGCTGCGGGGAGATCGCCACGGCGGCCGCGGGCGAACTGCGGAGCCATCCTACGGCCGGCTGCGACCTTGGGGCCGGCTACGTGGCTGTGGAGATCCACGCCGCCGGGCATCACCACCAAGCCGCGCGCATCGATGCGCGTGAAGCCCGACGGGTCGCGGGGCCGTGCAACAATACGCCCATCTTCGATCCACAGATCTGCAACGACACCATCACGGCCATTGGCGGGATCATGGATCGTGCCACCTGTGAGAACGAACCGATGCCCGACCGCAGCCTGGGGACGCGCTGTCGCCAGACCGTCAACCCGTAGGACAGGCAGCCTTGAAGACTGAGCGCCCAAGGCCTCCTCGACGGCCGTCGGCATGTTGCCGACCGTGAGCACGGCATCCACTTCGTGGCGCCGCACGAGGGCTTCAGCCGAGCATTCTGCGGGGCGAAAGTCACCGCCGAGGCGATCGGCTCGCGCGATGGCTCCGGCCGATCCATAACGCCATGTGAGGATCGCTGAGGAGTCGGCTTCACGCTCGGTCAATGCGGCTGCGAGTGGCACCGCGAAGGCCGGTCGCTCGTGGGCCATGGTTCGCACGAGGATGCCCGCGGCCCAAGCCGCCAGTCCGGTGGGATCGCCATCGAGGTCCGTGACCAACGCGACGCACGTCGCGGCACGGATCGCTGTGGCAAGATCGTGACAGGCGGTGGCCAACGGCTCGGCGGCGGGATTGCCCACCGGAACACCGTGGCCCCGGAGCATGGCATCGAGCAAGCGCGCCATGTCGACGGCCTGTTCGGCAGCGGCGTGGCAATGCCGGCTCGCAAACGGCAAGGAGTCAGGGCCGGCCGAGAGGACACACCGTGCTCGGCCAGCGGGCAGCGGCTGACTGACGATCGTGGATAGCGAGCCGCTCGCCACGGCACGAGCGTTGCAAAACCACGCGATCACGAGATCGGCACGGTCTCGAAGTTCTTCAAGATCGGCCGTGATCGCTCCTGACCGAACCACGACAGGCCCCAGGGGTCTGGATGTGTCCTGGTGTCCCGGGTCGATCGCGGCCCCGAGTTGCTCTGCGATATCGCAGACTGCACGGATGGCATCAGGCGACGCCCCGTCCAACCCCGTGACCAGCACACGGCGTGCATCGCGAACAGCCTCGAGAGCTTCGTCGATACCAAGGGAAGAATGGCTCACGGCTTCGGAACGACCCAAATGTTGCGGTAGCGCACCGGGTTGCCATGGTCCTGAAGATAGAGCGGGCCACGAGTTTTGTCGGGGCCATTGCGACCAGAAGGCGTGATCTTCGGCACTTCGATATCCTCATGAATGAGCACGCCATTGTGCCGGACGGTGAGGCGTGCGTCTGATACCTTCTTGTCGCCCTCGTAGCGCGGCGATGTGACCTCGACGTCGTAGGTCTGCCACGTGAGTGGCGGAAAGCACATGTTCACGCGAGGCGGAGCGACGGAGTAGACGCCGCCACATTCGTTGTTCTTGCCTTCGAGCCCGAAGCTGTCGAGCATCTGCACCTCGTAGCGGCCTTGGAAGTAGGCGCCGCTGTTGCCACGACCTTGGCCACGGTCTTTCGGCTGATAGGGAAGTCGAAACTCGATATGCCACGTGGCGTCGCCGAATGACTCCTTCGTGACCACACCCTGCGTCAGAAGGCCATCATCCGTGACCTTCGCATCGACGAGCGTCTGGGTTTCGTCGACGGGGCCATTCCCGTCAAAAATCACGATCGCACCTTCCGGTGGCTTCGCGCCGAGCGTGGGGCTTTTCCGTTCGACTTTTGGAAGCTCGGCGATCGGCTTGCCTGCGTCGTCCAGGACGACGAGTTTGCCGCCGTGAATCTCCCCCTGCCGTTTCGTGCCATTGAGGTCGACCCCCTCGATGCGAACGCGATCGCCGTCGCGGGTGCCGGTGCCACGAATTTTCTCGGGCGGCGTCCAGCCGTCACCTGGCAGGCCGCCGGGGTAGGCCACCGCGTCGAACTTCCCGTCGCCAAGTGCGATCACCTGGACGCCGAACTTGGACTCCCCCGATTCGTGTTGGATGACACCGACGTACTCACCCTGGAAAGGAAAGTCCTCATCGGTGGCTGCTGGGTCGGTGTAGGCAGGATTGCCCGTGGGCTTGGCGCTGGCCACCAGTGGGAACACGAGCGCGAGCAGCGGTGCAAGGAGAGACAAACGACCGTGACGCATGGGGTGCTCCTGAAAGTTAGCCTGATGGAAACCGAAGTATGGCGAAAGAATGTGCGGTGACGAAATCGCTCAGGCTGCGGTGCCAAGCTTGGCGAACACGAGCCTCCCGGCCGAGGTTTGCAGCGTGCTCGTGACACTCACCTGAACAGTCCGGCCGATCTGGCTGCGTCCGTTCTCGACGACCACCATCGTGCCGTCGTCGAGGTAGCCCACGCCCTGGTCGGCCTCTTCACCCTGTTTGACCAGCCGTACCGAAAGCGAGTCGCCGGGGACGAACGCCGGCTTCAGGGCCAGGGCGACGTCGTGAATATTGATGACCGGTACGTTGCGCACACCAGCCAGCTTGGTGACATTCGGATCGATCGTGACGACGCGGCCCTCGAGTTGCCGGGCCATGGCAACGACCCGCGACTCGAGCGTCGCCTCGTCCACATCCTCGTCGCGAGGCTTCATGACATCGATGTCGACGGCCTTGTTGGCTCGCAGCCGGTTCAAGACATCGAGGCCTCGTCGACCGCGGGTTCGTCGCTGACGGTCGGCGGATTCGGCGGCCGCTTGGAGTTCGTCGAGCACAAACGTCGGGATCACGAGCCGGCTCTCAAAAATCCCGGCCTCGGCCAGGTCAGCGATGCGCCCGTCGACGATCGACGTGGCATCGAGGAGGTTCGGCCGAAGGCCTCGAACGTCCCGGGCAAACTCCACGAACGGAATCAAGAATCGGAAATCACTGCGGGTCTGGAGCAAAAGGCTCGTGCAGAGGTAGCAGAGCACCGGGCCGATGATGAGCGGGAGCCAGGTCCACAGGGGATCCGCCTGCTTCAGAGGGAGGATCGGGGTGAGGGCCAGCATCGTGACATAGGTCAGAAAGACGCCGACCAAGAGGCCGAAGTAGACGGCCGTGATGACGGTGAGATCTTTGCGTCGGATGGATCCATCGACCGCGATGACCGTGAGCGGCAGGGCGATCATTCCGGCCAGAATGCCCCACGGCACCCAGGTCGGGACGCCGCGGAGAGCCGTGTCGTTGATGATCAGCACCGCGATACCCGCGGAGACGACGATGAAGATCGCGCGAAGGACGAACAGAGCCATGCGTGGGCGTCAACAATCCGGGTGACGGAAAGCAACGATGGTACCATCCGCATCGGGTCAGCGACCACCTTATGAGGGGGCCGCTCCGAGCCGCCGGGCGTGGTCGGTTTCCAGAAACCGGTCGGTCATGCCGGCGATGTAGTCGGCGGTCGATCGTGGGATGCCAAAGGTTTCGGCCCGGTCGCGGAATCGCTGTGGCAAGCAATCTGGGTGGGCGACATACCACGTGAAGAGTTCGGCGAGTTTCTGCTGCGCAGGAACCCTCACGGCCAGCACGGTATCGGAGCGATAGACCCGATCGAACAGAAATCGCTCGAGTTCCCGTTTGGCCGTCGCCACGCCAGGCGTGTGACCGACGATGCGCCGCCCTCGGGCTGCAGACCGGACATCGGCCACGGATCGTGGGGCGAGTGCCTGGAGGGCGGCGAGGCTCGTGCGAACGAGGTCTGCCACTTGCAGTTCGACGAGCTCATGGATCACGGCCCGCCTGCGGTCGCCGCCGGTGAGTTCGCCGTAGCGGTCACGAACCCTCGACGCCGCCTCGGCCACCAGCGGGATCTCGAGCAACTCGTCGATGGTGACGAGCTTCAACTCGATCGCGTCGTCGGCATCATGGGTGTCGTAGGCGATCGAGTCGGCGGCATCGACCACCTGGGTTTCGATGAGCGGAGCCGGTCCGGTCCCGTCCTTCTTGCGGTTGGCCTGAGCATCGAGAACCTCACGGGACAGATTGAGCCCGGGGAACTGCGGATAGCGCGTCTCCAGGATCTCCATGATCCGCAATGCCTGAGCATTGTGGTTGAAGCCTCCTTCGCTGCGGAGCAAATCCGCCAGCACGTCTTCGCCGGCGTGGCCGAGCGGCGGGTGGCCGATGTCGTGGGCCAGGGCGAGCGTCTCCACGAGGTCTTCATTGACCGCAAGAGCCCGGGCGAGGGTGCGGGCGATGTTCGTCACTTCGAGCGTGTGGGTGAGACGGCTGCGGTGATAGTCGCCTTGGTAGTTCGTGAACACCTGCGTCTTGTGGGCAAGCCTGCGAAACGCCGCTGAGTGAACGATCCGGTCGCGGTCTCGCTGGTAGGGGCTGCGAAAGGCGTGGGTGTCTTCAGGATGCACGCGGCCTGCCGAATCGACTGCATGCATCGCCCACGGCGCCAGGATTGCGGCCTCCCGCGCTTGCCAATCGGGTGGCCCGAAGCCGAGGGCCGGCGTGCCTGGCTCGCTCATGCCCCTGTCCCTTCATCGCGGGCGGCGGTGAGCTGGAGCCAGAGCTCGTCGAGGGATTGGGGCAACACCCGAATGCCTGCCGTCGTGGGCATGAAGTTCACGTCGCCCGGCCAGCGAGGCACGATATGCCAATGGAGGTGGCCGGGTACGCCCGCACCAGCCACGCGACCGAGATTCAGCCCGACATTAAACCCCTGGGCCTGCATCGCCCGCTCCATGATGCCGCACCAGCGTGCGATTCCGTGCTGCAGGTCGAGCAGTTCCTCGTCGGCGAGGCTCGTGACCGTCGCACGGTGATCGAGCGGCGCCACGAGGAGATGCCCGTTGGAGTAGGGAAACCGATTGATGACGACCACACTCGATGAGGTGCGGTCCACGACACCGAGGGCACGGTCGTCTCGAGCGCTGGCTGCCGCCGCACGGCACAAAAAGCAATCACGATCAGCCCCCGGCCGCCACTGATCCACCGTGACGGCCTCGGCAGGATCGCCGCTCTCGTTGCCTTGCACATACCCCAACCGCCAGGGTGCCCAGAGTCGCTCGGTGCTCATGGGGGTAGCGTAACCAGGGTTGCGTGGCATGACCAATCACGGTTGGCCCGCGGCTCGGGGCTGCCCGTGTCATGTCGCGGGACGCTTGCGGTGGCCATCGTGGCCACCGCTGCGCTCGGAGAAATCCTCGCTTCGCCCTCCAGGCTTCGCTCGGCTTTCTACGCCCGCTCCATGACACGGGCAGCCCCTCGCTGATGCTTCGGACCGCTATGATGGAGGCTTCAATTCAGGTTCCTCGGCAGGACCTCATGGATTTCAAAGTCTCGCTCAACGTATTTTCCGGGCCGCTCGACCTTCTGCTCTATCTCGTGAAGAAGCACGAGGTCGACATTACCGAGGTTCCGATCGCCGTCATCGCGAAGGAGTTTTGCGACTACCTCACGGTGCTCGAGGACCTGTCGATCGAGCAGGTGGGGGAGTTTGTCGAGCTCGCGAGCATCCTCCTCGAGATCAAGGCGAGGGCACTCGTGCCGCGACCCGAGGAACAGGAAGAAATCGTCGAGCCGGTGCGGGAAGACCTCGTGCAACGGCTTCTTGAATACAAACAGTTTCGCGACGCGGCGGCGCTCCTCGAAGACCGAGCCCGCCAGTGGGAACTACGGTTCCCACGCATCCATGCCGATGATCAACCGGCCCGGGCGGCGCCCGCAGAAGTCACGATCGGTGACGCCCACGTCTGGGATCTCGTGGGGGCGCTCTCGCGGGTACTCGCCAAGCGGGACAAGCGTCGGCCTCGTCAGATCGTCCACGACGACACGCCGATCGAGACCCACATCGACCGGATCGAGCGGCTCGTCGCGGAGCAGGGGAGGGTGGCTTTTTCGTCGCTCTTCGAGGACGATATTCCGAGAGTCCGCATGGTTGGCATTTTTCTCGCGACGCTCGAGCTCGTACGCCGCGGCAAACTCGCGACCCAACAGGACGTTTTGTTCGAAGAAATCTGGCTGCATCCCGCGCCTGAGCTAGGCTCCGTCTGACGCATGATCGACAACGCCCCGTTTCGCACACTGACGCACAAGGGGCTCACGGTCGAGGGCTACTCCCGGGCCGCCGTCCAGAGTGTCTGGCGTATCCCGGAACTCAAGCTCGGCTTCGATCTCGGTGCCCAGCCGTGGGGCTTCATGGCCACGAGCACCTGGTTCGTGACCCACACCCATCTCGACCATATCGCCGCCCTTCCGGTGTATGTGGCCCGTCGGCGGATGATGAAGATGGAGCCTCCCACAATCTATCTTCCGGAGTCGGCGATCGAGCCGATCGAGCGGCTGCTGAAAGCAGTATCACGACTCGATCGTGGCCGGTTGCCGTGCACGCTGCTGCCCGCTCGCCCGGGCGACGAGATCGAGCTCTCGCGGGAGCATGTGGTGACCGTGTCGAGTACGACACACACGTTGCCAAGCGTCGGATTCGTGGTGTGGGAACGTCGTCGCAAACTCAAGCATGAATACGCACATCTCGCCGGGCACCAGATTCGCGATCTCCGGCTCTCGGGTGTGGACGTGACGCATGAGATGCGGGCACCCCTTGTGGCCTATCTCGGTGATTCGTCGCCCGAAGGCCTCGACCACTGCCCGGCGATGTTCGAGGCGATGATCCTGATCACCGAGATCACGTTCGTGGCCCACGCCCATCGCAAGGACAAGATTCACAAATATGGCCACATTCATGTCGACGACATCCTCGCCCGCCGTGACCGTTTCCGGAACGAGGTGATCATCGCCGCCCACTTTTCGACGCGGTACACGGATGATCGGATTCATCGCGTGTTGGCGAAGAAGATCCCGGACATGCTCGGCGGCCGGCTCCAGGTTTGGCTGTGAACGTCCGGCCGCGCCACGTGTACGTCCATGTGCCGTTTTGTCGGCATCGCTGCGGCTACTGCGATTTCACGCTCGTCGCCGGCCGGGATGACCTTGTCGAACGGTACTTGGCGGCAATTCAGAAAGAGTCGGAGCGGATCGAAACGCCTCTGGAAATCGACACGCTTTATCTTGGGGGAGGCACGCCTTCGCATCTCGGCCCGGCAGGTCTCCAGCGGCTGTTTGAGCTTCTGTCGCAGCGGTGCGTGTATGCGCCCGGGTGTGAAGTCACGGTCGAGGCGAATCCCCTGGACGTGACCAAGGATTTCGCCAATGCGGTGCTGGCGTGTGGCGTCACGCGGATCAGTCTTGGCAGCCAGTCGCTCGACGCGGCCACACTCAGGGTACTCGATCGAGATCATGCTCCCGATGACGTGCGTCAGGCCATGGGCCTGCTTCGCGAAGCGGGGCTAGTCGTGAACCTCGACGTGATGACAGCGGCTCCCGGGCAGTCACTCGCAAGCGTGGAGCAGGATCTTGCCGCGGTACTCGCGCTCGAGCCTGAGCATCTGTCGGTCTATTGCCTCACATGGGAGAAGGGGACCGCGTTTGAATCGGCTCGCCAACGTGGTGATCTGGCCGTAGTGCCCGAGGAGATCGAACGGGCGATGTACGAGACGGCCATCGATCGTCTCGAAGCAGGCGGCTTGGAACACTATGAGGTCTCGAACTTCGCGCGGCCTGGCCATCGATGCCGGCACAACGAAGCCTACTGGGACCTTCGGCCATGGGAGGCTTTCGGGCCGGGGGCCGCACGGTTCGATGGCCGGACGCGGATCACGAATCACCGGAGCACGACGTCGTGGATCAACCGCGTGCTCGCCGGCCAGGACGCGACGGGTGACGTCGATGCGATGACGACCGAGGAGGCTGCCCGCGAACGGCTGGTTGTCGGCCTCCGTCGACGAGCCGGTGTCGCCCGCGATCGCTTTCGTGAAGTCAGCGGATGCGACCTCGATGCCGTTGCTGGGCCGGCCGTCGCTCGGTGGGTGGAGCGTGGCCTCGCCTTTGACGATGGCCGCACGGTGCGACTCACACGCGCCGGACTGCTCGTGTCTGACACGCTTTGGGCGGAAGTCCTTTGACGGCTCCGTTGCCCCGCCATCGCAGCAGGCCGGCAGCCGCGAGCGAGCCGCCGAGCAACACGAAAGTTCCTGGTTCGGGCACGGCGACGACGGTGGTGCCGACTGCCTCGTAGATCCAGCCGTTGTTCTTGTTCATGAGATAGATCGTGCCGTCGTGGCCTTGGCCGAATCGAATATCAAAACGGTTTCCCGTGTAGTTCGGGTCGCTCTGAAGAATGCTCTCGAACGACATGGGAATCCCCGGCGTGAGCTGATCGTCGTCGTGGTCGAACAAGATCGAGAGCTCTTGGATCACCGCCTGCGTCAGTTCGCCCGGTTCGTCACGCAACGGGTCCAAAGGATCGAGGGTGGTGACTGCTTCAAGGAGCGTGTCGAAGCTCACGTGGAAGATTCGTCCGACTTCCCCGAACTCGCCGAAGACATATTCGCCCGTCAGGTCGCCTGCACGCGCGACGTAGCCCCCGACGAGGGCCTGGCCCACGAATCCCGCTCCGATCGGACCTACGTGCCCGTACTGCGCGACCGGATAGACATATCCGTTGAGGGCCTCGTCGGCCGGCAGCGGCGCGATGCCCGTCTGGATACCGCCCGACGCCAGGTGGACGAACGTGCCCTCGCGCTCGGACCATCCGTAGTTGCCCCCCGGGATGAGCAGATTGACCTCGTCGACGTTGTCTCGACCGATGTCGACCTGGATGGCATGGCTCGTGCCGAACGCGTCTTCGGCAAACGAGAAGTTGTGGGGGTTGCGATGCCCGAGCGTATAGACCTCGGGAAGCATCGTGACACTGCCGACGAAGGGATTGGTGGCGGGTACGGAATAGCTGGCGGCTCCATTTTGGAGCGGATTGATGCGGAGCATCTTGCCGAGGGCATCGTTATTCTGGCCGCCCCCAGCCGTGGCCGATTGCACGCTGCCGTCGCCATGGGCGATGTAGAGCAACCCATAGTCTTCGTCGCCGATCGTGGCATGAGGATTGAATGCCATCTGGCGGATGGAGTGATCTGCGACCGGCATGCCCACCCGGAACACTTCACGGTAGCTCGACGTATCGACCTGCCCGAGCGCGTGATCGAAGGTCCACTCCACGAGGACAGAATCCGCTTGGATGGGTGCAGGCGAGTCGCTCAAGTAGGTGTGCCCGGCAGGATTCGCCGGACGATCTTCCATCATGGCCGTGTAGAACCGGCCGTTCGTGGCGAACTCCGGATGAAAGGCAACCGAGCGCACGCCGCCATGCACGATGTTGGAGACGTTGACGTTCCTTCCGGTCGCGGCGACGACGGCCGATTGCACATCGAAGAAGGGCGTGGCCACGCCGCCGGTGGTGGTGCTGTCGAAGCGGTAGATCGTGCGGCTGTAGCCCTGATCGGCGATGTAGAGATGGGTGTCGCCCTCGATGCCGGTCGAGGCCATGCCGTTCATGCGACTCCGCGTGCCGAAGTAGTTCGGGATGAAGGCCTTCCGGCGGACTTCGAGCTGCATGCCGGAGACGGCGATGGTTCCGCCGACCACCCCTTGCTGCCCGTGGGCTTTTGGAGCCGAGACGACAATGGCCACGAGCGGCAGGCCGGTGGCGGCGAGCCAGGCCAGGCGGCCCGATGATGATACGAATGGTGACATGGTGACTCCTTGGCGTTCGTGCGTGAGGTGTGCCCGGAAAGGGGACACTCAGACATGGACGCCACGCCCCCCGACCTTTCAGGAGCCCTGAGAATTTTTCGGGGAGGCCCGGAACCAGGGGCGGTTCAGTCGCGATAGAGATCGCTTGCCGACGTGGGGACCGTGAACCGCACGGATTCGAAGGCGGCCCGGATGTCGCTGGCCCGGTAGGCATTCACCGCAGGGCCCACCTGAAGCACCGCCGGGGTCTGAGGGAAGCGATGCTCCTGGAGAAGCGTCCACTCCCGTTCACCGTCGAGCCGTTTCAACAATGAAAACCGGTCGCCAATCCGGGCCAGTCGCAGCTCGCCGCTTGTCGCTGTCGTCGGTTGAAACTCAGGCCGCGACTGGGATTGCCACGTCGGCTCGGTCTTGGTGCCGACGAACGTGGCTTGCTGGCCCAGGCTGATCATGATCCACATCTCGTCGGTTGGCCCGGAACGAGGGTCGCGGGCGATCAATCCGGCGGAATTGAATGGCTCTCTGGGCGGGCCGGACGGGTCGCGCAGCCCGCGCACGGAGAGTCTGGCCGTGGCGATGAAGTCTCCCTCAACCTCCTGGGAGATGAACATGCCGCGGCCGGCGTTGTACCAACCGCGATCGGCGTCGGGGATCAGGACGAGCGAGCCATTCTCCACGGCGACTTGGCCGGACGGAGGCTGAAGGATGTTCCAGTGTTTGGCCAGACGTGTCTCCGAAAAGTCGTCATCCCGAGCGCGGAGGGAACTTCCGTGGGTCGGGCTGGGCGGCAATGGAATGCCGGCGCTCGTTCGTGGGCCACGCCACGGAGCGGCCACGATGACCACGCCAGCGATCGCGATCACAGCGACCGCCAAGAGCAGCCAGGTCCGTGTTCGTTTCGCTTTGGAGTGATGGGGCTTGTGAGGGTGGAGAGCCGCAATAGTCGGAAGGTCGGCGACGGCACGGTCAGGCGGCGGCAGCGGGTGCGTGAACGGCTCGAGGGCTCGCGCCACATCGGCCGGTGTTTGATACCGAGCGGCCGGGTCTCGAGCCATCATCGTGGCGATCACCGTAACGAGCCCGTTGGGCACGTCAGGCCGAAGCTCCTCGAGCGGACGGGGGCGCCCGCTCAGGTGCAGCGCGAGTTTCTCGATCACCGAACCATCTGGGAACGGCGGCCGGCCGGCCAACATGTGGTAAAGCGTGCAGCCGAGGCTGTAGATGTCGGAGCGAATGTCCGCCGTCCGGGATTCGCGGGCTTGTTCCGGCGCCATGTAGTCGGGCGTGCCGAGGACAACGTGGCCCGTGGTCAGGCGAGGCGACTGGTCGGCGGGTTGGTCCAGCACGAACCGCGACAGGCCAAAATCAAGAATCTTCACGCGACCAGATCCGTCGATCATCAAGTTCTGGGGCTTGATGTCACGGTGGGCCATGCCCTGTGCGTGGGCCGCCTGAAGCCCGAGGGCAGTCTGTCTGGCGATGCTGCAGGCCCTCGCGATCGGAAGCCTTCCCTCACGGGCCAGGAGCCGATCGACGCTTTCGCCGTCGACATACTCCATCACCAGGAAATGGATGCCGTCGACCTGCTCGGCGTCGTAGGCCCGGACCACGTGCTCGTCGTTGATGCGGGCGGCCGCTTGGACCTCGTGGCGAAATCGCACGACGGCCTCCGGGCGATCAACCAGTCGCGGATGAATCACCTTGAGCGCGACGTCGCGCTGCATCAGCCGGTGCTCCGCCCGGAACACGACTCCCATTCCCCCCATGCCGAGCCGAGTCTTGATGTGGTACCGCGGATGGTCTTTGAGAAGTTGCGGAATGGCGCTGACCCCTTCAGTCGAGGCCCCCCCGGAAAAGATCACCGTCTCCGCTTCCGCGGCCAGCTCTGCCGTGCGGAGCGTCTCCACGAGCGAGTCGTCCGCGACGGAACGGAGATAGTCGCAGCACGCTTGGCAGTGCTCGACGTGCTGTTCAATGGCCGCGGAGTCCTTTGACGCTAACCTGCCCAGCCCGAACGCGCGGAGGCTCTCGGCATTGGGGTGTGGGGCAACGGCATTCGTCATGGCACGCTCTCGGTAGCGAGACCTCGCTCCATCGCAGGCGGCGGGCGCTCCCAGGGAAATGGACGCCCAGCCCAAAAATCTTTCACCGACCAGAAAACCTACTCGATGAGTCCTTCGCCAAGTTCCCGGAGCTTCGTGAGGACCCGGGATTTGGCGATAAAGACCGCGTTCACGGTCATTCCCAGCTCGGCGGCGACGTCGTCGGGAGAGCGTTCCTCGAGCACCAGCCTCTGGAATGCGTCGAGTGTGGTGGCTGAGAAACTCCCGCGGACCTGGTCGAGGAGATGCCGAAGCAGATGCCGATCGTGCTCGGCGTTCCAGAGCCGGCTCAACTGACTGTCGGCATCGGCCAAGTCGATCAGGATCTGTTCATACTGCACTTCTTCGGTCGCCATGCGCCGACGGTGGGCTGCTTTCCGATAGTCGCGCAGGCAATTGAGCGTCACCTTGCGGAGCCAGTTGCGGAAGGAGCCGGTCCGCTGTCGGTCAAACTGTGGAAGCTTTGCGAGGACCACGACGAGGACTTCTTGGGCGATGTCGTCGACGTCCGCCGAAGCGATCCCGGCCTGTCCGAGCCAGCGGCGAATCATCGGTCCATAGACATCGACAAGCCTGGTCCATGATCCGTCGCCGCCGCTGAGGCGTATCCGCTCGAGAAGGCTGACAGACGTATCGTTCATCGGCAGCGATTCTCCGGTGGCGCGCGATCCCCGAAAGAAATGCTCCCGTCTGTCGAGTCCCGCCACGCAGGGCTCGTCAAAGGTGCGTTACTTCGAGATCGCCGTGGTCAGGTCGAGAATGGCCTTCTTGCCGTCTGCGAAATACATCAGCGTGTTGTCGGCGGCGAACAGTGGATTCGGGATTCCCGCAAAGCCCGGGGAGAGCGACCGCTTCACGACGACGACGGTGCGGGCCTTGTCGACGTCGAGGATCGGCATGCCGGCGATCGGGCTCTTGGGATCGTTTCGAGCCGCAGGGTTTACGACGTCGTTGGCGCCGATCACGATCGCCACGTCGGTCTCGGCGAACGTCGGATTGATGTCGTCCATCTCGCGAAGCTTTTCGTACGGGATGTCGGCCTCGGCGAGGAGTACGTTCATGTGGCCAGGCATGCGGCCGGCTACGGGATGAATCGCATACTCGACGGTCGTGCCACGGGCTTCGAGAACGTCGGCCAGTTCCCGCACGGCATGCTGGGCCTGGGCCACGGCGAGACCGTAGCCCGGCACGAGCACGACGCGATCGGCGCCCTCGAGCACCATCGCGATCTCCTCCGCCGAGGCGCTCTTGATTTTCCCGGCATAGACATCGTCGCCGCTCACGGCCGCACTCGTGCCCAGGCCGCCGAAGAGTACGCCGGTGAGCGAGCGATTCATCGCCTTGCACATGATCGCGGTGAGGATGAGGCCGCTGGCCCCGACGAGCGAGCCGGCAATCACGAGCACGGAGTTGTCGATGACAAAGCCGGCGGCGGCTGCCGCGAGGCCGGAATAGCTGTTCAGCAGACAGATGACGACCGGCATGTCGGCGCCACCGATCGGGAGCGTGAGCGTGATGCCGAGGCCACTGCCGACGGCCACGAGGAGAAAGAATAGGAAGAATGAATTGGGCTTCGCACACACGCTGATGAGCAGGACGAGCGTGAGGACGGCCAAGCCGAGATTGATCAGGTGTCGGTTGGGATCGGTCCAGGGCTTCTTGAAGCGTGGCAACTCCTCGAGCTTGCCGAATGCGACAAGACTTCCCCAGAACGTGACTGCCCCGATCAGGCCGGTAGCGGCCGTCGCAATGGAAAACTGAGTCCAAGACGCCATCGGCGTCTCGGCCACCTTCGCGGCGGACGACATGTTCCAGAGCTCAGCGGCAGCCACGAACATCGATGCCGCGCCACCAAAGCCGTTCAGCAACGCCACCATCTGCGGCATGCCGGTCATGGGGTATTTGAGTGCCATCACCGCACCGATGGCAGCTCCGATGCCGCCGGCAACCAAAAGCATGCCGATCGGCCAACTTCCACTGCTCGCGACGGCCTCGCGGACCGGAGCCTCGAAGAGTGCGGCGACGATCGCGATCGCCATGCCCACGGCACCGAGGAAGTTGCCGCGGACGGCAGTCCGCGGACCGCTCATGAGCTTGAACGCCACGATGAACAGCATCGCGGCGACGAGATAGGCGAGATTGATCCAGGCTTGGCTCGACATCGAGAGTTACTTCTTCTTCGGATTGAACATCTGGAGCATGCGCCACGTGACGACAAAGCCACCGGCGACGTTGATCATGGCGAGCACGACGGCGACGAGGCCGAAGAGCGTGCCGGTGGCCGTGGCGACCGAACCGGCCGCGACGATCGCACCGACGGCTGTGATGCCGGAGATGGCATTCGAGCCGCTCGTCAGTGGCGTGTGGAGCCGCTGCGGCACCTTCATGATCACCTCGAAGCCGACCCACATCGCCAGCAGGAACACCGTCAGCAGGCGGATGAATTTTGCGGCCGGGTCTTCAGGTGCGGCGACGGTATCGGCAAGGAGAATGGCGACGTGGGCAATCATAGGGGCGGTCCGTACGGGGCGGCGTCAGCGTCGTTCAGGATGATTGAGACGGGGAATCGGCGAGGGTATTGAGCGGAGCCAGGCCGAGCTTCTCGCGGATCTTCGGATGGACGACCTGACCGCCCCGGGTGACGAGCGTGTCACGGCAAATCTCATCCTCGATCGCGACATCTGGCAGCCCGGTCTTCACGAGATGGGCGAGGAACGTGGTGACGTTCTTGGCATACAACTGGCTCGTGTGGCCGGCGACGTCCGAGGCGAGATTCGTCGGACCGAGGATCGTCACGCCCCCGACATCAACGGCTTCATCGGGCTTGGAACCCTCGCAGTTGCCGCCACGTTCGGCCGCCATGTCGACGATGACACTTCCTGGCTTCATTCGGGCGACCATGTCGGCGGTGACGAGCACGGGAGCCTTCTGCCCGGGAATCAGAGCGGTGGTGATGACCACATCGCTCTCGGCAATCACTTTGCCAAGGAGTTCTCGTTGCTTGGCATAAAACTCTTCGCCCATCGCCTTGGCATATCCGCCAGCGGTCTCGCTCGCTCCGGTCTCCAGCGGCAACTCGACGAACTTCGCACCGAGGCTTTGAACCTGTTCCTTGACAGCCGGGCGCACGTCGTAAGCACTGACCTGCGCCCCAAGACGCTTGGCGGTTGCGATGGCCTGAAGGCCGGCCACGCCGGCACCCAGAACGAGAACCTTCGCCGGCGTGATGGTGCCCGCGGCGGTCGTCATCATCGGAAGGATGCGGGGGAGCGTGTTGGCAGCGAGGAGGACTGCTCGGTACCCAGCGATGTTGGCCTGGCTCGACAGAACGTCCATGCTCTGGGCACGCGTGATGCGGGGCACGAGCTCGAGGGAGAAGAGGGTTGCTCCCTTCTCGGCAGCCTCACGGCAGGCATCGGGGGACGAGAGCGGGTCGCACATGCCGATGAGCACGACGCCGGCTCGGAGTCGATCACGGTCATGGCACCAGCCGGCGCCACAAGCGGCCCCGGTTCGAACGGTCAACAGGCAATCCGCTGCAAACGCCTCGTCACGCGAGACGATTTCGGCTCCCGCCGCGCGGTAGGTCTCATCGGGAAAGCCGGCCGACGTGCCGGCTCCCGATTCGACGACGACGTCCAGGCCGAGTTTCTTGATCCCGGCGATGGCAGCGGGAACCAGGGCCACGCGGCGTTCGCCTGGAAACGTTTCCTTGAGGACTGCGACCTTCATGCGGAAAGACACGGGGGTTGGAGGGGCGACCGTGGGGTGCCCCCCCCGATCAGTGTCGTGAACGGGGAAGAGTGTGGTCAGAATGGGCGGAGATCGCAACTGGCCGCGGACTCCATCGCAGGATGCGGCAGCAGCGGGCTACGAAAGACCTGTCTTTTTCCCGGACTCCCACGTGAAGAAGGTGATGGGGGGCATTCTCACGCCAAAGTTGTTTTTGCCTGGTTTTCATTGGAGCGTCTTGTTCGGCACGCACGCCGCTGGTACTCTCCGGGACTCGCAAAGTCGCAGCAAGATATGGCTCCTGGTGTTCCAGGGGTTCCTCGGCTTTGTACGCCGGGCCGTTCCCACGGCTCTGCTGACCTCTTGTATGGATGGATCGATGAAGACCTACATGGCGAAGCCAGGTGAAGTCGAGCAGCGTTGGTGGCTCGTGGATGCCGCTGACTGCCGCGTTGGACGCTTGGCCAGCGAGATCGCGATGGTTCTGATGGGCAAGCATCGCCCTGTCTACACGCCCCACGTTGACACGGGCGACCACGTGGTGGTCATCAACGCTGACAAGGTTTCATTCACCGGCAAGAAGTGGCAGCTGAAAGAGTACCGCTGGTACACCGGGTACATGGGCCTCAAGTCAGAAACCGCCGAACACCGGCTCGCCCGCCGCCCGGAGTTGATTCTCGAGGAAGCCGTCCGCCGCATGCTCCCCAAGAGCAGGCTCGGTCGTGTCATGCTGGACAAACTCAAGATCTATGCTGGCGCCGAGCATCCCCACCAGGCGCAGCAGCCGGTTTCGATGATCATGAAGGCCTCGTGCTGATCACGCATCTTTCTCCTTTTTCCTGAGACGACTTTCCCCGCCGCTGAACAACGTTTCGAGGACTCGATGACCACCGCCGATACCACCGTTGCTCCTGCTCCCGCACCTGTTCGCGAACGGGCCGTTCGCCGCGGAAACGAAATCCTTGCCACAGGGCGACGGAAGACGGCGGTCGCTCGTGTCCGTCTGCAGGCTGGTAACGGCGAGCTCTCGATCAACGGTCGTGAGATCGGTGTCTACTTTCCGTCGGTGAAGGACAGGGCGCTTGTTCTCAGCACGCTGGACGAGGTCGGGAAGCGTTCCGCAGTCAAGATTTCGATCACCGTCAACGGCGGTGGGCCGACCGGTCAGGCAGGGGCTTGCCGTCTTGGCATCGCCCGTGCCCTCAAGGCATTTGACGCCGAGTTGGCCGAACCGCTCCGTCACGCCGGCCTGCTCACCCGCGATGGCCGTATGAAAGAGCGGAAAAAGTACGGTCTCCGTGGTGCACGGCGCGGGACGCAGTTCTCCAAGCGGTAATCGCGGCCGTATTCAGCTTGTCGTCGGGTCTGAGGACCGGTACGAGCGGAATAATTGGCACGACGTGCCAGTTTTCGGCAGACGCGCTGGATTTTCCGTTTTTCCTGTCCGCCCGGGCGAAGCAATACTGGAGATGGCCACGGATGTCACGAGCCGTGGCAGGCCGCCCTTTCCCATCCGCTTCCCGCGAGGTTTTGTCATGGTCCGCTTCGTCACCTTCCGTCTCGGTACTGCCGTGACCTTCCTGGTGGCTCTGGCTGCCTGTGCTGTCGCTCATGCGCAGCCTTCCGCTGGCACCGATGCAGGTGCGTCGCAAAGTGTTCTGGACGCCGAGTCCGAAGGACTCGTCGATGTGCGGTTCATCGCCAACGACGCCCGTTCGGCACAGGTTCTCGTGACGAACCGAGGTGACCGACCGCTCACGCTCCGATTGCCCTCGGCCTTCGCCGGGGTCCCAGTGCTCGCCCAGATGGGCCAGGCGGGCGCCGGCTTCGGCGCGGGGGGTATCGGTGGTACGCCGCAAAACGTCGGCGGTGGTGGGGCGGCGAATGCGGGAATGGGGATTGGTCAACCTGCCGGAGGCAATCCCTTTTGCTGGGTCGCCCGTGAGGTCTACGGCGTGCATGACCCGCGGTGGATCGAGTTCCGAAGCTGGATGGCATGGCAGGCTCCCGACGTGCTTCGTGATGCCTACGCGGAACATGGCGAAGCGTTTTCCGGATGGTTGCACGAAAGGCCTGTTGCGAAGGCCGTCGTGCGCCTTGCGATGGACCAGGTTGTCACAGACGCCCCCTCGCACGCACAAGTCGGCCACCTCCGGGTGAATCCCGTCATCGACTCGGCCAGCGTGCCATTCACCGTTCCAGCGGGAAAGACCGTGGCAGTTCGGGCGCCGACGGTCTGCCTCGATTACGGTCGTCGCGAGCCCACGCCCCGCATGCCCTACCGACTCGTCGCGATCGACACGGTGTCCCAGGATCAAAGGCTCGCTGTCATCCTCGGTGGACTCGCAACGGGGCACGTTCCGCAGAAAGTTGCCCAGGCCGCAGCGTGGCATCTTTCGAGTGGTCGTTCCTGGGAGCAGTTGGCGGCAGAAGTCATCAAAAGGGCGGGTGGAGACCCGGACGTACCGTTCTTTTCGGCGGCTGACCTCGCTGCCGCCCAACGAGCGGTGGCCATCGCCACGAAGATCGTCGGCGACCAACCTCCCGCTTCGCCAGAGTCGGGATCGGCGTCGAACGAAAGCCAGAAGTAGCTAGGCGTCGGGCGCGTCCAGGGCCCATCTCATCGCGATTGGCGTGCTGCATGCCCCCAGGCCGGTCCTGCTTGCACCGAGACGGCGTCTCGGTAACGTGGTGATCGTGTAGGATGTTTGGTCTCGAGGCTCCGACGCCGTTGCGCTTGGAGGGGGCCTGACTTCATCTGGAGGGCGATTCCATGGCGAAGCCGCACCCGTCCGCTGTGCCTGCCGCGTCCGGCGAAGTCGTGGTCGAGACCCGTAATCTCTCGAAGGTCTATCGAGATTTCTGGGGACGAAGCAAAAAGGCCGCGCTCAAGCCGCTCGATCTCGAGATTCGTCGTGGTGAGATTTTCGGGCTTCTCGGGCCCAACGGATCGGGCAAGACGACGACCCTCAAGCTGCTCTTGGGGCTCATCTTTCCCACCTCGGGGGATGCGCTCGTGTTTGGCAAGGCGGCCACTGACGTCGAGAAGAATGCCCGTATCGGCTACCTTCCCGAAGAGTCGTATCTCTACAAATTCCTCGATGCTGAGGAGACGCTCGACTTCTACGGTCGCTTGTTCGGAATGTCGCCGGAGGAACGGACGCGGCGGGCCAAGGCGCTCATCGAGATGGTAGGGCTCTCGCACGATCGCAAGCGCCAACTGCGCGAATATTCCAAGGGCATGACCCGCCGCATCGGCGTCGCCCAGGCGCTCATGAACGATCCCGAACTCGTGCTCCTCGACGAGCCGACCAGCGGTCTCGATCCCATCGGCACGCGCGAGATGAAGGATCTCATCATCGACCTGAAGGCGCGTGGCAAGACCGTCATCATGTGCTCCCATCTTTTGGCTGACGTCGAGGATGTCTGCGATCGAATCGCCGTGCTTCATCAAGGTGAGCTCAAAGAGCTCGGTCGGGTCGAAGACCTCTTGAAGGTGACGGGGGTGACTCAGATCCGTGCCAGTGGCCTTCCGGCCGCCGCCTGCGACGAGGTTCGGGCTGTCCTCGCCAAGTACGGTGCCGCCGAGATCGAAATTGGCCACCCGACGACCACGCTTGAAGAGCTCTTCCTGGAGATCGTTCGGGACACCGAGGCTCGGCCAGGCCGCCGGGCGAAGGCTGCCTCCCCAGGATCGACCACGACGTAGGGCCGCCAATGGTTCTCGAACAGGAAATCCCGAGCTTCCTGACCTGGCTCGGTCCATCGATTCTCAGCTACCTGCTGGCCACGGCGATGGTGGTGTTGTTTGCCGGTCTGGCAAGCTGGCTCGTCCAGGCGGCGTGGGCTGGGCCCCTCGAGGCGGGTGACCGTGTGTATCGAGGGGTGCTTGCTGGAATCTGGGACTTGGCTTGCACATCGCCTGGCCGCGTCTGGGCGCTGGCAAGACTGGCGATTCAAGAGGCGATTCGCCGCAACGTCCTCGTTGTTCTCGCCCTCTTTGCTCTGGTCGTCCTCTTTGCCGGCTGGTTCCTCGATCCGACGAACGTGGAGCCCGCCAAGCTCTACGTCGGCTTCATTCTGGGAGCCACGAGCTTTCTCGCCTGCACGGTGACGCTCATCCTCGCGGTCTTCAGTCTGCCGGCCGACATCAAGTCGAAGGCGATTCAGACGGTCGTCACCAAGCCGGTGCACGCCGGCGAGATCGTGCTCGGGCGATTTCTCGGGTTCGCGACCGTCGGCACCGTGCTGTTGGTCGTCATGGGACTGGCCGGCTGGGCATTCGTGGTTCGAAGTGTTCAGCACACGCATGCGTTGGATGCGAGTTGGCTGCGGGAGGTGCGAGACGACGAAGGCAAAGTGACGGGCTACGAGGGCCGAACCGGCCTGGCGATGGAGCACCGCCATTTTGTCGCACTCGATTCGCAAGGAAACGGGGTTGCGGAGGCCACGCACGGTCATCGCCACCGCATCACGGCTCGCTCGTCCGGATCAGACACGGTCTACGACGTCGGGCCCCCCGAAGGAATCCTCGATGCCCGCCGTCCTCTACGAGGCCGCCTGCGCTTTCTCGACCGTGAAGGGCGACCAGCCGCGAAGGGCATCAGCGTGGGGCAGGAGTGGGGGTACAGGCAGTACATCGAAGGAGGCTCCGGGGCTGCGGCCATTTGGACGTTCGCCGGCATTCGTGAGCAGGATTTTCCCGACGGCCTTCCGCTGGAAATGAACATCCGTGTCTTTCGAACCTATAAGGGCACCATCACCGAGGGCATCCACGGCACGATCCAGCTCCGGAATCCTTCGAACAATCTCCGCAGCGAGGCCCTGCCGATCGTGGCCAAGGAATCGATCGACGAGCTCTGGATTCCGAGAAAGCTCGCCGTGGTCCTTGCCGACGGCCAAGTGAAGGAGGCCGACCTCTACCAAGACTTCGTGGCGGACGGTCGCGTCGAGATTTGGCTTCAGTGCCTCGAGCCGGCCCAGTACTACGGTGTGGCCCAGGCCGACTTCTACCTCCGAGCCGGCGACGGCTCCTTTGCGGTGAACTACTTCAAGAGTTGCCTCGGAGCGTGGTTCGCGATGCTCATCGTCACGGCGCTGGGTGTGCTCTTCAGCACGTTTCTCTCGGCGCCAGTGGCTCTCGTGGCATCGATCTCGATGCTGCTCGTCGGCCAGTTCCGCGAGTTCATCGATCGGTTGTTTGAGAGCCAGGTGACCGGTGACGCCAAGATCGCCCCAGGTGGCGGACCGATCGAATCGCTCTACCGCATCGTGACCCAGATGAGCATTACGCTGGAACTCGACCCGACGCCCGCTGTCCAGGTCATGAAGCTTGCCGACACCGTCCTCCTGGCGCCAATGCAGGTGGCTGCGGGATTGTTTCCGTCGCTCTCTACGCTCGGAACCAGCAACTTCGTGGCCAGCGGATTCGACATTCCATTCGATTTGATCGCGTCCCATGCGATGGAGACGGCGGGCTACGTGGTTGCGTTCTGCGTCGCCGCCACGTTCTGCCTGAGGGCCAGGGAGGTGGCATCATGAGCGACATGAAGCGTCCTGCGTCGGGGGCACGCCAGGCCTGGCTGGGGCTGAGCCCCGAAACGCTCATGGCACTCACCGGGATCGTGGTGCTGTTGGTGCCGCTGTCGCTCTTGAGCCAGCCCGCCGACACGGAAAACGCGGGCGGTTTTCTTGCCAAGCTGCGGGCGGAGCGAGGCCTCTCGCAGGCCAACCTCGGGGAGATCGATCCCACCGGTGAGACGATGCGGTTTGCCACGCTCGGACTCAAGAACGTGGCGGTGACGCTCCTCTGGGATCGGGCCAACCACTACAAGAAGGTCGAAGACTGGGCGAATCTCTCCGCCACGCTTGAACAGCTGACGAAGCTCCAGCCCAACTTCTACTCCGTGTGGGATTTTCAGGCCCACAACCTCTCTTACAACATTTCGGTCGAGTTCGATGACTACCGCGATCGCTACGCCTGGGTGATCAAGGGCATCGAGTTTCTTCGTCAGGGCATCGGCCTCAACCGCTTCGAACCGAGGCTGCTCGGCCGGATGGGTTGGTTCATCGGCCACAAGATCGGGAAGTCGGACGAGAAAGAAGAGTTTCGCAAGATGTTCGTCGCCGACGACGACTTTCACGAGCGGGACGATCCGCAGAGGACGGTGAACGAGCGCGACAACTGGCTCGTCTCCCGCACCAAGTACCTTCAAGGCCAGCAGTTGGCAGACTCCGGTGTTCCCCTCAAAACAACGGCTCTCATTTTTCACAGCGAACCGATGATGGCGGCGATCAATTACGGTCGCGCGATCGAGGGAGATGGTACGTTCGGCACCGTGGCCCGGCGGGCCTGGGAGTTGGCCGGTGACGAGATGCGCCGCTTTGCCGCCCGAGAGATTCCGACGAGTTGGAACGTGCCGATCCGCTTGGGGCTCAAGGAAGCGGAAGAGGCCCGCGCGGCACGGCTCGTCAAGGAGCTCGAGGCCCTCCTTCCGGGGCAGTTTGCGGCGCTCGAGGGCAAGAAGAAGGAGTCGCTCACGCCGGAGCAGAAGGCCGCTCTCGATGTGGCTCCGATCGATCGGGATGAGAAGCAGATGCAATGGGCCGCCCAGGCCCAGGAAGCCATGAAGGTGACGTGGAAGGAGGTGGCCCGTCTGGCACCGGCCGACGTCCGACAGAAGGCATGGCAACTGGCCCTTGAAGAGGTCGAGGCACGCGAGACGGCTCACATCATCGACCGCTACCGCGACATCGTGAATTTTGACTTCTGGCGGGCCACCTGCGAGGCTGAGGTGACGGAACCGGCCTTGCGGGCGAGGGAACAGACCTGGATCGCCGATCGCGAGTTCAAGGCAGCCCGACTGCAGACGGCCCGGCAGGCCTACGAAGAAGCTTTCAAGGCGTGGCGCGAGGTTTTTGACGCGTCGAAGATCCTGCGCGAAGACCAGCTGACCGCCGACGACATCGCCGAGATCGTCGGCCGCTACCGCAAGCTTCTCGAACAGCTCGACGAGCCGTTCCCGAGCCCGTTTGTCCTGGACGACATCATCGCTCGGGCTCGCCCGGCCGACTGACGACGGTTAGCCGGTTGCGGAACAGTGCTCCGCCGCACGAAGCGGCCAAGTGGAAGAAGGTCATGGATGACTTTTTCCACGGGGAGTCACTCCCGGCGGATCAGCAGCTTGTCGATCCGGCGGCCATCCATGTCGACGACTTCGATCACAAGCCCTTGCCACGTCAGTGAGTCGCCTGCCGTCGGGAGCCGTTCGAGTTCGGCGAGCACGAGGCCCGAGACGGTTTCGTAGTCACGAGGCTCGGTCCCCAGATCGATCCCGAACCGCTCGGCCAACGTGCCGATGGGCACGCTTCCCTCGACCAGGAACGAACCATCGGGGCGTTCGACGAAATCAGCGGGGGCATCCGCGCGACGATCGTCGTGAATTTCTCCGACGAGCTCTTCGAGCACATCGTCAAGCGTGATCAGTCCATCGGTGCCGCCATATTCGTCGAGCACGATGGCAAACTGGGTGCGTTCTTTCTGAAAAAGTTCCAGGAGCCGGTCGAGTGGCATGGTTTCCGGCACGAAAACCGCCTTCCGCATCATTTTACGAAGATCGGCCGGCCAGCCCATCCACGATGTTCGGAGAACGTCCTTGATCGAGACGTAGCCGAGGATCTTGTCGAGGGAGTCCTCGTACACCGGAAGCCTCGAGTACCCGGCCATGGCGATGGCCCCGATGATCTCGTCCGGGGGCGTGTCGACATCGAGGGCATCGATGTCGATGCGGGGTCGCATGATGTCGCGGACCGTCCGCTCCCCGAGGCGGAGTGCCTCGGCAGCAACAGCCTGCTCGACCGCCTCGAGGACCCCCTCGGCGCGGCCCGCCTCGAGGAGTTGTTCGATGTCGTCGACCGACACGGTCGGTTCGTGTTTGCCGCGTGCGCCTACGAGCATCAGCACGGCCTTCGTCCCGACATTGAGAACCCAGACGACCGGGGCCGCGATCCGCGCGAGGATCGTGATGACCGGTGCCGCCACGCGGGCAAAGGCTTCCGCGTTGCGAAGCGCGAGCCGCTTGGGGACGAGCTCCCCGAGGACCAGCGTGACGAACGTCAGCCCGAGCACGAACGTTCCGAGCGCAAGGGGCTCGGCGATGGTGGCCAGGCGTGGCCAGGTTCCTGCGAGAACCGCCGCGAATTCTTCGACGAACTGCTTGCCGCCGTAGGCCGCCGCCAAGGTGCCGACGAGCGTGACCCCGACTTGAACCGTGGGCAGGAAGCGGTCGGGGTTGGAGGCGAGGTCGAGGGCAGCGCGAGCCGACGCATCACCCGCATCCGCGAGCGTCCGGAGGCGGCCGCGGCGGCTGGCAACGATCGCCATTTCGGCTCCCGAGAAGAGGCCGTTGGCCGCCACCAGCGCGAGAATAATCACGAGTTCCGAGAGCATGGACGAGCCCGTGTGCGGTTCATTCGCGTGCAATGACGGCCAGATTGTCGCGGTGGATCACCTCCTCGTACGGGCAGTAGCCGAGGACCTCGGCGATCCGCTCGGTCCGTAGGCCTGTGATTCGCGACAGTTCCGATGCCGGATAGTTGACCAGACCTCGGGCGAAAACCCCACTGGTGCCGCACGTGAGATTCACGACGTCGCCGGCCGTGAAGTTGCCATGAAGGCTGGTCATCCCGGCGGCCAACAGGCTGCGGCCTCCGCTCACGATGGCGGCTCGGGCCCCGGGGTCCACGTCGAGTGTCCCACGGGCTTCGGCTGACCACCCGAGCCAGCGTTTCCATGCCGGCATCGCGGTGGCACTTCCTACGAACAACGTACCCACGGACTCGCCGCGACAGACCGATTCAATGACACCGTCCTGACGTCCCGCAGCAATGACACAGTGCCCGCCTACGCCGGCCATGATGTCGGCCGCTTTGAGTTTGCTGGCCATGCCCCCCTTGGAAAGGCCCCCGGGGCGGTCTCGGGCCAAGGCCGCGACGGTGGCGTCGACCCGGTCGACCTGGGAGATCACGGTCGCCCCAGGCTCGTCTGGGTGACGGTCATAGAGCCCTGCGACATCGGACAGCAGGATGAGCAGGTTGGCCCCGAGCAGCGATGCCACGAGCGCCGCGAGCCGGTCATTGTCGCCAAAGCTCGTGCGGAGCTCCTCCACGCTGACCGTGTCGTTCTCGTTGATGACGGGCAGGGCACCGAATTCCAGGAGGGCCCTCAGGGTGTTCCGGATGTTGAGATACCGGGCCCGATCTTGGAGATCGTCCGCGACAAGGAGAACTTGCGCGACGTGCCGTCCGTGACCGCGGAGCGACCGCTCCCACGCCTCGATCAGGCCACTTTGGCCGACAGCGGCGACGGCCTGCAGGTGGGCCAACTCCGTTGGCCTGCGGACCATTCCGAGCCGGCCCATCCCCGCGGCGACGGCGCCCGAACTGACGAGCACGACCTGCCGCCCTGTCCGGCAGACCGCATCGATCTGTCGCCCGATGGATTCGATTCGTGAGGCATCGAGGAGGCCATCGGCTCCGGTCAGTACACGGGAACCGACCTTCACGACGATCAGACGGGCGGTCGCCGCAATCTGCTGGCGGAGGTGGTCGTTCATGGGCCCAGGCGTGGTGGTTCTCCGGTCGAGCCGTGGAAAACGGGAGTATGGTATCCGGAGGTCCGTTCCGTCGATACACTCCCCTGAGTCAGCGGAATGCAGGGTGATCCGGCCGCTGCGGGCGATCTGAAAGGATGCGATGAGCGACCTGCATCATGAATGCGGCCTGGCAGCCGTGTACCACCTCCCGGGCCCCGAAACGAGCCCGCTCTGCGGCGCGCGGGGTCAGGAGGAAGCCGCGAGGCTCATCCCGCGGATGCTCCTCGACATCCAGAATCGCGGTCAGCTTTCTGCCGGCATGACGGCGTGGCACCCGGAGCGCAGCCAACTCCTGGCGACATACAAGGATGTCGGGAGCGTGAGCGAGGTTTTTCGAATGAGCCACCGGGGCAAGTTCGAGAGCCTCATGGATCAGCATGCTGGTCGGGCGGCCATCGGTCATGTGCGGTATGCGACGTGCGGCGCCGAGGATCGGGGCTACGCTCAGCCCCTCGAACGGCCCCATATTCAAAAGCGGAAATGGTTCGCGTTCGGGTTCAACGGTCAGCTTGCGAACTACCCGGAGCTGCGGGCCGAGATTCTGGCGACCGACGACGCCCACCTCGCCCGCGACAACGACACCGAAGTGATCATGCACGCCATCGGGCGCGAGCTTGCCGGGAACGCCGATCCGACACCCAGCGAATTGCTTGCCTCGCTCGCCCGGCAATTTGACGGGGCTTGGAACCTCGCCATCCTCGATGCCTGTGGCCGGCTCATCGTGGCCCGCGATCCCCTTGGTATCCGCCCGATGGTATGGGCCCGTCAGGGGGCGCTCATCGCGGCTGCCAGTGAAAGCGTGGCCCTTTTGAACCTCGGGTTTTCGACCGAATCGATCTGTTCACTCGAACCGGGAACGGCGCTCGTCGTGGATGGAAGCGGCTTTCGGGTGGAGCGGTTTGCGGAGTCGCCGCGAAGGGCCCATTGCTTCTTCGAGTGGATCTATTTCGCGAACGTCGCCAGCTCGATGGACGACCGCAGTGTCTACCTTTCGCGGAAGCGACTCGGTGAGGAGCTCGCTCGGCTCGAAACCGTGCCAATCGATTCGGATACCGTGGTGGTCCCCGTGCCGGACACGAGCAAGGCCGCGGCCGACGCGATGGCCTATTGCCTCTCGATTCCTTCGGTCGAGGGACTCATTCGCAATCGGTACACAGGCCGCACGTTCATCGACGGCGCGGCAAGCCGACGGCAGAAGGCCGAGTCGAAGTACACACCTCTGCGCGAAGTGCTCGAGGGAAAACGGGTGATCCTGGTAGAAGACTCGATCGTGCGGAGCACGACGATGCAGGTGCTTTTGGGCCGGATGCGGTCGCTGGGCCTAGCCCGCGAAATCCATGTGCGTATCGCGTGTCCCCCGATCGTGGCCCCGTGCTTCTACGGGATCGACATGTCGACGATCGACGAGCTGTTCGCGCCGGAGTTTCTCGGCGGCGGCCCGCTCACCGACGAGGCCCAGACGCGGATGGCTCAGCGGCTCGGTGCCGACTCGCTCCGCTACTTACCGGTGGAGAGCGTGGCTCGCTCGATCGGCCTCGCCTCGCACGATGTCTGCCAAGCCTGCATCACGGGAGACTACCCGACGCCGGCCGGCGAAAAGCTCTACGAGATTGCCCTGGAACAGTCACGCACGGGCCGCCGCCAGACTCGCACGTACGAATCGGCTACGACGGGTTGACCCGCTCGACCGGGCAAGGAGCAGAACTCCGCTCGAGGGCTGCCCGCCATACGGGCATGCCCGCCAGGCGAGTCCGTCGCTCGAAGTGAGTGCGGTAGTCGAGATCGTGGGTGGGCTCGTGCGGTGCTTCATCCCGCGGTGTGGCGAAGAGGCCGGTCGCCTCCGCTGCGGCCATCGCTTCCTCGAAATACTCCTCCACGTCAGTCCATACGTGGAGCAGGGCACCAGGCTTCAAAACACGACCGGCATGCAGGAGAAAGGGTTCCGAGAGCACACGCCTCTTTCGATGCCGCGCTTTCCACCAAGGATCAGGAAAGTAAACGTGCATCCCGTCAAGAGACGCATTCGGCAGGATGGAACGCACGAGAAATCCGGCGTCTCCCTGCACGATACGGGCATTTGGCCGGCCGGCTGCAGCCAGTTTGGCGGCGCACAGCCGCGCGTAGCCGACGGCAATCTCGGCGCCAAGAAAATTGCGGTCAGGGTCAGCCGCCGAGGCTGAGAGCAGGAAAAGTCCTTTGCCGCTCCCGACCTCGAGTTCCACGGGGCCGGGCGAGTTGAAAAGGTGGGCAGGGTCGAGGGGAGCGGACAGCGACTCGAGCAGCACGAGGTGGGCGGAAAGATCGAGCCCGGGAGCAGGCTTTCGCGGAGGACGACGGGGCATCGGTCTTCAGGCCCCGGTCCGTTCCGCGCTCGCGGTCGTCACGCCGGAGAGCACGTCCGCCGGGAGGGGCACGCCCTTGATGACGCCGTCCACGACGATGCTCTCGCGGACGAGACCCTGGAAGCGGCAGACGATCATCGCCCCTCGCCGCACCCGCACTCGTTCGACCGCGATGACCAATCGATCGCCAGGGACCACCGGCTCGCGGAATCGAACCTCCTCGAGCCCGCCAAATCCGACGACGGTTGCATCGAGCAGGTTGTATTTCTGCGTGTAGTAGCTGGAGAGTTGGGCGGCAGCCTCGCACATGATGACGCCCGGCATGAGCGGGGTCGATGGAAAATGGCCGCGGACCCAGAACTCGTCGGCCGTGACGTCCTTGTAGCCCACGCAGAGCGCCCGCTCCTGATCCTCGTGGACGATCGCCGTCAACTGCTCCATCTCGAACCGCTGCCGGTTCCAGCGGCGGATCTCATGGATGTCGGCGATCACCCTGTCGAGGTCGTACTCGCTCGGATGGATGATGTAGTCACGCGGGGGCACGGCAGCGCTCGCTCGAAGTGTTGCGGCTCGGGGAAGCAGGGTTCAGGTCTTGATGTGCTTCCGCTTCATTTTGCGTGCTTTGCTGTTCGCGGGGCGAGCGCCGTGATTGGCTTTCTTGAGATTGCGGTGGGGCTTGGCCATGCCTTGAATCCAGTCATGAGGAGGGGTTGATGAGCCTGACGGCGTTGCCCAGGTTGTACCACGGACCCGGGGCCAATTCCACGCGTCTTCAGCCACGCCGTTCAGCAGCGATGGCCTCACGAAGGCTCGTTCGGATGACCTCGACGAAGCTCGCGGCGAGAAAGCCAAGGAGCCCGCCGATGACGGCAGAGGAGATGCCTCCGAGCACTGCGCCGGCGAAGGAAGCCCCCGTTGCCAGGACGAGGGCATAGCTTCCCGCGAATCCTCCGCACACCGCACCGATTCCGACGGAGACGGGCACGAGCCTTCCGAGACTCGTTCGTTCGTGGAGCAGGGAAGGTTCGTGAGGAGGCAATGGCGTGGCGCGAGGCACGGGCTTTTCGAGCCGCTCATCCGTCGTGTCTCGAAGCCGCGTGCCGAGGGCGTTGCCCGCAACGTGGGCCGCTAGGCTGCCTGCGGCCACCATGGCGGCGAGCCAGCCAGCGAGCCCCAGCCATCCGATGGCGGTGCACGCAATTCCAATGACCAGCGCAACAGTAAAGTACAAACCGAATCGCATGACAGCCTCTGCGTTCTCAGTATAGGCCTGCCATGCACCTCACCACCCCAGCGTGGCCGCCTGCTCGCCGTATATGGGCAAGACCCGGTAGTAGACCTCGAGCGTGAGCACGGCCAGCGCCGTGTGGCCGAGCCGTCCGCCGGGGGCCGTGTCTGCATCGGCGAACGTCCAACTGCCGGTCTCATGGCCAAGGCGAGCCTGGCCGGCGATGAGGTTCTCGCGATTCATGGTGTTCCACCGTCGCCAGGCGGGATGCTCTCGAAGAAGGAGCGCCTGGGCCAGGTAGAAGTTCTGGTACACCGCGTGGGGAGGTGGGCCAGGCTTCGCGAGTCTGGCGAGGCCTCGGTCGAGGGTGCGCTCGTCGGGCCATGCCGTGTAAATCCGACAGAGGAGCCCGATTGCCGAGGTGCATGACCGGTCCTGAGGAGACAAGTAGCCATAGCCCTCACCTTTCCGAACCTGCACGCGATCGAGAAACCGGCAGGCTGCGTCGATCGTGGGCGATGGCACTGCCGCCCCCGCGATCGACGCGCTCTTGAGGGCCGCAATCTGCCAGGCGGTCACGGTCGTGTCACCGGCCTGGCCGGGGAGATATCGCCAGCCTCCTCCGTGCAAATCTTGAGACGTCTCGATGAAGCGGATCGCGTCGCGCACATACGGGGCGAGCATGGGATCGTTTGTCATCCCGAACGCCTCGGCCAGCGCCAGCGTGGCGACGCCGTGGCCATACATCGTGCCTTCCGAGAGGTCACCCCCTCGCGGAGAAGGCCGCATCCGACTCATCAAGTAGTAGAGCCCTCGCGTGACCACCTCGCGGTAAGCGCCCTCGGTATGCGTGTGGCCAGCACCGAGAAAAGGCAACAGCGCGATCCCGGTGGCTGCAGTCGTGCTCGTCACGGTGCCGGGATGGCTGCACGCCCCGTCGCAGCGGCACCCGGAAAGATCGAATCGCCAAGAGCCATCGGCAGCCTGGTGACGGGCAAGCCACTCGAGGCCTCGCTCCACGGCCGCCTCACTGGCAGCCGTGCCACCGCGATCCATGGCACCGCGACTGCGTGCCTCACCCCGGCGGCTGCCAAACCCGGAACGTTCGGAACCACTGCCGCCGGCCGCAGGCTCCGACACGCGTGGAGTGCTCGGGGCAGTGATCGACGAAGCGTCCGGCGTCGGCATGGCCGCAATCGCCGACACCATCGTCTGGCGTGGCTCGAACGCCGTGTCGCGGATTGCCTCGACCAGGGCGGATTCAGGCGAAGGAAGAGGCGGCTCCTCCGTGATGTCGTCGATGGAGGAAGTGGATCCCCCCGGTGCGTCGCCACGTTCACCGGACGCCGCTGGCTCGGCCGGCAGCAGGAACGCCACTTCGGGGGCCTCGTGGGCCTGCGGCGCCGAGAGCGTGATCCGGATCGCCGGGCGAGGTGATTCACGAACCGTCGTCACCAGCCACGCCAGGATCAAGAACACCACGACGTGGCTGACGAGACTGAGATAGACAGCGCGAACCTGGTGGCTGGACACGATGGTTTCCAGCCAAGGGCGATGCGCTGCGGGCAACTCCATCGGTCAAGCCACTCCGACGCGAGACACGAGCGGCCTCCACCGGCTCGCGGGACCGTGGCAAACTCTGCCGGTTCCGCGAACCGTGAGGTGGCCGGCCGTGGCCAAGCGATCACATCTTGGCCATGGCCTTCTGTGGCCATCGGCTCATGGACGGCCCAGGCTCAAGAACAATCGCTGCGGTTGGCCTTATTCGCGGAATTCGTCGTCAACAACTTCGTTCCGATAGATCGGGAGGTGTCGGTAGTAGACCTCGAGGATCATCGTGGCAAGCGAAGTGATGTAGAGACGGCCGGCAACGTGAGGCCCGTGGCCCCTGCTGAACCCCTCATACCAACTCCCCGCCTCGTGATCATTCTTGGACTGCGAGTCAAGGAGCATCTTCTTCATCTTTTCGTTCCACTGCTTCCACATGTCACCCTCCATGTGGTGCATGATCTGGGTCGCGTAGTAGTCGTAGTAGAGATCGTCGGTCGGGCCGATCTTCGAGAGCCGAGCCGCCCCTTCCTGGAGGCCCGGGTTGTCTTTCTTCCAGCCCAGGTACATCCGGCAGAGAAGTCCGACGGCCGACGTGCTCGGCTTCAACGCCGGCGACGTATACCCGTACCCGGAACCATATTCGTCTCCCTTGACCGACTCGAGGAACTCGACCGCTTTCTTGACCGTCAGAGGGTTGACCTGGAGGTATGCCATGTTGCCGCTCTTGAGGGCCATGATCTGCCAGCCGACGGCGGATGTGTCGCCAGCTTGACGTGGGGCGTACCGCCAGCCGCCACCATTTGGATCCTGAGCCGACATGATGTAGTTGAGAACCGCCTGCGTCGGCGCCGCGAGACGCTGGTCTTGGGTCATGGCATAGCACTCCGAGAGCGCGATGCCCACGAGCCCTTGGGAGTAGAGGTTTTCACCCTTCGTGTAGGCTTGTCCGTTCTGCTTCATGGCGAGCTGCACCAAGTAAGCGACACCGGCTTCGACTTGCTTTTTGTACGGGCCTTGGGTGTGGGTGTAGCCGCGACCGAGAAACGGCAGGAGCGCGAGGGCCGTACCGCCACCCGGTCCACCACGGGGGTCTTTCGCCCCGTGCGAACACTTGCCCGCGCAGCTTGGAACGCTCTCGAGGTCGCATGACCAACTTCCGTTCGGAAGCTGGTGGTTGGCGATCCACTTGAGTGCGCGATCGACGGCACTTTCGGTATCGGCACCGCCGCCGCCGCCAGCCGCCATTTTTCCGGGATTACCGCGCCCGCCGAGGCCGCCCGCAGCCTTCCCGCCAACCGCACCGATTGTCGCCATCATGTCCGCCGCCGGCGCCGTCTGGCTGCCGAAATCGGTGAGCTCGACGGCAAGCGGCGCGGCCTCGAGATCATTCATCATCGAGATGACTTCCACGGGCTCGACTGCCTCGTCAGCAGCAACTACGACGTCGGGCGTCGGCTCGACGGCCTCCGGGACGTCTTCCATTTTTTCTTCTTCGATTTCAGTGAACTCTTCCTCTGGGTCCGAGGGCGTTGACGTGATGACCGTGGGCTTATTGACAACCACGGCCTCACCCACGATGAGCGCCATCACGAGCAAAGCCACGATATGGACCAACATGCTGACACCCCAGGCAGGCACCTGGATCATGACGCCTTGCGAGGGACGATTGTCTTCCTCTTCCTGCTCGTCGTCATCGTCGTGCTCGGCGCGGGCCCTGGCCGTTTTCCCTGTCGCAGGAGCAGGGGGGACGCGTCCACCGGCTTTCGCTGGTCCCCTCCCCGAGCCGGCAGCAGTGACCACCGGTTTCGCGGCCTTGCGGATCGATTCAGGATCAGTTTTGCTTGCCATGCGAAGCGCTCCTCCCGTGTTTCACTCTCCGAACCAACGGCTCGGCAAAGACCCTCGCGATCACGGCCCAAAATGCCAAGATCCCACCTCGGGAATCATAGCAAGAATTTTGGCGGCATCACGCCAGGGTCGCCGACCCCCAAAGCCTTGGGATTTCGGTTCGTTCCCGGTCTTCGGAACTGATGCCTCCGATTATTCCAGCGGCACCCCGCACGGGACCGGGGCGCTTGGGATCTGGGCTTCCTGAAGGCGTGGCTGGCAAACCGGCGCCGGGGCGGGTACGCTCTGGACCTTTGGTCTGCCGCCGGGCCGATTCTGTGCGTGCCGGGCAAGGCCTCTCTCTCGAATGAACAGGACCGACAGGTTCAGCCATGGCCAAGGGTAAGAAGAAGCTCGAGGTGGTCCATCTCGTCTGCGAAGAAACCGGCGACATGAACTACACGCTCCGCCGGAAGACCGGTGGTGAGAAACTCAAGGTCAAAAAGTATTCTCCACGTCTCCGGAAGCACACGCTTCACGTCGAGAAGAAGAAATAAGCGACAGCTTTTTGCAGCGAGCGTCCCTGTCCCTGGTTACAGCGGACGGCTCCGCAGCCGCTGAACGAGCCTTCGGCGTCGATCAGCCAATGGCTTCGAGGATCTCACGGAGCGCCACGGCATCACCAGGATCGAGGCTCACCACGCGGTCTGCTTGTCGAGCCTCGCGTCGCCCCGGCTTCGTGCCCTGGGGGACGAGCAAAAGCCGGCATTCGGCAGGCCGAGTGAAGGTTCCATGGCCACCGGCAATGACAAGTTCGATCTCACACGCTGCGCCGGGGCCGGCCCGGGGCGCATCGCTGAGCAGGCGTGCGGCGGTCGTGCCGACACAGGTGGATCGGATGTCGGCCGGCAGTCCCCAGATGACGTCAGCGATGCCCCGCTCGCGTAAGCCGTTCCGGCACGCCGTGAGCCTTCCGCGGCGGTGAAAGTAGGCGACGTTGGATCCGTCGCGCCAGCGGGGCGTCGCGGTCGGGTCGGTCGGGTGCCAGACGTGCAGCGTTTGCGTGAGGTCGAGGATCGATTCCAAGCGAACTCCGGCTGCCCGCAGACGGAGGCCGAGATCATCGTCTTCCTGGCCCCAGCCGACGAAGCGTTCGTCAAATCCGTTGACCGCTTCGAAGTCGCTTCGCCACACGCCGAAGTCGCCGCCGGCGAGCCGTGGCTTCGTCGGGTGACGCATGAGCCCATGCCACCGGGCGCGGCGGTGGCGTTTGGCGAGGAGAGCGGCCTCGGCGGGCGATACCATCGCCGACAGGTTTGCGACGGCGAGGTTCTCCGGCATGAGATGACGGCTGGCGTGTTCACTGAGCCTCGCGCAATAACCGAGCAGGGCCACGCCTGGCCGTCGTCGTCGAACATGGGCCGCGAGATGGCCTGGAGGCATGACGCAGTCGCCGTCGATGAACACGAGGTATCGTCCCCGTGCCAGCCGGGCGGCGTTGTTTCGGACTCGCGCCAGGCGGAAGCCGTCGTGCGGCTGCGTCGTGAATCGAACCGGCACGTCGGCGTGGGCGGCGAACGAGGTGACCACCGCCTCGGTGTCATCCCCTGAGCCGTCGTCAGCGACAATGATTTCGAAATCGCGACGGACATGCCGTTGCAGCAGGATCGATTCCAGAACGAGCGCCAGGTGCCGTGGACGACGAAAGGTCGTCACCAGGACCGAGGCGTCGATCGCGGTGGCAGGATGTGGTGGCATGATGGTTACGCGGAGGCATGGGATCGGAGTGCCTCGACCAGCAAAAGCGTGAGAGGCTCCGTTGGGCCAATCGGGGCGAGGGCAATTTCAACGGCCGACAGCGGGATGGAATCGAGCCGATCGCGGCGTATACGAACCAGGTCTTTGAGGGTCGTGAGAAGCATGGTCGCCCCGGCAGTCGTCGCCCACGCCGCAAGCGATTCGAGGTCACTGGCATCGTAGGCATGGTGATCGGCAAAGCTTCTCAAGCCGACCACGTCCACACCCAGTTCATGGACCGTTGCTCGGAAGGCAGCGGGATTGCCGATCCCACAGAACGCGGCGACACGTCGGCCGCGGAGATGATCGAGCGGTTCCTGGAGCCCGCCCCAGGATCGGATCGCCACCGGCCGGTGTTCGGTTTCGATCCAAGGCATTCGCGGCTCGCCGCCGCAGACACGCGCGACGGCGGCGCGGATTCCATCACGAGCGGCTACATCGATGCTCGCGGCACGGGTCAACACGCATGCATGGGCGCGGGTGAGGCCACGGACCGATTCACGAAGCAGACCACGCGGCAAAAGATGGTTGCAGCCGAACGGGTCGCTCGCGTCGATGGCCACGATGTCGAGGTCACGGCAGAGGCGCCGGTGCTGAAAGCCGTCGTCCAGCACCGCAACATCGGCACCACGACGCGCTGCTTCGGCAACGCCTGCCAAGCGATCGGGGTTGGCCACGTGAGGTACGCCCGGAAGAAGGATTGCGAGTTCCGCCGCCTCGTCACTCGTTTCGCCCCCCTGGGCTCCGTAGCCTCGGCTTACGATCGCCGGGTGTCGCCCCATTGCGACGAGTTGCCGGCACATCCAGGCCACGAGCGGCGTCTTCCCTGTGCCGCCCACCGTGAGATTGCCCACCGAGATGACCGGGATCGAAGCTCTTGTGGACCGGAAGATGCTGCGGTCGTAGAGGTGATTGCGGAGCTCTATTGCGGCACCATACGGCACGGACAAGGCGGCGAGTAGGGCACGGGCAGCCCATGCTACGGGGCCCACGTACGTGCCGTCAGCCAACTTCCGGAAGGTTTCCGGATCCGGGAGAATCGACATGAAAAGAGGCCTGCGGAACGGTGAGTCAAGCGACGGATCACGATAGCAGACGCTGGAACAGGCCTGCCGCCGGAGGAAGCGGCGTCGACGGCTGCCAGTTCGTGGCCCTCTTCGCCGATATACTTCGTATTGAATGAGGAAGTGGCCGCCAGGCAGCAGGCCATCCGGGAGGTGTCATGGCCACGGTATCCGACCGCACGCGAGATCCGCTGGCCGTTCCCCCATGGACCATGGAGGCCAAGGAAGGGTCCAAGTCCGAGCAGTACTTGGCCAAGCGATTTGCGGCTGCCAGCGCCGACCTCAAGTCGATGGCTCTGGCGACGTTTTTCCTGTCCTTTGCAGTGACCGCCGTCACGTGGCTTTTCGTCGGCGTCCTGGTGGAGCATTGGCTCGTGCCTGGGGGGCTACCGGACTTCGTCCGCTGGGGCTGGTTCGGTGTCGGCCTGGCCGCGGCCGTTTGGGCGTGCGGGAAGTGGCTCGCGCCGCTGGTGCGGTACCGCGTGAACCTCGTCTTCGCCGCGCGTGAGCTCGAACGAGGTCACCCTGATCTCCACAACGACCTCGTCAATGCCGTGCTGGTGAAAGAACACTCGGGCGACGCTTCCGAAGCCGTCGTGAAGTCACTTCGCCGACGGGCTGCCCGCCGGCTGTCGTCGGTGAACGAAGAGGGAATCGTTGACCGAACGCCCGCGGTGCGCCTCGCCTGGATCCTGACGGTGCTGGTGTGCGGCATGATCGTGTACGCGGTGCTTGCGCCGAAGAGCCTCGTCATGTCGGCAGCCCGGCTTGCGGCCCCTTGGCAAGGGCTGGTGCCACCGTCGCGCGTGCAGATCGAACGTCCCCGACTTGCCTGGCGAATGCCCGGCGAAGATGGGGGGATGGCCATGGACGATCGTTCGCTCGTGATCGTCGACGGCCAAGCCGAGTTGGTTCGAGGCCGCCAGCTTCATGTGGCCTCGATGGTCGACGGGCTCGAAACCGACGAGCGGCCGGTCCTCCTCGTGACGCCTTTGCGCGACGACGGAACGCCCGATGCGTCGCTTGCCCCATGGCGTATCGTGATGACGGCAGGCAGCGGCGACGCGCACACGGCCCTTGTGCCCGGCGTCGATCGCGGGCTCGACTCGAGCGTGGAGCTTCAGATTGCGGCGGGTGATGGTCGCAGCGAGCGGGTCCGGGTCATCGTGGTGGATGCCCCGTCGCTCTTGGTACGCGAACTGCGGTACGACTACCCCGAGTACATGGCTCGCGAACGCGAAACGCTTCCCTGGCAGGGAGACATTCGGGCCGTCGAAGGGACGCGCGTGACGGTGATCGCCGAGGCGAATCGTCCCCTCGATGTTGCCGCCATCGATCTCGGTTGCGACGGGCGACGCAATGTGTCGCTTGCGCTCGACAAGCCGAAGGCAACGACCGGGAAGGCGTCGTTCGTACTCGAACTCGATGCCGATCGGACAGGACCGAAGTTTGCGTCCTACCGCTTTATCTATCGCCCTAAGGCTGCACCAGGCCAACCGACCGAGCCCGATGTGACGAGCCCGCTCGAGCATCGGATCGAAGTGACCCCCGATCTTGCGCCCGAGGTGGCGATCGAAGTGCCGGAGGACAAGGTGCTGCGAGTGCCACCCGACGCGCCCGTGACGGTGCGGGTGAAGGCGATGGACCCGGACTTTGGCCTGGCCAAGGTGCATGTCGAAACGCGGCTCGACGGTGGTGAGATCGCGCCAGGAGACGAATTGCTCGTGGGACGCCCGCGGCTCGCGTTTCATGGAGCGGCGACGCTCGTGCCGCAAGCGCTCGGCGCGAAGCCCGGGAACAAACTCGAATACCGTGCCGTCGCGATCGACACCCGGCCTGACGTGCCCAATCGGGCCGTCACGGAGTGGCAGATGCTCGAGATCGATGCCAGCGCGCCGCCGCAGGAAGAGCCTCCGAAGGATGGTGATGGCGCTCAGGGAGGTGATCAGGGCAAGCCGGAGGACCAGGGACAAGGCGAGCAGGATGGCCAAGGGCAAAAGGGACGGGGCGAGCCCGGAGATGACCAGGGCGATGCCGGTGGCAATCAGAAGGGCGAAGGCAAAGGCGAGAGCCAAGAAGCGCAGGGTGCTGGAGACCAAGGGCAAGGAAACCAAGGACAAGGTCAGGCCACCGAGGGGCAAGGCGAGAAAGGTGAAGGTCAGCAAGGCGAAGGCAAGTCGGGGCAGGCTGCAGGCGACCAGGGCCAAGGACAGCACGGTGAAGGCAAACAAGGCGACGGCGCCAAGGGGCAGGGCCGAGAAAAGAAAAACGGTCAACAACAGGAGGGGCAAGGAGAGAAGGGGGACGGTAGTCGCTCCGACGGCCAAGGAAAACAAAGGCAGGGGCAGGGACAAGGAGAGCAGGGGGACGGCCAAGGGCAGAGCGGAAGTGAGGAGAAGGGAAAGGGGCAACAGGCTGGAGGTGAGCAGGGAACGGGGAAGCAACAGGGCAAGGGTGACCAGCGATCAGGTGAGCAACGGTCGCAACGGGGCGGAGAAGGCGACTCGACACCGTCAAAACCGGTCGCGTCCGACGGTACCGATGATGGCGAGGCGATCGAGAGGATCCTCGAAAACCGCAAGCAGCAAGGCGGCTCGCAACAGGGGAAGGGCGAGCAGGGAGAAGGTCAACAGCCAGGGCAGGAACAAAAGGGTCAACAGAACCAAGAGGGGGATGGTCAACCTGGTGCCGGCCAAGGTCAGGCGGACCAGGGGGCCGGCGAGCCACAGGCGGGTCAGGGCCAGACGGGGGACCAAAGCCAAAGCGAGTCCGGTCGTGGCGAATCGGGAGAGAGTCAATCGGGCAATGGGCAGTCTGGCCAAGGCCAACAAGGCGAGGGGAAGCAAGGGGAAGGGCAAGCGGGAACGAAACAGTCGGGCGAGGGGAAGCAATCCGGCCAAGGCCCGACTGGTCAAGGCGAGGATGAAAAGGGCGAGCAGGGCACGAGCAAGCAGGGTGGTGGCGACGAGGCTGAAGGACAGGGTCAGGGGCAGTCAGGCGAGGGGCAGGAAGGTCGGCAAGGAAAAGCTGGTCAAGGCGAGCAGGGCACCGGTGAGCAACCTGGCGGTCACCAAGGGGAGGGCCAACAAGAGCAACGTGGCGAAAAGGGTGAAGGAAAGCAGGGCCAAACTGCCGGTCCGCCTGGCCAGGGAGCAGGCGAAGGTGCGCAGCCCGGCGGTCAGTCCGAGCAGTCCGGTGAATCTCCATCAGCCAGCGAGGGCGAAGGCCAGGGTGGCCACGGCGGGCGTGGCGACGCATCGGATGGCCGAGGTGGGCAACGGGAAGGCGCTCCTCTCGAGCGGCGTGACATGCAGTGGACCGCGCAGGACGTCGAGCATGCTCGAAACGCGGCGAATCTCGCGATCGAACACCTGCGCGAGTCCCTGGCGAAGGGGCGTACCGACGTTCTTGAAGACCTGGGCTGGACCCCCGAGCAGGCCCGAGCGTTTTTGGACCGATGGCAGCAGATGCAGCAAAATGCCGCGACGGGTGACCCGAGTCAGCGCGCCGAGTTCGAGAAGGCGGTGAAGAGCCTCGGGCTTCGGCCGGGGGGCGTGCAAAGCAGCCGAGAGGTGCCGGTCGATCGCAAGGGGGGCCAAGCCGAGGGGCGTCGCAGCAGGCCGCCAAGCGACTACCGCGAACAGTTCAAGGCGTTCATGCAGGGCACGAGCGTCGAATGACTGACAGCGTCGACGGGCCTCGGTATCTCGTGGCGTTCGGCCCCAAGCGGGTGCCGCACTGTTTCACGGATGTGCTCATCCTCGGTGGCGGACTCGCCGGCTTGCGGGCTGCCCTCGCGATCGATCCGCGGCTGTCGGTGACTGTCATCACCAAAGACGATCTCCGCGTGTCGTCGAGCCAGTGGGCCCAAGGGGGGATCGCCGGGGTGGTCGACCCCGAGGATCGTTTCGACAACCACGTGGCCGACACCCTTGTTGCCGGCGGTGGCCTGTGCCATGCCGACGTCGTCGAGTCAGTCGTTCGCGAAGCGCCCGATCGCATCCACGAGTTGATTTCCTGGGGCACCAAGTTCGACGAGCGCGACGGTGGCCTCGAGCTTGGCCGCGAAGGGGGGCACAGCCATCACCGCATCGTGCATGCGCTTGGTGACGCGACGGGCCGCGAGGTGATGCGGGCGGTCATCGAGCAAACCAAGAAACTCGAGAATCTCGAAGTCTGGGCCGACACGTTCACCATCGATCTCGTCACCGATCACAGGTTCTGCCGCGGAGCGCTCGTGTGGAATCCGGCCCACGGGAAGACGCTCGTTTGGGCGCGGCGCACCATCCTGGCCACGGGCGGCGCGGGGCAACTCTACCGCGAATCGACGAACCCCCCTGGGGCGAGCGGGGACGGGATGGCAATCGCATGGCGGGCCGGCGCGACGCTCCGCGACATGGAGTTCATGCAGTTTCATCCCACGGTCCTCTATATCGCCGGTGGTGCCCGAAGCCTGATCACCGAAGCGGTGCGCGGGGCCGGGGCGTGGCTCGTCGATCGCGATGGGCGGAGGTTCATGCCGGAGTTTGACGCCCGGGCCGAACTCGCGCCGCGCGATGTGGTGTCTCGGGCGATCACCGAGGTGATGCACCGCACGCACCACTCGAACGTCTATCTCGATCTCTCGCATCTTGACCCCCAGGCGGTGCGGCGAATGTTTCCCGGTATGGCCGAGACCTGCCGGAAGTTCGGACTCGATCTGGCCCGCGATCGCATTCCGGTGCGCCCGGGCGCCCATTACATGGTCGGCGGCGTGGAAGTGGATGCCGAGGGGCGAACGGGCGTGGCGGGGCTGCTCGCGGCTGGCGAAGTCACGTCCAGCGGTCTCCACGGCGCCAATCGACTCGCGAGCAACAGCCTGCTCGAGGGCCTCGTCTACGGGGCCCGCGCGGGGTGTCTCGCGAGCGCGGAGATCCTGGACGAAGGGTGGCCTGGGGCTGATGAGCTTCGCGTGCCGCCGATTTCGAACGCCCGCGCCGAGCCCAATGGTGGCGAGTCACTTGACCTTGCCGACATCCGAAATTCGCTCCAGGCGGTGATGTGGCGGCAGGTGGGCGTGGAGCGGACCGCGTCATCACTGCGCGAGGCCCTCGATGCGGTGGAGGGTTGGTGCCGGTATGTGTTGCCACGGCAGTTCTCAGATCCGCAGGGCTGGCAGCTCCAGAACATGCTTCAGGTGGCGAGGCTGATGATCCATGCGGCTCTCGTGCGGGACGAGACTCGGGGCGTTCACTTCCGCTCGGATTGTCCTGAAACATCCGACGCCTGGCTCGCCCACGTGGCGTGGCATCGGGGCGACGCGAGGCCGCAGCTCCAGCCCTTGGCCCGAGGGTAAGCAGCGGTTCGCACGTCTGACGGCGGCCTTCTGCGGCCTTTCAGGTCGTGCGCGGACTCAGGGATTGCCCCCCTGGCCTGATCGAGGAACAATACCGTCGTTCGTCCACTTCCAGCAGCCGCAGCTTTCCACGAGCCTCTATGACTGTGACCGGCAAAGAATCCACCGAATCCATGATCGAGGCTGATCGCCTCTGCAAGTACTACGGCGAGTTCATTGCCATCGAGAACGTCTCGTTTCGTATCCCACGGGGTGAGATCGTCGCGTTTCTCGGTCCTAACGGTGCGGGCAAGAGCACCACGATGAAGATCCTGACGGGCTATCTCGCCCCGTCATCGGGCCGCGCCCTCATCGCGGGCCACGACATGTCGACCGACCGGCTCGCTGGAGCCGAACGGCTGGGGTATCTCCCCGAAAATGGTCCGCTCTACCCGGACATGACGCCGCGGAGCCTGCTCGAATTTTTTGCCGATGCCCGCGGCCTTTCCGGAACGCGGAAGCGGGAACGGATCGAGGCGGTCGTCAAACAGTGCGAGTTGGGGAGCGTGATCGGCAAGGCGATCGGAAAGCTCTCCAAGGGGTATCGGCAGCGGGTCGGCATGGCGCAGGTGCTTCTTCATGAGCCCGACGTGTTGATCCTCGACGAACCGACCAGCGGCCTCGACCCCAACCAAATCCGTGAGATGCGGGAAACGATCCGCCGTCTCGGTGAACGCAAAACCATCCTGCTCTCGACCCACATTCTCCAGGAGGTCGAGGCCCTCGCCGATCGTGTCATCCTGATTTCGGAAGGCCGGCTCCGGTTCGACGGCACGCCGGCCGAACTCCGCCAGGACGGCCGTGGGCTCGACGAACGCTTCCACGAGCTCACACGATCGGCATGATGCATTCGTCTCTTTCACCAGGAGACGCGGCGCTCGCCGTCTCTCCACTCCGTCTCCCTTGTCACCAGGATCGATCCCGATGAAATGGCACGTCCTCGACGCCGTCTTCAAGCGGAACTTCGTCGCCTATTTCTCGAACCCGACCGGCTACGTCTTCATCTGCGTGTTCGTGCTGCTCGGGTCGCTGGCCGCGTTTTGGCCGCCGGAATTTTTCAACGCGAACCTCGCAAACCTCGACCAGCTCAACCGGTATCTGCCGGCGATCCTGCTCGTGTTCGTGCCGGCGATCACGATGAGCGTGTGGGCCGAAGAGCGGCGGCAGGGTACCGATGAATTGCTGCTCACGATTCCCGCGAGTGATCTCGAGGTCGTCGTGGGAAAATATCTGGCGGCGGTCGGAATCTTTACGGCCGCCCTCATGTTCTCGTGCGTCTGTAACCTTGTCATCCTCCTGCTCTGGGGTACGCCCGACGCCGGGCTCTTTCTGGCGAACTACCTCGGCTACTGGTTCACCGGCCTGGCGATGCTGGCCGTCGGCATGGTGGCGAGTTTTCTGACGAGCAATCTCACCGTGGGCTTCGTGCTCGGTGTGCTCTTCAACGCACCGCTGGCCCTCGCTGATCGAGCTGGTCTCGTCATGGGGCCGAAGGTCGCCGGACAAGTGAAGTCGTGGAGTCTCGCCGAAAACTTCGCCGACTTCGGCCGCGGCGTCGTGAGCCTCTCGTCGATCGTCTACTTTCTCGGCGTCGTCGTGGTTTGTCTCTACATCGCGATGGTGCTCATCGGCCGGCGGCACTGGACGGGGCGGAAAGACGGGGCGTCGATGGGGCTGCACTATCTCGCACGAACTGGTGGTCTCATCGCCGGCGTGCTGGGGCTTGCTCTCGTGGCGCGGGCGGTCGATCTGCGTGGCGACCTGTCGGAAGAACAGATTTCGACGCTCGCCCCGGACACTCGCAAGCTGCTGCGCAAGCTCGAGGCCGGTCGGCCGATCGACATCAAGGCCTATGTGAGTCCGACGGTGCCGGAGGATTACGCCCAGACCCGGCTCAATCTCCTCAACACGCTTCGGCAGATGGAGGGGCTCGGTCGCGGCCGCGTGCGCGTCGAGGTGATCCCGACCGAGCCCAAGACGGAGGAGGCGGCGATCGCGTCGCAACAGTTCGGCATCGAGCCTGTGATGGTGGCGGCGCGGGTCCGTGGCGCCTATCGCGACGAAGAGATCGTCCTCGGCTGTGCCGTGACCAGTGGACTCGAAAAGGTGGTCGTGCCCTTCTTCGACAAGGGCACGCCGGTGGAGTACGAGCTCATTCGCTCGATCTGCACCGTCGCTCAGGAAAAGCGAAAACGACTCGGACTCCTCACCACCGA
>CAZCHF010000008.1:0-101332 GCA_964498325.1 uncultured Candidatus Kuenenia sp.
GGCCGAACCAGTCTGCTCGCGTCACTCTGACCGTTGACCCTGGTCTTGAGGACGCAAGATGCGATCGCGAAGCCGACCGCGGCGAGGCGGCGTTTCGCCAGCCGCTTCCGCTTCGCGTCGTTCGGCGCGGCGTTTGGCCACTTCATCGATCACACTGCCAACGATGTCGACGATCTCATCACTCGTCACCGCCGGTGCCCGTGTGCTTCCCGTGGTTGGCACGGCCTGACCGGGTGCCTGACTTGGCTGAATGGGGCGCTCGCCGCGCACACGATCGATCAAATCCGGCACCTTCTGCAAAAGCTCGCCGGCCACCTGCGTCGCCGCCTCGCGGATGGAGCCGTCAAAGACGATCTGCGGTTCGTCCAAACTGCCGGCGACCCCCACCGAAACCGTCTTGCCCGACAGGGCGGCGAGAAGGGGTCTGTCCTTCGGCAAGTCTGCCGGGATCGGCAGCGAGAGCCTCAGATCCATGGAGCGATCATCGAGCGCGACGGTGCCAGTCGAGTGGATGTCGAGCCGTCGCCCTTCAACCGGAAGGGGCACGCCGAACTCGAGCCCTTCGTGCCAGATTTTTCGGTCCTCGAGGCGGAACTTCACGTGGGATTCGTCCGCGATCCGAATGGCCGTCGGTTTTGGAAAGCCGGCCGGCAACGATTCGACCAGGCTCGAGACGAGCGGCCCCGGTCCGACGACCACCTCGTGCATCGACAGCGTTCCGGAGAGCGAGCCCGATCCGGGGGCGCCGACGGGAAGCTTCGCGCCGGCGAGTGACAAGGAGAATCTGCCGTTCGTGCGGGCGGCATCGGCAAGCACCGGCGCGATATAGGAAAGAACGCCCCAGGCCACCGGCGGATCCATGCGTGTGTCGGCGAGGATCTGGGTGGGAGCGATGGTCCACTCGCTGTGCTTACCGTCGTCACTTGGCGCGAGGCTCGCGCGGATGGCAATCGGATCACTGACCCAAGGTTCGACTGTCCATGGTGCCGTGATCGTGACGACGGCATCTTGCACGTCCAGCAGCATTCGGATGGGCGTCCGCCGTGGCGAAGGGACCGCCGCTCCTTCGGCTGGCGCTTCCTTCGCGTTGAAAAGGCGTTCGAGATTCGTGTCGTGGTTTTCGTCGAACGCGAGATCAATCGCCACGCCATCGATCGCGAGGCGACCGATGTCGCCTCCGGAGAGCAGCATGGCGAACAGGCCATGACTTCCCTCGACCTGGGCCACGCTCACGGGTGGTTTCGTGCCATCATTGGGTACGACCTTCATCCCTTCGAGAACGATCGGCCCGAGCCAGCCCAGCCGCGTGCGTTCGAAGCTGATCCGGCCATCGAGTTCCGGGAGGAAACTCGTGGCGAGGGCGCCGAAGCGATTGGCATCCGAGAGCCACCATGGCACCGCGAATGCCCCGAGGACCATGATCGCCACGAGCGTCACGATGGCGGTCCGGATGGGCCGTACGATCCATGTTCGACGGCCGCGACCGGCTCCCGCGGGGGCGGTGGGTGGCGGAGGGATAGTGGCCATGGGGCGAAACCCTGCGGAGGGAGGAGTCGGTTTCGGACGTGAAGGCAAGGAAAACGATTCTATGCCGCGCCGAGCCCCATTTGGGAGGATCATGTCCCGTGCTACGATGTTTTCACGCAACGCGGGCGTAGCTCAGTTGGTAGAGCGCTAGCTTCCCAAGCTGGATGTCGAGGGTTCGAGTCCCTTCGCCCGCTTCTGTGAATCGTCGGGAATCCTTCGTTGTTCCCGGCGATTCTGTGTTTCATGGTCCGCGGCATCGATCCGCCCAGACTCCGCTACCGGTCTGGTTCGATCTCGTTTCGTGCCGCGAGGAGCGCTCACGGCGACGGGGACGCGTTTTCTTGCTGGCGCTGGATACTGCGTGCAATTTTGGTCGTTCCGATGATCCGCCCCTCGGAATCGCGAACCGGAGCCACCGACATCCAGACATCGATACGTCGCCCGTCCTTGGTCATGCGGACGGTGTGGTAGGGCATCACTCGCTCGCCTGCTTGAATCGCGTTCACGACGGTCTCTTCCTCGTGCATCCGATCCAGCGGGATCAGTAACGTGTAGGGATGACCAAGTATCTCGGCGGCGGTGTATCCGTAGAGCCTCTCAGCCGCCCTGTTCCAGGTCTGCACGTAGCCTCGCAGATCCTTGCTGACAATGGCGTCTTCCGCATCGTAGACGATTGCAGCCAGTCTTGCGTGCTCCTCCTCGAGCCGAGATCGGGATTCCGCCGCGGCCACGCGGTCCGTGACATCACGGGCGACGGCATAGACGAGTCCCTCGGCCGGGACCGCCCTCGCGGTCCATTCCAGCCAGATGTACTGTCCATCGGCGTGCCGGTAGCGATTCACGAACTGAATCGTCGGCCTGCCGCCGTGGGAGAGGCGCTCCAACTCCGCGAGGGATTTGGGGACATCAGCAGGATGTATGAAGTCGACGAACTCGTGGTCTAGCAGTTCATGCGCCTGGTACCCGAGGACCCTGGCAAAGTTGTCGTTAATCCGACGAAACACGCCCTTCACACTCACGATGCAGAATAGATCTACCGACAATTCGAAGAACTGCACGAGTTGCTGTTCTGCCCTCCGTTGCGCGGCTTCGAGGTGCCGTGTCACTTCCTCCGCAACCTGACTCGCGTCACCAGGGCGGCCACGAGGATCAACCGCCAGACACCGCCTTGCCAACTCGACGAGCGACAATGGTGCGTCACATGCGTCCAACTGCGCCATGGCCGCGGCCGTGTCGCCAGCCGCTGCCATGGCCAAAAGTGTCGCCCTGTGGTCGGCCGAGAAAGGCGGGGAGCCCGTGAGAATCTCGCAAAGGATGGCACCAAGACCGAACACGTCAGTCCGCATGTCCACCACCGCGCGGTCGCCTCGCGCCTGTTCCGGGGCGAGATAGTTCAGGGTGCCGAGGATCGTGCCGGCGAGCGTGAGAGGGTTGCCTCCGAGCACGTGCGTGATTGCCTCGGCCTCTGTGCCGAGCGGTTCGGTGGCCGGCAGTCCCTTGTCATGGTCGACGGGGTCGGTGAGGAGTTTGCCAAGGCCCCAGTCCATCACAGTGACTCGGCCATAGTCGCCAACCATGATGTTGGCGGGCTTGAGATCGCGATGGATTACACCCTGGTCATGGGCGCATGCGATCGTTTGGCAGATCTGAAGGAACACGCCCACGAAGCGAGGAAGATCGGCGGCGATATCGGTGCGAGCACCGAGAAGGTCCCTGAGCGTGCGTCCATGGAGCAGGCTCATCACGATAAACGTATGGCCATCGGGACCGGAGCCAAACTCATGAATCGCCATCACGCCCGGATGGTCGATTCGGCTGGCCATCCGGGCTTCTCGGAGAAACCTGTGGACCTGACTCGGGTGAGTCTCTGCCTGCATGGAGGGCATGAGAAGCTTGACGGCGACGGGCCGGTCGAGCTGCGTGTCCCACGCTTCGAACACGATCCCCATGCCGCCTCGCCCGAGTTCGCGGCAAATCCGATATCGTCCACCGGCGATGCCCGCATCGACTGGCGTGGTCGGGCCAAGTTCAAGTGGCGGCTTGCCGTTGTGCTCGCCGCTGCCCAAGTCGCTTGCGACGTCCAACGACGTGTAAGGAGCTGCCATCCGCCATGGGGAGACAACAACCGTCGATCCAGGCTTCAGGGTCACGACATGCCTCGCGATGCCGACAGCCGAGCCGGCGATCGGTGTGCCTATGCCTTACCTCTCTCCACCCCGATTCAAAGAATACGGCCGGCGGCATGCCATACGCAAGAAGGCGGGGGCACTGGAGGACCCCGCAGACGGCCGACGAACCAGACGGCCCCAAGACGCGAGTTCTGATCACTCGTTCTTGACTTCGCTCTGGGGCGCGTCGACGAGCGATTCAGCGAGCAGTCGCACCGCCAGTCGGTGCTCACGTGCACGTGGGCAGGTGAGAGCACCAATGATCGATGCTGTGGGGCCAGGGCGTGTCGCGGGGCGTCCTATCGAGCGCCACTCTTGCGATAGTCCCAGGGCGGGACCGGATTGTCCTGGGACCAGAGGCCGAGCTTGGCGGCCTGGGCCTGCTGCTGGGCTTCGGCCATCGAAGGATCCTTGGAGTAGGCGGCGTATACCCAGGCGTTGCCGGTGGCCACCATCTGACGATTCACGTCGATCCCGTCGACCGAGAGATTCGCGATCCAACGGCCGTACCGATCACGGCCTTGATCCGTGACCTCGACGGAGCGGCCGAATACCATGGCCGCGAGCGCCTCGCGCGACACCTTCCCGAAATCCTGGCCACTCTCCGGGGCGTCGATTTCGGCCAGCCGCACCTTCTGCTGTTGGTTGTTTTCATCAAGACACGTGACGGTGTCACCGTCATACACGCCGACGACCCGCCAGAGATGTTTGTTGGCAGGCGGTGGAGGTGGCTGCTGCGGCGATGAGCTCGCAGGCGTGACCGGAACTTGTGGTGGCACCACCGGAGCCATCGTCGGCGACGCGATGGCGGCTGAAGGAGGTGCCGTGGGCTGGGTGGCAGCGATGCCCGCTGCCGTGCCGGCCGCCGCAAACGGGGCCGCCGAAGCCCACTGATCCGGAGGAGGGGGCAGCGACGCAGCAAGCGCTGAAGGATCGGCCGGTGCCCACCCATTCGGTGGCGGACCGTAGACCGGCGGCGCACTGGAAGGCGATGCCGCCATCGTTGTCGGACCTGGAGGTGGTGCGGCCGCAAACGCCGATGTCGTCGATTGGGGCAGTGGCCCCGGTGGTACGAGTGGCGTGCCGGTGAGGGCCCGGGAATCCGCAGGGAACTGATAGACCGGGCGGTACTGGGTGTACGCACCGGGCTGAAGCGACATGGTGCTTGGCACGGGCGTCGCACCGGTCGTGGCGTAATTCCATCCGCCTGTGGTCGCGGGGGGTTGTGGCTGCCCCGGGATCCCCGGCCGGTTGATGCGCGGGCGATTGATCACCGGCTGAGGCGTTGCCGTCGCAGGCATCGGCGGCCCGGCCTGGTACGTAAAGACGTACGTCGGCGCGAAGTACATCGTGATCGGCTGGCCGTCGGGGCCGACGCCCTGATACGGCACGGCTTGCGGTTGCCAGTTGGGCGGAATCGTGCCCCCCTCGATCACCGCCGTGGGGAGCGCCGTGGCCTGCCAGTACGGAATGGCCTGTGGAGCAGGGGGCGTCGTCGGAGTAGGCGCAGGATCAGCCGCGCTCGCTCCGCTGGTGAGCGACACGAGTATCAACAACACCCCTGGCATGAGCCTGGGGGCAGACCCGTCTTGTCGGCGTCCGTGCCGCAACGCTGTCCCTCCGGGCGGCCTCCTGCCGCCGTTTGTTTCCCGAACCAGGATTTGTAGCGAATCGAGGCCGATGGGCACGAGGGCAGAAACGCCTGGGCGCCCGACTCCGTCGCCGTCTCATTGGGATCGGAATTGCAGGCGGAAAGAGTCGACCGGAATGCCCCGAACGGTCATCTCTTGTCGCGACGCGTGAGGATGGGTGAACTAGGGGGCATGCGAACCTTTTTGGCGGCGTCGCTGATGATCTTGGTGCATGGGACCGGCTTGGCCAGGGAGCCAGGAAGGCCCGCAGCTTCGGTTCCCCGTGAGCCGGTCGTGGCGGTGAACCCCCTCGCAATGCTCGCGCGACGCGCGGGGCTGCGGGTGCTCGAGAGCCGTCACCTGGTGCTAGCAACCGACCGGCCTGTTCGAGAAGGCGATGGTGTCGAGGAACTGCCGCGCGTGTTCGACCAGGCATTCCGAGAGTGGTGCCGTTTCTATGGGATGGATCCTGCCGAGCACGCGGACTGGAAGTGCTTTGGGTGCTTGGTCGTCGACCGGGAACGGTTTCGGGCCGCCGGGCTTCTGCCCGACACGCTGCCTGCCTTTGAAAACGGATTCTGCGATCGCAATCAGTTCTGGCTCGTCGACCAATCCAACCCTGCCTACCGCCGCCATCTTCTGCTTCATGAAGGCGTGCATGCCTTCACGCTCACGCTTCGTCAACTCGCCACACCTGTTTGGTACAACGAGGGCATCGCGGAGTTTCTGGCGACGCACAAGCTCGAACCGGCAGGGAAGGGGGAGCCGACGTTTGTCTCGACGCCGATCCCCGAGCGGCCGGAAGACGTCGAACAGCTCGGACGCATCGAGAAGATTCGTGAGTTACGGGCGGCTGGCACGATGCCATCGCTCGAAGAGGTATTCGCCGCTCCTGTGGGCAATCACAAGTCGGTGGCGGAATACGGCGCCAGTTGGGCGGCAGTGGCCATGCTTTCGTTTCACCCCGCGTATGCCAAGGCATTTCTCGAGATCGAACGAGGCCCGCTCGGGCCCGATTTCAACCAGCGCCTTGCGGGCATGCCAGGCTGGGACGCCGCGCGAGCGTCGCGTGACTTCGATGCGTTCACCGCCGACATCGACTACGGCTACGACTTCTCGCTGATGGCGATCGACTGGTCGGCGGGAAAGCCCCTCACGGATCCGAGCGAGATTGCCGTCGATGCCGCGCGGGGCTGGCAGAACAGCGGCCTCGCGCTCGTGGCCGGCGATCACTACGCGTTCCAGGCCGCCGGCCGCGTGGGCCTCGGTGTCATCGAGGACACGGTGAACAAAAAGTTCATCACGCTCGAAGGGGAGCCTGACGGCATTTCCTTTGAGTGGTATCGCGGCAGGCCGACAGGCAAACTCCTGCTCGGTCAGTGGATCGAGAAACCGAGTGACAGTGGCCGCCCGCGTTTCGAGGTGCTGGCCGAAGCGGCGACTGGTGAATTCGTCGCGATCGTCGACGGCCCGCTCTTCATGCGGCTCAACGGGCCGCCCACCCGGTTGAAACAACGCGACGGTAAGATTTCCGTCACGGTCCGGTCCGCGCCGTGATCGGCCCCTGGTCGCGAGGTGTGTCCTTGATGTCGTTGCTCGTGCGAAATGCCTTTGTCGTCGCGCTCGTGATGGGCGGTGTCGTATGCGCACAGGGGGCTCCAGAGCCGCCGTGCTACGGTGGCCGGTATCCGCACCTGGCGGTTTCAAACGAGCAAGGCGAATGCGGTATCGGGGCCGTCGTGCCGTGGGCCGGGAAACTCTGGTTACTGACCTACGCACCGCACCGGCCGCTCGGCAGCGATGACGGGCTTTATGAAGTGGATCCGTCGCTGCGCATCGTTCGCCGGTCGGAGAGTGTCGGCGGCACACCGGCCGCGCGGCTGATCCACAAGGAGACGAACACGCTTGCGATCGGTCCGTATCTGATCGACGCGTCGGGGAAGGTGACCGCGATTTCACCTGCCGAGATGGAAGGACGTATCTCGGCCCATGCACGGCACCTCACCGAGCCTGCGAACAAAATTTTTGTGTACGACATGGAAGGACTGCTCTACGAGCTCGATATTCGCAATCGCACGCCCAAGCGGCTCTTCGCTCGCGCCGCTCCCGGCTGGCACGGCAAGGGGGCGTATTCGGGGCAGGGGGTTCTCGTGGTGGCCAACAACGGTGAGCACGAGGCCAGCTCGGCGAACAAGTTCAAGCCGTTCGTGTACGCGATTCCGAATACTCGCAATGGCCTCGAGGAAGCAGGCGTGCTCGCCGAGTGGGACGGCACGACCTGGAAGCTCATCAAGCGGCGGCAGTTCACCGACGTGACGGGGCCGGGCGGGATTCACGGGGCGCCGTCGCCCGACGCGCCGCTCTGGGCGATCGGCTGGGATGGGAAGAGCGTGCTTCTGATGGTGCGAAGTGCCGCCGACGCAAAGGCGGGCCGTGAGCCCTGGCATACGTTCCGCCTTCCGATCGCCTGCGCGAGCTACACGGGCGACCACGGCTGGCACACGGAGTGGCCGCGGATTCGCGAGATCGTTCCGGCGGCCAATGGCGAGCCCGCGAGATACATCCTCACGATGCACGGTGGCTGGTACGAATTGCCGGGTACGTTCGGTGCCGAGAACCCGACCGGCCTCAAGCCGCTCTGTTCCCACCTCAAGATCACGGGCGACGTCACGCCATGGCACGTCGGTGGCCGCGACATGATCGTCTTTGGCTGCGACGACACCGCGAGGTCGGGCTTCAAGACGGCACTGCAGAACACGCGGAACGATCTGAACGGCCGATCAAACTCCAATCTCTGGTTCACGACGCACGACGCCCTGAAGACGCTCGGTCGCCCAGGCGGCGTCGCGTATGTGTGGCGAAATGAACCCGTGAAGGCTGGCGTGCCAAGTGACCCGCTGCTTTTGGCCGGCGGCTCCGAAAGCTACGGCAGGCGCGTCGTCCACCTCACCCACCGCGGTGATGAACCCGTCGCGTTCACACTCGAGGCTGGTGCCGGGACGGTTTGGCACGGCGTGGCGACGGTGACCGTGCCGGGAGAGGGCTCCGTGTTCCACGTCCTTCCGGACAACGTGAAGGGTGACTGGATTCGCGTGGTGGTCGATCGCGACGCGCGCGACGTGACGGCCGTCTTCCGCTACGGCACCCGCGGTGGGCAGGTGGCTGAACCAGCACTTTTCGACGCGCTTGCCGATGCGACGAGCAACGAACCGTGGACCTTGGCGGTGGTCCGTAGCGGAGAGGGTGAAGCTTTGCCCCTCGACATTCTGGCCACACGGGTGACGAGCCAAGAGACGACCCCGACGAAGGCCTGGCGCATCGGAGTGGAGGATGGTCACGTGGCGGCACCGAAGCGTCTCGACAGCAAAGACCCCGCCGCCATCTTCCTCCGAGACAAAGCTGTTCCCGAATCGCCCCCTGTGGAGTTCGATGCGGCAAGCGTGATCTTTCGGGAGGGCGATCGTGCCTTCCGCCTGCCGAAGCCACTCGATCCGGCTGTCGCCGCCGTCTACGAAAAACCTTTTGCCACCTGCTGGCCACGTGGGCTTCGCGAAGTCGCCACCGAGCGGGCGCTCCTGAATGCGGCTGGCACGTTTTATGTCGTGCCGCGGACCACCAGCGGCGGGGCGGCGAAGATGCAGCCGGTGTGTAGCCACGGCAAGAAAATCACGGACTTTTGTTCGTGGCGCGGGCTCTTGGTGCTGGGAGGCGTGCGAAACGCCGCGACCGCCGATCCACGGGTGATCGGCCAGGATCCTGCGACGGGGGGCGGCGCGCCGGTGTGGATCGGCGACATCGACGAGCTTTGGAAATTTCCCAAGCCGACAGGGCGCGGCGGACCATGGCATGGAACGTCAGTGGCGGCAGGCGAGCCGAGTGATCGGTATTTGATGGCCGGCTACGACACGAAGCGGCTCGAGGTCTCGCACGATGCCGGTGAGCACGTGAACGTCAGGGTGGAGGTCGACCCGACCGGCGACGGCAAGTGGTTTCCGTACGCCACGCTGGCGGTACCATCCGGCGAGAAGGTCGCGCACGAGTTTCCTTCAGGCTTTTCAGCCCAGTGGGTGCGGCTGGTAGCCGACAAGGCATGCACCGCCACCGCGACGTTTATCTACGAGTGAGCATGCACTGGGAATTCACCCGCGGCGGTGCTCGGCAGATTGGTCTGGCCCATGAGCCAAAGGTCGACCGACCGGGCACATTCGCGGCCTTCGTGGATCGCCCACACGACGAGTGACTGCCCACGTCGCATGTCGCCCGCGGCAAACACTCCCTCTCGGCTCGTCATGTAGTCGGCACCGGCCTTCACGTTGCCGCGTGGGTCGAGCTCGAGGCCCAGGTCGGCCACCGGCCCTTGCTTCTCGGGGCCCACGAAGCCCATCGCCAAGAGCGCGAGCTGACATGGCCATTCCTCTTCCGAGCCGGCCACTTCGCGGAACTTGTGCTGCCCCGTCACCTCGTCCTGATACCACTCGATGCGCACGGTCTTGAGCGATTGAACCTTGCCTTCGGCATCCCCGACGAACTCCTTCGTGAGAATCGAAAACTCGCGGCGGCAGCCTTCCTCGTGCGAGGAACTCGTGCGCAGCATCTGCGGCCAGAGGGGCCACGGTGTGCTTGCGGGGCGTTCCGTACGACGCGGATACTTGCCGAGGTCCGGCGGCTGCGGCAAGAGTTCGAACTGCGTGAGGCTCGCGCAGCCCTGACGATTGCTCGTGCCGGTGCAGTCGGAGCCTGTGTCACCGCCGCCGATCACGATCACGTGCTTTCCTGTCGCCGTGAGTTGCCCTGGCACCTCGTCGCCGGCGTTCTTCTTGTTTTGCTGCGGAAGAAACTCCATCGCGTAGTGGACACCGGAAAGCTCGCGGCCCGGGATCGGGAGATCACGGCCAAGGGTGGCCCCGCCGGTCAGCACGATCGCGTCATACTCGTCGGCCAGCGACTCGGTGCTGATGTCGGCACCGACATTCACACCGCAGCGGAACTCGACCCCTTCTTCCTCCATCTGGCGAATCCGTCGCCAGACGCGCCACTTCTCGAGCTTGAAGTCGGGGATGCCGTACATGAGGAGCCCACCGGGGCGGTCGGCACGCTCGAAGACGGTCACGAGATGGCCGGCCCGGTTGAGTTGCTGGGCCGCAGCGAGGCCCGCGGGGCCGCTGCCGACGACCGCGACGCGTTTGCCGGTGCGCACCGACGGTGGTTCCGGCACCACCCATCCCTCGTCGAAGGCCCGGTCGGCGATCGCCATCTCGATCTGCTTGATGGCCACCGGGTCTTCGTTGATACCGAGCACGCAGGCCGCTTCACACGGTGCCGGGCAGACGCGACCCGTGAACTCAGGAAAGTTGTTGGTGGCATGCAGACGCTGGCTCGCCTCATGCCACTGATGGCGATACACGAGGTCGTTGAAGTCGGGGATGATGTTGCCCAGCGGGCAGCCGGTGTGGCAGAAGGGCACACCGCAGTCCATGCACCGGGCCCCCTGCTTCGTGAGCTCTTCCTCGGGAAGGATCGTGAGGAACTCGTTGTAGTGCGTGAGCCTCTCCGGCACGGGCGCGTAGCCCGAAACCTTCCGCTCGTATTTCATGAAGCCGCGTACGTCACCCATGAACCTTCTCCTGCTTTCTGGCTTCGGCCTGATCTTGCTCTGACAGCTTGCGGAGCTCTTCGAGGGCCCGCTTGTAATCCACCGGCATCACCTTCACGAATTTCGACTTTGCTGCTTCCCAGCCATTGAGGATCTCCTGGCCCCGGGTGCTGCCGGTGAACTCGACGTGTCGGACGATCATGCCCTTCACGTACTCGAGATCGCCCGCGTCAAGCGATTCGAGGTCCACCATCTCCATGTTCACCTTCGGCTTGAACGTGCCGTCGATGTCGTAGACATACGCGATGCCGCCACTCATGCCGGCTGCGAAGTTGCGACCCGTGCGACCGAGGATCACGGCGCGACCGCCGGTCATGTATTCGCAGCCGTGGTCGCCCGTGCCTTCCACGACCGCCTCGACGCCCGAATTCCTGACGAGGAACCGTTCGCCACACCGACCCCGAATGAAGATCTCACCGGCCGTCGCCCCGTAGGCCACCACGTTGCCCGCGATCACCTGCTCTTCGGCTTTGAACGTGGCCGCTCGATCGGGCTTCACGATGACGCGTCCACCGGAAAGCCCCTTGCCGCAGTAGTCGTTGACGTCCCCCTCGACGGTCACCTGCACGCCCGGCGACCCGAAGGCCATGATGCTCTGGCCAGCCGTGCCGCGGAACTGAATCTTGATCGTGCCATCGGGCAAGCCGCCGGCGCCGTAGCGCCTGGTCACCTCGCTCGAGAGGATCGTGCCGACGGTGCGGTTGATGTTTCGGATCGGCAAGTCGAGCGAAACAGGCTTCTTTTCGTCGAGGGCCGGCTTGCAAAGCTCCAGGAGTTTGGTCATGTCGAGCGATTGCTCGATTCCATGATCCTGCGAATCGACATGGTGCGTCTTCACGTGGGCCGGCACCTCGGGACGGTGCAGGATCGTCGAGAAGTCGAGCCCCTTGGCCTTCCAGTGGGCGATGGCCGCCCGCGTGTCGAGTTTGTCGACCCGCCCCACCATTTCGTCGATCGTGCGGAAGCCGAGCTTGGCCATGATCTCGCGAACTTCCTCGGCGAGCATGAAGAAGTAGTTGACGACGTGTTCCGGCTGCCCCGTGAACTTTTTGCGGAGCTCCGGATCCTGAGTCGCAATGCCCACCGGGCAGGTGTTCAAGTGACACTTCCGCATCATGATGCATCCCATCACCACGAGTGACGCGGTGGCGATGCCGAATTCCTCGGCGCCCAAGAGCGTGGCCACGACCACGTCCTTGGCCGTGCGGATCTGGCCGTCGGTCTGAACGACGATCCGTCCGCGGAGGTCGTTCATCACGAGCACCTGATGGGCCTCGGCAAGACCGAGCTCCCACGGGAGGCCGGCGTGCATGATCGAGGTTTGCGGGCTCGCACCGGTGCCGCCGTCATGACCGGAGATGAGCACCACGTCGGCCTTGCCCTTCGACACACCCGCGGCCACCGTCCCCACGCCCACCTCGGCCACCAGCTTCACGCTGATGCGCGCGTGGTGGTTGGCGTTCTTGAGGTCGTGGATGAGCTGGGCGAGGTCTTCGATGGAATAGATGTCGTGGTGCGGCGGCGGCGAAATGAGGCCCACGCCCGGCGTGCTGTGCCGAATGCGGGCGATCTCGCGGTCCACTTTGTGGCCTGGAAGCTGGCCCCCTTCACCCGGCTTCGCCCCCTGCGCCATCTTGATTTGCAGTTCCTTGGCGTTGACCAGGTACAAACTCGTCACGCCAAAGCGGCCGCTGGCCACCTGCTTGATCTTGGAGTTCTTGCTGTCGCCGTTGGGCTCGAGCTGGTAGCGCACAGGGTCCTCGCCCCCTTCGCCGGTGTTGCTCCAGCCGCCGAGGCGGTTCATGGCCACGGCGAGCGTCTCGTGGGCTTCCTTGGAGATCGAGCCATACGACATCGCGCCGGTGGCGAAGCGCTTCACGATCTCCTTGGCGGGCTCGACTTCGTCGAGCGGGACTGGCGTCGCGGCCGCCTTGAAATCGAGAAGGCCTCGAAGCGTCAAAAGCTTCGTTTGCTGCTCGTCGATGAGCCGCTGAAACTTCTTGAACTCGTCGCGGCTGTTGATTTGCGTCGCACGCTGGAGGGACGAAACGACGTCGGGATTGAAGATGTGGGCCTCGCCCTTGCGCCGCCAGGCGTAGCGACCGCCCACGTCGAGTTCGAGCGTCTGTGGTACCTGAGTCGCAGGCCATGCATGCTCGTGGCGGCGGAGCGTTTCCGCGGCGACCTCGGCAAGGCCGATGCCGCCGATCCGGCTGGCCGTCCGTGTGAAGAACTCGTCGATGAACGGACGTTCGAGGCCCACTGCCTCGAAGATCTGCGCGCCGCGGTAGCTCTGCTGCGTCGAGATGCCCATCTTGCTCATCACCTTGAGCAGCCCCTTCGTCGCGGCCTTCACGAAGTTGGCATGGAGCTTCTCACGCGGGTACTCGGCGTCGATCATCCGCTCGGCCTGCATCTGATCGATCGTGGCGAAGGCCACATACGGATTCACCGCGCCGGCGCCGTAGCCGGTGAGCGTGGCGAAGTGGTGCACCTCACGGGCCTCACCCGTTTCGACGACGAGGCCGCAGCGGGTGCGGGTGCCTTCGCGCACGAGATGGTGATGGACGGCGGCCGTGGCCAAGAGGCTCGGCACCGCCGACATGTCGGCAGACACGCCGCGATCGGAGAGCACGATGATGGACACGCCACTCGCGACCGCTTTGCTCGCTTCGGCACGGAGGTCATCGAGCCGTTTCCGCATGCCGTCAGCACCGTCGGCGGCGGGGAACAGCATCGAGAGCGTGCGGGCGACGAGGCCTGGGTGGTCGGCCACGGTGCCAGAGCCCAAGGCCTTGATGCGAGCGCACTCGGCATTGGTGATCACGGGCGACTCGAGCCGGAGGAGCCGGGCCTGCTCGGGCGTGGCTGCCAGAAGGTTCCCCTCGCAGCCGATCGTCGTGATCATCGAGGTGATGATCTCCTCGCGGATCGCGTCGAGCGGGGGGTTCGTCACCTGGGCAAAGAGTTGCTTGAAGTAGTTCGCCAGCATCTGCGGCCGGTCCGAGAGCACGGCGAGGGGCGTGTCATTGCCCATCGAGCCGATGGCTTCGGCTCCCCCGGTGGCCATCGGCGCGATGAGCACGCGGAGATCTTCGAGCGTGTAGCCGAAGGTGCGCTGGAGCTCGAGCAGGCTGGCGCGTTCGCCCGCCACGCCGGCGGCACGCCAAGGATCGCGGGCGGCGGGGCCGTCATGGTCAGGGGCGACGACCAGGACCTCGTCGGGCTGAACAGCCCGCGAGTGCGTCACGTCGTTGAGGTGCGGCGGATCGGCGAGGGCGTCGAGCCGAACCTGGTTGGAACTGATCCACTCACGCCAAGGCTTGGCGCCGGCCAGCCGGGTCTTGATCTCGGCATCTTCGACGATGCGGCCTTCCTTCGTGTCGACAAGGAACATGCGACCGGGCTGGAGCCGCCCCTTCCGCACGACGTCGCCCGGTGGCAACTCCAAAACGCCGGCTTCGCTCGCCATCACGACGAGGCCGTCCTTCAGTTGCCACCAGCGGCCGGGGCGAAGGCCGTTGCGGTCAAGCGTGGCCCCGATCCGCACGCCATCGGTGAAAGCCACGGCCGCGGGGCCGTCCCAGGGTTCCATGAGGCAGGCCTGGTATTCGTAGTAGGCCTTGAGGTCGTCGGCCATGCTTTCGTGGCCGCTCCAAGGCTCGGGGATGCACATGCTCACGGCCTCTTCGAGCGAACGCCCGGTGAGCACGAGGAGCTCCAGGGCGTTGTCGAAGCAGGCCGAGTCGCTGCCTCCCTCGCGGATGATCGGCTTGATCTTATCGAGGTCGGGTCCGAAGACGGGATGAGCCAGCATGCTCTCGCGGGCTCGCATCCAGTTGATGTTGCCGCGTACGGTATTGATCTCACCGTTGTGAGCGATGTAGCGGAACGGGTGGGCGAGGTCCCACGTCGGAAACGTGTTGGTGCTGTAGCGCTGATGAACCAGGGCCAGGGCGCTTGTCAGCTTCGGGTCGCGCAGGTCCGGGAAGTACTTTGCGACTTGGTCGGCGAGCAAGAGTCCCTTGTAGACGAGCGTCTTGGCCGAGAGCGAGCAGACGTAGATAAAGCCATGCTCGGTCAGCCCGAGCGAGCCGATCTCGATGCCGAACCGCTTGCGAACCACGAAGAGCTTCCACTCGAAGTGTTCGCGGGCGACCTTCGGACCGCGGCCGACGAAGGCCTGACGGATGAAGGGTTCGACGTCACGAGCGGTGCCGCCGATCGACGAGTTGTCGGTGGGGACGGTCCGCCAGCCGAGAAACTCGAGGCCTTCCGCGCGGCAGACCTTCTCGAAGAATGCTTCGGCGGCTTCGCGGTCGCCTTCGGATGGCGGCAGGAAAACGTTGCCGACGGCCCAGTCACCGGCGGCCGGCAGCTTGATACCGGCCTGGGGTGCGGCGACCGCAAAAAAATCAGTCGGCGTCTGCAGCAGGATGCCGGCGCCGTCGCCAGTGAGTGGATCGCAGCCGCAGGCGCCGCGGTGCGTGAGGTTTTCCAGAACCTCGAGGCCCTGTTCGACGATCCGGTGGCTCTTGCGGCCGAACATGTTCACCACGAAACCGACACCGCAGGCGTCGTGCTCGTTGGCGGGATCGTAAAGCCCTTGGGCAGGTGGAAGGCCGTGGCGATTGTTCATGGCGTGGGTCCGGTCAGTCATGGGAACTTGGGGCGAGCGTCGGAGAGTGGAGCGACAAAACGTCGGCGTCGGCGGCATGGCCGCGAAGGAGATCCAAGAAGCGTTGGGCGGTGGGGGCGAGCGTGCGGTTGCGACCGCGGATGATGCCGAGTGGGCGGATCAACTGGCTGGCAACGGTCTCGTCGGCGAAGCGCACACGGGCGAGCGTGCCGGCGGCTACTTCGCGGAGCACGGTGGGCTCGGGGAGGATCGCGAAGCCGGCGTCGATTTCGAGGGCGCGTTTGATCGTTTCGATGTTGTCGAATTCCATGACCACTTCGGGGGCCACGTCATGCTCGTGGAGCACGCGATCGATTTCGTGACGGATGACCAGATCGGGATCGAAGGCCACCATCGGTCGACCGGCGAGTTCTTGGATCGAAGCCTCGTCGTGAGCCGCAAGGGGATTGTCGGGTGAGCAGGCGATGACGAGCCGTTCTTCCCGCCAGGGCTCCGCCTCGACGAGCCGCGTGCCGCGCGGGTAGCTCACGATGCCGAGGTCGGCATCACCATGTTCGACCGATTCGAGGACGCGTTCGGGGTGGAGATACTCGAGCCGCACATTGGCCTTGGGATACTGGCCGCGAAACTCCTGCACATAGCGGCTCATGTGGTGGAGGCCGACGGAATAGATCGCGGCCACGCGAACCCGGCCAGCCACTTCTTCATGCAGTGTGCGAACTTCGTCTTCGAGGGCCTCGTAGGCGGCCAGGAGTTTGCGGCAGCCGTCGAAGAACACCTTGCCTTCGGCGGTCGGGGCGAGGGGCCGCTTCGATCGCTCGATGAGCTGCACATCGAGGTGGTTTTCGAGTTGGCCGACGACCTGGCTGGCGGCCGACTGCGAAATGCCATTGTCCTCGGCCGCGCGGGAGAAGCTCCGCCGGGAGACAATGTCGCAAAAGATCTTGAGGGATTTTAGGTTCATGGAACCGCTCGAAGCCCAGTCACTCGGTGACTGGGGCCCGTCTCACCAACGAAATCCACTTGGAGATCCGACGCAACGAAATCCAGTGAAAAACGGCCCGGAAGCTGAGTTTCCGCCTCACTCCGGATAAAGAATCCGAATGATCCCGAGCAGAATCATTCGGATTTCAAATAGAGTGTAGCGGCCGCAGTCTGGGAGTCAACGGTCTGTGATTCGGCTGTCTCCCTGAATTACGACGGCCCGAATAGCGCAAATAGTGCACGATTCGGGCCGGATAGAGACCAGCATCCAGCAGCTGCCAATTTTCGGCTGCCGCTCCATGACCGAGAGCCTTTCGACCGTGTCATGATGGCCCAGGCCCGAGTCGAGTCACTGTTTCTGGTGACACGCGACACTTCAATGGGGCAATACGACATCGTCACGACGCAGGCATGAATTGCCAACGAGTGGGCTACGAGGCCTTGCGGCGGCGAGCGAGTCGCAAGCCGACGAGGACCGCGCCGGCGCTGAGGAGGGCGATCGTGTCCGGCTCGGGGACGATCGCAATGCCATTGAGAACGATCGCACTTCCGGTATCAGTCAGCGTGAGAGGGCCACTCGGCGTGAATCCCAGGCCGCTGATATCGATGTCGGGCGTCAGGTCGAGGGTCGCACCTGCGGTGCCGTAGGTGAACAGAGTCACGGATCCGCCATCCTGGAAGCCGCTGAGGAGCGCCAGGTTCCAGTCGTCGTTGAGTGTGAGGATACCGTCAACATCGACGAGGTCTCCACCCTCAAAGACGGCCGTGGCACCCGCGGCCGCGGCTCCGCCGATCAGGGTGAGATCCTGAGCAAACGTGATCGTTCCGGGGCTGTTGCCGGGCGAGAGGATGGCAAGCGTGTTCAGGGTGGTGCTGCCACCGATCGTGCCCGAGCCACCGAGGGTCGTGCCGGTCCCGGATACGGTCACGGCACCCGTCGCGGCCGAGTTGTCACCGTTGATGAGCAGCGTGCCGCCGCTGATCGTCGTCGTGCCCGTGTAGGTGTTGTTCCCGGAGAGTGTCCACGTGCTGGTGCCCTGCTTCTGAAAGCTGAGGGCCTGTCCGGTCAGGTAGTCCGGCGCATTGGAGATGACGCCGGTTACGTGGTTGTCGCTCGCCGTCCCTGCCAGCCTAAGGACTGGAACGCCATCATTCGCGATGCCGGTATTCCCAGTTGCCATCGTGATACTTGCCACCGTCATGCTCGCCGACGTGGGATTCAGGGCAGTAACGGTTGTTTGGCCCGCGTTTCGGGACACGAGATTGTTCAGGGTGATCACCCCCGTTTGCAGCCGATATCCGTTGGCGCCTGTCGCGTTGATTGTGGTCGTGTTCGTGTCGCCGGCCACGGAGATGAACGTGATGGAACCGACCTCAATCGTGCTGTTCGTGGTCGTGCCGGAACTGCTGCCCCCGTTGGAAGTATTGTTATTGCCGACGAAGATGTTCATGTTCTGCGATGTGTTCGAGCCTCCAAAAGTTATGGGACGAACAAAGTCGATGGTCCCAACGCCGTCGTCCAGCAGGCTGATCGACTGGACACTGGACGACACCTGATTGAACGCGATGGTGGTGTTTGGCGAGAGTGACTGACTGCCCTGGAAGATGACGCGGCCGCTGGTCCCACTTGCCACCAAGTTCGTGATTCCACTGTACGTGTTCGTGCCGCCAAGGGCCCAGACGTTGCCTTCTGTTTTTGTGACGGTCACCGCGGAAGCACCGTTGTCGCCGATATTGCCGGCAAAAGTTCCGGGTGCGCTATTGTTTCCACCAAGTGTGAGTGTGCGGGTCCCGGTGCCCGATTGTCCGAGATTGGTGCTGATCACCAGAGCAGAGTTGTCCGTACTGCGATTGTAAATGGAGCCGCCACTCGAGGAGCCGAGGAAGAACTGGCGGTTGTCAAAAGTTTTCGTTCCACCAGACCCGAACCAACGAAAACTGCCGTTTTCCAGGCTGATGGTGCCATCGCCTGCTTCATCGCTCAGGCTGTACATATCAAGCCCATAGGCAGAGTTATTCGCCGTAGTGACCCGGATCGCGCCCGTAAAGCTGTTTGCATTCGTGAAAACGAAGCTGGTGCTATGGTTGACAAACAGGGTGCCAGAACCTTCCAGGGAGCCATCGAATTGCTTGCCGTTGTTATTGCTGGTAAAGGTGGCCGTGACCCCGGGGTTGATGGTGATCGTGCGGCCTGCATTCATGATGAAACCAGTAGCATTCATATTCAGCGTCGAATTGCCCGCGAACGTGATATCGCCGGTAGTGTCGCCCAGGTTGGCGTCCGAAGTGATCGACAACTGGCCCGCATTGAGAGTCGTGCCACCTGTGTAAGTGTTGTTGCCGGAGAGAGTGAGCGTGCCGGTGCCGGCCTTCGCGAGCGCAAGGGCTCCGCCGCCAGCGCCATCCTGAATGACTCCGGCGAAGGTGCTGGCCGCGTTGCCCGAGTTGCCGACGGTCAGGGTCGCGAGGCTCGCGCTCGCGTTCTCCACGACGGCCACGCCTGGCACGGTCGCGTTGGTGGCGAGGCTCCTCACCACCACGTTGTTTCCACCAAGCGAAAGAGTTCCGGTGCTTCCCAGGCCAAACGTCACGGCGTTCTCGGCCCCTGCCGTGCTGTTCAGCGCCCCAGCATTGTTCACCAAAACCTGGCCGTCGTGGATGACAAGGCCGCCGGAAAAAGTGTTGTTGCCGGAGAGTGTGAGGAGGCCGGCGCCTGCCTTGTTGATCGCGGTGGCGCCGCCGTTGTTGGCGATGTTCGAGGCAATATCAAGGGCACCCGCAGTGTTGTTTTGGACAACCGACAGGTCCTTGCTTGCGGCACCGGCGAGCGTGCCGCCAGTGATGGTCGAGAGGTTAGCCCCAACGCCACTGCCGACGAGAACACCACCAGTGGTCACGACGTTTGTGCCCGTGAGACTCAATGTGTTGGCGCCTGTCGCGCTGAATCGGAGGCTGTTGGCGGTGATTCCGGCATCAAGCGTCCCCGCGCTATTGTCGACGTCTATGTTGTTGCCCGTGTAGTTGCTTCCGGTCGTGCCCGCGACACTCGACAGGGTGTAGGAACCACCGGCCAAGCCGCTGATCGCGACGCCCGCACCGTTGCCGACCGCCCATGTGTCGCCGTGGGTAAAGCCCGAAAGGATGCCGCCGACATTCGTCGTGGTGGTGGCGACCGTGCCTGCACCCACGGCGGCAAAGTCCATCGTGACACCGGTCGCCCGTACGATGTTCCCAAGATTGAGGGTGTTGCCGGACGCGACTGAGAGTACGGACGTGGGCGCGGCATTCAGGTTGGTGGTGGAGAACGACTGCGTGGCGCTGTCGGTCCGCGTGTAGTTGAAGGTGCCGCCACTGAGGTTGAGCACCGTGGACGCGAGCGAGCCGGAGGCTCCGCTGTTTCCGAGATCGAGCACTGAGCCGCCGTTCAATGTGACTGCACCGGTGCCAGATTGGCCACCAGCGATCGCCAATGTACCGGCGTTCACAACGGTCTGACCGGCGTAGGTATTCGCACCGCCCAGCACGAGCGTGCCCGTCCCGGCTTTCGTGAAGCTGGTGGCAGCGCCGCCAATCGCTGAGTCAATCGTGTTGGTGGCGTTGTTGACGGTGACCGTCGGGTTGGCAACGAAGGTGATCGTTCCGCCAGACAAGACGATGGCCCCTGAGCCAGAGGCAAACGTCATGCTGCCGGAGTTCGCGGTTCCGCTGACAGTGATCGTGCCCGCACCGAGTCCGGTCGCGCCATTGCCGAAATTGATGCTGTCGCCGGTGAGAGTCGTGATCGAGTTCCCATTGACGACGCCGGTGCCCGCGTTCTGCGTAGTCCAACCGGATGTGAGTGTCCCGAGCGTGGGGGCGGCCCATGTGCCGCTGGCGGTTCCGAATCCAGCGGTGTTGTTGTTCCCGTCCCAGTAGTAGGTGGCGGCGAAGGTGGTCGCCGGGCTCAGCAGGCAGGCCCACACGGCCACAACGGCAAAGACAGCGGCAGGGATGCGACGATGGCCTGGGGGCACAAGCGAGGCCAAGAATGACCGTGTGCTGCTATTCGATTTCGACTCTGAGAACCTTGAGCACCTTTGCATAGCCCACCAATCAATGAGGAAACTGTGAAAAAAGAGCCCAGAACTGAATCGCCCGCAGACGCCCTTCCCATAAGTCGCTTACGAAAGCCTAGGCGAAAACTCAAGAAAAAGCCAGAGAGCGTTCAGTGGAATTTGGACGATAGATAGCGGAATATTCCGCAGGGGGGGTGGCCGTGCGTATTTCTCGCGGCGTTCGCGGCCTTGTGCCGCGTTGGGGGCACGCTTTCCCCCCCTCAGGCGAAGCCTGGACCTGACCGGCTGCGTTCGCCGGCTCGGACCTACGCGTGGCCCAGGAGCCAGGCCAGAAGGCCTTTCTGCACGTGCATGCGTGCCGCGGCCTGCGGGAGGACGACGCTCTTCGGACCGTCGATCACTCCGTCAGTCACTTCCTCGCCACGGCGGGCCGGCAGACAGTGCATGAAAACGGCCTCGGGGCAGTGCTTCATCAGAGACTCGTTGACCTGATACGCCGCGAAGGCCTTCTTGCGAGCTGCCCGCTCGCTCTCCTGCCCCATGCTCGCCCAGACGTCGGTGTAGACGGCCGCGGCATCCTTGACCGCTGCGACAGGATCATGTGTCGTCTCGATCACGGCATCGGGGAGAATCGTGGCGACATGGTCGAGGAAGGCCTTGTCGAACTCGAAGCCTGGTGGCGAGGCCAGCACGAACCGTATGCCCGTGAGGCCGCAGACGACCGCGAGCGACCGGGCCACGTTGTTGCCATCGCCCACGAACGTGAGCGTGAGCCCCTTCACTCGCCCCAGCTCGCCGCGCAGGGTGTACACGTCGGCGAGTGCCTGGCACGGATGGGCAAGATCGGAAAGGCCATTGATCACCGGTACACCCGCAACGGCAGCCAATTCTTGAATCGTGTCATGCCGCTTCGAACGGCACACGATGGCGTCGACGTAGCCACCAAGCACCCGCCCGAAGTCGTCGATGCTCTCCCGCGACGTCGCGAACCCGGAGTCTTCGCCGAGAAACAGACTCGTACCGCCAAGATGGGTCATCGCCGCTTCAAAGCTCACCCGCGTGCGCAGGCTCGGCTTCTCGAAGACGAGCGCGAGCACACGTCCCGGGAGCAGCGCGTCCCGCCGTCCCGCCTCGAACTTCTCCTGAAGGTCGCGCGAGATGGCGAAGATCGCCTCCACCTCGGCTGCCGTCAGGTCTTCGGGAACAATCAAGTGTCGCATGGGCAGGTGTTCCGTGATCACTGTGCCTGCTGCCGATGCTGCTGTTTTGCGACGTCTGCATGCGCGGCGGCCGCTCCTTCCCCGCTCGCGGCAACGGCTGCGACTTCCTGGATCGCTGCCGCGAGCCGGTCGCAGCCCTCCTCCACCTCGGCCTCGGAAATGTTCATCGCGGGCAAGAGCCGGATGACGTTGCCCTGCGTGCAGTTGATCAAGAGCCGCCGTTCGAGGCAGTTCTTCACGACGGCTGCACCGTCAAACGAAACCTGCACGCCGATCATCATCCCGAAGACACGCACGTCGACGACCGCGTCGCATTCCTTGGCCAACCCCATGAGCCGCTCGCGAAACAAGGCCGCCACCTTGTCGACATGGGCGAGAAGCCCTTCCTCCTCGATCATCTTGATTGCGGCGATGCCAGCCGCCGACGCGATCGGATTGCCACCGAAGGTCGATGCGTGCATGCCCGGCCGCAGGTGCTTGGCCAACTCTGGTGTCGTGAGCATCGCCCCACCGGCGATGCCGGCACAGAGGCTTTTCGCCAGCGTCATCACGTCGGGCACGACGTCGAAATTCTGGTAGCCGAACCACTTGCCCGTTCGGCCACAGCCACACTGCACCTCGTCGAACACGAGCAGCAGATCGCGCTCGTCGCAGATTCTTCGGAGGCCCTGGAGGAAGCCGGCCGGCGCGGGCACCACGCCCCCTTCGCCGAGAATCGGTTCCACCATGATGCCGCCGGTCTTGTCGTCGACGAGTTTTTCGACGGCGGCAAGGTCGCCGTGCGGAGCGTACTGAAAGCCCGCGACCATCGGCCCGAGACCTTCGTGATACTTCGGCTGGGCGGTGGCCGTGAGGCTGCCGAACGTTCGGCCGTGAAATCCTCCCTGGAACGTGATGATCTTGTACTTCTCGCCATTCGTTCGCAGTCGTACGAGCTTGATGGCCGCTTCGTTGGCCTCGGTGCCGGAGTTGCAGAAAAAGGCCTGCCCGCCGAACGACCGTTCCGAGAGCAGTTTTGCCCACTCACCCTGCGGTTCGATGTACCACGTGTTGGGCACATGAATGAGTTTGGCGACCTGTTCCTGAACCGCCTTCACGACATGCGGCGGGCAGTGACCGAGCAGGTTGCAGCCCCAGCCAGGAAAAAGGTCGAGGTATTCGTTGCCTTCGGCGTCCCAGATCCGCGAGCCCTCGCCACGCACCAGGGCCACCGGGCTTCGCCGATAGTTGGGAACGACATAGCGCTCGAATGTGTTGATGATCGACTGGGTTGACATGGCTCAGCTCGCAGAGGCGGTGGCGACGGGTGGGCTCACGGGTTTCGGGGCGTCGCGAACGATCTCCGTGCCAACGCCGCTCGTGGTGTAGATCTCGAGCAGGAGCGAATGACGCAGCCGCCCGTCGATGATGTGAACCTTGCCCACGCCTCGGGCGAGCGTGTCGAGGCAGCCTTCGATCTTCGGAATCATTCCCGCAGCGATCGTGCCCTCGGCGATGAGCCGGCGGGCCTCGCTGGCGGAGAGCGAGTGAATCAGGCTTTCGGGGTCGTTGATGTCGAGCAACACGCCCGGCACGTCAGAGAGCACGACGAGCTTGTCGGCCCCGATCGCAGCGGCGACGGCGGTGGCGGCCGTGTCGGCGTTCACGTTGAGCTTGTGGCCATCCGGGCCGACCGCCATCGAGGGGATCACCGGCACCTGGCCGGCGTAGGCGAGGTTGTCGATCGTGAGGCGGTCGACGTGAGTCACCTCGCCGACGTGCCCCAGGTCGAGCGGCTCGCCATCGGGGCCTTCGAGCGTGAGGCGTTCGCCAAAGAGCACGTTCGTGGAAAGGAAGTTGAGCGACATCGCCCGGCCCCCGAACTCTTCGAGTCGGTTGACGAGCTCGTGATTGAGCTCGGTGGCGAGCACCTTCTCGACGATCGCCAGCGTGGCCTCGTCGGTGTAGCGCCGTCCTTGCACCCACCTCGGCACGATTCCGGCGTCGTCCATCGCCTTGCTGATCGCCTTGCCGCCACCATGGACGACGACCACCCGCATGCCGAGCGTGGTCATGAAGACGATGTCGAGCAGGAGGTGCCGGAGGGAGTCGGGATGTTCGAGCACGCTACCGCCGAGCTTGATGACGGTGGTGGTGTCGCGAAACTTGCGGATCCAGCCGAGGGCCTCGATGAGGGTGTCGGCCTTCTGGATCGCTTTTTGCTGGGCCCTGGTGACGGCTGGCTGGCTGGGCACGGGTCTTGAAAATCCTGGCGCGGGCGGAGCCGGGGAGCCGACGCCGGCCTCCCGGAAAACCCCGCAGTGTAGCAGCGCTTGCGGCCCAGGAGTCCAGCCACGCCATGGCCGGACCGCGTTTGCCGGGGTGCGTTGTTTTTGTCGGGTTTCCGCGACCCCCGACGCCCGGGATTCGGCCTCGCGTCCTGCCGGCCATGCCAGGGGCCGTGGTTTCTATAATCCGCTAAGTAGTTTCTAGACATATCTATTTTGTGACTTGCGATTTTGTTCGTATGTGATTACGATTCAGAAGGTGTTTGTCCAACGGGGGCAAGAAATATCGCGTTTTGCAGCGGTTTTTGCATTTCCTGAGCCAAGACGTTCTTGCGTTACCGAAAGGTGTGTCATGCTTCATTGTTGCCGCTCCGCCTGGCTGGTTGCCGCCACGTTCGGCCTCGGTCTCACCTTCTCCGGCCCCGCTCGCGCCGCTGATCTCTATTGGTCCGGCGACGGCGCCTCGCAGGGTGGTAGCGGAACCTGGGACACCGTGCTTACGCGTTGGGGGAATGTCGCGGAAGGTCCGTACGACGATGCGTGGAACAACAGCAACAACGACACCGCCATCTTCGGCGGGACCGTCGGGACGGTGACGTTGGGCGAAGATGTCAACGTCGGCGGCTTGCAGTTCACGACTGCCAACTATGCGATCACCGGCGGCACCATCACGCTCGCGTCCGGAGCGATGATCCACTCCAATGTCGGTTCCTCAAACTCGAACGATCCGGCGATCACCTCCGCTTTGGCGGGAAGCGATGGTTTCACGAAAACCGGCAGTGGATGGTTGGGTCTCGAGGCGACCACCAGCGGTCTCAATGGCACCATCAACGTCCAAGAAGGAACCCTGTACGCCCGCTTCGAATCGCTGGGTTCCGCGAATCTCGTATTTACTGGGAATTCCACCTTCACGAAGGTCTACAACGCTCCTGGTACGGCGTCCACCAGCTTCGCCATCAATGATGGTGTAACCGCCAGCATTGGTGGCTCTACCTTCTACTACAATTTCACGACGACAGGTGCCCTGACAGGCAACAGTTCAGCCAAGCTCGTCATTCAAAATGGCGGCAACACCGAGAAAAACTTCAACAGCACGAGCAACACCTTTGCCGGGGAACTGACCTTGGCGGGCGGAGGCACTGCGGACGGCGGGCAACGCGCCGGCTTCATGAGCCTCGCCGACAGCAACCAGAAGATCATCATCAATGATGCGCTGTTTCGGCTGAACAACGGCGGCGTTTCCATGAACTTTGCAAATCGCCAGCTCGAGATGACGAGCAATGCGAGATTGGACAACGACTCGACGAATGCGTCTGTGACGATGAGTTTTGCCCAGGATCTTTCGGTCTTGACCGGCAATAACGGGCGAATCCTCTATCTGACCGGCGTCAACACGGGAAACAACACGTTTTCCGGCGTCATTGGCAACAGCTCCAACGGTTCAGGAGCCACCCAAGTCAGGAAGACCGAGGCCGGCACTTGGATCCTCGGGGCGGACAATACCTATACGGGCAAGACGACCGTCGATAACGGCACGCTGGTCGTCGGCTCACTCAAGGACATTGGAACCGCCAGTTCCATCGGAGCCGGCAGCACGCTGCAATTGGGCTACTTCACTGCAACGGGCACCCTCAGCTACGTTGGTGCTGGGGACAGCACGAACCGGCCGCTCCAAATCAACGACTACACCGCCGGGACTGGGAATACCGGCGCTGGTCGAATTCTCAACAACGGCACTGGCGCGCTGACCTTCACTGCCTCGACGTTTGTCCCTACGAATGAAGTCGTGGTCGCCAACCGGTCTTTGCAATTGGGCGGCACGTACGCTGGCGGCTTCAACGAGATTCAGGGCGTCATCCAAGACATCGCCCCGATCGCCGGGAATGCTGTCGTCTCTGTCGTCAAGCAAAACGACGCCAGCCTCTGGGCGCTCAATGCAACGAACACCTACACCGGAGCGACGACCATCAACGGTGGTGTTCTGGCCGTCACTGGTTCCGGTTCGATCAACGATACGTCCGGCATCACGCTCAACGGCGGTACGCTCAACTACAGCTCGTCGGTCGCGCTCACGGCTCCCCTCACGATCACCAGCGGTACGATCAGCGGCAATGGCACGATCAATCAAAACCTGACGATCAACGGATCGATCGCGCCCGGCAACAGCATCGGTGTGCTTACTGTCGGCGGTAACGTCACTTGGAACGGCTCCGCGGCGACGCCGTGGGTGTTTGAGCTCGATGCAGGCGACTCTGCTGACCTCCTTGCCATCACGAGCGGCGACTTCCTCATCGGCTCAGGCTCCGGGGGCACCGACTTCGTGTTCGACTTCGCAGGCAGCACCGCCGCGGGAACGTTTGACCTCGTCACGTGGACCGGGAACACAACCTTCACCGAGACCGATTTCAGCTACACGAACTACGCCGGTAGCAACGCGGGCACCTTTGCCATCAACGGCTCCACGCTCCAATTCATCGCCGTGCCCGAACCGGCCACACTCGCGCTCGCCGGGCTCGGCCTCGCGGGCGTCACGGCTGTCGTGCGCCGAGCCCGGCAAGCGAGAGACCTGACACGCTCTGGCTACAGAGCGTGATCAAGGCCACCGGGTCGATGGGCTTCGTGGCGTAACGATCGCAGCCGGCCTCGATGCACGCGGCAGCATCTTCCGGCGTGGCGTGGGCCGTGAGGCCAATGATCGGGAGCGTGGCCCCTTTGGATCTCAGCGTGCGGGCCAGCGTGTAGCCATCCATTTCCGGCATCTGGATGTCGGTGATAAGAAGGTCGCAAGGAAGGGGATCGGCGAGGCGAGCTTCGGCGTCGTCCTCGATGGAAAGCGATCGTAGGGCCGCGAGGCCATTGGCAAACACTCGCACATCCGCGCCCGCCCGAGACAGGTGGTAGGCGATGAGTTTCTGAATCGGGAGCGAGTCTTCCGCCAGAACGATGCGGATGCCCTGGAGTCGACGCGGACCTGCTTCGCGTTCGTCGGCATCAGAGAGGCTCTCTTTGGTCTTCCGCAGGGCATCCCGCGGGATCATCGGAACATGCTCAATGTCCCCCGTCGCGATCGAGACCGTGAACGTACTGCCTTTCCCGGGCTCGCTCGTGACCGTGATCTCGCCCCCGAGCAACTTCGCAAGGGCCCGGGAAATACGAAGGCCGAGCCCGGTGCCTCCAAACTTTCGCGTGATCGTGCCGTCGGCCTGCTGAAACGCCTCGAAAAGTCGCGGCATGTGCTCCGGCAGGATCCCGATGCCGGTGTCGGAAACGGCCAGCGTGAGGGCCGGGCCGTACGGTGAATCGGGCACATACCCGGCCCGAATTGTCACCGCTCCTCGCTCTGTAAACTTCACCGCATTGGCCACAAGGTTGATCAAGATCTGCTTGATCTTGACCGGATCGCTCCGGATCAAGGCCGGGATGTCGGTGGCGATCTCAACGTCGAGTTCGAGCCCCCGGTCGCGTGCTCGACTTCCCATCAACGACTCGACCTCCATGAGGATCTGGCGCGGATCGACGGCGATCCGTTCCACCGTCATCTCGCCAGCCTCGATCTTTGAAAGATCGAGAATGTCGTTGATGAGCCCCATCAAATGATCGCCGTTCCGCCGGATGACGTTGACACAGTCGACAACTTCCGCCGACTCGCCAGAAATCATCTGCGGCAGCAGGTCTGCAAACCCCAGGATAGCGGTCATCGGTGTGCGGATCTCGTGGCTCATGTTGGCAATGAACTCGCTCTTGAAGCGGCTCGCCGACTCCGCGGCTTCCTTGGCGGCCTTGTAGGCTTCCTGAATTTTCTTGATGTCCGAGATATCGCGTCCCTCTGGCAGGAGCCACATCACCTTTCCCTTGTCGTCAACCACGGGCTTCAGTGAGAAGTCGACATAATGGAGCTTGCCGTCGGCACCTGGGTGCGTCGTTTCGAAACGCACCAATTCACCCCTCAGCGCCGCCGCGATCGCTCGGCGAACCTGCTCCTGGATCTCCGGTGAGTGGCTCCACCACGGCGTATCCGGAAAGTACTTTCCGATCACCGCCTCCGCCCGAACGCCTGCAAAACCGAGCGCGGCCTGGTTGGCTTCGATGATTCGCCCGTCACGATCGAGCAGTCCGATGAATTGAAAGGTTTGGTCGAACACTGCGCGGGCTTTTCGCTCGCTGGCTCGAAGCTCGGCGGTCATTTGCTCCGCCAGGGCAATCGCGCGGTCGCGGCGGCCACCCACGACCAGGAGCAAGCCGCACACCAGCGCCGTGAGCGCCGTTCCCCCTGCCCCGATCATGGGTGGCACGAGGAATTGCGAACCATAGTCGAAGTGATGGTTCGACTGAAACTCTGCGAGCCATGATCGGCCACCAACCACGGCTTCGTTTACGTAGCGAAATCGCCCTGGGGGCAACTGGCCATCCTCCTGGACGTGGTCGGAGACCAAGTCCAGGAGGATGTTGCCGGTCGAAGCCATGCGATCGGTCAATCGAACGTCGAACGGCGCTCGCTCCGGGAGCAGATCGACGAGGGCCAAGTCCAAGACAACCGGCGAATACACCAACCCGAGCAAGTCGCGTCGGCGTTCCTCGGGAGACCGAGGGTGCGTGCCGACTCGGTAGACCGGCAAGAAGTAGAGGAATCCGGCCCGACCGCGGGCCTGAAGCAGTTCGATCCGCCGGGTGATCGTCGGCTGCCCCGAATCGATGGCCCTCTCGATCGCACGCCGCCGCCCCCCCTCGCTTCCCAGGTCAGTCCCCAGCGCCGGGCGATTGGGCTCCAATGGGAAGATGTATTTGATCGGATAGGTGAGCCGGTGTGGCTCGCTCAGAACTTCATCGAGTTCGAGCGGTTGAACCCCAAACGTGGGCTCGCCGTCGGCACGGGTCTTGCGGATGAACGAGTCGAGGTCTTCGCGTGCGACCCGCTCGATCAAACCCATTCCCATCGCCCCGGGAAACTCACCTTGAAAATCCCGAGCCTCGACGTAGGCCTTGAATATGGCCCGATCGATCGCGATGCCTGTGGCAAACAAACTGCGGGCGCCATTCAAGCCGCGCCCGATGCGATTGATGCGGTCGACGGTCTGGTTGAAAACCGATTGGCACAGCGCGTCGAATTGTCGTTGTGCCTCCTTGGTGATCGCACGGTGCGTCACGACGGCGGCAACGATCGAGAGTCCGATGCCGGTCACGCCGATCGCTGCGACAACGAGGCGCAGCCGCCAATCGCGCGAGTACGCGATTGGGCCGGCCTGCGGCAGCGGTGCAGACTTGTCCCTGATCTGAATTGGCATGGCCTCCAGTCTAGGTGACCGGACGCTGGGGCCGAACGAAGGACACCGTTAGAATGTCGACGCCATATGTCCAAGCCCTCAGCCGTCACCGTTCTCATCGCCGATGATGACCTGCAATTTCTCCGGGTCATGGAGTACCACCTGCACTCCTGGTCGTACCCGGTGCGGGTGGCCAGCGACAAGGGAGCGCTCCTGGAACAGTTGGCGGAGGGTCCCCCGGCCGTCCTGCTGCTCGATGTTCATTTCGGGGATCACGATGGCGTGGAAATTTTGAGGCAGGTTCAGGCGAACCATCCGGCGGTCCAAGTGGTCATGTTGACCGCGTTCGGGTCGATCGACAACGCGATCTCGGCCATGAGGTTCGGTGCACTCGACTACCTCACGAAGCCCGTCGACCTTGAACGCCTGCGGAGTGTGGTCGCCGACGCTGTCGAGACGGCGGCCGCACGCGCCCGCGTGGCGATGCGGACCTCCGGCGCGAGGCCGATCCTGGGGGAGAGCGAGCCGGTTCACAGGCTTCGCGAGCGCATCAAGCGGGCTGCCGACTCCGATTCCACCGTGTTGGTTCTGGGTGAGAGCGGCACGGGCAAGGAGCTCGTCGCCCGCGCGATCCACGACCAGAGCCGTCGCCGAGACGGCCCCTTCATTGCCATCAACATCGCGGCGGTTCCACGGGAGCTCATGGAGAGCACGCTGTTCGGCCACGTCAAAGGGGCCTTTACCGGCGCGGAACGGCTCCAGCATGGGTGCTGTGAAGCGGCCGACGGCGGTTCGCTCTTTCTCGACGAAATCGGCGAGTTGGAGGTGGATCTCCAGGCCAAACTGCTGCGGTTTTTGCAGGAACGCTCGTTTCAGCGGGTCGGGCAGATCAGTCTGGTATCGGTCGACGTGCGGGTGATCGCCGCGACCAACCGCAACCCGCTCGAACTCGTGCGGGCGTCACGCATGCGAGAGGATCTGTATTATCGGCTCAATGTGTTGCCGATCGTGGTGCCTACGTTGCGCGAGCGGAAAGACGACATCCCGCTGCTGGCGAACCATTTTCTGGCACGGTTTGCCGAGCGGAGTGGGCGCCCCGCGTTGGCGCTCGGGCCCGATGCGATCGAGTCTCTCATCCGGCATGATTGGCCCGGAAACATTCGGGAACTCGAGAACGCGATCGAACGCCTCGCCGTGCTCAGCTCCGGGCCGGTCATTCACGCCTCAGACGTGTCGTTTGAATGCGTTGAACCGGCGCTGGCTTCCGTTGTGATGGTTCCGCCAGCGTCGCCGGAGGATGCTGGTTTGACCGAGATGGAGCGCATCGAAAAGGCCGCCATCATGCGGGCACTCACCAACGCGGGTGGTCACGTCGGAAAGGCAGCCGAAGCGCTCGGTCTCGGGCAGGCAACGGTCTATCGGAAGGTGAAAAAGTATGGCCTGCCCACGTGACACCGATGATGAATTGGCGACGCTTCGACGCGAATACGTCGAAGGGCTTCGCACGACGATCACCGCCGTGAACGAGGCGGTGGCTGCTCGCGACCACGTGGCCCTCAGCGTGTTCGCCCATCAAACCCGCGGTGCGGCAGGGATGTATGGCTACCCGGCACTTTCCGAGACCGCGGGGCTCCTCGAAGACGCGATCCACGAAGGCCAGAACCAGGAGTTGATCCGGGAACTGGCCGACGAATTCATCCGTGAGATGCAGACCGTCTCGTCGGCTCAGTGAGATTCGCTCGCTGAGGTCCCGGGGCCTGCCGGCCCTGGAGCGAATCGCCCCAGCGGGCGCTTCTCAAACTGAGAAACACCTTCTCAATCTGAGGAGGGCTGCATGAACCGAACGTGAAACCGCGCGTTTCTCTCGGAGAATTTGGGCAACTCGAAGGCGGCGCTGACTTTGGCATGGAAGGTGCATCTAGGCCTGGGCATCGCGATAGGACATCGCGACCCCTCCTTGCCCAAGGCCTCGTTCCATGTTTGAAGTCGCCCTACCTCGGATTCGTCGGCTGTGCACGATCGCTGCGTTGGCGCTCGTCCCTTGGATCGCCGCCACGCCCGCGTTTGCCCAAAAGACATGGGTCGGCGGCACGAGCGGTCAGTGGAACTCGAACCCAAATTGGTCCCCGAGCGGGCAGCCCAATGGCGAGAATTTGCTCTTCTCGAACAACTATCCGGCCGGCGGAGGACTCGTCACTATTTCGTTGAATGGCAACAAGAACGCCGGGAACGTCACCCTCAGTGCGACGTTCTCGGACTACTCGTTTGACGGCAACAATGGCGGACAACTGACGCTCAATGTCGGAACCGGGACCCCGACCATCAACGTCGTCGAGAGCGGCCGCACGTTCTTTATTCCGGTCAACAACGGTATCGCTGGGACCCGGGGTATTGTCAAAACCGGCAATGGCACGCTGTCGATTTCGGGGACCAGCACGTACAACGGGACCACGACGCTGTCTGCCGGCACGATTCGCATCGGGAATACGGTCGCTCTCGGGAACAGTGCCAACGGGCTCGCCGTGAACGCTGGCACGCTCGACCTGAATGGCGTGAGCATCGCCGTCGGCAACCTGACCGGCGCTGGCGGCACGATCACGAGCAATGCGACGACGAACCGAACGCTCACCATCGGCACCGGCAACGGGACCGGTGGCAACTACCAGGGCGTCATCCAGAACGGCAGCGGCACGACCTCCCTCACGAAGGTCGGCACCGGCACGATCGCACTGAGCGGTGCCAATACCTTCACCGGCGCCACCACGATCAGTGCCGGCACACTTCAGGTCGGGGCAGGTGGCACCACAGGCTCGCTTTCGACATCGAGTGCGATCACCACGAATGGCACGCTTGCCTTCAATCGCAGCAATACGGTCACTCAGGGAACCGATTTTAGCAGCGTGATCGGTGGTGCAGGGGGCGTGTCGCAGGTCGGCACCGGCACGCTGATCTTGAACGGCTCCAACACATTCTCCGGCACGCTGGCGGTCACTCAGGGCACGCTGCAGGTAGCCACGCTCAACAACGCCAACACCGTCGGACCGCTCGGCAACAGTTCGCTGGCTGTCCAACTCGGCGGCTCGGGCACCACCGGCACGCTCAGCTACACCGGCGGCACCACGACCAGCAACAAATCCTTCACCGCCGTCGCCGGCGGCACGGGACGGATCAATGTCGCGGCCGGCACCACTCTCACCTTCAACGGCACGCTCCGACCCGACGGCAATTTGGTGCTCGACGGCCCTGGGAACACCGTGGTCAGCAGCCCCATGTCGTCGCTTGGTACGGGTACGCTGACCAAGTATGGTACGGGCACGCTGACCCTCTCGGGCACGGGCGCTCACAGCGGTGGAATCGTGATCGATCAGGGCACGCTCGCCGTCACGAGTGCCACTGCGTTCATGAATGCCACGTCGCTCACGCTCGGCTCGGGTGTCACGCTCGACAATCCCACCGCCGGGCTCATCGCCATCGCGAACACGTCGATGACCAAGACACTTGGCTCGTCGCTGACCTACCTCGGCACGGGAGGCTACAACCTTTCGCTGGGTGCGGGAGCCACGACCCTCACGTCCAACATCACGTTCAACGTCTTGGATGAGGCCCTCAATTTCGTCGGGCCCATGTATGGAAGTGGATTCACGTTCGACAAGACCGGAGGCGGCATGCTCCGCGTCACCGCTCTCGCGTCGGGCGCGTTCTCCGGCAACTCGACGATCAGTGCCGGCACGTTCCGTGTGGCGGGCACGAGCGTCCTCGGACCATCGGTCCGAGTCACGGTTGCCGACTATGCCACCCTCGATGCCGAGGACATCACGAACCTCGGCGGAGCGACGGTCGTGCTGGGGACATATGGGAACCTTATTGTGGGCAACGGTACCACGGCCGACGTGGTGTTCGCGGCGAATCGCACGCTCACGCTCGAGAACGCCCACACCAACGGGTCGCAGACGATCGAACCGAACGTGGTGATCACCTCGATCGCCGACTGGCTGGGCACCGCACCGGCATCGCCCGTCACCGGCCGGATCGTGATGCAGGATGGTGCCACACTGGTGAGCACCGGCTCGATCAACATCAACGCGAACAAGGGCATTGCGCTGACCGGCACCTCGGCCACGTTCGTGACAAACAACGGGACGATCATCGTGAACCCGCAAGTGACCGGTTCGGGCAAACTCGTAGCGTCCGGCTCATCGTCGCACTTCATCGATATCGAAGGCACGACCAACACCTACGCTGGTGGCACCGACGTCCTGTCGGGCGTGCTCGGCGTCATGGGCGACGGCAGCCTCGGTGCGGGGGGTACCTCCGTGTTCATCGGCGACGGAGCGATGCTTGCGTCGGGGCAGTCGAGCCTGAACGGTACGGTCACGGTCAGCGGCAACCGCAGCGTTCTCTTGGGCAACGGCGGCACGAGCCGCCTGGCCGCACGCACCTTCAGCACGTTCGTCGTCAACGGCGTCCTTGACGAGCAGTTTGTCGGCTCCGATGCCGGTGTGGTCGTCAACGAACTCGGTGTCCGCGAAGGAACGGTGGTGCTCGGTGGGGCGAACCTCTACGGTGGCGATACGACCGTGACGGCCGGCAGGCTGCTCGTGAACAACACGACTGGCTCTGGCACTGGTTCGGGAAACGTGATCGTCAATGCGGGAGCCACGCTTGGCGGTACGGGCTCGATCGCCGGGACCGTCACGCTCCAAGGTGGGGCCACGCTCGCGCCTGGTGCAAGCATCGCATCGCTGGCGAGCGGCGCCGTCTCGTTCGAGAACAATGCGTCGTTGCTCTACGAAATCAATTCGAGCGTTTTGCCGAGTGTCGGGGCCGATCTGCAACTCGTGTCGGGCAATCTCTCGCTCACGGGCAACGTGACGTTGAACCTTGTGGATCTGGCGTCGTCGCCGGTGGCCGTCACGGAAGGCACGACCTTCACGCTCTTCAATTATTCAGGCACCTGGGACGCTGGCCTTTTCACGGTCGATGGCAACGCCATCGCCGACGGCGGCACGTTCACCGTCGGGCTCAACACCTGGCAACTCGACTACGACGATTCGACGGGCGGAGCCAATTTCAATGGCGAGTATGTCCACGCCAACTTCGTGAACATCGTCGCGGTCCCGGAGCCACCGATGGTCGCCCTGCTGGCTGCCGGCGGAGTCGCGGGACTGCTGATCCGCCGCCGCCGCACGGCCACCGGCAGGCGTGTGCCCACGCTTACGCATGCCGCTGCTGCGCCCTGCGATACTCGAGCGGTGTCATGCCCACGGCCTTCAAGAAGAGATCGTTGAGCGTTCGCGTGCTTGAGAAGCCAGCCTGGGCCGCGATGTCGATCACCTTTGGGTTTCCGGGGGCGGCCAGTTCGCGCTTGACGCGTTCGATTCGAAGCCGGGAAATTTCGGCACTCACCGTCACGCCAAGTGCTGCCAGAAACCGCATGTCGAGGGTTCGCCGTGACACCTTCATCTGCTTGGCGACGCTGACAGGCGAAAGCGGCTTGGCGAGGTTCGCGGCGATATACCGCATTGCTTGCTGCACGAGGGAATCGTTGACGGCGAAGAAATCGGTCGAGTGCCGTGTGACGAGGCCGATCGGGGCGAGCAGGATTGGTTCAGGGGCATGGAATGGACGCCCGCCTTCCCGCTTGGAGTCAATGAGGCGATCGAGCAGCTTCGCCGCTTCGTAGCCACATTCTTCGTACGGCATTTCGACGGCCGTGAGCGCAGGCTCGGGGCGCTCGCACTGGCCGGGTTCATTGGTCGAGCAGACGATCGCCAACTGCTGCGGCACGCTCCAACCTCGGTCCTTGGCCATCTCGATCACGAGGCGTGCAATTCCCGGTTCGCGAACGAGAAGACCGGTCGGGAGAATCCAGTCATCCATCCACCGGTTGAGCGTCTTGACGACGTTCCGCCATTCCTCGGGGCCTTCCGGCGGGGCGATCGAGACGGTGCCGAGCCATCCGTCGCACTCTCCGCGCTTGGCCCATTGCTCCATGGCCGCCGCCTGTTGAAACGAGGCCGCATCGTCCGATTGAGTGATGGCGGCGAGGTAGCGAAAGCCACGGCTGACGAGGTGATCGGCCACCAGATCGCCACTTTTGGCGAAGTCCGGAAACACCCCGTGCAGGCCCTTGGCGGGGGATGAAAGCCACAGGTTGACTGCCGGCAAATCGAGCCGCTTGGCACGTTTTGCCCCGAGCACCGACATACGTCCGATGATGCCATCGTACGGCGCAGGGTGCTTGTGACTGCGCTTGGCGGGCAGCGCGAAGTCGGCCCATTCGTCGACCACGAGCTTCCAGTCGTGGTGTTCGCGGGCGTAATCGTGGATGCCGGCGAACACCGCCACATGCCGCTTGTGCGGCTTGTCGAGATCCATCATGACGCCGATGCGTTTTTGCTGACTCATGCGGGCCGCAATTTAACCCCCTGCCGGGGTTGGGACCAATCCCGGGGCGTTCCGACGGTCCGGTAAGGTCACTTCTGCGGCGACGACGGCATTGGCGGCTCGGGCTTCTGGGGGTCGAGTGTGATGCTCGAGGAGTTGATGCAGTAGCGCAGGCCGGTCGGCGGCGGTCCATCATTGAACACGTGGCCGAGATGGGCGCCGCAGCGTCGGCAGGTCACCTCCGTGCGGATCATGCCCAGCGAACGATCGGCGTGTTCGGCAATCGTGTTGCCCTTCACGCCGTCGATCGGCGCGGTGAAACTCGGCCAGCCACAGCCGCTATGGAACTTCTCGCCAGACGCAAAGAGAGGCTCACCGCAGCAGATGCAGCGATACGTGCCGGGAGTTTCCGTGTCGGTGTATTCACCCGTGAAGGCGCGGTCGGTTCCCTTCTGCCGCGCCACATGAAATTGCTGCGGCGTGAGCCGTTTGCGCCATTCGACCTCCGTCTTCGGAAGTTCTTCGTCGGGCACTCGGCCAAGCAGAGCGGGGTTTTTCGGAGGCACCGGGGCGGTCACGCGAGACTCCTTCGTGGGGCCGCGCTCCAGCGGCAGGGCGGCGTCACACGCGGCAGCGAGCATCGTTGCGGCGGTCAGGAGCATCCAAGCGGGCTGGTGTCGGAGTCGCATGGCTACGGTGGCCCGGTCACTCAGTGACCGACCTTGAAGGGCTACGGTCGCTTCCGAGGATCAGGGAGCGTTTGCGGCACGTACGCGTGGTCGCGCTTCCTGAGCACCTCGGCCTTTTGAATTTTATCCGGTTGTACGCCGGGAACAGGGCGTCCTTCGGCGTCCTGCGTGCGGGCAAGCTTGGAAAGCACGTCGTCGCCCGAAAGGACACGGCCGAAAACGGTGTGCTTGCCATCGAGATGCTCAGTCGGCCGAAACGTCAGGAAAAATTGTGAACCGCCGGTGTCTTTTCCAGCATGGGCCATCGACAGGCTCCCGCGAAAGTGCATGCGCGCCCCCGGCTCCTCGCACTCGCAGGCAATTGTGTGCCCCGGCCCGCCCGTGCCCGTTCCAGTCGGGTCGCCCCCCTGGGCCATGAAGCCTCCGATCACTCGGTGAAATGGCGTGCCGTCGTAAAAGCCCTTTTCGACGAGGCTGATGAAGTTCGCGACGGCGTTCGGGGCCTCATTCTCAAAGAGCTCCACCACGATGTCGCCGGCCGTCGTGTCGAGTTTGACGCGTGGCAGGTCGTCGGCCTCGGCCTCGGCCTTTCGCTTGGCCATCTCGGCCTCGATTTTCGGCCGCTCGCGGGCCAGGGCCTGTTCGATGCCCGCCATCGCATCCGATGGGGCACCCCCGGCTTTCGCCTTCGCGAGCCACGCTTCCACGGCATCGAGCTTCGAGAGCAACATGGCCGCCGACGCCGCCATGAGCGAGATCTCCGCATCTGCGGCGTCCGCCGCAGCGACCCGGGAGGCGATCGCAAGGGCCTTTTCGGGGTCGTCTGTCTCGAGCGACCCGGCTGCCACCGCTTTTGTTATTTGGAGGGCATCCTGGTTCTTCGGGTCGATGGCTAGCAGGTCTACGGCCGCAGCCTCGAGGCGATCGCCCGCTGCCTGGGCCTCTTGCTTCACCGCGTTGAACTTCGCCTCGAGCGCTGGCTTGTCGGCCTGGGGCTGCTGGTATTGGGCCTGCAGCACGGTCAGGTCGGCCATGAGCTTTTTGAGGCGGCCGAAGGCTTCGTCGAACTGGGCCCTGGCATCGGTTGGCCCCGCGGCGTCCGCATTGGGGAGCACGTCGACACCCACGCTCGCCAGGCCGAGCACACAGGCTGAAATCCATTTCCGAAGCCAAAGCATGCGAACCATCTCCAAGGTATTTAGCGAGTACGATACCACGATGCCCCGCCCACCCCGAGCCCCAGAGCCTGAAGCTTCCCAGCCGCCGCGGATCATCGGCGGGACCATGCGCGGCCGTCGCCTCGCCCACCGTCCAGGAGGGCCCACGCGGCCCATGAAAGACAGGGTCCGAGAGACGCTTTTTGACCTGCTCGGGTCGCGCGTCAAAGGGGCCCTGGCTGTGGATCTCTTCGCAGGCACCGGCGCGATCGGCTTTGAAGCCCTGAGCCGGGGGGCCGCACGTGTGGTGTTCTGTGAGCGGCATTTTCCGACCGCAGACACCCTACGAGCGTCGGCCCGTGAACTCGACGTCGTCGACCGCTGCGACATCCGGCCCGGCGACGTGCTGAACTGGGCGAAACGGTGGCCTCAATTGCCGACGGATGCCCCTTGGGTGGTCTTCGTGTCGCCCCCCTGGTCGATGTTTGCCGAACGTGAAGGCGACCTCATGGCCCTCATTGCCGCCACCCTGGCCGCTGCCCCAGCGGGCAGTACCGTCATTGTCGAATCAGACACGAGCTTCGACGCCTCCTCGCTTCCGCTGCCCGATGCCTGGGAGAGCCGGGCCGTGCCTCCGGCCGTGCTCCACCTCCACCGCGGTCTGGTATGATGTTGGTTTCTGGAATTGCAGCGGGCGGGGCACCCTATGGACGTCATCAATCATCGGGATACGACGCCGTTCACCACGGTCGATGGTTCGACGATCCGTGAGTTGATGGCCTACCGCAACTCATCCGTTCGCAACCAGAGCCTCGCCGAGGCCAGGTTGCCCCCGGGCCGGGCCACGATCCCCCATCACCACGCCGTCGCCGAGGAGATCTACTACATCCTCTCCGGCAGCGGGAGCATGACGCTCGGCGCCGAAACCCGACCCGTCGGCCCCGGCGATGCAATCGCCATTCCCCCGGGCGAGCGTCACACGATCCTCAATACCGGCACCGACGAGCTCGTCTTTCTCTGCATGTGTGCCCCAAGCTACGAACACGCCGATACGTTTCTCGAAGCCACACCCTGATCCCCTGCCCACACCACCTTTCCCCACGCTGCCCATCATGGATGCCTTTACCACGCTTCTTGTTTCCGAAGGCATTATTTCGGCCGACCAACTCGCCGAGGCCATGCGAATCGCGGGCAACTCGGGGAAGAAGGTTCATGACGAGGTCGTGCGCTTGGGCTACGCGCCCGGCGAGAAGGTCATGCGGGCGCTCGCGAAGGCCTACCGCCTCAAGTTCGTGAACCTGGCCACGACTGAAGTTCCGGAAGAGGTCATCGGTCTGCTGCCCGAAAGCGTGGCCCGCGAGAACACGATCTTTCCACTCTCCGAGTCGACCGGTTCGCTCAGGATTGCGACCACCGATCCCACCGACCTCGATACGCAGGAAAAGCTGCGGTTCATCTTGAACCGTGAGATCGAGTTGGCCATCGCGCCCCGTGAACAGATCGTGGAGGCGATCAATCGCCACTACGGCCTCTCCGACGGCGAGAGCGCCGACTCCATGCTCCAAGAGTTCACCGACACCGCGATCGACTTCACCGAAACGGCTCTCGAACAGGAAACCGCCGCCAACGAGGAGGAGCAGTCCGACGCGCCGGTCGTCAAGCTCGTCAACCTCGTCATCACCGAGGCGGTGCAACTTCGGGCAAGCGACATCCATATCGAGCCTTTTGAGGATCGCGTTCGCATCCGCTATCGCATCGACGGCCGGCTCGTGGAGCGTGACAACCCGCCCCGGCGTCTCTTGGGCGCGATCCTTTCCCGCATCAAGATTTTGTCGAAGCTCGACATCGCCGAGCGGCGCCGACCGCAAGACGGCCGCATCAAGCTCACCGCCGACGGCAAGGACTACGACTTGCGTGTGAGCGTGCTCCCTACGAACCACGGTCAATCGGTCGTGATGCGGATTCTCGACAAAGACAACATCCGCGTCGGCATCCGTCAGCTCGGCCTTGCGGAGTCCGACTTCCGCCAGTTCAAGAATCTCATCCGGCGGCCCAACGGCATCATCCTCGTGACGGGCCCCACGGGCTCGGGCAAGACGACCACGCTCTACGCGTGCTTGAACGAGCTGAACCGACCAGACACGAAGATCATCACCGCCGAAGATCCGGTCGAGTATTACCTCGCCGGCATCAACCAGGTGGAGATTCGGCACCAGATCGGCCTCGACTTCGCTCGCGTGATTCGAGCCATGTTGCGGCAGGCCCCCAACGTGATCCTCGTGGGCGAAATGCGCGACACGGAAACGGCCCAGATGGGCATCCAGGCCTCGCTCACGGGCCACTTGGTGTTCAGCACCCTCCACACGAACGACGCTCCTGGCGCCATCACCCGCATGATCGACATGGGCGTGCCGGCGTACCTCGTGGCCTCCAGCGTGATCGCGGTGCTCGCTCAGCGGCTTGTGCGGGTGAACTGCAACAAATGCAAACAGCCCTATCAGCCGCTCGACACCCAGATCGAGGCGGCGGGCATCACCCCCGACATGCTCGAGGGAGCCACCTTCATGAAGGGGCGCGGCTGCAGCAACTGCCAAAAGTCGGGCTATAAGGGGCGGCTCGGCATTTTCGAGCTCATGATCATGACCAACAAGATCCGCGAAATGGCGTTTCAGGGGGCGGCGACCCAGGAGCTCCGCCGAGCGGCCGTCAGCCAAGGGATGCGGGTCATGTTTGACGACGGCATTTCCAAGGCGCTCCGTGGAATCACCACGCTCGACGAGATTTTCCGCGTCTCGAAGCGGACCGAGTGACGGCGGCGTCGCTCATTCCGCGTGCCCACGCTCGCGCTCGGGGCTTGGATGCCGCCGGCTCGCCTCCCCTTGCCGCCGCCAGAATTTTTTCTCGGCCGCGCGTGACTTTCCGACCGACACACGTCATACTTCATGTGCGGCCGGCATCTGTCAGGGGCGTGTCCGGTCGCCCGAAAGTTTTTTCACCGTGGTCGCCGTTGCGTGCGCCGCCGTGCCCCCAGCTTCCCGTGGAAAAAGCCGTCCATGGCCTTTTTCCAGTTGGGCCCATGCACGTATTCCATCGTGGGAACTGTTCGACGGTCTCGTTTCCAGGCACAATGAAGGAGCGCCGGGTGGGGCAGTCGTCGTGGCGTTGCACGCTCGGGCACATTTTGGAGGCGAGACATCCATGTCCGCGAACGGGGGCGCTGCGCTTCAGCCCATCGAAAAACTTCTGAAGGTGACGCTCGACCACGGAGGAACGGAAATCCGCTTGGCTGGCGGCGTCGCGCCGATGGTCATGGTGGAAGGCAACCTTCGGCCCCTCAAGTCCCGTTCGTTGTCGCCCGACGAAGTCAACGCCTTGATTTCAGCCGTCGTTCCACCAGGCGGTCTTCGCGAGTCGTTCACGTTCAAGTCGTCGTTGGGCACGTGCCAGGGGCAGGTGCTCGACATCAACGGCATGGCGATCCTCGTGATGCGACCCCCTTCGGGTACGCAATCGCATGACGAGGATGATCCACTCAGCCTCGACATGGATCATCACGACGACAACGGTGCGGCCGCGGCCGCACCGGTCGGCGACGATGATCTCGAGCTGCCGAAGGCGGCCGAGGGCACGATCCAAATCGACAAGCTTCTCACCGCCGCGGTGAAGGGGGGCGTGAGCGACATCCATATCACGGTGGGTTCGCCCCCCATCTTTCGCCAAGACGGTGGCATGAAGCCGCAGAAAACGAAAGTGCTCACGGGCGACGACACCAATGCCCTCATGAAGTCGATCACACCCGAGCGCTGCCAGGCGGAACTGGCGGAGAAGGGGGGCACCGACTTCGGCTTCGCCTTCAAGGATCTGGCCCGCTTTCGCGTGAGCGTGTTCAAGCAGCGCGGCTCGGTCGCGATGGTGCTCCGCCAGATTCCAAACAAGCTCCTGACGCCCGAACAACTCGGCGTGCCGGAGGTGTGCAAGAAGCTCGTGACGCGGCCCCGCGGGCTCTTCCTTGTGACCGGCCCGACCGGGTCAGGCAAGAGTACGTCGCTTGCCGGCCTGATCGACTACATCAACAACAACTTCGACCACCACATCATCACGATCGAAGACCCGATCGAGTTCTATCACTACTCCAAGAAGAGCACGGTGAACCAGCGCGAGATCGGCTCCGACGTGCCGACGTTCTCCGAGGCGCTTCGCCGGGCGCTCCGCCAAGATCCCGACGTGATCCTCGTCGGCGAGCTTCGCGACCTCGAGACGATCGAGGCGGCCATCTCGGCGGCGGAAACGGGGCACGTCGTGTTCGGCACGCTCCACACCACGGGTGCCCAGGGCACGGTGAACCGCATCATCGACGCCTTCCCGTCGCACCAGCAGGAGCAGATCCGCACGCAGCTCTCGACGGCACTGCTCGGAGTCTTGTCGCAGACGCTCCTGCCGAAGATCGGTGGCGGCAGGTGCGCGGCCTACGAGGTGCTCGTGGTGACGCCCGGCATCGGCAACCTGATTCGCGAAAACAAAACATTCCGAATCAATTCAGCCATTCAGACCGGGGCGAAACTGGGGATGCGGCTTCTCGACGACGACCTCTTCCGCCTTTGGAACGAGCGGAAGGTCACGGAGGAGGCGGTGCTCGCCAAAGCGCAGAATGTGGATGACCTGGCAAAGCGTATCATCAACGCGAAGCAGGGCATCTTCGACGACGAAGAAACGGTCGCCCGTCGGGCCGCCCGGGAAATGAATCACTGAACTGATCAGCATCATCACGACACGGAATCACGATGGCACTCAAGCGGATCGGACAAATCCTGATGGACCTGGGCCTCATCGACGAGGCTCAGCTCGAGACGATGCTCGAAGAGCAGCCGTCGCGATCGGAATTGCTCGGTCGCATCGGGATCTCGCTTGGCTTCTACAACGAGGAGCAGCTCGGGGAAGCGCTCGCCGAGCAGTGGGGCACCGAGTTCATCTCGATGTACGACCGCCTTATCACGAAGGATGTGCTCTCGACGATCAGCGAGCCGATGGCCCAGCTTTACCGGGTGATCCCGATCGATCTGGACGACAACCGGCTCACGATCGCCTCGGCCGAACCGCAAAAGATCCAGATCGCCGACGAACTGCGCACGCTCCTCGGCTACGACATCCACGTTTGCGTCGCCACCGAGGTGGAGATTCAAAAGGCGATCGAGAAGTATTACTCGAGCGATTCCGACAGCGTCGAGTCGCTCGTCGACGACCTCGAACACGACGACGAGTTGGCCGCCGCGGCCGCGGCGGCGGGGCGTGACGGAGTCACGGATCTCACGAGCGTGGAGGCCCTCGCCGAGAGTGCCCCGGTGCGGAAGCTCCTCAACATGGTGCTCTTGCTGGCCATCCGTGACGGTGCCAGCGACATCCACTTCGAGCCTTTCGAGAACGAGTTTCGCATCCGGCTCAAGGCCGACGGCGTGCTTCAGGAGATGGTCCCCCCGCCGAAGCACTTGGCCTTCGCGATCACCACCCGCATCAAGGTCATGGCGAACCTCGACATCGCCGAACGCCGGTTGCCGCAAGACGGCCGTATCGAGTTGACGGTGGGCGGCCACCCGGTCGACCTGCGTGTGAGCGTGCTGCCGACGCTCTTTGGCGAGAGCGTCGTCATGCGTGTGCTCGACCGCGGCGTGGTGTCGCTCGACCTCGAGAAAGTGGGGCTCGAGCCGGCGATGCTCCGGAAGTTTCGTGAGATCATCAAGCGGCCCAACGGCATCGTGCTGGTCACGGGGCCGACCGGCTCCGGCAAGACGACCACGCTCTACTCCGCGCTCTCCGAGCTCAACGAGGTCGAAGACAAGCTGATCACCACGGAAGACCCCGTGGAGTACGACATCGACGGCATCGTGCAGGTGCCGATCGACGCCGAAATCGGCAACACGTTCGCGGCGTGCCTCCGGGCGATCCTGCGACAAGATCCCGATCGGATCCTCGTCGGCGAGATCCGCGACGTCGAAACGGCGGAGATCGCCGTGCAGGCATCGCTCACCGGCCACATGGTGTTCTCGACGCTCCATACCAATGACGCGCCGTCGACGGTCACCCGCCTTCGCGACATGGGCGTGCCGCCGTTTCTGATCACGGCCACGGTCGAAGCGATCCTTGCCCAGCGGCTGGTGCGCCGAATCTGCTCGAACTGTTGCGAGGAGATCGTTCCCGCGGCCGACGTCTTGGCCGACCTCGAACTCACGACCGACCAGATCGTCGGGAAGAAGTTTTTCCGCGGCAAGGGCTGCGAGCGATGCAACCGCTCGGGGTACAAGGGCCGCAAGGGTCTCTTTGAGTTGTTGATCATGAACGACGAGATCCGTGACCTCGTCATGCGGAATGCCTCCACGGAAGACATCCGCGAGGCAGCCCGACGCAACGGGATGGTCACGCTCCGTGAATCGGGGATGCAGAGCGTGTTTGATGGCCTGACGACGGCCGAGGAAGTGATCCGCGAAACCATTTTGGAAGCCTGAGGAACCAGCGATGCCCACGTTCCAGTTTGAAGCCATCGACGCCTCGACCGGCAAGGAAATCCGCGACACCGTGGATGCCGCCACCGAGGCCGAAGCCCAGGCAACGATCCGTTCCATGGGCTACATGGTCACGAAGCTCAAGGCGAGCCGGTCGAAAGCCGTCTCCGGTGCCAAGAAGGCCAAGCCGGGCCGCGGCATGGCCTTCGGCGGCGTGAGCTCCAAAGACCTCTGCATGTTCACGCGGCAGCTCTCGATCCTTCAAGATGCCGGCCTGCCGATCCTGCGCAGCCTGAAGCTCCTTGCGGAAATGCAGAAGCCCGGGCGGCTCAAAAACAGCCTGCTCGACGTGTGCGATGAGATCGAAGGTGGCGCCACGCTCTCCGAGGCGCTTTCCAAGAGCCCGAAGGCGTTTGACCGGCTCTATTGCAACATGATTCGCGCCGGCGAGGCGGGCGGCGCGCTCGAAGTGATTCTCCGACGTCTCGCCGAGTTCATGGAGCGGAGCCAGGCCCTCAAGCGGAAGGTCAAGGGCGCCCTCATCTATCCGATCGTGGTCGTGCTGGTCGCCGTCGGCATCTTGGCCTTCATCATGATCAAGATCGTGCCGCAGTTCAAAAAGATCTTCGACGACTTCGGCAGCGAGTTGCCGCCGATGACCCAGCTCCTCATCGACATCTCGAATGCGACGGTGAACTACTGGTACCTGATTCCGCTGATCCCGATCGGACTCGTCCTCATGATCAAGGGATTGAAGCTGATTCCATACGGCAAGTTCGGTTGGGATCTGTTCATGCTCAAGGTGGTGATCTTCGGCCAGCTCGTCGAGAAGAACATCATGGCCAGGTCGTCGCGAACGCTCGGCACGCTGCTTTCCAGCGGTGTGCCGATCCTCGAGGCGCTCAATATCACGAAGGAGACATCGGGCAACTCGATGTTCGAGCGGCTCTTTTCGAAGACCTCCGACGCGATCCGCGACGGCGAGGCGATCGCGAAGCCGCTGAAGAACTATGCAGTGCCGCCGTTCAACGCGATGGCCCTCTTCTTCTGGACGTTCTTTTTGCCGGGCGTCGGCGCGCTCATCTACCTCACTCGCTACAAGAAACCGGTCGTCGACGACCTCATCGTGAACATGGTGGACGTGGGCGAAGAGTCGGGTGAGCTCGACACGATGCTCTACAAGGTGGCCGACAACTACGACGAAGAGGTGGCGGTTCTCACCGAGAGCCTCACGAGCCTCATGGAGCCGTTGCTCATCATCTTCCTGGGTGGTGCCGTCGGCTTCATCGTCGTGGCCTTGTTCATGCCGCTCATCAAGCTGATCAATGACCTCTCCTAAAGAGAAAGCGACAGCAGCAGGTGCCATCATGAAAACGACAAGTCATCGCAGAGCGTTCTCGCTCGTCGAGTTGCTCGTCGTGATCACGTTGATCGTGATGCTGATCGCCATGATGGCCACGGCCCTCAATTCGGCTCGCGCGAGCGGGGCCAAGCAAAAGACGCGGGCTTCGATCATGATGCTCGACTCGATCATCCAGCAGCACTACCGTGCCACGGAGTCGATGAGCGTGCCCCAGGGCGAGGACCGAGGCGCCGCGATCCGCAAGCAGATCACGGCCGACATGCCCGACAGCTGGGCCGAAGTCGCGCATCTCCAGGCGAACCCGAGTGATTTCAAGTTGGCCCGGCATCGGGGGTATGGGGCGACCGCCGCCGCCCTCAGCCCTTCGAGCACGGTCGCCGACGCCGAATGCCTGTTCATGATCGTCATGCAGGGCGGTTTGGGAGACTGCCTGGACTGTGCTGGTCTTAGCTCGATTCCCGTCGGCGACACCGACAACGACGGGGCGCAGGAGTTCCTGGATGCGTGGGGAGAGCCAATTCGTTACGTACTCTGGCCGGGCGGCTTTGAACTCCCGCCTGGCCAGCCATTCTTCGACACGAAGCGGCCGTTTGACGACGGCCCCCTCGCGAACCCCAACCGGCCCGGCGGGGTGATGCGGCCGCTCCTGTTTTCCGGAGGCCCATCAAAGAAGTCGTCGACGGAGATAAATAATTCGAGCTACCTGGCCGCAGGCAGCCCCGGAGCTTCGGGGACGAATCTGGGAGGGCCGGACGGGGGCGATGACTATCGCAACGACAACATCACGAACTTCGACGACGAGGTGAAAAAATGAAGTCACCTCGCAAGGCATTTACGATCGTCGAACTCTTGGTCGTTGCTGGCCTCATGGCCCTCATGTTCGGTCTCATCGTCGCCAACGGCCGCCCGCGGCCAAGTTCGATTCGGGCCGCTCAGGATTTCGCATCGGCCCTGCTCGCCGCGCAGAGTCGCGCCCTCGGAAGGCCGGAGGGGGCCGCGGTCATCATCGAGGCGGATGGTGCGGCGTATCACGAGGCCGACATGCCTTCTCCGATCTCTGTGGCCGCTCCCGGCGGAACGTTCTCGGCTCCTGACGGCTACAAGTTTCGATTTCGAAAGAAGGTTGGCGACGGGTTCATCACGATTTCTCCGTGGCTCGGCCTTCAAGGTGGCACCCCGGTGCGTCGATCATTGGCTGGGCAGACGGCGGAAAACACCATTCTCACGCCAGTTGGTGACGACATCGAGGCACTGGTCCTTCGGTCTCCGCGGTCGGGGGCGACGCCCCTCAAAGTCGGTCGCGGCATCACGATGGTTCTCAACCAGAGTGGCGTTGGCGACAATCTTGGCGCCGCGCATGGCTACGGCCGCTTCAGCACACTGGGCCGCTTTGCCATCGTGTTCGACCAAACCGGCCGCGTGACTGAGGTCATTCGAAACCTCGAAGCCGCCGGCGCCCAGGAACCGATGTCGCCGAACGAAATCATCTATTTCCTCTTTAGCGAGATCGACGACATCGACCCCAACGAACCCACCAAACCGCTCTCGAGCGAGCGGTCGGCGTGGGTGGCCGTCAATCCGCAAACCGGACGCATTCATACGGCCGCCAATGAGCCTACCGGCGTCCTCGAAACCGCCAGAGAGAAAGCCCGCAAAGGCATCGCCTTTGGAAAGTAATCCATGAACATGCCACGAGAATTGAACGTGTCGACACGCAGGGGCATCACGCTCCTCGAAGTGCTGATCGCGGCAGGGGTGCTCGTCGTGGGGCTCACGAGCGTTTTGGCCATGATTCCTGCCGCCGGATCGCTCTTTGGGGAAGCCTCGATGTCGGACCGTGTGGCGGCCCTTGCGTCCAACGCGCCTGCCGACCTGCGGTTTCAGGGGGTCTTCAAGGCATCTGATTTCAATGGCACGGTCAAGTCATCGGTCTTTGGAACGACTGCCGTGACGGGGGCCGCGGCCTTCACCGGGGCCGCCTTCAAGGCCAACGCGCTGCCGAATCCTGACCCGATGGCCGACGAAAACACCTATGGGCGGGCGGGCTATGCCGCGATCGTTTCTCCGATCGCCGATGCAACGTCGTATGCTGCCGGTGAGTCTGCCCGCGTCACGATCGTGGTTTTCAAGACCCGTGCGCCCGAACGCGAAGAAGTCACGCTCACCAAGGTGTCACCCGGTGTCTACAAGCTCACCGGCGGTTCCGAGTACCAACAGGAAGATCGGAGAAAGCGCCTCCTACAGCCCTGTTCCTGGGTGGCGGTGCAGAAAGACAACCGTGTGCGTTGGCTCCACATCGGGAGTTCGTGGACGGCTTCCAGGTTGAATGGGGGTGCCCTCGTGCTAGGTGACAGTTTTGTCGCATTCACCGATGCGGAGGGGGCCGACGAGGCGATCGCGGGTACCGTCTCCGCGTTTTCGGGCATCCTCAAGGTCGAGGACCATATCGTTGAATTGGATTGATTGCCAGGGGCCGTTCGGAGTTCGAGTCATGAACCATTCGATGCACAGCCGCCGCGGCATGCTCCTGCTCTTGGTGTTGAGCATGCTGACGCTCTTTCTCATGATGGGCGTCACGCTCTTGGTGGTGGCCACCCGCGCCCGCACGGCGTCGCGGGCGTTCATGAATGCCACGAGCGGCATGGAGGTGTCGCCGGGGATACCGAGGATGCTGCTCGATGAAGCCCTGCTCCTGCTCGTCCGTGGCTCGAAGGACCAGCAGGTCAATGAGAAGGTGATCACGGAGAGCCTGCTCAAGGACATGTACGGAAGCGACGACAACAAGGTGCCGTTTCGCGACGAACAGCACGACGACTTCGACTCGTCGAATCTTTTTCTGACGCAATTCGCTGATGACGGGAGCGTGAGCAAAGCCGCATTTCAGGGAAATCAGGGGAACGGAAAGATCGACGTCGACAACGACGGCGACGGCGAGCCTGACGGTGTCTGGTTGCCTGATCCCGCCATCAATCCGGCCCCGAAGTTCCTGCCCGAAATGGCGTCGTCGACGGGGGGGGTGCTGACGTTCAAGGTTTCCTATCTGGTGCGCGACCTCGACGGGCGCATCAACGTCAACGCCCACGGGGGCGCAGGTGCCAGCGACCCGCTCGGGCCGGCCGCCATCGACGGCTCCAGCCTGGAGGCTTTCGCAGGGAATGCCTGGAACGTCATACAGAGCGGGGGCGCGATTTCGCACGGAGGGGGGGCAGGCCACGAAGACCTTCGCGACCCGCCGAAAATCGGTAGAGACCTCGAGGGGCGAGGTGGGAGTGCCTATGGCCTGCGACTCGATCGCAAGGCAACGCCACCGGCAGGGTCGGCATTGACCACTGCGCAACCATTCTCGCTCGGCGAACTCGAACGGGTGCTGCGGCCGTTCGATCGCGACTGGTCGACGCTTCCCCCGCGCCTCTCGGCCATCCTTTCCGACCCCGATCACGCCGCCCGTGAAATGGTCACCACCGATAGCTGGGACGTTCCCTACCGAACAGGGGCTGCCGCCCCGCCCGCAGGAAGCGAACCCATCTTGAAGTTCGATCTGACGACTCCGGCGCCGGCGGACAAGCAGGCTTTTGCCACGGCCCTTTTCAATGCCATCAAGGATGCGAATGTCGCGGGCCCGAGCCGAGAGACTGCCCAGTGGTGTGCGAATGTAGCCGAGTTTCGTCACCCCGCTTCGGGTGCCACATCCATGCCGGCCAATGCATTTGGGTTAAGCGACACGGATCCCCCTATCGTCGGCGTGAAGCCCGACGTCCTCCGCGTGGTGCCATACCCTTGGGATGGCGGCCTCGTCAGCAGTGGCGACCTCATCGCGATTCCGAAGGGTGACAAAGCTGCAATCGACGCCTTGCTCGATGCCACCCCCCCTGGGTCAGTCGAGTCGCTTGTGGCCTCGAAACCGGAGATCCTCAATGCCGTTCATGTGCCCACCAGGTTTACGGCAGCTTTTAATCAAGAGCCCTCTCGTGAGCCAGGGCGAGTGAATGTGAATACCTGCACCGGCGAGGTGTGGGAAACGGTCGTCGACAAGGCCAATCTTTCGCCCTCGCCGGCAAAACCATCGAATCCCGTGCATTCAATGTGGACGTTGCTGAAGGAGACGTCATTCACCGGCGGTAACGGTGACACGGATGTGAGGAACGTCAATCGTCCCCTCGCCAATCGATTGGCATCCTTGGGCACCGTTCGATCGAACGTTTTTGCCGTGTGGATCACCATCGAAGTGGACGACTCCGCCGCCACCGCCGGCGACCCAAAGTGCTATCGGCTTTTTGCGATCGTCGACCGGTCGATCCCGGTTCAGTACAAGCAGGGTGAAAACACGAACGTTCACGAAACGATCCGCCTGAAGCGGTTTCTCAACTGACAGGCCACGCGCCATGATCTCTTCCTTCGCCATTCCGACGCCGTCCGGGGGCACCATGCCGCTGCGGCGAGGCTTCAGCCTCGTGGAGTTGCTGGTTGCGTCGATGCTCAGCCTCCTCGTCATGGGGTCGGTGGCGGCCCTCTTTGCCGAGTTTGGGCGGAGCGTCTCTGACGGTCGGGCCATGACCGAGCTCAACACGCGTACCCGCACAGCGGCCTGGCGGCTCCGGCAGGATCTCGCCGGTCTCACGTGCTTGCCCGCGCCGCGTGTGCCTGTCGAGGCGAATGCAGGCTACTTCCACGTTATCGAAGGTCCGAGCAACTCAGCCACGGAGGACTGGGACGATGTCCTCGCCTTCACGACGTCGAGCCCCTCGGCGCCTTTTGCGGGCCGTCTCGCGGGGGCGGACGGGTTCGAGTCGCCGGTCGCCGAGGTCATTTGGTTCTGTGAGCCATCGGGCACCAGCTACAAGGGCACGACCCTTTACAACCTTCACCGTCGGCAGTTGCTCGTGGCCGCAACGCCGGATGCCGGAAGTTTCGCCGCCAATCCTTTTTTCGGTGGCACCCAGACTGCGGTTTGGAATGCGAGCGACTTGTCGTTTGGTCAGCACGCCAACAGCCTGAGCGATCTGTCGATACGTGCCAACCGATTTCTCGGAGGCACCACAACGGCCCCACTCACGAACAGGAAGCTCACAGGCACGCGTGAGGGCGAAGATGTCATCCTCGGAAACGTCGTCGCCTTCAACGTCACAATCATTCGCTCAGGGACTTCCGCGGCTACCAACGGATCATTCGAAACCCGCCATGACGGGCCAGTCCGAGTCGAAGGCGATGCGGCCAGCCAGCCGCTGCGGGGTGTCGTCGTGCAGATACGCTGCTTGGAACCTTCGACTGGCGAGGTGCGGGAACTGAAAGTGGTACACTCGTTCAATGCGTTGTGATGGAACCGGATGCGGGGCGGCCGGTGCCGCTCACGAGACCTCCTCATGAACCCTTTTTCGCGGAGAAAACAGCCATGAAACGCCCCCTCGCAATCCGCACCGGTTTTACGCTCGTGGAGCTTTTGGTCGTCATCACGATCATCGCCCTGCTCATGGCCTTGCTACTGCCGGCCGTGCAGAACGCCCGCGAGGCGGGGCGGCGGACGCAATGCACCAACCACCTCTATCAGATGGGGCTCGCGGCCGTCCGTTCGGGTGATTCCACGGGGTACGTGCCAGGATGGCGAAACCGAAGCCCCCGTGGTGCGGACGGCACCGCCAATGCGGTCGCATGGCCTGTCGTTCTATTGCCCTTCCTGGAACGCAACGACATCTACAAGCAGTGGCAGGCGGGCACGGCCACCGCGGTTCCGATCTCCTTCTTCGTCTGTCCATCGAGTCCGCCCGATACGGTAGGTGACCCCGTTCTTTCGTATGCCGGCAATTGTGGGAGTGGTACTGCCGGAAACAAGTGGGACGGGGTGATGGCCAACACCCTCGACAGCGCGTGGAGACTCGGCTTCGATGAGATCGCGAGCGGCGACGGCACCGCGAACACGATTATGATCACCGAGAAATGTGGATCGCGAGTAAACCAGGGATGGTGGGATCGGCGGGGCATCGGTACGGCGTTCAGCTTCACCAATGCCGGAACCACCTACGCGCCTGGAGCCGCGCCGATTCCGGGAATCGGAATTTTGACAGGAACGATCCCCGCGAAGATCATCAACCCGACGGCAACGACAGCGAATCAGCCGGGCGTTTTCAGTCAGCCCTCGTCGAATCACGCCGGCGGTGTGGTTGCCGTGTTCGCCGACGGCCATACGGTTTTCGTAAAGGATTCCGTTACGGGGCAGGTGTATGCGCAACTCCTGTCGAGCGACAATTCGCAAGCGTCTGCCCTTTCCCGAAACGGCAGTCCGAACTGGAACGCCGGCAACTATGTCCTGAAGGAAACCGACTACAAGTAGGCTTGGCTTCCTTCAGTCATCCTGAAAGGGGCGGCGGGGCTCTGCCGACGCCGGTGTGTCGGTGGCCGGATCGACGGCTTTGTCGTCGTCGACCGTCTGCCGTTCCCGCCATGGCTTTTCCTCTTCGTAGCTCTTCAGTTCCGCCGCAAGCTGCTCGGCCACTTCGCCGTCGTCCTTGCCCGTTTCCACGGCCTGCTTCGCGTACTTCCGAGCATTGTCGAAATCGCCGGCCTCGGCGTATCCGGCGGCGAGCGTGCTTATGATGTGGGCTTCCTTCCACTCGGTCTTTTCACAGGCCTTGGTGGCCAGTTCGATCGCCCGCTTGCCGTCACGAAGGTCTTCATCGGGTGACGTGGCCAGCAGCCAGGCCAGGTTGTTGAGCACGCCCGAATCGTCCGGCCGGAGCTCCAAGGCTTTTTCCAGGTCGGCCAGGGCTGCGACATGGTCGCCGATCGAAATCGCGGCGTCGCTACGGCCGCGCCGACATGGGAAATTCTTCTCGTCGAGCTCGAGTGCCCTGGTAAATCGGATGATCGCCTCCTGCGGCTTCTTGTCGGCCAGGAAGAGGATGCCGAGTTGACCGATCACGGCCACGTCGTCTGGATTCTTGGCCGCGAGTCGCCGAAAGTCTCGGATCGCGTCAGAAAAATTGCCGCGCTCGGCCGCGATGAGGCCTCGCAACTCGAGCGCTGCCGGAAGGTCGGGAGCTGTCTCGAGTACGGTTTCCACATCGGCAAGCGCCGCGTCGTCATCCCCTGCTTGCTGATTGATACGAGCTCGAAGCAGCAGCGCCGCCGGGTTGTCCGGTTCGAGATCGAGCGCGCGATCGATGTCGGTCAGGGCATCGTCGCGATTGCCTTCGACGGCCAACACCCGTGCCCGCTGGAGCCGCGGCCCGATCGCGTCAGGCTCGAGTTCGATCGCCTTCCCGAATGCGTCGCGAGCCTCCTCGAGCTTTTCGCTCATCAAAAACGCAAGACCGAGTGCTTCGTAGATGGATGCATTGCGCGGCTGCTCCTCGGCAGCAATGGCCAAGTCTTCGCGAGCCTTGTCGAATTGGTCTTCGGTGAGGCGATACATGCCGCGGGCTCGCCGAACATCGGGGTCGCGCGGCGACAGATCGACCGCTTCGTCCAAGAGCCTGGCCTTCGTTTTCGGGTCGTCGGCCAGGTCGGCCAGTACCAGCGTGGCACGGGCTCGTTCGAGCTTCTTGTCGCCCAGGAGCTCCATGGCCTTGGTCGCAGCCGCTTCGGCCTTCTTGCGATCGCCTCCCGGAAGCGTTTGCAGACGGGCGATCATGAGCCAGGCGCTTCCGAGGCCGGGGTCTCGGCGGATCGCCTCGTCGAGATCGCGCATCGCAAACGCACGGATTCTCGGCCACTGGGGATCGGGACGTGGCGATTCGAAGATCGCCTCGCTCAGCATGCCCGCACGGTCCATGAGCGTGCCGGTGTAGAGATCCTCGGCGAACTTCTTGGAATCGTCGTCGAGCCCCTTCTCCATCGCCTGCTGACAGAGCTTCAAAACCTTCGCGAAATCATCGAGCTGCTCGATCGCGAGCTTGGCATCGATCGCGGCATTGAGATCCTCCTGGCCCGGCGCCTCAGCGGGCGGCGTGTCGACCGCCGGGGGCTCGTCAGCCGTCGCAACCAAGGCCCCCACCACCATCGCCATCGGCCAAAGCCGGCGCAGAAAATCCATGAGCAGACATTCTCCAGGGACTGAACTCGCTCCCATAGTATGCGGCATCTGCCCCTGGCACGGCCACTGTCGGCAGCGGGAGGCTGCCGCGCTGATGGAGGCGAACCTTGGCTTCGCTTCCATCAGCCGTAAGGCGAAAAGGCCATGGATGGCTTTTCGCCGCGAAAGCTAGAGCGGGGCGGGGAGGTCACGGCGGGTGAAGAGGATGCCGCCCAAGAGGTACGCGGCCAGGCCGATGCCGATGAGGACGGCGTCGTAGCGAGCCGTGAGGAGCCAGGCGTCGGCCGTGCCCGAGACGAGTTGTTGCGGCTCGAAGGCGTTGAAAATGGAAAGCCATCCGGCAGCCGCGAAGCCGTCGCTCATTCGACCCACGAGCTTGGCAAGCAGCGACAGCACGTAGAAGGCACACATGATCCCGATCACGCGAGACCGGTGATTGCCCGTCGCCGAAAAGAACGCCGCCAGACCCGCCATGCAGGTCATGAGTCCGAACACGTTGAAGACGGCGGGCGCGAACTGCATCGGGTCAAGTTTTCCTGACCACGGACCAAAGGCCACGGCGGTCCACGTGCCGACGAGGAGCACGCTACAGAGCACCGCGCCGCCGGTGATCGTTGCGGCAGCGTTCGTGGCATAGACAGTGCCACGTCGAACCGGAGAGGCGAGCACCATCTCGAGCGTGCCCCGCTCCAGTGGTCCGGCGACGATGTCGCTGCCCCGCGTCACCCCCCACACCGTTGCACCAAGCACCACGATCGGATCGACAAAGGCCAGTGCCACGCGTCCCGCCGGCGTGGCCACGTCGGCAATCGGCACGCCCGAGAGCTTTTGCCAACCTTTCGGAATCAGGTTCAGGATCAACTGAAAGTTCTCCGTCGGCACCTGCGCCCAGAGCCAGAGGTAGAGCCACGGGAACACGAGCCAGAGCGCCGCCATGGCCGCCAACAGCAGCTTTTGATCGCCCCAGGCTTGTCGCCAGATGGCCCAATTGAACATCATGCTTCACCGGTTCGATGAAAGCGGTCGTAGACGGCGGCCAGGCCGATCGGCTCGACCGCCATCTCGACAACGGGGAGCGTGGCGAGCCATCCGAGGAGCGGCGCGAGGGAGTCGGCCGCCTCGAGCACGACCTGCTCCTGGCCGGCGAGGCTGCTTCGATCGTCGACAAGCGCGACATGACTCGCGAGTGCCGTCGGTATGCCGGCGAACGCGCCCGCCAGCCGGGCGGTGATCCGATGCCCGCGCCGCAGCGCCGAGATCGCCTGTTCGAACACTGGCGAACCCGACCGCATGATCACCACGCGGTGGCAGGTTTCTTCCACCTCGGAGAGCACGTGTGACGAAAAGATCACCGTGCGGCCGGATCGGTTGGCTTCGCGCACGATGTCCAGAACCTCAGCCCGCGCGGTCGGATCGAGATTCGCCGTCGGTTCATCGAGGATGAGCAGTTCACAGTCGGTGGCCACGACCGTCGCGAGCGCGAGCTTTTGCCTCATGCCCGTGCTCATGCGTGCCACCTGCCGCGATATGTCGAGGCCAAGCCGGCAGGCGACCCGCGTGGCCTGCTCGAGTCGGCACGCCGGACGCAGGCGGGCGAAGAAGGCCAGAACTTCCCTGCCAGTCATGCGGCGACTGAGCCGTGCCTCGCCAGGGAGATAGGCCACGCGGCTTCGCACGGCGAGCGAATCGGTCGCGCAGTCGTGGCCTGCGACCATCGCGGATCCCGACGACGGGGCGATGAAGCCCAGCAGGAGCCGCAAGAGCGTCGTCTTGCCGGCCCCGTTGGGGCCGAGCAGGCCAAACACTTCGCCGCGGGGCACGGCGAGTGTGCAGGCATCGAGCGCCGTAAAGCTGCCATACCGTTTCGTGAGACTGTTTGTCGCGACAAGCATTGCTCAGGCAAACTCTTTCCACAGATGGTAGGCCGCAAGGCCGAAGGCGATGAGGGCCACGAGCCGGCGAACCGCCGTCGGCGACAAACGTTGGGAAAGATTGGCGACAGCGATGCCGCCTACGATCGACCCGGCCGCCGCGACGGCGACGTGCATCCACGACACCGCGTAGCCGCCAGAGAAGGAGGCCACGACAAAGAGCACCGTGGCCACACCGTTCACCGCCGCGGCCAGCAAGTTCTTCACGGCATTCACGGCATGGATGTCGCCAAGACCGAGGAGGCCGAGGGAGGCGAGCATGAGGATGCCGATTCCAGCCCCGAAGTAGCCTCCATAGATGCCGACCAACAATTGAAAGGCAAAGACAAGGCCGGCGGAGGTGGCGTGACCAGACGGCCGTGTCACCTTGCGGACGATCCATGGCTGCACGGTAAAGAGGACAGCCGCCAACAGAATGAGCCACGGCACGACCGCGTCAAAAGCCTTCGCAGGCAGAAACTGAAGCAGCGCCACGCCGATCACGGCACCGGCCACGCTCGGCACGATGAGCAGGCGGGCCCACATCGGCAGCCTCGACCACTCGTGCCGGTGGGCCCAGGTGGCCGCCGCCGAGCCAGGCCACAGCCCGATCGTGCTTGTCATGTTGGCCGAGACCAGTTGGCCAGGGCCCGCGGGCAAGATGGCTGAGAGCACGGCGAAGGTCAGGATCGTGCCTCCGCCGGCGATCGCATTGACGCCTCCCGCCGCGACACTCGCCGCGAAGAGGAGGGCGAGGCCTGCTGGATCGAACCCGTCACCCATCATGGCTCGGGCCGTGGCGGTGGTGGATCGAGGATCGCCGGGGGCATCGGACCGCCGGGCGGAGGAGGGGGTGGAGCATCGGGGCCAGCGACTATAGGAGCGGGTGCGGCCGGCGCCAGCGGGGGTGGTGGTGGCACACCGGGAGGTATCGCCTCCTCGTACACGCCCTTCCCGCAGTCCACGAGCAGGAAGCCGCTCCAGAAGAACGGATGGCGACCGTCGGGGAAAACGTCCTCCACCGACGCTTTGACGCGAGGCTCGTTCGCGATGTCGGGCCGCTCCGGAGTCACGAGCTCGACGGCACGCTGCCACGCCGCCGCCGGCGCCATGCCACTGCGATTGGAGGTCTCCTGCATGAACTCCCGAACCAAGTCGCTGGTGACTCCGCCACCATTGCGCCAACGCGTCATGAGGACGGTGGTGGCGCCGGCGGCAAGGAAATCCGTGGCGTTCAAGAAGAGATCGTGGCCGGGCCGTGAGGGCACTCCTTGCAGGCCGTTGCCCATGGCACTTTGCATCCCGGGGAGGATGACGCGCTGCGGCCGCTTGGGGGGGGGCACGAGCCAATCGGCAAGTGTCATGCCGGCCCGGCCCTGCGCGGCTGTGAGGAGCGCGACCGCGCCAGGCGCTTCTGACGCGACGGGCTCGTCGTAGATCACGAGCGAATCGAACAGCGAGCCCACGAGGGCCGTCGGTGGTCCAGATACCGGCACCGCGAAGGGCCGAGCGCCATCGATGCCTGCCGTCATGGCCGCCGCCGCGGCCGCTGCTTCGGGCTCTTTCTCGCCGCGGTTCATCCGACCCAGCAGCAGACCGGTCATGCCAGGCGCCCGCGGTTCAAACCGCATCACGGCCAAGCTTCGTGTGGGCGCGTAGCGAATGCGGCAGAGATCCTTGAGCATCCGCTTGTCGCCCCCCGCTTGGTTGGTCGCGACAGGGAGAAGCTCGAACGGGAAATACCAGAGCCACCCATCCGGCACGATGACAAGTTCGTCGATGCCGTCCGCCAACGACACGCCGCGCGAGTTTTCGAAAAGCATTCGTTCCATGCGCGCCGCCGAACCCTGCCAATCGCCTGCGGCGAGTCGTTCGGCAGCGATTGCGGCCCGGTCGCCGAGGTGCATCGATTTGGCAAGCAGTTTCAGTTCGCCGGGTATTCCCGCTGCCTGCCGCACCTGCCAGGCGACGTGGCGATCGCGGGTTTCCAAGGCACCGAAAAGTCCTGACGCGGTCCAGTGAAACGACACGAGCGCCTGGCGCGGTTCGAGGCGACGACGGATCTCAGCGGAAGGCAAGCGCGGGGGAAACATCGGCGGCACGGCCTCGCGGCCGGCCCCAAGCGCGGCCATCGCCATGTGCATGCGCGCCGCCAGAGCGGTGTATTCCTGCCATTCGGCTGGATCTCCGGGGATCGCTGCCCCGTCAGCGTTCGCAGCGGCCGCGGCCTCGAGTGTCGTGCGGAGCTGCGCGAGCCGCGTGAGGAGGTCGGCGAGGCCGGGCTGTGCGGCGATGATCGCCGCTCGCCTCGCCGCCGAAGCGGCATCCAGTGTGCGGGGATCGGCCGTGAGGAATCGTTCCAGCGAGAGCCGCCTGCCACCAAGGGGGCGGGCTGCCATCCATCGATGGCGCATCGCCGCTTCGGCCGCCTCCAGGATCTGCTCGTTGCCGCGCCGGCCGGCGACGGCCACCCACGTATCAAACGCCGCCTCGCGCTGGGACGAGAGCAGGGCAAAAGTTCCGAGTGGATCGACGGCGTAGTCGCGTGCCGCCGGGTCGGCGAGCCATGCGGCAAACCATCCATCCGCCTGACGGTCTGACACGGCGCTCGAGCCACCCCGGAGGAAGTTGACGAGCAGCTCGGTACGAAACAGCGGAAGTGACCTCGTTTGAGCGATGGCCACGGCCCGATTCAGATCGGCATCGCCGCCGGCCACGTCCCCGCCCGCATAGGCTGTGAGTGCTTTGGCGTAGGAAGCCTGGGCACCAAGTGTGCCATTGCCCGCTTCGGCCTTGAGGAGCCGGCCATCAATGCCCTTCAGTGAATTCGCCGCACCGCGCGCATCGCCACTCGTGGCGAGCGCTTCGGCTTGCATCGCGAGGAGTCGCGAACGCAGCGCCAAACCGGGCCCTCCGCGGGCCCACTCCGCTGCGAGGCTGATGCTCGGCGGCACGCCCCGTTTCCCTGTCATGCGATGGGCGGCCCAAGCGAGCCCGAAGGCCTCTTCGAGCGCCCGAAAATCCCCTTGATCGGCCGCGGCGTAGGTGGCCTCCTCAAACAGTTTTGCCGCGCGGTCGGCCTGGTCGGCATCCAGCGCGATCCGCCCGAGCACGATGAGGCCCCATGCGGTGAGTTGATGATCGAGGTTGTTGGCGACCACAAGGCCGCGCGTGATCAGCGGCTGCGCCTGGTCGGCCTTGCCTTGTGACCAGAGGGCCACGCCGAGCGCGACGTCGATCCAGGCTTGGGAGTAATGATTCGGCGGTGCGGATCGCCGGCTCAGCGCCCGGGTGGCCGCGTCGAGTGAAGGGTTCTCGCGACCGATGTCGCCGAGGATCGAGCCGGTGCGGTAGGCGGCGATCGTGAGTGTGCGAAGAATTTCGCCGGGACGAATCGTGCGGTCGTAAGGTGATGCCAGCACGCCACCGCGCTGAAGCACGTCCTGTGGATCGGCGCCCTGTTGGCGGATCGTCATCGTGTCAGGAATCGACGCCGGTTGCGTATTGCGATCGCTGCGTCCCCAGGTGGCGACGCGACCACGCCGGAGCGGTTGCGGAGCCTGCGGCGGAAATCGGACGGCGAGAAGCCAGTTCGAATGCGTAGCCGACAGGGCGAGCGCTTCCTCGTACCGCGCGACGGCATCACGGTAGCGGCCGAGTTCGTACAGACTTTCCCCGAGCACCGTCGCGGTGGCGATGGTATCGAGCCATCGGTCATTGCCGACTTTTACGCTGCCGCGGTACTCGGCCGCGGCCAGGTCGACCGCGGCGGCGTAGTCGCCGGCGGCAAGCGTCGCGAGGGTCGTGTCGTACCCAGGACTCGGCACGGTGGGCGCAGCGGCTGGCACACCCGTATTGGGCGGGAGGACAACCTGGCCGACCGCCAGCGAGGCGGGCCACTGGAGAACGGCGAGGAGAAGCAGAAGCCGATGCATACGCCCGTTGTACCCGGGGCGACCCGATTTCCGCACGATACGGCCTCTGGCAATCTGGGAAGTCTTGGCTGGTCGCGGTGGTGCGCGGCACGGCCGGCCTGCGGGTCGTGACGGTTGTTCAAGGTTTGCAGGTTGTATGGCCGATACCGAGGGAGGTTGTAGAGCGTGGCCGATGCCTGAGGCGAATTTTCGAACCGGGCAGGTCGTTCACGCGATTCCTTCAAACGCGAGCCAGCCATGAGCACCTCCGTCTCGAGCACCAGCAGATCCGGGAACGCCTTCCGAGGCCTTGCGACGCGAGCCGTGGCTGTGATCGGTGCGATCGTGGGAATCGCGACCACTGGGTGCCAGGTCGATGTCGGGGGCCAGACGCTCCCGAGTGCCTACTACCTGCAAGACGACATCCAGTACTTCCCGGCCGGCCCTGAGTTCAAACTCTCGAAGGAAGCGGCCGCCCAAAAGGCCTACAAGAAGGAAACGGCTGAGCGCAACGCTGGCTACCAACCGTAGCCCGCCAAGCCCCACGCGCAAGCGTGGGGGTCACGACGCCCACTCCCGCCGGCTCGCGCCGGTCGGCTTGGATGCGAATCGCTCCCACTTGCAAGTCTCAGCGGGGCCGCTAGACTGCTGCCCGTGGGTTAAAGACCCAAATCAGTTGCAGTTTGCGAATGATTTGTGGGTTTTAGGCCCATCTCGGCCAAATGGATTGGCCGTGTGGTCTTCCCGCGGAGGCGGGTGGCATGGGTCGGGTGACAATCCGTGGCGGCTGCAGCAGACCTGCTGATCGGCGAGTTTCTCCGAACGCTCGACGAGCGATTTCGGCTGGCACTTCCACCGGAACTCCTCGACCCGCTGACGGCCGCCGGGCCGAAACTTGTCATCGCGAAGGAGCGTGCAGGCTGCCTTTCGCTCTGGTCGGCTGCGACCTGGAAACCGCGGCTCGACGCGGCTGTCGAAGTGATCACCAGCAAACTCCATGCGGGGCTGCTCACGCAGCGCGTGGGGCAGCTTCAAGATCTTGGGCGCTTGCTCTCGACGCGACATCAAACGATTTCATTGGCGGGCCGTGGACGGCTCGTGGTACCCGAAGGGTTTCGCAGCTTCCTCGGCGTGGAGCCGGGGGGCGACGTGATGGTGGTGGGAGCCGCCGTCTGTGTGGAGCTCTGGGAGCCAGCCGCCTTCACCGCCTACGTATCGAACGAAATGCCGTCATTCCGTCAACGGATCGACGACTTGACCGCATAACGACATTCGCCATGCCCGGGTGAGAGGACACCGAATTTTCCCGGCGACTCTAGGCCGCCGCGGAATCACTTACCACGGAACGGGGCCCCACCAGCACGGATGCTGCCGGGACCTCCCCCGGGCATGGCCTTTTGAACCGCGCGCCCCGGCTCGGGGTGGCCCGCATCATGTCGCGGGACGCTTGCGACGGGCCGACCAATCCGCCTTCGCCGGATCGGTGCCCGGCCCGTCGCTGCGCTCGGAGAAATCCTCGCTTCGCCATCCTGGCTTCGCTCGGCTTTCTACGCCCGCTCCATGATGCGGGCCACCCCGAGCCTCACTGTTCATGAGAGGGGGTTTGTTCGCTGCGAAAGGGGCCAGGTAATGCGCTGGCCTGAGAGGGCCGAGGCGAAGATCGCGGCGTTCATTTCCACCACCGTTCGTCCGGCGTACATGCCGGTCTCGGGTTCGCGGTCGTTCTCTATTGCGTCAAGCAAGTCCGTGACGGCGCGGCGGCCCCAACTGGCTCGTTCGGCAGCGCGGTCCACTTCCGTCGGCGGGGTTTCGTAGAGCCCGTCTGGGCCAATTGGCTGCCAGGGGATCTCCTTGTCGGTCCGCCAGAGCGGACCGCGGCGGAGATAAGCCTGCGGAACATGATCCGGCCGGATGTGGATCGCGCCGGCACTGCCGACGAGCGTGAGACCGAAGGCCGGCTGCTTGAGGCCCGCCTCTCGCGTTGACGCGAAGTAGCCAACCGGGCCATCCGCCAAGCCGAACATGGCGGCGATGGAGTCACCCGCGATGAGGCCGATGCCCTCGGGGCCCGCGACCGCGTACGCCTTCGTGATGAGCCGACCGGCCGCCGTTGCCGTCGCCTGGCACCACGTTGGCGCGCCTCCGAAACTCGTCATGAGATCGAGCACGTGGCAGCCGAGCACGACGAGATCCTGGCCGCCACCACGGGCATCCTCCTTGCCGCGGGCACGAAGCTCGAGCAGCTTCCCGATCTTGCCCGCCTCGATCATGTCACGGACGACACCGATCATCGGCGTGTGACGATTCACGAGCGCCACCTGAAGCTTCGTGCCGCTCTTCTCGCACGCGGCAATGACGGCGTCGGCTTCGGCCGGCGTGGCGACGAACGGCTTCTCCACGAAGATGCCGCGGGCACCTGCCTCGGCCGCAGCAATCGCCATGGCGGCGTGGCCATCGAGATACCGAGAACAGATCGCCACGATGTCAGGCTTTGCCTTCGCGAGCATCTCTCGCCAGTCACGGAAGGTGGCATCCTGGGCGAGCGAATGACGCTTGCCCGCAGCGGCCAGCCCTGCTTCGTCAGCGTCCACTGCCGCAACGATCGTGGCTCCATCCACGTTCATCCAGAGCTCATCAATCGCGTGCCCCCAGTCCCCACGCCCCGTGTGCCCGATCACCCCTACCCGCAATGCCTCGTCCGCCATGTGAGAAATCTCCCGGTACTTCGCTGCACTCGAACAAGTGAGTGTATGTGGAACTCATGCCCTTCGTAGGCTCGGGGCTGCCGGTGTCATGTCGCCGGACGTTCGCTACGGGCATCCATGCCCTTCGCTCTCTCGGAGAAATCTGCGCTTCGCCCTCCGGGCTGCGCTGGCTTTCTACGCCGGCTCCATGACACCGGCAGCCCCATGCCGATACGCGAGGTTCGGTATCATCGACGGCCTGGATTCGTCGTTCCTGCAGCAGCGTCGCATGGCCCACGATCACAACCACACCCATGGCCTCGCGCCTGGCCACCTCGATCGGGCGATGCTGATCGGGGTGGGGCTCAACGTCACGTTCGTGTTGATCGAGCTCGTATTCGGATTCTTGGTCGATTCGCTGGCGCTGATGGCCGATGCCGGACACAACGCCAGTGACGTACTCGGCCTGCTCCTCGCCTGGGCGGCGGACTGGCTCGCGCGACGGCCACCCTCGCGGCGATTCACCTGGGGCCTCGGGCGGGTCACGATCTACGCGGCCTTCGCCAATGCCGTGCTGCTGCTTGCCGCCTGTGGGGGCATTCTCTGGGAGGCCTGGCACCGCCTGGCTGCCCCGCCGGAAGTGGCCGGGCTGACGGTCGTCGTCGTGGCCGCCATTGGCGTCGTGATCAACACGGCGACGGCGTTGCTCTTCATGCGCGGGCACTCGGATGCCAATGTCCGAGGTGCGTTCCTGCACATGGCTGCCGATGCGGCCGTGTCTGCGGGCGTCGTGCTCGCAGGGGTGGGCATCATGCTCACCGGACTCGGCTGGATCGATCCGGTCGTGAGCATCGTGATTGCCGTGGTCATCATCGTCGGCACCTGGGGACTGTTTCGTGAGAGTGTGGATCTCGCGCTCGATGCCGTGCCCCGTGGCGTCGACGCTGATGCCATCCGCACGCAGCTCGAACGGATCCCTGGAGTGGTTGAGTTGCACGACCTCCGGCTTTGGGGGGCGAGCACTTCCAAGGTGTCACTCACGGCGCACATGATCGTGGCGCCGGATGCCGATCGTGATGCGGTGCTCGATGCCGCGACGAAACTCGTGCAAGGCGAGTTTCATGTCGGCCACTCGACGATCCAGGTCGAAGGTCGACCGTAGGGCCGTCACTTCGTGATGGGTTCCATGGAATCGGTCACGGCTCCGGCACCAGCGGGCCCGGTTTGAGAGAAACCGGGCTACGGGTACAACACTGTCGTCCCATGTCCTCCAAGCAGAGTGCGAGTGACCCCATGAGCGATGCCATCTCTGACGCGGCCGACACGCCCGGTGCCCCGCCGGCCACCTTTGAGTTTCTCATCCATACGCTTTTCACGCAGGCCCTCATGGCCTTGGGGCGGATCCCGAATCCGATCACCAAGCAGAGCGTCGTCAACATGGCGACGGCGCGGCATTTCGTCGACACGCTGGACATGCTCGAAAAGAAGACGGCGGGCAATCTCACCGACGACGAGCGACGGCTCCTCGAGGAGATTCAACACCAGCTCCGGATGGCGGTCATCACCGGCGGGACGGCATCTTGATGGCTGCGGAACTCCTCGACGGCCGGGCCCTCGCCACGCGACTCGAAGAGAGTCTTCGGGCCGAGGTCAATACGTTCGCCGCGATGTTCGGACGACGGCCGCGTCTCGTCGTGCTCCTCGTGGGGGATGTCGCCGCGAGTGCGTCGTATGTGAAGAGCAAGGCGGCGGCTGCCACTCGCGTGGGAATCGAGTCGGCGGTCATCACCGCACCGGGCACCGCCACGACCGCCGAGCTCGTGACGCTCGTCACGGCCATCGCCCGTGGTGATCGTGGCCGTGTCGACGGGATTCTCGTGCAGCTCCCGCTCCCGCCGCAGGTCGATGCAACAGCCGTCCTCGACGCCGTGCCACCCCATCTCGATGTGGATGGATTTCATCCGGAGAATGCCGGGCTGCTCTCGCAGGGACGACCGCGATTCGTGCCGTGTACGGCCGCAGGCGTGCAGCGGATTCTCATCGACGCCGGCGTTGAAACGGCCGGCCGCCATGTGGTGATCGTGGGGCGCAGCGACATCGTGGGGAAGCCACTTGCGGCCCTCCTCGTAGCCAAGCCGCCCCGCGCGATGCCACCAGGGCAAAGGACCTGTTGCGATGCGACGGTGACGCTCTGCCACAGCCGCTCGGCGGATCTCCCGAGCATCACCCGTCAGGCCGACATCCTTGTCGCCGCAGTCGGCGTCCCGAGGCTTGTCACGGCCGACATGGTGAAGCCGGGCGCGGTCGTGATTGACGTGGGGATCAACCGCGTCGACGGCAAGCTGGTCGGCGACGTCGATTTCGAGAGCGTCCGCGAGGTCGCCGGCAAGATCACCCCGGTGCCGGGAGGCGTGGGCCCGCTCACCGTCGCAATGCTTCTCGCGAACACGCTGCTCGCCGCGGAATTGAACGCCCGCCGCTGACGCTTGGGACTGCCCGTGTCATATCCACGGACGTTCGCTACGGCCATCCATGGCGAGCGCCGCGTAAAACAGCGCGCCTTACTGGAACATCATGCTCACCGACTCGTTGCGGTGGATGCGCTTGATCGCCTGGCCGAGGAGGCTGGCGACGGAGAGCACCTGCACGTTCGGAAGCATCTTGCCAGGCGTGAGCGGGATCGAGTCGGTGATGACGATTGACTTGAAAGGGGCGCTCTTGAGCCGCTCGATCGCCGGGCCCACCAGGAGGCCGTGGGTGGCGGCGGCGTAAATCTCCTTCGCGCCGTGGGCGTGGAGCACGTCGGCCGCGCCGCAGATCGAGCCGGCCGTGCTGATCATGTCGTCGAACATGAGGGCCGTCTTGCCCTCGACATTGGCGCCGATGATGTTGGCGCTGGTGATCGTGTCGGCCGAGAGCCGCCGTTTGTCGATGATCGCCAAGGGAACACCGAGTCGGTTGGCGTGGCCGAGGGCCCGCTTGATGCCCCCCTCATCGGCGCTCACGACCACGAGATCTTCCTTCACGAGATCAAGCGACTGAAAGTGGTTGTTGAGCACCGGCGCGGCGTAGAGGTGATCCACGGGCACGTCGAAGAATCCCTGAATCTGAGCGGCATGGAGATCCATGGCGAGCACGCGGTCGGCGCCGGCCCGTGTGATGAGGTTGGCCACGAGCTTTGCCGTGATCGGCACGCGGCCGGAGTCTTTGCGGTCTTGGCGGGCGTAGCCGAAGTATGGAATGACCGCCGTGATCCGGAACGAACTGGCCCGCTTGAAGCTGTCGATCATCACGAGCAACTCCATGATGTGCTCGTTGACCGGCGGGCAGGTGGCCTGGACGATAAAGATGTCGCGGCCGCGGACGTCTTCGTCGATCTTGCAGGAGATCTCGCCGTCGGGAAATCGCCCCATAGCGATTTTGCCCATCGGCAGGTTGAGGTAGCGGCAAATGTCCTGCGTCAGGGCGGTGTTGGCCGGCCCTGAGAAAATCTTCAGGTCGTTCATGCAGATCGCTCGAGAGGCGATGGTGGGGGCTGCGGCGACCGCGGCCCGGAAGCCACACTGTGACGCCCTGGCGCCGTGGCTTCAAGCCACCGTGTACCACACGCGGCCTTGACGCCGTGTCGACCCTGGCGGAGAACGATCGCCGTTGCACACTCCATCGAAGAAGGTTCATCCCATGGCCACGCATTCCGTCCGGATTTCAGCCGCTGAAGACGACTCCTTCGTCGATCCCTCCGCGACGCTCGAGGCCGGGCCGCTCGCCGTTCACACGACCCTCCTCTCGGATGGCCGCCGCGAGGGGGTGAAGCTTGTCGAGCTGACGGCGGGTGACACCCGGGTCGTGGTGCTGCCGGACCGTGGGCTCGGTATCTGGAAGATGGTCGCCGGGGGTGTCGAGTTGGGTTGGCAGTCGCCGGTGAAGGGGCCTGTGCATCCGTCGTTTGTGCCACTCACCGAGCCGTCGGGACTCGGATGGCTCGACGGGTTCGACGAGTTGGTGGCCCGGTGTGGCCTCGTGAGCAACGGGGCGCCTGAGTTCGATGCCAACGGCCGCCTCGTGCATGGGCTTCATGGTCGCATCGCGAACCTGCCGGCACACGACGTCTCGGTGACGCTCGACGAGGACGCCGGCACCGTCACGCTCACGGGCACCGTGGACGAGACTCGCTTTCTGTGCCACGCCCTCCGGATGGAGACGAAGATTGTCCTCGAAGCCGCCCGGCATCGGATCACCTGGACCGACACGGTCACGAACCTTTCCGATCGGCCCGCGACGATGCAGATGCTTTACCATGTCAACATCGGGCCGCCGATGCTCGGCGCCGGTGCCCAGCTTGTCGCGGCGATCGAGGAACTCGCCCCGCGCGACCCCCATGCCTCGGCCGACGTCGCCTCGTGGGATCGCTACGCCGGCCCGCAGCCGGGCCATGCCGAGCAGGTTCACTTCGCCCGCCTTCGGCCGGATGCTGACGGAAAGGCGACGGCGCTGCTGGTGTCACCCGGCGGACAGTACGGCGCCGCGGTCTCGTGGCGCGCCGAGACGCTTCCGTGGTTCACACTGTGGAAGAATCTTGGCGGCGAGCGCGACGGTTATGTGACAGGCATCGAACCGGGAACAAACCTGCCCAACACACGATCATTCGAGGAGTCGCACGGGCGAGTGGTGCCGCTCGCACCCGGTGCGCACATCTCCTTTGACCTCGCCATCGAAGTGGTGTCAGGAGACCGACTCGCCAATTCCCGGCACGCCATCGAGGCCCTCACCGCGGGATCAGAGCCAGTGATCCATCCGAAGCCCCGCTCCGGATGGTCGTCTGGAGCGTGATCGACGCGTTCGTCACATCGGCGTCTTGAAGCCCATGGCCCGGACGACGCACCAACCCTTGATCCCTTCAAAGATCGAGAAATTGCCGCCGGCGATGCAGCCGATCCCGGCCCACAGGGCCCACTGCGGGAGGGCCTCCGAGTACCAGGCGAAAACAAGTCCGATACCGATGGCCTCGGAAATCGCCCCGGTGACGATACGAGCGACACGGCCTCGCTGATCGATGTTGCATTGCATGAGAGGAATTCCTGAGGACTCCCTCATTCTACCTCCTGCTTGCTTTCGACCACGGGAAACTAGAACAATTCCGAGACGGCTTTGCCGCCGTCGACGAGTTTGATGGGGCGACCGCTCGACGCCATGTTCTCGATGGCCGGGTCGATCCCCATCGACTTGCAGAATGTGGCGAAGAGGTCGGGCACGGTCACTGGCCGATCGGCCACGTCCGCCCCTTGGGCGTCGGTCTTTCCCACCACCGCGCCGCCGCGCACGCCGCCTCCGGCAAGCACCGCATTGAAACTCCGTGGGTAGTGGTCGCGGCCGCCCCGGCCATTGACCCGCGGCGTTCGCCCGAACTCTCCCATCCAGATCACGAGCGTGTCGTCCAGCATGCCGCGGCGAGCCAGGTCACGAATGAGCGCCGCATAGGGTCGATCGACTTCGCCCGCCAGTTCCTTCACCTTCTCGAAATTGTCTTGGTGCGTGTCCCAGCCGTTTGACACGACCTCCACGAACGACACGCCATGCTCGATGAGCCGGCGCGCGAGGAGGCACCCGGAGGCGAAGCCCCCTTCGCCGTATTCCTTGCGCACGGATTCGGGTTCTGCGTCGACATCGAAAGCCTTCATCTCAGGGCTCAGGATCATCTGCGTGGCGCGCTGATAGAGGCTTGCATGATCCGCAGCCTCCTGCGGCAGGCTCTTGGCGAAGCCGGAGCCGAGTCGTTCCATGAGGCCGAGCCGGCGGAGGTGGCGATCGGCTGAAACGGTCGGTGACGTGTTGGCCGGGGGCTGATCGGCATCCCGCAGTTCAAAGGGATCCCACTGTCTGCCGAGAAGACCGCCGCCCGAGTCACCGCGGCCGCGGCCACCGATGCGCACGACCGGAGGCAGGTCGCATGCCGGTTTGGTCGAGGCGAGTTGACTGGCGACGATGCCGCCGAGTGCCGGATGGCGGGCACTCGGGTTTGGCAGGTAGCCAGTGTGCAAGAGATAGCTCGCCCGCGGATGGCTTCCTTCTTTGCTTGTCATCGATCGAATCACGGCGAGGTGCTGGGCCACCTTCGCCGCCTCTGGCCAATACTCCGCGAACCGCATCCCCGGCACCGTGGTCGATATGGCCTTCGTGCCGCCGCCGTTGGCATGATTTGGAAGCGGGCTGAAGGTCTCGAACTGCGAGGGCCCACCGGCCATCCAGAGCAGGATGCAGGCCTTGCCACGCTTTTTCATGTCGTCGGCAGCGAGCGAAACTGCATCGGCAAACGGGGGCACCCACGCGACCGACGCCGCGGCAGGCAGAAGGCGAAGCAGGTCGCGTCGCGTGGTCATGGCACTTCTCCCGCTACTTGCGCGTGATGAATTCGGCGCTGTTGATGAGCGCCCAGAATATGTCTTCAAAAGCCTCGGCGCGGTCGCCCGTGTCCCGCACGTGGTCGACGCAGACGGCGATCTCGGCGGGCGTCGCGTGGCGGCCGAGCGTCCGCACATGCAGCTCATCGGCGACCGCGCGATCATCGGGCTCGTCGCGGAGCAATCGCCCCAGCACGGTGGGCCGATCGCCGTCGATGGCCCGGGCGAGTTGGGGGCCGTTCATGAGCATGAGCACCTGCGGGATCGAGCCTGTGATCTCGTCGCGAGGCAGCCCGGGGTCGAAGCCGAAAACCTGATTGAAGCCTGCGCGAGGCGTGCCGAAGGCCTTCTTCATCGCGCCCCCTTTCTTGCCCATGCGAACGGGCAGGGCCTTTTCGTCGATGCCGAGGGCAGTCATCACCTGCGAAAAGAGTTGGTCGGCCCGAAGCCGCTGAGGGCAGCTCGTTTCCCCGACGTCCCGCGACGCGCTCGATCGCGACTCAGCCGGCGACTGATACGCGGGCGTCGCCATGACGACTCGGAAGAGCGTCTTGAGATCGTGGTCGGAAGCAACGAACGTGTCGCAGAGCGACTCGAGCATCTCGGGATTTCGCGGCTCGCGATCGGGGCCGAGATCATCGATTCCGTCATAAAAGCCGTCGCCCACCAGTTCGGTCCAGATGCGGTTGACGATGGCCCGCGCAAACCAAGGGTTGTTCTTCGAGGTGACGAGGCGGGCGGCCATCGTTCGCCGCTCTTTGTCAGGCGTGCCGAGAGGCAGCGAGTCGCTGGTCAAGAAAAAACGAGGTTGCATGACCGTACCGGGTTTCGACGGGTCGTCGAGGTCGGGCATGCGGTGTTCGATCTGGCCGAGGCGCGGATTGTCTGGCTTCTTGGCTGCCCTGCGGCGGTCGACGTCGCGTGACACCACTTCGAATCGATTGGGGCCGTCACCGGGCTGCCGCTTGATCTCGATCCGTGGGAAGAAGGCGGCGAACTCGTGGAACTGGTTGCGCTTCCAGCGGTCGGTGAAATGGTCGTGGCACTGGGCACACTGGATCTGGATACCGTTGAACACCCGCGACACCTCGGCGGCGATGTCGGCGGTTTCGCCCATCTGGGCGATGATGATCGCGGTCTCACCATGCTCGAGTGGGGCGCCCGTCGCCGTGATCATCTCGCGGGCGACTTCATCCCAGTGGGGGGCAGGCCGGTCAAGTTTCTCTTTCAAAAAGTCTTCGAGCGGACCGGCCATGAAGATGGCTCGCTCGTCGGTCCGCTTGTAAAGGATCACGTCGCGGAAGTAGCGGGCCCAATTGGTGGCCCAGGCTGGGTCGGCCAGAAGTCTGTCAACGAGATCGGCTCGTTTTGATTTGGAGCGGGAGGCCACGAACGCATCCAGTTCTTCGCCCGTTGGCTGGCGGCCAACGAGATCGAGCGTCGCCCGACGGAGAAACGTGGCGTCGTCGCACCGTAGGGGGGCGGCCGTCGCGGCGACCCCCGTGAGTGGCAAGAACGCCCCGAACAAAGCTGTAAGGACCGCGGGGTGACAAGAGCGATGTGTGGCCATGGAAGGTTGAACGCCGTCGGGGACCGCAAGGTTGCGTCGCCAACACACAGGGCTACATGCACGAGCCCGAAGTCACGTCCAGCGTGGCTCGGGGCTGCCCGTGTCATGTCGCCGGACGCTTGCGGTGGCCATCGTGGCCACCGCGGCGCTCGGAGAAATCTTCGCTTCGCCCTCCAGGCTTCGCTCAGCTTTCTACGCCGGCTCCACGACACGGGCAGCCCCGAGCAGGGGCGACGGTTTGACCTGATGACTACACGAGCCTGGAGGAGCGAGCGGCGGCCGGAGGGCCGCCTCGAGCTGGCTGGGCCATGGATGGCCAGCCAGCGATAAAGCAGCTTTCTACGCCGGCTCCATGACACGGGCAGCCCCGAGCTGGACGGTGCATTGACGACAGTCAACGCGAGCCCGGAGGTGCGAGCGACCGGGCGGAGGCCCGGCAAGGCCGCCGGGGGCATGGATGCCCCGCCGGCCGTAAAGCAGTCACCCCGCTTCACTCCGAGGCGAATCGGTAGCCGACGCCTTGCTCGGTGAGGATGTACCGCGGCTGGGTGGGGTCGGCCTCGATCTTCCGACGGAGTGTGGCGACGAAGACCCTGAGATAATGGGTCTCGTGGGAATCGTGGGGGCCCCAGACTTCGCGGAGGAGAAAACGGTGCGTGAGGACTTTGCCGGCGTCACGCATGAAGAGGACGAGAAGTTTGTATTCGAGCGGCGTCAGATGGATCAGTTCGCCGCTCCGTGACACCGTTCGTGCCGCACAGTCGAGTCGAATTTCCCCGATTTCGATGACGGGCGCCTCGGCCGCCTGCGGGTGCGCGTGCCGAAGGGCCGTTCGCATCCTGGCAAGCAACTCGCCGACTCCAAAAGGCTTCGTGACGTAGTCGTCCGCCCCCGCATCGAGCGCCTCGATTTTCTGCTGCTCTTGGTCACGGGCCGAAAGCACGATGACCGGCTTGCGATACCACTCACGGAGCCGCCGCAGCACCTCCTGACCGTCGAGATCCGGCAGGCCGAGGTCGAGAATTACGATCTCGGGTGGATCGTCGGCCGCCATCCGTAGCCCTGCGTCACCTCGCCCCGCCTCCGCGACGCGATACCCGCGGGCCGACAGAGCCGCGCGCAGAAACCGACGGATCGGTTCTTCGTCTTCGATCACGAGCACCAAGGGATCATGGTCAGGCATGGACGTAGCTCGGTGGTGGATTCTTGGCGAGCGGCATCCGAATCACGAAGGTGGCGCCGCCACCAGGCCGCTGCGCCGCCGTGATCGTGCCCCCATGGAGCCGCATGATCGCCCGACAAATTGCGAGGCCGAGCCCGCTCCCGCGGCCTGAATCAACGCCATTCGTGCCCCGGTAGTATCGCTCGAAGATTGTTTCCTCCGTGCCAGGCACCAAGCCCGGCCCGCGATCGGCCACCGACACGACAAGTGACTCGCCCTCGATCTTCGCAGCGATGTCGATCGGTGTGCCAAGCGGGGTGTACCGCGCGGCGTTTTCGAGCAGGTTCATGAACACCTGCTCGAGCAGAAGGCCATCGACGAAGATCAGCGGCACATCGGGGTGGATCCGTACGGTGACTGGGTGGTTGACGCGGCTTGCTCGCGTGCGGTGGAGGGCCGACCCCACGATGTCTTCGAGGAGTTGCCACTGCCCGGCCGGTTTCACGGCCCCCGCATCGAGTCGTGAGATCTGAAGAATGTTCTCGAGCAGACGGTTGAGTCGAATCGCCTCGTCCGAGATCGTTTCGAGCAGCTCGCGGCGGGTGGAATCGCTCGTCGTCGCGTCGTGCAGAAGGCTGCTGCTCGCACCGGCGATCGCGGCCAGCGGTGTCTTCAGGTCGTGCGACACACTGGAGAGAAGCGTGCTGCGAATCTGCTCCGCTTCGGCCTTGACCCGTGCGTCGCCGGCCGCCACCGTCATCTGATCGCGTTCGAGAGCGAGGGCCAACTGATTCGCACAGCTCTCGAGCCATTGGCGAAACTCGGGCTCCAGGAGCCAGTCGGCCGCGTCGGCTCGGACGGCGATCGCGCCGAGCGTCGACTGCGAACCGCTCAGCGGCACGAAGAGAGCGACGGCGTTGGGAAGCGTATCGGTGCCGTGGCCGGCGATCGCGTCGTGGGTCATGACCCAGTGCGCCGTTGGGCCGCTGTGCGGATGGCGGGCGATGCTCGTCTCCTCGCCAAAGGTCACCCTTGGCCCGCTCGCATCCCCTTCGAGATAGATCACGACCTCGCCGCCGATCATTTCGCGGAGGTGTTTTCCAGCCGCGCCGACGAGGAACACCTCGCCGGTGAGAGCCCCAAGCTGCTTGCTAAGCCGGTAGAGGGCGAGGGTACGCCGCTCCCGCTGTGCCCCCGAAGCAAGCTGCACCTGGAGCCGCGCGGTGAGCATGCTGATCAACAGGCCCAGGCCGAGCAGCGCCGCGAACGTGACGAGGTACTGTGTGTCATGAACCGTGAGCGAGAACTCGGGCGGCACGAAAAAAACGTCGAAGACGATCACCGATGCAATGCTCGCCTGAATGGCAGGGCCGCGGCCGAATTGATAGGCGACGAAGGCCACCACCGCGAGGAACACCATCACGATGTTTGCTTCGGCAAGGCCGAGAGCATGAAGCCCGGCCGCCAGGAGTGAGCCGGCGAATGTCACCGCGGCCGACGCCGCGTAGCCCCTCCACTGCACTGGCTGTGGCGGGACCACCGGTGCTGAAGACCGATCTGGTTCACCCCGGCCCTGGATCACATAGACGTCGATGTCGCCACTGGTGTCGAGGAGCTCGTCGACGACACCGCGGGCTATGAGCCGCTTCCACCTAGGCAGGTGGGTCTTGCCAATAAAAATCTTCGTGACGTTATGCGTTCGCGCGAAGTCGAGGATCGTCTTGGAAACATCCGAGCCGGTGAGCGTGACGGTTTCGGCCCCGAGCCTCGCCGCGAGTCGGAGATGGTCAGCGATGCGATGGCGCGCCGCCGGATCGGCAGCGATCCCGGTCTTTTCGACGCAGACGGCCATCCAATTCGCATCGAGCGCCGCGGCCATCTGCTTGGCCGTGCGAATGACCCGCTGCGTCGTCGGGCTTGGCCCCACGCACACGAGCAAGCGATCGGCGGTGGCCCATGGTGCCGTCGCCGCCTGCTGCCGGCGGGCGGACTCCACTTCCGTATGCACGAGTCTGGCCGTCTGCCGAAGTGACAGCTCCCGAAGTGCGGTGAGATTCGGCTTCTGGAAAAAGTGCTGGAGGGCTCGCTCGGCCTGCGACGGGATATAGATCTTGCCCTCGCGAAGCCTCACGAGCAGCTCCTCTGGTGAGATGTCGACGAGCTCGAGGTCATCGGCGATCTCGAAAATCCGGTCAGGAACCGTCTCGCGTACCGTCACGCCGGTGATCTGTCCGATCACATCGTTGAGGCTCTCGATGTGCTGAACGTTGAGCGTCGTCCAAACGTTGATTCCCGCGTCGAGCAACTCGGTGACATCCTGCCAACGCTTGGCATTCCGGCAGCTTTCGGCGTTCGTGTGAGCAAGCTCGTCGACCAGCATCAAGTCAGGGTGCCGGGCGAGCGCACCATCGAGATCGAACTCTCGGAGGACGACGCCGCGGTGCTCGACGGATTGCGTGCCAAGTGACTCGAGCCCTTCGAGCAGGGCCTGGGTGTCTGGGCGACCATGAGGCTCGACGTAACCTACGACCACCTCGCGACCAGCGGCCTTCGCATGGCGGGCCGCGGCCAGCATCGCGTAGGTCTTGCCGACCCCAGCTGCGTACCCGAAGAAGATCTTGAGCTTGCCCTTCGCGCGATTCGATTCTTCGGCACGCAGCGCCGCCAGGAGTTCGTCGGGGTCAGGTCGATCCGGAATCATGGGCCGCCACTGTCGCGCGCGTGGCGCTCTTGATCGAGGGCGAGGTTCAGCATGAGCACGTTCACCCGCGGCTCGCCGAACAGGCCGAACTGCCGTGGCTCGGTGTGCTCGCGGACAAGCTCGCGGACCCTTTCCTCTGGCATCGTACGAGCCGCGGCGACCCGCTTCACCTGAACCTCCGCTGCGGCCGGGCTGATGTGGGGATCGAGCCCGCTTCCGGAGGCAGTCACCAGGTCGACTGGCACACGGCTGACGGAGGGGTCCTCGTGGCGAAGCGCCGCAAGGCGAGCCTCGACCCGCTCCGCGATGACTGGATTGAGCGGACCCGCATTCGAGCCCGACGAGGCCGCCGCGTCGTACGGCATGCGGCTAGTCACCGACAACCGGCCCCAGAAGTTTTTGGGGTCGGCGAAGGGCTGCCCGATGAGCTTGGAGCCAGCCACGCCTTTCGGACCAGTGATGAGGCTGCCCGATGCGCGAAATGGAAACACCGTCTGGGCCACCGCGGTCACGGCGATTGGATAGACGACGCCTGTGAGGACAGTCAGGCTTCCGAGCAGCACGCACGACCGCCAGAGCTCGTGGATCATGGTTCGGATCATGTTCGAGTTCCTCGGGGTCAGGCTCCTTATCCGATCGCACCCTGAACGACCGTCGTTCCGAGAGCCAACAGCAGGTCGATCACCTTGATGCCGATGAACGGCACGATGAGGCCGCCTAGGCCGTAAACAAAAAGGTTCGTGCGAAGCAGTTCAGCGGCAGCTACCGGGTGATAGCGCACGCCCGTGAGAGCCAGCGGCACGAGCGCCACGATTACCAGGGCGTTGAAAATCACCGCGGCCAGGATCGCATTCTCGGGTGACGAGAGCCGCATCACGTCCAGGGCCGTGAGCACCGGATACGTCGACGCAAAGGCGGCCGGCAGGATGGCATAATATTTGGCGATGTCGTTGGCGATGCTGAACGTCGTGAGGGCCCCGCGTGTCATCAAGAGCTGCTTGCCGATGCGGACGACCTCGATGAGCTTGGTGGGGTTCGAGTCGAGGTCGACCATGTTGCCGGCCTCCTTTGCGGCCTGCGTGCCGGTGTTCATGGCGACAGCGACGTCGGCCTGCGCCAGCGCGGGGGCGTCGTTCGTGCCGTCGCCCGTCATCGCGACGAGGCGTCCTTCTTGCTGGTAGTCACGTATGAGGGCGAGCTTCGCCTCAGGCGTGGCCTCGGCGAGAAAATCATCGACGCCTGCCTCGGCGGCGATGGCGGCAGCCGTCAGCGGATTGTCGCCAGTGATCATGATGGTCTTGATGCCCATGCGGCGCAACTCGGTGAACCGCTCCTTGATACCCCCTTTCACGATGTCTTTGAGCTCGATAACTCCGAGAGCCTCGGCGTCGCGGCAGACCACCAGCGGCGTGCTGCCAGCCCGTGACAGCTCGCGAACGGTGCCGCGGAGGCTTTCGGGAAACGTTCCACCAAGGGTTTTGACGTGGGCCTCCACCGCGTCGGACGCCCCCTTGCGGATCGTGTGGCCATCCATGTCGACGCCGCTCATGCGGGTCTTGGCCGTGAACGGAACGAAGTGCGGCTGAATCTGTTCGAGATTGCGGCCGCGCAGGCCAAACTCCTGCTTGGCAAGCACCGCGATGCTTCGCCCTTCGGGCGTCTCATCGGCGAGCGATGCGAGATGGGCCGCCGCCGCGAGGTCTTCCGCGCGGACGCCGTCGGACGGAATGAATCGGGCCGCCTGACGATCACCAAGCGTGATCGTGCCGGTCTTGTCGAGCAGCAGCACGTCCACGTCCCCCGCGGCCTCAACCGCACGGCCTGACATCGCGATCACGTTGGCCATGCTGAGCCGGTTCATCCCGGCTATGCCGATCGCGGAAAGTAGCGCTCCGATTGTGGTCGGCGCGAGGCAAACGAGCAGCGCGACGGCAACTGTCAGGCTCACGGGCCGACCCTGGCCAGACACTTCGACACTGTAGGCCGAGAAGGGAAGGAGCGTGGCGACCACGACGAGGAAGATCAGCGTGAGGGCGGCGAGGAGAATTCCGAGGGCGATCTCGTTGGGCGTTTTTTGACGTTTCGCCCCTTCGACCATCGCGATCATGCGATCGAGAAACGTGTGACCAGGCAGCGTCGACACCCGGATCACGAGCCAGTCAGAGATGACTCGCGTGCCTCCCGTCACTGAGCTGCGGTCGCCGCCGCTCTCGCGAAGGACTGGTGCGCTTTCGCCTGTGATCGCGCTTTCGTCCACCGACGCGGCTCCCTCGATGACCTCACCGTCGGTCGGGATCACCTCCCCGGCCTTCACGAACACGACATCGCCCACCTTCAGGTCGCTTGCGTCCACCGGCACCGTGGTGCGCGATTTCTGATCGCTGAGCCGATTGGCGACGACCTCGGATCGGGATTTTCGAAGCGCTGCCGCCTGAGCTTTGCCACGTCCCTCGGCGATGGCCTCTGCAAAATTGGCAAACAGCACCGTTGCCCACAGCCAAATGCTCACGCCGAGAATGAACCACGACGACTCGCTTCCCGGCGTCCTGAGCGATTGCACCCAAAGGACCGTCGTCAGGATGCTCCCGACGTACACGACGAACATCACGGGGTTGCCGAATTGGGTGCGCGGCGAGAGTTTCGCGAACGCCCCCAGGGTCGCGTTCCACACCGCGGTGCGATCGAGCAAGGGTAACGGGGCAGGCTTTGATGTCATCGAGGAGCCGCTTCGCTCAGAAGGACGAGATGTTCGACGATGGGCCCAAGGGCGAGGGCCGGAAGAAAGCTCAACGCCCCCACAACGACCACGACCGCCACAAGGAGAAAGATGAACAGCGGCGTGTGGGTCGGAAGCGTTCCGGGGCCGGCTGGGACGTGCGTTTTGGCCGCCAGGGATCCGGCCATCGCGAGCACAGGCAGCATTACGCCGAACCGGCCTACGAGCATCGCCAGAGCGAGCGCCCAATTATAGAAGGGCGTGTTTGCCGAGAGGCCGGCGAACGCGGAGCCGTTGTTGTTGGCCGCTGATGAGAATGCGTAGAGGATTTCGCTGAAGCCGTGCGGGCCCGGGTTCGCGACACCCACCTTGCCTGCGGGGGTGACGACGGCAACGGTCGTGCCCACGAGCACCATGGCGCACGGCAAGAGGATGACGAGCGAAGCCATCTTCATCTCGAAGGGCCCAATCTTCTTTCCGAGGTATTCGGGAGTGCGCCCGACCATCAGCCCGGCGATAAAGACGGCGAGGATCGCAAACGTGAGCATGCCGTAGAGCCCCGAGCCCACGCCGCCAAACACAACCTCGCCGAGCTGGATGAGCCACATCGCTGCCAGGCCCCCGAGTGGCATGAACGAGTCGTGCATGGCATTGACCGATCCGTTGGATGCCGCCGTCGTAAAGACGGCCCAGGTTGCCGACAGCGTGATCCCGAAGTGGGTTTCCTTGCCTTCCATGTTGCCGCCTGGGTGTAGATCGCTTGGCATTTGATTGACACCGAGCTTCGCGAAGACGGGTGACGGGGCATGTTCGGCAGCAACCGCGACAGCGAGCATGACGGCCAGTGGCACCGTCATCGCCACCAGGATGGCGATGCCCTGGCGGCGGTCGCCTGCCATGACGCCGAACGTTATGCAGAGCGCCGCCGGGATGAGCAGAATCGCCACGAGTTGGAGGACGTTTGAAAGCGGCGTGGGATTCTCGAGTGGGTGGGCGGAGTTTGTATTGAAGAAGCCGCCGCCGTTGGTGCCGAGTTGTTTGATCGCTACCTGAGACGCAGCCGGGCCGACCGCGATCCGCTGAGTGGTGACGGGCTGCCCGTCGGCATCGTGGGTCGGTTCGAGGAGCGGCACGTCGTGGGCCGCCGAGAACGTCTGTACGACGCCTTGCGACACGAGGACGATGGCAAACACAAACGATAGCGGCAGGAGAATCGAGATCGTGCCGCGGACGAGGTCGACCCAGAAGTTGCCGATCGTGGTGGCGCCACTGCGGGTGAAGCCACGAATGAAGGCCACAAGCACGGCCATGCCAGCGGCTGCCGAGACGAAGTTTTGCACCGTGAGGGCGGCCATCTGCGTGAAGTAACTCATCGTGGTCTCGCCACCGTAGCCCTGCCAGTTGGTGTTGGTGGCGAAGCTCACGGCGCTGTTGAACGAGGAGTCGAGTGACACCGCAGCGTGGCCGTCGGGATTCAAGGGCAGCATGGATTGAAGTCGTTGCACTCCGAAGACGGCCACGATGCTGGTGACACTGAAAACAAGGAGAGCCCGGGCATATTCCTGCCATGTCATCTCGGCTGCGGGATCGACGCTCGCCAGGCGTAGGAACCGTCGCTCGACCGGGCCGGTGACGCGCCCGATGAGCGTCGGCTCGCCGCTGTAGACCTTTGCCATGAAGTTGCCGAGCGGCCAGGCCCCCGCTGCGAGCATTCCCAACACCGCGGCAAGCGAAAGCCATTCCATCCCGTCCATCGACGTCGTCTCCTTGGCTGACGCTACTATCGCAGCAGGCACATCAAAACGGTGTCAAATGCACCGTGACATACATCAAGATTTCATCAAGACGGGCTCGGCGCTGGTCAGGCCGTGGCGATTCCACCCATCAGCAGCGCCGCAAGAACGGCTGCGAGAGCGAGGCGATAGATCACGAAGGGCCAGAGAGTGTGGCTCGTGAGGATCTTGAGCAGCCAGCGAATGGAACAGTAGCCGGCGATACCCGCGACGAGCGTGCCGACGATCGCGGCGGTGATGTCGTCGCCCGTCGCGAGAATTTCATCGCGGGCCTTCCAGGCTTCGAGGACGCCGGCCGCGCCCACTGCTGGAAGCGAGAGCAGAAACGAAAAACGCGCGGCGGTGCGTCGGTCGAGGCCGGTGATCATGCCAGCGGAGATCGTGGTGCCGCTGCGCGACGCGCCTGGAATGAGGGCAAGCACTTGGGCGAACCCCATGGTGAGGGCGTCGAAGAGTCGGACGCCTTCAATGCCGTCGCGGCCATGGTCGTCACGGCGGGCTCGTCGCAGGCATGCCACCTCGGCGAGTGCCATCAGCACGGTGCCCCCCACGAGGGCGCCGATGATCACCACGAGATCACGGGCACCCCCGCGGATGAAGTCACGTGCGGCGAGACCCACGACCACGATCGGAATCGTGCCGAGGATGATCATGATCGAGGCCCGTGATTCGGGTGTGTTCCACGGTCGTCCGCTGGCCATGCCCGCCAGGAACCCTCGCACAAGTGCGACGACGTCCTGGCGCATCGCCAAGAGAATGGCGGCGAGGGTGCCGAGTTGGATCAGGGCCGAGTAGGCCGCCCCGGGGTCGTTCCAGCCGAGCAGCTCCGGCACGATCCGGAGGTGGGCCGTGCTCGAAATCGGCAGAAACTCGGTGAGCCCCTGGACGAGGCCCAAGACGACAGCTTCGACGAGGGACATGCCCCGAAGTGTAAGCGGCGGGCGGTTTCCCGCTTTTGGTCGTCCAAAACGCCCGCTATACTCCGGGGCTTGTTCCACGGTCTGCCAGGCCAAAACACGCCTTCCCCAAACCATTCACCCGAGACGACCTGCTTCATGTTCCGCAACCTCAGCACCTATGGTCTCCCACTTTCCGGCCGTCCCAGCGAACTGATCGAGCTTGCCCTCTCGTTCGGCTTCGACGGCATGGATATCGACATCCTCGACATGCAGAAGCAGGCGGCCTATTACGGCGTGGAGCATGCCCGCCGGTTGATGGTGAGCGCTCGCCTCAAGAGCGGCGTCATTCAGTTGCCGGTTCGCCTGGACGGCAGCGATGCCGATTTTGCGGCGGACCTCGCGGAGCTTCCGGCACGTCTCGAGGTTGCCGCTGCCTGTGAGTGCAGTCGAGCGGTCGCGACGATCGCCCCCGGCTCGACCGAGCATTCATTCAAGGACTTCTTCGAGCTGCACCGCACGCGGCTCAACACGATCGGCGACATGCTCGCTCCCCACGGCATCATGCTCGGTTTGGCAATTCGTCCCGAAGCGGCCGCCCGCGAGGAGCTGCCGCTCGGATTCATTCACACGTTTGAAGGACTCATCGGTCTTGTCGCGATGGCGCATGAGCGAGTCGGCGCCGTGGTCGACGCTTGGGCGCTTCACGTGACGGGCGAGTCGCTCGATCTCATCGCGAAGGTGCCGAAGGGACGGATCGTCGAAGTTCGTATGTCGGACGCTCCTCGTGGCAAGCCCGCCGCAGAGCTTACTGCTGCCGATCGCCTCATGCCTGGCGAGACCGGTGTGATCGCGATGGGGCCGGTGATCGCAGCCGCGAGTGCCGCGGGCTTTGATGGTCCGGCGACCCCCTGGGCCGACCGTTCCACGCTTGCCGGGCGCGGTCGCGAAAAGATTGTCCGCCTCGCGGGAGAGCGGATGGAGCAGGCCTGGAAGGAAGCGGATCTTCCGATCCCGCCTCGTTGGTTTGCCCCGGTGGCCCGCGACCAGTTCGGTCGTCCGATCGTCGACGAGGCCGATCTCGCTGCGATCGAGGCCATCGCCGACGAGCCCGTTGCCGAAGCGGCGACGTGACACCGCTCTGAGCCAATCGTAGCGAAGCATCGACGACTGGCGCGTAGCCCGGTTTCGCGGAAACCGGCTCAACGCCACTCGTAGGACGTGAGGCCCTCGAGGTCACGGACATAGAGCGTGGAGCCTTCCACGGCGAGATGGGCCCAACTCTCGCTGTCGGCCACGGTCGCTTCGCCAAGGAGTTCGAAGCGTTCTGGCGTCGCATGGATGAGTCGCAGAACCCCGATCTCGTCGAGGGCCAGTATCCGATCACCGGCCGCCACCATGCTCCAGTATTTTCCGAACGGCTTGGTGATCCACGCCTCCTCGCCCGTCGTGAGGTCCAGGCAGGCGAAACGCTGGTTGCGAAGATGCACATAGGCGTGGTTGCCGATCACGATCGGGCTCGACATGTAGCCCTGGATCTTGTTGCGCCAGACTTGCTTCACCGGCTGCTCTGCATTCGCTGCGTCGATCGCGAAGAGAAACGATCCGCCGCCATAGCTGGTCGTGAACACGCTGCCCTCGTGTACGGTGGGCGTGACGATGTTCATGCCGCGAAACGCCTCCACCGAGGTTTTCCAGAGCACGGTGCCTTGTTCAGGATCGACTCCGGCGAGGGCATCGCGAGTCTGCACCAGAATCTGTGGTACGCCGCCGAGAACCACGGGGTAGGGAGATGAAAAGGCGCTGCCCTCCATCCCACCGGCGTCGTCCAGTACCCTCCAGACGATTTTGCCGGTCGACTTCTCGAGCTTCACGAACCCCGCACCCGCTTGGACAAAGACATGGTCGCCGATGACCAACGGGCTCGACACGAAACCGAACGCCGGCAGCGGGCTCTTCAGGGCATCCATAAAGTCGACGCGCCAGAGTTGCTTTCCCGTCGCGATATCGAGGCAGACCAGCACGTCGCGCATGCCTGCGACGAACACGCGGCCGTCATCGACACATGGCGTGCTCCGAATCCAGGAGCCGTTGGAGGCCGCGAAGAAGGGAACGCTCAAGGCTCCTTCCCACTCGGCATGCCACAGCTCGCGGCCGGTCGTGCGGTCAATCGCCCGGACATGCTCCGTCTTCTTGTCGCGGGTTTCCGTGACGATGATCGTGTCGCCGGCACTGACGGGCCCGGAGTAACTCGGTCCCAACTCGACACGCCACTTCTTGGTGAGTCGGTCGTCGCTGAGCCCGTCCGGCCACGTCGCCCCCGGAACGAATCCGTCTCGTCCGGGGCCGCGCCACTGAGACCAGGAGCCGTCATCAGCGGCGGCCGCCGTCATGGCCACGAGTGCGAGCATTGCGATGAGTAGTGCTTTACGCATGTGACATCCTCGTCGGAGTATCCGATCCATCGCATCGGGCCGACGATGAGCCCGACAGGTGCGAAGATTGTCCAGTCGCCGCGGTTTTTTGTCACATCGGTGCTGGCCACACATTTCTGCCCGAGAACGACAAGGCGACCGAGATGACGCTCCGCTTCTTGCGGAATGGCCGTTTTGATACTGAGGAGACGCGGCAGCCGATCGTGGCCAAGAAGTGACGAAGCCGTGTTCGAGAACGTCGGGCATGGTGGTGTACGATCCTGTCAGCGACTCGGTTCGGCCGTGGCGTTCGGGCTGGCGAGGATGCGGCTGCCCGTGGGCCGCATCGTGTTCTCGAACGTCTGCACGACGGAAGGGCCCGAGAAAAAGGCGACCGCCAGAAGGGGCACGGTTCCGGTGTTGCGGAGGTCATGGCGCACGTCCTTCGGCACCACGAACATTGAGCCGGGGCACACCGGCGTGGAAAAATCGTCGCACTCAAACTCACCGGTGCCGGCGATGACGTATTGGGTTTCTTCGAGACTGTCGGTGTGCCATCCGAGATGGCCGCCCACCGCAATCCAGAACGGCACGACCACTGTACTCTCGGCCCCATCTCCGCCGTAACACACGAACGCGGCTGCCCAATCGATCGACGTGTCTTCGGGACTGGAAATGGCCGTCATGGCAAGCGCGCTGAAATCGATTGGCCGGAGCGGCCTCCCGGGCTTCCAAGCGGCAGGATCTGGGGCGGACATGTGAAGTTCCCTTCTGTCGAGGTTTCAAGAAAAGGCAGGACGGACACCGGCACTTCTCAGCATAAGGCAACGCGGGCAGCAGTGACGCCTTGGGCGCTTGCCACCCACGCCCGTCGTCTCGATCACCGGGAATTTTTTTGCGGTCTGGGTCACACTTCACCGGGCCCCGCGTACTGGGGATAGCGGGGACCTTCGTGCGGTTTTGGGCCGAAGTCGCCCGCCGCGAATTCCCACACACAAGCCATGAGGCCCCACCATGCTTCGCAAGAAAATGCTTCACAGCCCGCGTTTCCACGCGCTTGCCCTGGAGCGGCTCGAAGGACGAGCCGTGATGGCCGGGAACGTCACCACCAGCCTCGTCGGTACGACCCTCACGATCACCGGCGACGCCCAGGGGAACCAGGTGCATATCACGCGAGTGAACGCGCAGAAGATCCTGCTCGAGTCCGGCCAGAGCGCCACGACGTTCAACGGCCAGGCCTCACCGGTCGAAATCCTGTTCCCCCAAAACGGCAACCTGAAGATCGAGCTCAAGGGGGGGAATGACGAGCTCAGCATCAACCAGGGCTGGGGCGTCCAGCCCAACGGCACCTTCATGCTCAAGTCGCTCGCCATCCTGATGGGAACGGGCCAAGACGCCGTGACCATCTACGACACCAGCGTCACCGGCACGACGACCACGACCGTGAACCTCGGCCAGGACGGCACCGAGGGTTTCAACTATCTGAATATGGCTCTCGGCTGCAAGTTTGCTGGCGCCCTGAACGTTACCGCTACGGGCGGCCAGTCGAGCGTCAACATCTTCGAGTCGAGCGTCGGCACGAACCTCAACATCACCCAAGGTGTCGGCCCCGATCAGGTCTGGGTCCGCAATACGCCAGTCGGCGGCAACGTCACCGTCACGATGGGGGCGGGCGACGACCATTGCCGCCTGCACAACATCACCGCGGGCAACACCATCACGTTCTATGGCCAAATGAACGACGACACCTTGCTCTGCGAGGACCTCGACGCCAAGCATCTCAAGTTCTATCTGGGCGCGGGCCACAACACCGTCGAGATGGAGCAGACCGGCATCAATCCGAACATTCTCACGAACCTGCTCGTCACCGCCGGTGCGGGCAACGACGACATCGACATCTTCTTCGCGCACCTCGGCACGGCAACGTTTACGCTCGGTGATGGCAACAATACGCTCGACGGCGGCGGGCTCACCATCGCCACCGCCACCGTCAACGGAGGTGCCCAGAAAGATGACGTAGCCTTCACCCTCAGTACGTTCGGCACGTTGATCGGCTACTTCTACGGCGGGAACGACACCTTCTTTACTCCCGCCGGCTTTCCGGTGAAGGCAACCGCCAAGCTCTTCCTCCTCGGGGGCGCGGGCATGAACACCCTCACGGACGACGGCCTCGTCAAGCCGGCCGCGGCCTCGGCAACGACGATCAAGAACTTCACGATCGTGTGAGTCGTGGCCGGAATGCAAACGTCGCCGAGCGTCGGTGGCACCGTGCCCGACTTGCTCTCCACGAGTGGGGCGAGGGCCGACGTGGATGCAGTCCAGTCGCAAGATAGGGGACTTGACAAAGGGGGGGCACAAGGTTCTTTTTTTCGGGTGAATTCCCTGACAGGCATCGTGCAGCGGAAATTGGCTCCATGTCGATCCTCGACCATCGCTGCCGTCCCACACACGGATACTGGCTGCCGGTGCGGTGTCAGGTTGTTGTCGGTGTTGTTTTCTCCGCTGTCATGGAAGCGAGCGCATGGCCTGTGATTGCTGGGCCTCCCGCTCCGGCGAATGATCCCGCGCGGGCGATTGGGCAGGCCTGGCGGGCGATCTACGACAGCGATCCCCAGGCGGCCACCGCCGCGGTCGACGCGTTGCTTCGCTCGCAAGACGTATCGACTCGACACGAAGCGATGCACGTCAAGGCTCGTGCCCTTTGGCTCGCCGGAGATGCGAATGCGCAGCAGCAAGCAAACGTGTTGTGGACGCAGGTGTCGAACGACCGCAGCAAGGATGCAATAGCGACGGCACGGCTCGACATCGCCAAAAGCGTGGCTTTGGCAGGCCGGAGCAAGGATCGTGACGCAATTGGGAACCTCGAGTCATTACGGAAATCACAAGAGCACTCGGCCGTGGGTATCGAGGCGGCAATCGAACTGGCATTGCTCTATGCGAAGACGGGCCGGCGAGACGATGCCCTCTCCTGCCTTGCAGGGGCCACGAAACAACTTGAAATGGCCGAGAGTTATGGAATCCCGAAGCCGGTCGCGGATGCGTTTGCCCACGGCATCCGCCGGGCCCGTGAGATGATCGACAATCCCGCCAAAGCCGCGTTCATCCGAGCTCAGGCACTCCAGCGGGCTGGGCAGTATGTCCGGGCGGTCACCGCCTTTGAGCAGGTGCGCCGCGATTTTCCTGGAACGGATGAGGACCACCGAAGCCAGTTTGAGATCGGTGCCTGCCACATCGGCCTCGCCGATTCCCAGAAAGCCTTCGACCATTGGCGGCAGTTCACCGCTGCTGCTCCGGCGGGGCCCTGGCGCGGCCACGCATTCGTCGGCCTGATCGACGTGGCCCTCTGTGATCGGTTGGATCTGCACGCTGCAATTCAGCTTGCAGAACAGTCAAAGGTGGCGATCGAATCGGCGCTCGCTACGGAGGGGGCCAAAGCTTCGTGGCAACTCGCCCGATACGATCTCGCCCTTCGTCGTGGCATCATCGAGCTCTGTCGCAATCACTCCGCTGCCGCTGTCGAGGCCTTCGAGGAGGCGCGTGCCGCCACCTCAGACCTCGTCCGGGCGAGTAACCTCGTCCGTTTGACGGAGTCGGCCAACAGTCATCGTGGCATCGTTCCCGAAGACTGCCGGGCGTCTGGCCAGGTATCGTCAAAAGCCGCCGTGACCAAGTCGCCCGCCGATTCGGACCTCGCGGAAGTTGCGATCGAGCTCGGGATGGCGTTTTACCTGGGCGGGCTGGAGCATCGCGCGATCGACGCGTTTGAGCGGGTTTTGGGCCGACCTGGTGTGGCTGCTTCACGGGGCAAGGCCGCGCAGCCGGCTGTCCGAGGATTGGCCGGCGCTTCACCCGCTCAGGCAGCGTTTGCGGCCTATGGGGTGGGCATGATCCTCGATCGGCCCGGAAAGCCAGACGCTGCCCGCAAGGCGTTGCTCGACTCGCTGCGACTTCACGGCGATGGCTCTTGGCACGACGAGACGCTTTTTCGCCTTGCGCGGCTGACCACGTCGCCCGCGGAAGCGCTGCCGCATTTGACCCGACTCATCGACACGTTTCCCAAGAGCCCACGGCAAGAGATAGCGCTCTATCGAGCGGGTAATTTGCTGGCTGACCATGCAGGTGCACTTTCGAAGAAGGCCGCGGGCGGCGGAGCGGCCCAGGCGGCCAGGGAAGTCGATCGGGCATGGCAAGATGCTGCGGCCATGCTCTCACGGCTCACCGAGGCGTTTTCGAATGGCCCGCGCACCGGGGAGGCGTATGTCAAGCAGATCGACATAGCCTTGGAGCGGCGGTTTGATCTCGCGGCCTCCAGTGCGGCAGCCCGGAAGGCGATTGCCTGGTGTGAAGAGCCTGGCGGTGCGCTGGTTGCTGTCGAAGGAGCGCAGGTGGCGGCCTTGCCGCCCTGGGCGCTCATAGCGTCGGATGAGCCTGCCGCATCGACGAAGAACGTGGAAACGTTTCGGATTCATGTGGCGGCTGGGCTCATCGCGCATTTTGAGGGAGACGATAGCCTTGCGATCACGCACTTCAAGAAGGCGAGCATTCTGGAAGCCTCGAAACGCAAGGAGATCGGTGTCGAAACGGCGATGGATCGAATGATCGCGGTCATCGAGGGGCACGGCCCCGCTTTTTCGCCGCGCGACTTTTTGAAGACATTGCGAGACGACAAGCAACGGACGGCGGTGCTCCTTGCCGATCTCTCGCTTCTGACATTTGATCCCGAGCGGGCCGGGGCGATCTATGAACGGATTCTCGCCGCCGAACCACCTTTTGCGTCGCCATCGGCCGAGCTCGAGGCCTATCTCATGCTCCGTCTCGGCCAGTCGCTCGAGTTTCAGCGACGGCGTAACGAGGCGGTTGCCATGCTCGAACGGCTCTACGAGCCGAAGTACGCAAAATTTCCGTGGGCGTCGGACGGGATTTTCAGACTTGGAACCTGGACCCACAACGCCTCGCAAGACCCGGCCAAGGCCATGCCGCACTGGGAGCATGTCTTCACGAAGACTCCGAACCATCCCGAGGCCGAGCGGTCACTTTTCTATTACGGGTTGACGGCCGCCGAGACGGGTGAGCACGGCAAGGCCGTGCAGGCCTATCGAAAATATCTGGAACGGTACCCCGCCTCGCGTTGGACGAAGCGAGTGCGCGATCATGAGTTGCCCGAAGCCACGAGGTTGTTGGAGGAATCTACGCGATGATCAGAAGCCCGCGACTTTTGCGTGCGATTGGCCTGGTTGCTGTAGCGATGGCTTCCGTTTCATTGCTCAGCCCTTCACGGGTTCTTGCACAGGTCAACCTGCCGGTGGAAGTCACTGCGATACCGCGAGACAACCCTGAGTCAAATTCGGCTGACATCGAGGGCTGGTTTTCCCAGGTGCCCAATGGCAATCGCGATGAGATTCACGTCATCAATGATGGCGTGAAGGGGAAGGACTACGGCATCTACAACGACCCCACTGCCGATGGGGCACGATTGAATTGGGTCCGGAGAGCCGGCCCGGTCATCGTTTCGGTCGAAGGACGCGAGGCCGCTGGCAAGATCTACTGGGTCGAGGTCGAGCCAGACAACGCCGGCAAGGGCAAGGGAGGCAAGCGACCTGATGACGAGCGGCCTGATCTCGTGGCGGACGTAGGCGACCTCGATGTCACGCTCAGGCTGCGCGACACCGTCAGCGGTCATGAACTGTTCGACCATACGACCACGGACGCCGACACCGGCACGCTTGTTTGCTGGCCACGAGCCAAAACGGGGTTCGTGGAGTTTCAGTTGCTCGTGTCTGACGGAACTTTTGATTGGGCGATTTCAGGCGATGGCATCGAGTATCGCGGAATGCTCAGTGCCACCAACAGTTGGACTGATTCCGAAAGCGAACTGCCGCCCGGGCGATATCAGCTTGTCGTGAGCAACGGGGGGATTCAGCGAAGGATCGACTTCATCGTGTATGGCGTGAGAATCGACTATGTCGATGCCAACTTTGCCCCAAGTGTCGAGCGACTCACGATCAAGTATTCGATCCTCCCCGAGGGATTCAGCGTGGATCGCGCCTGGCTGGAAATCTCCCGCTCCGCGAGCAAAGAAACCTTGATTTTCTCGGATGCCACCATTGCACGATCCGGAACCGAGGTCGACTACGTGCAGGATGGGGCCGCCGGCTGGGACGGCAAGGGCAGCGATGGCAAGTGGGTTTCGCCGTTAGAATCAGGGTATTTCATCCAGGTCAAGGTTTCGATGGAAGACGGCCGGGGCACCACCGCCGATGCTTCGGACACGGCCGTCGAAATCCACTCGCTCACCTTCAATAAGCCCGAAGACGCGAAGCCCGAAGAATTGCGGGTCATCATGAACGACCCGAACCACGCGGAAGAGATCGCCGTGACCGTGAAGGTGAAAGAGAAGGGCGGCGGCGGAGTCGTAACGGAAGTGCCCATCGACGTGGACTACTCGTTCTCCGATCCAGGTGAAGCCAACACGCCGCAAGGGGATTCGTACGAATACGCTACCGGCAAGTTTCTCGGGAAAGCGGGCGACGCAGGCGCCACGTATTGGGCCGACCATCTCAAGTCCGCCTCAGAAAGCGACGACCACTACAAGTTGACGTGCCGTGCCACGACGATCGTCGCGAAGGGGGAAGACCAAGGGAAGGCCTACATCAACTTCAAGCCGTCAGGCGTCGGTGGCGACGACTTCCAACTCGAGGCAAGCGTCAAGCACGAGGACGGCACGGTGCTCAAGGCAGCGAGAAGCGGTGTTCTCACGGTCTGGCGAAGGGTTCTCTATGACAACGTCTACGAGATGGAGGGCGAAGATCATGTGTCCACCATTGCCAAGAAAACGTTCATTCAACCCTTCTTCAATGACGCCTTTGTCCAAGTCGAGTTCGGCCCTGTCAAACGCATTCCCGCTGAGAAGAGCGTGAAGTTCATCGGGCTATGGAAGAACGACGGGGATCATCAGCAAAGTTGGGACGAGATCAAACAGCGGCAGGACGCCGAGATCCCGTCGGAAGAGGAGGAAAACGCTCCAGAGGATCCCGATCCGGAGGATCCTGCAAGTGTCGCCGCGCATAACGGCATCAAACGAAAGGCGCAGGCTTGGGTTACCCGTATCGATGACGCTCGCAGAGCAAGCTGGACTGCATGGCGCGACACCGAGATCGGAAAAGATGCCTTGGTTGGCATCAAGTATTATCATCCGAAGTACAGCCAGGCTGACGGCGAATGGTTTACCGGGTTGACATGGCCGCATTGGGTGCGAGTGACGACATTTCACGGTCAATACCCAAATCGAGTGCCTGATTCTCTCTGGACCAAGGTAGACAATACCGTTTTTCTTGGCCTCGAGATGGGCAACGGTGTGGCCACGATATCAAAAGAGACGCCAGCGTTGAGGGTTCGGCGCACGATCGCGCACGAAGTCGCCCATTCCACTCGTCCAGGTCAAGTTGACAACGCGGCGCTCAAGAATCGCTTCCATCGGGCGTCGTTTGGAGTGGACGATCATTCTCCTGAGGGCGGGCTGATGAACTCAGAGTCGAACCATCAGATTTTTAGTGATCGAGAGCTCGACATATTGCGAGGCCGAGAATGACAGCGGCGAGATGGGGAATAGTACTGCTGTTTGCCCTCCTCGGGAGCGCAGGCAGCCTCGGCGCGGAGGTCGGCGCCCGGATCGAGGTGTCGGTTGCCGAGAAGTCGTCGATGTTCGGCCGTAAGGTTCCGTTCGTGGTGCGATACCAAAACGGCAGCAAGGTCAAGCCGTGGGTTGTCTCTGACCCACTGAATTCTTCAGCGGTCGCGGTACAGTACCGTCGCGCCGGTACCAATGACCAACCGGGCGGGTATAGCCCGGTAGATCTTCGCGGGAGTGCAGGTTCTCCCGGAGTGTTCGTCGGTCACATAGGCAAACCGGTGGAGATCGCGCCAGGCAAGCCGTACGAGTTCGATGCGACGCTTGAACCTGGTTTTTCGGGGCGAATCATTCCATCGCGATGGGCGGTGTGGGTCATCGACGAAAATCTCGGCATTGAGTCCAACGTCGTCGAAGTCGATCTTTTTTTTACCGATGAGTCAGCGACAATCTGTCGGCAAGCCGCCGGAGATCGAGATCGCTCGGTTCACGAACGTCGCTGGCACGCCAAGTACTTGCAGCGCATCATGCCCGACTTGGATGTGACGCGGTGGCGCCGTGGCTCGGAGGAGTTTGACAAGGAGACACTTGGTCAGATGGAGGCCGAGATTCAACAGGAGCTGGATCGATTCGATGCGTTTTGGAGAGAAAACGCGAACACCGCGGCCATCAAGGAAGCAATCGACAAGATCAATCGCGATGCAGGCCTCGCGGTCGAGGGTGATGCTGCGTCAGCCGAAGCCAAGTCCGATGGTGGCACCAAGTAATGTCGCGTCGCCTCGTCGCGAGTGATCTCGCGGGTTTCGATCGACGGCGAGTGTGCTCTCGCCGAAACGACACGCTGCCGGAGGCGTCGGTGGCGGCTCGATGGGCGTGGATCACGCTGCGATGCGTAATGGCTGCGGGCTTCGCGTTCGGTCTCGACGGGCTCTGCTTTGCGTCACAAATCCCTGACCGCTCATGGAAAGTCCTGGGCGGTGTCGGCTGGGTATACCCTGTGGTTCGAGATCAGGCGAAGGCGTTCAATCGCGACGAAAAACGCGCAAACGTCAGTCCAGAGCGATGGAATGACAAAGAGAACATCGAGCAATTCATCGCCGGCAAACTCGGCTGCGAAGTGCTCTACCATCGGGCGCTTCCCTCTGACGCCGAGCAGAAGGCGCTGACGGCACGCTGGCCTGACGGGGAGGAGCAGCCGGAGCTCTTCGTCGTTGGGCAGGTTCGAATCGCCGTCGTCGTGAATCGCGGCAACCCGGTGAAGCATGTGACGCTCGCACAGATTCGCGATCTCCTCCGGATCGATGGCGCCGGCAAGCAGTGGCGAGAAATCGGCGGTGGTGCGGGAGCCATCAAGCCATATGGGGAAGGCCAGTTCTCCGTGAGCCGCGTCGTCATGCGGCTCGCCTGCATGATGGTCGGGGCTTCACGGCCACGCGCGTCGTATGACTACCGCGAGGAATACGTAGAGTGCCCGGATGGCGACGCCGTGCTCGAACGCCTTCGCACGGATCGAAACGGCATCGGGTTCTTTCTCTATTCGGGCCAAGAGATACCACCGCAAGTGAAGCTCCTGGCAGTGGCCAAGTCGCCCGATTCAGAACCCGTCGCACTCGAGATCGCACCTGTGATCCAGAAGGACTACCCGCTGTCTGAGCTATTGGTGCTCTATCTCAGGCCCGACGCATCGCCCGAGTCGAAGGCGTTTTGCGAGTTTGCGATGAGCCCGGCTGGCGCCGCGATCGCACGGTCCCATGGCGTGACCACAGCCCTCGAAGACGCGGAGGCGGCTGCCGAAAAACGGCTGGCGCTGGCTCGTGCCGGCCAAGGAATCCCCGTTCACGCGGCCGGCCCCAAAACGCTTCGGCTGCTCATGCCGGAGGTTGCCCTTGAATATGTCCGGGCTCATGAGGCGATTCAGGTTCCCTATGCGGCTTCGGAGAGCGACATCGCGGCGATCGGGAGTTTTGTGAGCGATCGGGCCAATCGCCCCGAGATTCTCTTTCTTGCAGGCAAGCCAAGTGACCGCGCCCTTGAACAGCACGGCCAGCGCTGGAAAGAAGTCAATGCGGCTGAACACCTCCTGGCCGGGCGCGCAACAGCAATCATCGTGAACGCCGCCAACAAGCTCGACGCCCTTTCACGCGACCAAGTCGAGGCGATCTTCAGTGGCGAGACGGAAGACTGGGCAGTCGTCGAGGGCACGAGCCTCGTCCCGCCCGAGCGCCGTCCCCCTGGCACCAAGGCGACGATCGCGATTCCGATCCAACGATACGGCGTTCGCCAGACCGATCCCGCTGCAATCGTGTTTCAGCAAGGCCGCCCTCCGCGGGCGAAGAATGGCCGGCTCACGCAGTTGCCCGATACGTCGGCAGTCTTGGCGGCTGTCGGCACTGACCCATATGCCATTGGCTTCGCAGATTTCGCCAGCATTCCCGAAGCCGGTCAGACGGTGAAAATCTTGGGGATCGCAGTCGCAGGCGAGGGCGCTAAGCCCATCACAGTGCGGCCCTCCGCCGCGACGATTCGTGACGAATCATATCCCTTCGCCGAACGGCTGCACCTCTACGTCCATCCGGACGCGAGCGAGACGGCCAAGGCCTTTGGCGGGTTTTTGGCGGGCATGACCGCTGGGGCATCACAACCTGACGTGGATGATCGCCAGGTCGTCGAGCGCGCATTGCGAGCGCACGGCCTCCTGCGGTTGGGCAAGCCCCCATGATCGGGTGAACGCTGTCGCCGGGACCATCGGCACTCGCCTGAGCGGAATGGTATCCCGGCCTTCACCGGGCACCGTGTTTACGCGCCTTCGCGAATCCAACCCACGACAGGCTTGCCGCCGCCGGCCAGTCCTGAGCCCTTCAAGAACTCGGCGACGTAGCGGAGCGACTGGCCTGGACGATCTGGGTCTCTGAAATCGTCTCCCTTTTGGAGAATCGGAAGTTGGTCTGGCATGGAGCCGAACGCCCGCGTGCCCGCGGCCTGGCAGGGATGCCAACAGCCGTTGCCGGTCTCGTCTTCCATGTAGAACTCAGGGTAGCAATGCCCTTCGACCCACACGGTGCGGGCTGGAACGCCTTGTGATCTCACCGCCGCGATGAAGAGGCAGGTGAGCTCTTCGCAGTCACCCCATCCGTCGTTCAGGGCTCGCCGTGCCCCCTTCAGGTCGCCGTTGCGGTATTCGACCTTCTCACGCACCGCATCGTAGATCGCCTCGACGCGTCGCCAGCCCTCATGATCACCGGCGGCCTCCTTCGCAAACTTCACGATCTTCGGATCGCGGGTTTCGATGTAGGGGCTCGTGCCGAGATGTTGCTTGAGCTCACGGCTCGGCTTCGCCGGAATCTTCCACTGCTCCGGGCTCTTCGGAGGCAGGATCGCCGCCCGCTCGAGTTCGAACGTGAGGATCGCTTGCTCGCCGGAACCGGCCGTCATCGACGGGATCGAGATCATCATCTGTTTCACGCCGTCACCGAGCACGCGGTACTGCGGTCCGCGGACGCCCCGTGAAAAGTCCTCCTCCACGATGCGAACCTTTTGTTCGGGCCACTCGGTCGGCACCGGGAGCGTGGCATAGAGCCCGCGGCACGGGCCCCCTTGAGCCACCACGCGCACCCCCACGCGATACCGCTGGATACGAACGTCACCGAGCACCGGCTGCACCGTGCCCGCCTCGCTCTCGACGAGTTGGGCGACGGTCGCGCGCGGGATCACGAATCCCGAGGCACACACGGCGAGAAACAGTCGGCGGGGCAGATGGACCACGGGAGCGTCTCCGGAGGCACGATCTCCATTGTCGCATCGGCAGGAACGCCGTGACCTGGCCAGCCGTGAGGAAGGCTGAACAATCGGGGAAAATAGGCAGTTCCCGGGGTTTGCTCGATTGTGGCGGGGGCATGGGACTGGTAGACTCCGAGGCTTGCTTTTTCGTGGCTCGCCGTCCCTTTCTCCCTCACCATTGGTTTATCCCCAAAACCCCCAACGCATGGTCAACCGCAACCTCATTCGTGAACTTGAACTTGGAGACGATCTCGAACAGGAACTTGAACTCGCCATGGCTGGGGCTGGCGATGGGGACTATGCGGTAGCCGCTCCGTCCCTCGCTGTGAACGCGGTGCTCGAGGGGAAGATTCTGCGGGTGGACGACGAGTTCGTGCTCGTCGACGTGGGCTACAAGAGCGAAGGCCACATCCCGCGCAACGAGTGGGACGAACACGAGCCGCCGCCGCAGATTGGCGACATCGTCAAGGTGCTCCTCGAAGAGTTCGAAGACGGCGAGCAGCAGGAGCAGCAGCGCGGCCTCATCACCCTCTCCAAGCGGAAGGCCCGCCGGATCGAGGACTGGCTCAAGGTGATGGAGAGCGTCAAGGAGAATGACGTCGTCACCGGCTTCGTCATTCGCAAGATCAAGGGCGGCCTCTTGGTCGACATCTCTGGCGTGAATGTGTTTCTGCCGGCAAGCCAGGTCGACATCCGTCGTCCGGCCGACATCGGTGACTACTGCGGCCGCGCGATCCAGTGCCTCGTGCTCAAGATTGACGAAGCGCGTCGCAACATCGTGGTCTCGCGCCGAGCGCTCATCGAGCAGGAGCGCGCCGAGCGGAAGAAGCAGCTCATGGAAACCCTCGAGGTGGGCCAGGTCCGCCGCGGCATCGTCAAGAACATCGCCGACTTCGGCGCGTTCGTGGACCTCGGTGGCATCGACGGCCTGCTTCACATCACCGACATGTCGTGGGCCCGCATCGGCCATCCGAGCGAGATGGTGCAGATCGACCAGGAGGTCGAGGTGCAGGTGCTCCACATCGACCGCGATCGCGAGAAGATCGCCCTCGGCATGAAGCAGCGCACGGCGAGCCCGTGGGCGAAGGTGGCCGACAAGTATCCGGTCGACACCGTCTGCATGGGCACGGTCGTCAACGTGATGAGCTACGGCGCGTTCGTGAAGCTCGAAGACGGCGTCGAGGGACTCGTCCATATCTCCGAGATGAGCTGGACCAAGCGGGTGAGCCACCCGAGCGAGTTGGTGAAGCCGGGCGACGAGGTGGAGGTGGTCGTGCTCGCCATCAACAAGGAAAAGCAGGAAATATCGCTGGGCATGAAGCAGACCCAGCAGAATCCCTGGGAAAAGGTGGCCGCGGATTACCCGCCGGGGGCGATCGTCAAGGGTGTGGTTCGCAACCTCACCAACTACGGTGCGTTCGTCGAGATCAACGACGGCATCGACGGGCTGCTCCACGTGACCGACATGTCGTGGACGCGGAAGGTGACCCATCCGAGCGAGATGCTCGAGAAGGGCCAGGAAGTCGAGTGCAAGGTGATCTCGGTCGACCAGCAGCGTCGGCGGATCGCGCTCGGCCTCAAGCAGATGAACGACGATCCGTGGTCGGGCGACATTCCGGATCGCTACAAGCCGGGCGACGTGGTGCAGGGCACGGTCACGAAGATCACCAATTTTGGGGTGTTCGTCGGCCTCGAGGACGGCCTCGAAGGGCTGCTTCACATCTCGGAGCTCTCGGACGACAAGGTCGAGAATGCCGAGGATCTCGTGAAGGTCGGCGATCCGCTCGAAGTGAAGGTGCTTCGTGTCGACACCGACGAGCGGAAGATCGCGCTTTCCCGACGCCGTGTCGGTGCCGAGAGCGAAGCGTAATCTCGGCGCGAAGCGTAATCTCGGCGCGAAGCCTGATTACGGGTTGAGCCCGAGTGCCGCGATCGGCCCGAGCCACTGGCCGGCGCCATGCGCGGCGACGCCAATCTGCGCGACGTGGATCGAACCACCGCGAAGGATGCTGCCGCCGTGAGGCCGGCCGGATGCGTCACGGCCGACGATCACGCGGCGTGGGGCACCAGCCGTCGCGAGCGGTTTTCCTCCGGAGTCAACGGTCGCCACCTCATACAGCAGCGCTTCACCGCTGGCCGGATCGACAAAGTCCAGCACGAGGCATCGGTAGGGTGGCCCGGCTAGCCACACGATCAACCGGCTGCCTGTGCCGAGAGACGCCCAGGCGATTTCCTGAGGCCCTCCGACCGGTGGCTTGAATGCGGCGCCCGCGGGCTCAGGGCCGCCGGCCGGCTCGCTGGAGCCCTCGGGCGGGGATGGAGGCGTCGGTGTCGGGGCCGATGCCGGCGTGATCTCCCGGTCGTCTGCCACCGGTGGCGGTGCGGTCGGGCTGGCATCGGGCGCGAACGCCACGCCGGCGTCGAACCCGGGCGGCACATCCGCCGCGCCGACGATTCGCTGCCCCTTCTCCGCGATCCAGCCAAGGTCGCCGGTGAGGCTGAAGCCGCCCACGAGCATGGCGACGGCAAATGCCTTGGCAAGAAAATTCTGCATGGATCCTCCGCCCAACTATGCCCCCGGCCCCGCGGAAACTCCCCTGAATTCCATCGGAAAAGGGGGGGTGGTCGCGTCGCCATGACGCATCATGCCGGTCGTAGTGATGTTTGCTGCTGTACAACACCCCCTGTGAAAACCGCTGGCTCCACGACCGCCGACGCCCGTGTGGCCCTTCTGACCCCACCCGGGCGTGGTGCGCTCGCGGTCGTCGGGATCGCCGGGCGCGACGCTTGTCGCCTTGCGGATGGCTGTTTTCGGCCCCGCGGACCGCGATCCCTCGCCGGCCGTGCGAATGATTCCATCTGTTTTGGACGCTGGCTCGGTGAGCCTGGAAGCAGCGGTGAAGAACTCGTGGTCGTCAAGCATTCCGCGGACCGGCTCGAGATCCATTGCCACGGCGGGCATGCGGCGGCAGAGGCAGTCATCGGAAGCCTCGAACGACTCGGTGCCATGCGCCAGGCTTGGCCCCAATGGCTTGCGAGTACGGGCGAGGATCCGATTCAAATCGAGGCCTACGAGGCCATGAGCTGCGTGGCCGGACTCCGTGCTGCGCGGATCCTCGGACGACAAGCTTCCGGCTTGCTTCAAGTGGAACTTGCTCGGCTCCAATCGCTGCCACGCACCGAGCGCGGCCAGGCTGTCGACCGTCTCCTCGCAGCGTCGCGTGTGGGCTTGCGTCTCACCGATCCATGGCGAGTCGTTCTCGCCGGGCCCGTGAACGCCGGCAAGAGCAGCCTGGCCAACGCTCTTGCCGGCTATGCCCGGAGCATCGTGTCACCGCTGCCGGGCACGACGCGTGACGTCGTCACGACAAGGCTCGTCCTCGGCGGTTTCGACGTCGAGCTCTTCGATACGGCAGGCCTCCGTGCGCCAGACGCCGCCGCCTCGAACACCGAGCGCGCGGGCATAGCGCGCGCCGAGGCTGCATCGCGGTCAGCGGATCTCGTTCTGCGGGTTGTGGCTGCCGATGCGCCCTTCCCGATCGGGCTCGGACTCGCGGCCAGCGAACTTGTGGTGGTGACCAAAGCTGACCTCGCCCCGCCTGGTTTTTCTCCACCGGCTGCCAGTCATCTCACATCGACGGTCACGGGCCTCGGCATCACGGAACTCGTCGACGCGATCGTGGCGAGGCTCGTCCCGGAGCTGGCAAGTGATCCGACGTTGCTCGAAGGGCCGGTGCCGTTCACCGAGCGTCAGGTGGGGCTGATTCGCGAAGCCGCAAACCAATAACGTCCTGCGTGGTTCGGGGCCGCCCATGTCACCTCCCCGGACGCTTGCTGTGGCCATCGTGGCCACAGCTTCGCTCGGAGAAATCCTCGCTTCGCCATCCTGGCTTCGCTCGGCTTTCTACGCCGGGTCGATGACACGGGCGACCCCGAGCCCGGTCCCGCGCGGGGGCATCAGAACGCACGGCCGACAGGAGGTCGGCCGGCTCGGCGCGGGCAACCTTGGCTTGCCCCCGCCGAGCAAAGATTCTGCCGAGGGCATGGAGGACTCGGCAAAATCAGCCTTGAGCCGCGCAGCGGCGAAAGAGCGGAATCAGCCCGTCACGTCGCTTCGGCGTCCGCGGTTTTCTTGCCGCGGATCAGGAGCTTGATCGGCACCTCGGAGTAGGGCAGCGCCTTGTGGAAGGTGTTCAAGAGATACCGCTGGTAGGGCTCCGACACACTTTTCGGGGCACTCGCTGAGATCATGATCGTGGGCGGGCCGACGGCGATTTGCGTCGCGTAATAGAGCCGCACGGGGCGCCCGCGGGCGTCGGATGACGGCCGATTCGTTTCGACGGCGGCGCGGAGCACGTTGTTCAGCCGCGGGGTGGCCACACGGGTCTGGCTCTGGCGATAGAGCCGCTGGGCCGTATCGATCGCGGCCTTCACGTTGCGGCTTTTCGTGGCGGTGACGAATGCCACGGGGGCCCAGGGCATCGTGCGAAACGTGTCACGCAGATACTGCGTCCACTCCCGCTTTTGCACGTCTCCCGCGTAGAGATCCCACTTGTTCACGACGAATACGACCGGCTTGGTTTCTTCCGTGATCGTCTCGGCGAGTTGCTTGTCGACCTTGCCGATCGGCTCGGAGGCGTCGAACAGCAGCAGCACGACGTCGGCTCGGCGGATGCTCCGCTGGGCGCGGTGGAGGGCATAAAAGTCGATGTCGGTCGTGCGGCTCTTCGATCGGCGGAGGCCCGGCGTGTCAATCGCCAAGAAGGTCTTGCCGTCGACGTCGAAGCGAACGTCGATGCTGTCGCGCGTCGTGCCCGCGACGGCACTGGTGATGACACGCTCTTCGTGAGCCAGGGCGTTGATGAACGTGCTCTTGCCCACGTTGCGGCGGCCCACGATCGCCAGTTTCATCTCGGGAAGCTCCGCCGTGGTCGGGTCGTCCGGGCTCGGTGGCGGCAAATGTTCGAGGATCGCGTCGACGAGTGGACCGCGGTTGCGATGGGCTCGGGCGCTCACGACCAGCGGCTGGCCGAAGCCAAGCGGGGCGAAATCGGCCGCCGCGGTATCGAGGCCGGGGGCATCGGCCTTGTTGGCCACGAGGAGCACGGGGGCACCCGTGCGGCGCACGCGCCTGGCGACTTCCATGTCGGCCGGTACGAGCCCTGCCCGAACGTCGACGAGAAACAGGATCACGGCGGCCTTGTCGAGCCCGCTCTCGATCTGGGCGTCGATCTGGGCGGTGAGGCCGTCGGGGTCATCGAAGCCCATTCCGCCGGTGTCGACCAGTTCGATGACCCGGTCGTCGAGTTCGATCCGTTGCACGAGCCTGTCTCGGGTGACGCCTGCCGTCGGATCTTCGATGGCGATGCGCTTCTCGACGAGCCAGTTGAAGAGGCTCGACTTGCCGACGTTCGGGCGACCGACGATCACGACCTGGGGAAGCATGGGGCAGTTTCTGGAAAAGGGTCAGGCGGAGGTGGCAGCCAGATTCGGATCACCGAGGCGACGTTGCGGTACCGCGTGGACGAGATAGCGGTGCGTGATGCTTTCGGAAAACTCCATGGCCGCCGTCGACAGGAGATTCAGGAGACTGCCGAGGGCAGGGCGGCCGCCGCCGGGGCCCGTCGCCGCGAGCGCCTCGACATCGGCGAGGCGGAGCGTGGAGAGCGCCTCGAGCACGGCTCGTCGTTCACCGGAGAGCACGGGCGACGAGGCCTCGCGGGGCAACGTTTCGACATGGGCGGCAAGCGCGGCGAACTGAAACGCGACGCTGCGGGGATTCGTCTCGTCGGTCACGAGCAGATCGATCAGAGGCGCCGGCTCGTAGACGCCCGGATAGCGATTGCGGTAGGTCATCGAGCTGTCGGCGATTTCGAGGAGCATCTCATCGAGCCGCTGGGCGCTCTCGCCGGTCTCACTTGGCCGCAATGGCACAAGCGCGGTCAGCAGAAGCTGGATCGCGGCCGAGGCTCGCTCCACGCGGCGCCCCATGTCGAGAAATCGCCAGCCAGGGCCGCGGGTCATGCTCTCGGTGCCGAGGCCTGCGAACGCGGCCAGATCGAAAATGATCGTATCGAGGTAGGGCAGCACATCGCCCGGGCGGCCGAAGTTCGTGCCTTGCGTGGGACGCCCCGCGAGGCAATCGCGTCGCACCCGCGAAATGACTTTCCAGGAATCGATCGAGATACGGTCGCGAACGACCGATGCGGTTTTCCAGAGGCGATCGATGCCTTCCTGGATGCCGCCGGATTGGCCGCCGTCATAGGCCAGGGACAAAACTGCCTTCTGGATTTCCCAGAGGGTGCCAGGCCGTCCGGGCTCGAGCCACTCCTTGCGAATGAGCGCGGGGCTCTCGAGGGCTGCCATCAGGATGGCGGCCTCGGTGGCCATGTCTTGATTGACTTCGGCCGACAGCCGATTGACGACGGTTCGCAAGAGCCGAGCCGTGCCCTCGGATCGCTCCGCATGGCGGCCGAGCCAGTAGAGGTCGTCGGCCACGCGGCTCGGCAGGTCGTAGCCGCTGCGACGCAAGGGGAGCGGTTGCCCGGGTTGCCGCAGGAGGGTGACGGGCTGCACCGGGCCGCTCGAGAGCACCCAGACGTCTTTCGATCCTTGGCTCGAAAGGAGCGTTTCTTCGCCCCCCGAGCGGCCCACGTTCATACGGGCAAGACCGCCACGCATGGTTTGAAACCCGCCGGGTGAAGCGACCGTGAAACAGCGCAGGAGCACGGAAGCCGGGGCGATGACACCCTCCTGCCAGCAGGGAGCGACCGACCGCTCGACGCGATGACGGCCCACCCAGTCCCCTGGCCGCGCCCGCACCTCGTCAACAAGCCGGGTTCGCGAGCGACCGTCGAGCAGCGACGGCACAAACCGCTTCATGCCTCGTTGGGGCACGACCGACTCGAGCACCACTTCATCGAGTGACGCGAGCACTTCATCGAGGTTCGACGGAATCCCGCACCAGCGCGACTGAGGCGCGGCCAGCAGCAAGTCTTCGCCGAGGAGTCGCCGCGACACGGCCGGCAGAAACTCGGCGAACCCAGGTGACTCGACCAGGCCGCTGCCGATCGGGTTGGCCATGGCCGCCCGTCCCTGGCGAACGGCTTGCACGAGGCCGGGGGTGCCCTCGAGCGCCGTGCCGTCGAGTTCGAGTGGGTCGCAGAGACGATCGGGCACACGTCGCAGCAGCACGTCAAGCGGCACGAGTCCCCCCAGGGTCTTGAGGGCGAGCTTGTCGTCGCGGACCGTGAGATCGCCCCCTTCGACAAGCGGGAAGCCGAGGTACCGGGCGAGGTAGGCATCCTCAAAGTAGGTCGCGCTGGCAGGCCCAGGGCTTTGCAGGGCCACTCGCGGCGATTCCCTATTCGGCATGAGGCCGCGGAGGAGGGCGCGCAGGGCAATGAAGAATGGAGCCAGCCGTTCGACATGGCACTCCTGAAACACCTCAGGCAACAGCCGCGACACGACGAGACGATTCTCGAGCGCGTAGCCGAGCCCCTGCGGCACGCCGGTGCGATCGCCGAGAGCCATCCACTTGCCATCACGGTTGCGGGCGATGACCACGGCGTGAAGATGGAGCCAGCGGGCTCCGGCAGGCTGGATCCCGTGGCAGCACCGTAGAAATGCGGGATTGGCGAAGACCAGATCGGGGGGCACGATGCCTTCACGGAGCACATGCTGCGGCCCATACAAGTCAGCCAGCAGTGCCTCGAGGACACGGGCTCTCTGGTTGATGCCGACTTCGAGTTTTTCCCAGTCGGCTTGGGCGATCACGAGCGGGATCGGATCGAGCACCCAGGGGCGTTGCTCGCTGGCGGCGGCGTCATGGACGTTGTAGGTGACGCCGTTGTCGCGGATGAGACGTCGGGCCTGTTCCCACCGATCGGCCAACTCAGCCGGCTGCCACGATCCGAGCAACTCCACGAGTCGCTGCCAGTGCGGCCGTGGCAAGCCGTCGGCGCCGGAAAGTTCGTCGTAGGCCGTCTCCGGCGGGCGGTAGCCGGGAAAGGGATTCGTCGCGACGCCGGGTGAATCGACGGCCACAGGAATGCTTCCAGTGGCGGTGGCGGGAGGATTCATGCGGCGGGCGGTCCGGAGCTTGGAACCATGAGTCTACCCACCCCAGGGCGAAAAGTGTCTGGCCGCTGCGAAGGCTCGGGGCGACCCGTGTCACGTCTGCGGACGTTCGCTACGGCCATCCATGGCCTTCGCTCACTCGGAGAAATCTGCGCTTCGCCCTCCGGGCT
>CAZCHF010000009.1:0-6847 GCA_964498325.1 uncultured Candidatus Kuenenia sp.
CCTCCGGGCTGCGCTGGTCTCCCACGCCGGCTCCATGACACGGGCCACCCCGAGCTGGGTGAATCCTCGGAAAGCGTGCGGCGCGGTTGAGGCCAGCCAAGCCCCATGCGCAAGCGTGGGATCGAGCCCCATGAAACGCCCGGCTACCAGTCACCGCGCCGTTTCACCACCGGCCCGCGTCGACATCGCCTGCCACACGGCAGCGTCGACCGAATCCTCGACGAACCGAACGGCCGCGTCGGCCATCGTGACGTTCACGCCGCCGACGTGACGACTCCGCGGCGTCCGCCAGCCGAAACCGGCGTACTGTTTCGACTTGTCGGCAGTGGTCATCAGCGCGGCAAGGCAGTCGAGGACCTCGGCGTTCGGCGCTCGCGAGTGGTTGTAGAGCGTCGTTCGGTATTCGCCGTTGGCCCAGGAAAATCCGCGGAGGTCCGTGAAGTTGTAGTACAGGGGGCGGTTGCATGCGGCATCCGACAGAGGTGTGGCAAAAACGAATGCGTACCCTGTCGCCGGTGTGATCCCGGCGGGGGTGCGACCGGCGACGGGCCCATCGCCGAGAAGGCTTTCGGAGAAGGTCGCCGTTTTCGAGAGGCCATCGGAAAGGTCCTTCGGGCGGACCTGGGAGTTGATGAAGAAGGTGCCGTCGGTTTCGAATGGTGTTCCACCGCCGACACCGCTGCCAGTACAGGCGGCGTAGTTCGTCGGCCCAAAGATTTCGGAGACGGGGCGGCCACGGTCGCTCGGACAGAGAAACAACGGCACCATGCGAGCCACCGCCGCGCGGTTCTGCGGGGCGATCGAGTCGGCACCGATTCCCGTGTAGAGCGGGACGGTGATGTCTAGGTCTTCAAGCAGTCGGGTTTCCTCGAAGAAGGGGGCCATATGGGCCAGGACCGACCAGCGAAAGAACTGGTGAGGGAGATTTGGATTGGCAGCCCACTCACGGGATTCGGCGCCCACCGGAAAACGCCCGCGCGCTGACTCATAACTCCCGAGGGCGAGGCCGAGTTGACGGAGATTGTTGCTACACGACGTCCGGCGAACAGATTCCCGAGCCGATTGCACCGCCGGCACGAGAATCGCGAAAAGGACACCGATGATCGCGATGACGACGAGGACTTCGACGAGGGTGAAGGCGAGGCGGCGTGTCATGCCGGCATCGTAGCCGGTCGGCGCCGTCGAAGCATGACCGCGCCACCCACGAGGCCGGCGCCCACGAGGGCCATCGTGCCTGGTTCCGGCACTGGGGCGACCGTGATGCCGCCGACCTGGCCTAAGCCGAGGGCATAGCTGCCGATCGGCGACCCGTCGGTGTCAAAGTGGAAAATCGAGTTGTAGAAACCCGAGGGATCGCCCGCTAGGAGTTGGCCGTTGGCCAACAGGGCCAACGGACCTGTTGCGAACCCAAGGCCTGTACTGGCAAACAGTGACGTCGTGTCTGTCGTGAGGTCGGTCGCGAGGATCGTGCCGTTCATGATGCTCGCGGTGTAGAGCGTGTTACCCGCGATGGCGAGACCGGTGGGACCGGAAAGCTGCCAGGCCGGAGGCCCGCCCGATGCCCCGTCGGCGATCACCTCGCCGATATAGTTGCCGGCGGCATCAAAACGCTTGACCGGGCCGCTGGCAGTTGGATCGGCGTACGTTTGGTCTGCCACATAGAGCGTGCCGTTGCCGCTGAAGGCAAGGCCGGGGCTACTGGCGAGTGCCCCGCCAGTCGTGTAGTCGCCTTGGGAGGGCGATCCACCGATCATGTTCGCAAGTTGAACGATCGGGCCCGTGTTGCCAGCAAACGGGTTTCGGCCTACGAGGAGGTCGTTGCCCCTGAAGACGAGCGCCGCGGGGAACACATCGAATGTGGCGAAGGTATAGGCCGTGGTGACCGAGTTGTCTGAGAGATCAACACGGGCGATGGTCGGGGCAACGGTTGCGAAGTCGCCGGTCACGCCGACATAGAGATGTCCGTCGGAACCGAACGTGAGGCCTGTCGGTGAAGCAAGGGTGCCTGCCGGAAGGATGGTGGTCAGCGTGTTGACGGGATCGGCCGAGTCGAATCGAACCAGTGCACCGGTCGCAAAGCTGGTGGCATATACAAACTCTGCTCGACTGACAGACGAAGCAGCGGCGACGACCAGGAAGGCGGCAAGCGATGCGATGAGGTGGGCGAGGAAGCGCCGGCGATCAGGGAAGCGGGGGCAGTCAAAGAAGCGGCAGGACGGCACGGCTGGAAATCTCCGAGGAAGGGCTGCAGGGCCGTTCTCGGACGACACGCGAGAATGGAACCTGCCAATAAATGGTGAACGCGGTGAGCCCCCGCCGAGGCGAGGCAGAGGGCCAGAGTTGGGAGAGCGTTGCCGGGAAAAGCGGCAGACGGCTCAGGCGTTCACGAGCAGTTCCTGGGAGGGGCGAGGCTTCGCGGTTTCGGTCACCGCGAAACGCAGACCAAGAATTTACAGCTCAGCGGGGCATCCCGCAACGGTCGGCGCCAACCGGCCCGTTGCCCCGCGAAAATGACACAATTGCCCGACTAGGATTCGAACCTAGACAAAGGGAACCAAAATCCCTTGTGCTACCGTTACACCATCGGGCATTGGCGGTTGAAGCCACATCATAGCCGACCGACGGCGGGCGCTCACGGTCCCTGCTTCGGGCCCGCAGGATCGCGCTAACCGCTCCCACCGGCCTACCGCCCGCGAAATTCTACCGGTCGCGAAAAATCGCCGATCCAGGAAAGGCGTGACGATCGCGGGGCCTGAAGGAGTGTCTCGGATCGCGGTGCACGTGCTTCGTGTCCCACCTGTTCTTCCACGGAGGTCATGGCGATGTCGTACGGCGATGCATTCACGGCTCGTGGTTCTGCTGGTCCGCTCTTCCAGATCGACTGGAAGTCGGCGCTCGTTGGCGGGGCCGTCGCGATCGCCGTCGCGTATGTCGGTGCGGTCCGGCCAGCACAGCACCAGTTCGCCCTCCTCGAGGCCAACGTCTCGAAGCTTGCAGCGTCTGTACAGTCGCTCAATGCCACGCGGAGTGGTGTCGCTCGCGCGACGACCCTGCTCGAACGGCTCGAGCAGCAGGCCGGGCGCCTCGCTGCCGCCGAGGCGACGCTCGAGCGATTCGAGCGTCTGGGCGACCGCATCGCTGCCCAGGAAGAAGGCATCGACGAGGCTGTCGTGACGGTTGACCGCATCGATCACCTGCATCGGGGCCTTGCAGCTCGCTCGGCGTCGATCGACGAAGCCGAAGCGGTGGTCAAGCAGTTCGACGGGCTGGCAGTGCGGGCGCTCGCTACGGCCGACGCCGCTGACGCGATCGCTGCCTCGCTCGATACGGTCGACATCCTGAGCGACGAGCTTGCCTCGGGCCTCGCGACGTTGTCAGACGCGGTTCCGGCTGCCGAGCAGATGAAGGCGCTCGCCACGACACTCGCCGACCACACGAGCGACGTATCGGTGGCGACGGATCGCCTGGCCCGTCTCGTGACGCTCAAGGATCGCCTCGTGTCTGGTACCACCGACCTTCAGATCGCCGATACAACGCTCGTGCGCTTGAGCGACCTTGCCGAGTCGCTTGCCACGGCCGCTGGCACGGTCGGTCAACTCCAGCGATTCGTGGTTGACATCATGTTGCTCGAGCCGGCAGTGGCACGGGCGGTGCGGGCGCTCGATCCGGTCGTGGAGCTTACGAAGGCAGGGCGGGGGGTTGATGCCAAGACCGCGGTGGCCGAGCCAGCCCGAACCGTGACGGAGGTGGCCCGTAAGCCCGTGGAGGAAAGCCGCTGATCGAGCTCTGGCTCGTCAGCCGCGAAGGCCCGCAAGGATGCGTTCCAGTTGCTCGCGATGGATCCCCATGTGGCCTCCGGCAAGCGCGTGCCACGCGGCGGCGTCGAGCGGGCCAAACCAGGGATGCGGGTATCGGAGCGAAGTCTTCAGGTTGGGTGAGGCCTTCACCACCGCCACGAGATGATCACACGTCGCCTCGTAGCCAGGAATCACCTCGGGCCCGACCGCCACGTTCGGTTTGACGGCCGCCGTGCTCGCGGTCCCCGGTGGAATGAGGCCCCCGACGAGGGCTCCGATCACGCGGGCAATCGCGTCGTTGACGATGCGTAGGTGGTCGAGCGTCATCCAGACCGACCAAAACCGACTGCTGTCTTCGAGGCCCCGCACCCGCTCGATGAGCACGCGCCGGCTGCCCGCTTCGGCGTCGAGGCCGTCGATCAGGGTACGGATGCGATGTCGCTCGGCAGCAAACTTGGCGTCGAATGCCCGCCGACTTTTGGTGAGGCGCTTCCAGGCGAAGAGAGTTCTGGCGACCAAGAGCTCAAACGCCGGTAGTCCTGCACCAGGCGGTGCCAGTTTGGGCTCGGGTTGGTCGCTCATGAATCACCGTTCGTCGTGGGTTTGGAAAGTCGGCTCGTCACTGAAAAAGACAACTGCTCGAGCTCGATGGCCAGATCGACACCGACAACCTCCACGTGGTCCGGCACGGCGAGCGTGACCGGTGCAAAATTCACGATGCCTTCAATGCCCGCCTCGACGAGTCGGTCGGCGGCGGCCTGAGCCTGCTCCGCCGGTACGACGAGCATGCCGAGTCGGATCCCGTTTTTCTTGACGGTGTCGGCAAGCTCAGCGAGCGGTTGGATGCGGATGCCCTGGACGACGCGCCCCACCTTCTTGGGGTCGGCATCAAAGGCGGCGGTGATCGTGAAGTTCTGGCTGCCGAAACCGCGGTAGCCGAGCAGGGCCTGGCCGAGGTTGCCGGCGCCGATCATTGCGACGCTCCAAGGCTGGTTGGTGCCGAGGATGTCTCGCATCGCGCGGATCAATTCGTCGCAGCGGTATCCGACGCCGGGGTAGCCGAACTGCCCGAAGAATCCGAGGTCCTTGCGAACCTGAGCGTCGCTGAAGCCAAGGAGCGATCCGAGTTGGCCGGAGGAGATCGTTTCCTGCCCCGATGCGACCAGCCGCTGGAGTTCGCGGAGGTAGAGGCTCAAGCGGCTGACGACCACCTTCGGTACCGATGCGTCGGACGGTACCTCCCCATGCTGTTCGGAATGCGGTCGCGGTTCCGTCATGAGTGCGTCTGGAGGCGGGCCTATCCGGATCCGGAAAGTCGACATCGACTCTACCGACGGCACGGAAAAATCACCAACAGGCTGGGGAAGGTCGTGCCTGTCACGCCGTCGATGACGATTGTAGGACGCCTGGGGGGCTGGAAAAACCTGAACGGTCACGGAGACCGGTCGTCTTGCGGCGAGTTTGTGGCCGATGTTTGAGAGTGCACGGATCATGCGCCTTTCGTGGCGGCGGTCCGGTGCGTCTCGTTCACGGATCGACCCTTTTGAAGGAGGCCTCCTCGGCAGAGGTGGCAATCATGAAGAAGTTTTTGTTCTGTTGCCTCGTTGCCCTCGCGGGTGCAGTGGCCCTCACCGGCCGAGCCCACGCCGGCTATTGCGGACTGGCCAGCTACGACCGTGGCTCCGGCCCGATCATGACCGTCAGCTTTGCTTCTGCCCGGTGCAGTTGTGCCGCTGATGAGGCGGCTGACCCGAGCTGCGCGGCGCCGCCGTCATGCTGCGGCACGCGGCTCGTCAAAGACGTCGTGTACGAGCAGCGGGAATACACCTGCTACAAGACCGTCTGCGAGAAGGTCATCGAGCAGCGGGAGATCGACTGCATTCGCTACGAGACAGAGCGTGGCTGCAAAGAGGTGCCCTACAAAGTCTGCAAGCCCGTGTGGGAAACCCGGACGCGGATGATCCCCTACACGGTCTGCAAGCCCGTGTACGAGACGCGGACGAAGGAGATCCCGTACACGGTCTGCCGGCCGGTGTATGAGACGCGCCAAGAGACCTACACCGTGTGCAAGCCGGTCTACGAGACGGTCCAAAAACAGATCCCGTACACGGTCTGCCGGCCGGTGTACGAGACGCGGACGCGCGAGATCCCCTACACGGTGTGCAAGCCGGTGTATGAGACCCGTCAGCAGACCTACACGGTCTGCAAGCCTGTCTATGAGACGGTGCAGAAGCAGATCCCTTACACGGTGTGCAAGCCGGTGTACGAGACCCGTCAGCAGACCTACACGGTGTGCAAGCCGGTCTACGAGACGGTGCAGAAGGAAGTGCCATACACGGTGTGCAAGCCGGTGTACGAGACGCGTCAGCAGACCTACACGGTGTGCAAGCCGGTCTACGAGACGATGACGAAGGAAGTTCCTTACACCGTGTGCAAGCCGGTCTATGAGACTCGTCAGCAGACCTACACGGTGTGCAAGCCGGTCTACGAGACCTGCACCAAGGAGATCCCCTACACGGTTTGCAAGCCCGTCTACGAGACGCGCGAAGAAACCTACACGGTGTGCAAGCCGGTCCAGGAGACGCGGACCAAGGAGATTCACTACACCGTCTGCAAGCCGGTGTGGGAGACCCGTACGAAGGACGTCTGCCGCACCGTCTGCAAGCCGGTGAAGTACACCAAGACCATCAAGGTTTGCAGTGGCCACTGGGAAACGCAGATCGAGGAAGTGCCCGGCCCGGTGATCACGCGGTGCATCCGTGAGCCCGGCTGCTGGGAGTGCGATCCTTGCACTGGCAAGCGTTGCTATCGCCCCGGTCCCGTCGTGAAGGTTCAGGAGCAGTGCCCGCCGACGAAGATCTGCCGCAAGGTGTGGGTGCCCGAGATCTGCGAAAAGGAGGTCGAGTGCTGCCGCATGGAGCGGGAGACGATCATCGAGCAGAAGTGCTACAAGGTCTGCAAGATGGTGCCCGAGCACCGCGTGAAGACCTGCTGCTACACCGTCTGCAAGATGGTGCCCGAGCAGCGTGTTCGGACGTACCAGGTCTGCA
>CAZCHF010000009.1:6947-77941 GCA_964498325.1 uncultured Candidatus Kuenenia sp.
AGATGGTTCCTGAACAGCGGGTTCGCACCTGCTGCTATCAGGTCTGCCGCATGGTGCCTGAGCAGCGGGTCCGCACCTACCAGGTGTGCAAGATGGTGCCTGAGCAGCGGATCAAGACCTGCTGCTACCAGGTGTGCCGGATGGTTCCCGAGCAGCGTGTTCGGACATACCAGGTCTGCAAGATGGTTCCTGAACAGCGGGTTCGCACCTGCTGCTATCAGGTCTGCCGCATGGTTCCCGAGCAGCGGGTCCGCACCTACCAGGTGTGCCGCATGGTTCCTGAACAGCGGGTTCGGACCTGCTGCTACCAGGTGTGCCGGATGGTTCCTGAGCAGCGGGTTCGGACGTATCAGGTCTGCCGCATGGTGCCGGAGCACCGCGTGAAGACCTGCACCTACCAGGTTTGCAAGATGGTTCCCGAGCAGCGTGTTCGGACCTGCTGCTACCAGGTGTGCCGCATGGTTCCTGAGCAGCGCACCCGCTGCTACCAGGTGTGCAAGATGGTTCCCGAGCAGCGGATCAAGACCTGCACCTACCAGGTCTGCCGCATCGAGAAGGAGCAGCACTGCCGCGAGGAGTGCTACAAGGTCTGCCGCATGGTCGAAGAGACCTGTGTGAAGCAGGTTCCGTTCTGCATCACGCGGCCGGTTCACTACACGAAGACGATCGAGGTCTGCAAGCTCGTGCCGAAGAAGGTCGCCTACACCGTGACCAAGTGCGTGCCGAAGACCGTCTACCGCGAGGTTCCTTGCTGCGAGTGACGCAGTCGATTCCACGCTGAAACGTTCACGCGGCCCGGTCTGGCTTTTCCAGACCGGGCCGCGGCTGTTTCTGTAGCGACGCCAAGCGTGGCTCGGGGTCGCCCGTGTCACTTCGCGGGACGTTCGCGACGGGCATCGTGCCCGTCGCGTCACTCGGAGAAATCCTCGCTTCGCCCTCCAGGCTTCGCTCGGCTTTCTACGCCCGCTCTGTGACACGGGCGACCCCGAGCCGGATCGTTACCAAGCGGCGAACTTCTGTCACAATGACTGCGTGCCCGACATGGCTCATTGAGGGCGCCCCCTCTGCCAGTCACTCGGATAGCTACGATGCTCACTCAACGCTCGAGGCGCCGAGTCTGCCGACGCCTCGCCGTCGCGCTGTCACTGAGTCTGCTTTGCTGGTCCGGCATCGCTGATGAGCCAAACCAGACCACTCAGAAGCTGGAAGACCGAAAGCTGTTCCAGTCGCAGGAGCTGATCACGGCCCTGTCCGGGACGTGGGTCTTCAAGGCGGGCGAGACTCCGCGCATCGTCTGGCGAGATGTGGAGACGATACGGCGGCTCGGTGGCGATCCTCGGCTTCGAGTTCGCTGGTTTAATGCGAATCTGAACGAGTGCCAGACGCCGAACGAGCCGGGCCGGTGGCTCGCGTGGGTCGAGGGAACCGCGCCCAACGGCACGCCCCTGCGCCGCGGGCTGACGTTCTTCTGCCTGCCGAAAAATCTGCCCGTCACTTCCATCCCCGACCTGACCGTATCCCTCCCGCATTTTCCGGGCCCGGATGCCCCTGCCGTTCTTCGCGAGCATCAGGCCGAGGTGCTCCGCTTGGCGAACACGATGCTCCCGCGAACGGTCATGGACAACGAACAAGGGGCGATCCTGCTGGCCGGCCTTGCCGAGTTCAAGCCGTTGGGGCACCCGGCGCGATTCGTCGATTCAGCCACGGTTCTGAACGACGATCATCACCTGGCCTTGAAACTCAAGCTTCAGGAGCGGCCGAAGCGATTCGGTTCGCTCGCTCTACCGCGCCTCCGGGAGTCGCCGGCGACCGTGCTGCGCGAGGGCACGCCTGCCGAAGCCGGCATGCGCCCTGACGCGAAGACCACGATTGACGAAGTCTGCCGGGCCTGGGCTGAGGATACAGGCGAGCCGTTCGTGACGCTTGTCGCACGAAACGGGGTCATCGTCACCCACGAGGCTTTTGGGATGGGGCCCGACGGTCAGCCTGTTTCCCGCGAGTATCGGTGCTGGGTGGCATCGATCACGAAGTCGGTGACGGCATTGCTCTTCAGCCAGTTCGTCGACCAAGGGCTCATTCAATGGGATGACCCGCTGTCAGCGGTGTTCCCCGACTACGCCCAGAACGATCCCCATGTGCCGACGTTTCGGCAGTGCCTCACGCACACAAGCGGCCTTTCCGGCCACGGTGAGTTCGGCGGGATGCGAAACCCGCACCTCGAAAACATCATCCTGAACGGGATCGACGTGAACGAACCAGGCGTCCGCTACGCCTACTGCGGCACCGGCTTTGAACTGGTCGCCAAGGCGATGGAGTTGATGGCAGAGAAGTGCGCCGTGCGTCTCTACCACGACCATCTCTTTCTTCCGCTCGGCTTCGGCGACGTGCCGATCGGCAACGCGAGTTCCGATGGCGAGTTCACGGCCATGGAACTTGCCATCCTTGCGCAATGGGTGGCCAATCGCGGCAGCTACGGCACGAAGGAATATGTCACGCCCAAGACATTCGCCGAACTGCTGCCCCAGCCGGTTGCACGAGTTGATCACGACGGTGTCGCGGAGCAGGGCATCGGCCTCCACCCGATCTGGCATCGCAAGCCCGGGGCCCCCGCCGGCTCAAGGCGTCCCGAAGACCTGCTCTTCAGTGCGAGCACGATCGGGCACGGATCGTTCTCCGGATGCATCTTCATGATCGACCCCCTGCAGCAGCTCGTCGTCGTGCAGGTTCGGAAGAAGAGCGGGCCGCGAAGCGATGAATGGAACCAGAAGTTCCTTCAGGCGGTCGCAGCGGCCACTATGCCAACTCCGGCTCGATCGACGCCGACATCGAGCCCTTCGACCGGGCGATGAGGCGGTCGGCGCCGAAAGCATGGATCTGGTCTCGTTTGAGTTCAGCGTGTTCTTTCGTCGTCGTGAGCACGATCACGCGGCCCTTCGTGTCGACCTCGAGGGCCATCTTCAGGCCCGTGGCCACCGGGTGGCCGAAGAGCTTCTTGAGCATCGCGACCACGTACTGGTAGGTGTGGTCGTCGTCATTCCAGAGCACGACGTGGTAGCGAGGCTGTCGCTTCGGTTTCGCCTTGGCGTGCGGCTTGGCCGCCTGAGGGGCATCCGCGACATCCGGTTCAGCGACGGCACTCGCAGACGATGGCATGGCCGGGGCGACACTCCGATTCCTTTGGCGTTATTGTATGGAGCCCGTGGCTCCATGCCACGCTTTTTCGTCCTTGGAGTCTGCCCGTGCTCGACCGCCGTTTCGTCGCCGACAACATTGATCTCGTGGCCCAGAACTGCGCCCGCCGCGGTGCCACCGCTGACATCGCCCGATTTGCCGACCTCGACAAACTCCGTCGCCAACTCCAGGCCGATATCGACAAGCTCAATCAGGAAGCCGGCGCCGTCAGCAAGTCGATCGGCAAGGCCGCCGATGCGGCCGAACGCGAGGCCAAGAAGGCTGAGGGGCGTCGGCTTCGCGAAGAGGTGTCGGCACTCGAGGCCAAGGCCGCGGAGGTCACCGCCGAGGCCGATGCGATCCTTCGAGCCATTCCGAACCTCACCCATCCTGCCGCCCCGGTCGGCGGCGAGGATGCAGCCGTCGAGATCCGTCGCGGTGCCACGCCGGTGCGGCAGTTCGATTTCCAGCCGCTCGATCATGTCGCCCTCGGCGAGAAGCTCGACCTTTTTGATTTCGAAGCAGGAGCCCGCGTGGCCGGCCACGGCTTCTATTTTCTGACAGGCGATGGCGTGCTCCTCGAACTCGCTCTCCAGCGCTACGCGATCGAGCTCTTGCGGCAGCAAGGTTTTCGGTTGATGACCACGCCCGACCTGGCCCGTGACACGATCCTCGAGGGCACGGGGTTCATGCCCCGCGGACCCGAGACCCAGATCTACTCGATCGCCGGCAGCGACCTCTCCCTCGTGGCCACGGCCGAGATCACGCTCGGCGGCGCCTACCACGAGAAGATTTTTGACGCGTCCGAGTTGCCGCTGAAGCTCTGCGGGATCAGCCACTGTTTCCGTACCGAAGCCGGCGCCCACGGCCGTGCCACACGTGGCCTCTACCGCGTGCATCAGTTCACGAAGGTAGAGATGTTCGCCTTCACGACTCCCGACGAGAGCGAAGCGATGCACGACGTGCTCCTCGATCTCGAATGCAAACTCTTCGACGGTCTGGAGATCCCGTACCGTGTGATCGACACGCCGACCGGCGACCTCGGCGGCCCGGCCTATCGAAAATACGACCTCGAAGCCTGGATGCCTGGCCGCGGCACGGCCGGTGAGTGGGGCGAAGTGACGAGCACGAGCAACTGCACCGACTATCAATCTCGGCGTCTCGGCATCCGGTTCAAGAAGGGGGGCGAAAAGGGCACCACCTTCGCCCACACCTTGAACGGTACGGCCATCGCGATCAGCCGCGGGATCGTCGCCCTTCTTGAGAATCACCAGCAGTCCGACGGCTCGGTAAGGATCCCCGCGCCGCTCGTCCCTTGGATGGGCAAGGACCGGATTGCCGCGCCGGCGTGAGTCAAACGCATGGGCCGCTCGGGATGACCTGTGCCGGGTCGCCGGACGCTGCCTTCGGGCATCCTGGGGCGCGTCATGGTGAAATTCCTGAAAGGAGCCTCTCAGGACGTGACTTCACGTGTCCTGCGAGAAACCGCTTACCACTTGAGGCCGAAGCGGGCACCTTCCGATTCGCCACCGACGCCACCCTTCAGGGGCGTGGTGCGCTTCTTCGGGGGCGGTGGTGGAACTTCAGGCTCTTCCTCGGCTTCGGCGACATCCGCAGCAACCGTTTCGCGAGCGGCCGGTGGCGGTGCGAGGGCTTTGATCGAGAGTGAGAGCTTTTGGCCTTCAGGATCGATCGAGATCACGCGGCACTCGACCGTTTCGCCTTCCTTGACGACATCCCCGACACTGCGAATGCGCCGCGTGGCCAGCTCGGAGATGTGCACGAGCCCCTCGACGCCAGGCTCGAGTTTCACAAACGCGCCGAACTGGGCGATGCGGCTGACCGTGCCCTTGACCGTCGCTCCGGTGTGGTACTTCTCGCCGGCATGCTTCCACGGGCTTTCGATCAGGTCGCGGGCCGAGAGGCCGATCTTGCCGCTCTGGTGATCGACCTTCTTCACGATCACGCGGATCTTTTGGCCGACCTGAAGCATGTCCGCGGCGTTGGCAACGCGGTCCCACGACAGCTCGCTGACATGCACGAGGCCTTCGACGCCGTTGCCGATGTCAACGAACGCGCCAAACTCGCGGACGTTGCGCACCAGCCCGTCAAACTCCTGACCCGGCTCGAGCGTCTCGAGCATCTTGGTTTTGGCTTCGGCAGCCTGCTTCTCGATTACGGCCCGCCGCGAGAGCACGAGCTTCCTGGCCGCGGGCACGAGTTCGGTGACGAGGCTTTCGAGCGTCTGCCCTACCATCTCTTCGAGGTTTTCAACACGCCAGGTGCTCACCAGGCTCGCCGGCATGAAGCCGCGCAGTCCAGCCACCTCGCATTCGAGGCCCCCCTTGTTGGCCGCCGTCACGCGGGCCTCGACCACCATGCCCGCTTCGAGCTGCGACCAGTCTTCAACTGCGACGGCACGATTCGCCGGGGCAACTTCGTAGAGATTGTCTTCGTCGTTCCGACCACCGACGCTCACCTCGACTATCTGCCCCGGTTCGGGAATCTCGTCGCCACGCTCGAGGAAACCGGCGAGTTTCATCGCACCCTGACGACGGCCACCAAGATCAATGAATGCCGTGTCGGGACCGATCGAGATGACCGTGCCCTTCACACGCGTGCCCGGGTCGAGCGGAGCATCGGCCTTGATGGAAGCTTGGGCGTCGAGCACCTCGTCGATCGCGATGCCTTCGAGGGCCGCCGAGAATTCCGCTTCGAGGTCGTCGTCGAGGGCGGAGCGAAGGCTCGGCACGGCGACCCGTTTGGCCGGCGGCAGCACATCGGCAGGCGACGGTTTCTTGGGTGTGTCACGACGCTTGCCGCGATCGCCACGGCGCGATGAATCCCTCGCAACTTCGGGCGATGAAGCGGGAGACGCGACCGATTCAGCGGGAGCAGCCACCGCAGCTACGTTGGCCGCCCCGGACGGCTCGACGGCGGGAGGGGCACCCGGCGTCAGGACCGGCGGCGCGACATAGACATACTTCGGGGCGAGCGATGGAGGCGCGACACCGGCCCGCTGCGTGCCGATGGCAATTCGCTTGGGCTTCGGTTGCTGTTCCGATGAGGTCTCGGAAGGGGTAAACGATTCCACCGCCTGTTCTGATGGCGAAGGAACCCCGTCGGCAACGTCACTCATCGGCTTGGTCGCTCCCTGCACCACTCAGCACACGACAACAAAAACCGCCGCACGATGCGGCGGCTGCTGGTCATGCAAAACCTTGGCTTTTGCATGACCAGCCAAGTGGAAAAAGGCCATTGATGGCTTTTTCCACGTACAGCCAGATGGCATGCGGGAAACAGGACTTGAACCTGCACGGTATTACTACCACCAGGCCCTCAACCTGGCGCGTCTGCCAATTCCGCCATTCCCGCGGCGTTTCAAGTCGGACGACAACCCATGTGGTGAGACGTCGGCAAACAAGAAAAAGTCATTCTCAACCCTGCCGGCCGCCAGTCAAGCGGGTTGTGTCGCAGGCGATGCTCGCCGGGGCAAGCCGTCTGGCGGCGAGGGCATTGGCCGCCAAAACCATGCCTGCGAGCACACCAAACAGTCCGAGGCTCCAGGCTACGTCGCCCACCGGCGCCCAGCGATAAAAGGGGAGGCCGGCGGCAAGGCAACTCGCCAGGCCTTCGGCGGTCTTGGGATACATGTCGGTGAGCAGCCAGTGGGCCGCGTCAGCCAGCGGGTAGACGATCAAGCTGGGGACTGCCGCGCACACCGCCACGTTGAGCCATCGCGTGCCTCGGCCGATATCCCCGAGGAGCCCTGATCGCCCGAACAGGATCGGCAAGGTGAATCCCGCAAACATGATGACAGCCAGCAGCGGATGGTCGTAGGGCTGCAGGAAAAGGTTCCCGATGGCCAAGGAGACCACCGGCACACTCGCGGCGGCGAGCGTCGTTGGAAACATCGCACCTGCCGCGAGTGCCACGGCAGTCATCGGGGTGATGTTCCAGCCGGGCTGCCACGCGCGACCGACGACGGCAAGCGTCACGAGGAAGACCCAGGCGACGACGAGGAACCCCGTCGAAGGCCGATCGCTCGCGTGCGTCATGGCAGCGGGTGAAGTCTGGTCAGGCATGGGCGAGCGGAGCCTCCGTGAAGCGGTGCCCGGCGAGGGCGGGCGCGAAATCTGACGAACGATACACTATCCGTTTTCTCGCCCCGAGCAAGACGAGTCAGAACCCTGAGCCTGCCAGCCGACGCCGAGCCACGGCGAACCATCATGCCAGCCGACGCCGTGCGCGAGCGCAGCTCCGAGCCGCGAAGCGTCATGTCACCCGCGGTGGTGGGGGCGGGGATCATGGGGGCCGGCATCGCCGCGCGGCACCTGCAAACCGGGCTTCCTCTGACGCTCATCGACAACAACGCCGAGGTCCTCGCCGCGAGCGTGCCGGAGATTCTCGAGGAGGCAGCGTGGGACAGCCTGACGCAGCGGAGTGACCCCGCCGCTGCCCTCGCCCTTGCCGGTCAGCTCCGCACGGGCACGTCGCTCGATGCGCTCGCGGGCGTCGACTTCGTCATGGAAAGCGTTTCGGAGCGGACCGATCTCAAGCAACGCGTGCTCGCCGACATCGAACGAGCGGTCGCTCCGGTCGCGATCATCACCACCAACACGTCCACGAATCCGATCACCAAGCTCGCCGAGGCTCTTGCTGATCCGTCTCGGTTTTGTGGCATGCATTTTTTCAATCCGGTGCGGCGCATGAACCTCGTCGAAGTGGTCCGAGGTGCCGCCACGAGCGATGCCACGGTCGCCACCGTGGTCGCCCATGCGAAACGGCTCGGCAAGATCCCGGTGGTCGTGCGCGACAGCCCTGGGTTTGTCGTGAACCGCGTGCTGATGCCCTATCTCCACGAGGCCGTCGAGATGGCGCGTGAAGGGATCGAGCCTGCGAGGATCGACCGCGTTTCCCGCGAGTTCGGAATGCCGCTCGGCCCGTTCGAACTGTACGACAAGGTCGGGCTCGACACGGCGTTCTACTGTGGCCTCGTCCTGTCGGCTGCGTATGGCGACAGGATCGACGCGTCACCGGTCTTGCCGGCATTCGTGAAAGCGGGGCGCCTCGGCCAAAAAACCGGCGCGGGCTTTTATCGGTTCGAGGGCACGGGGCCGAGCGCCCGCGTCCTTGGCACGGACGACGACACCGCCCGCATCATCGCCCGCTACGCGCTGCCCCCGCGGGAAACGTCGGACGCACGGATCACCGATCGCCTGTATCTCCCGATGCTTCTCGAAGCCCTTCGGGTGCTCGACGAGGGCATCGTGCGCGACGCGAGCGACGTGGACCTCGCGGTGGTTCATGCGCTTGGGTTTCCGGAGTTTCGCGGCGGCATTCTCGCCTGGGGTGATTCGCTCGGCCCCACGGAAGTCATCAAGCGGCTCGAACCTCTCGCCGACCTCGGCATTCGCATGCACCCCACCGAGCGGCTCCTGAAACTCGCGGCCAGTGGCGGTCGGTTCGTGGAGCCAACCGGATAAGCGACGCCTGGGGCGTACTAGGATCCTTTCGGGTCGGCCAAGCGTTCGACGATGAACGGGGTCTTGAATGGCGGCTGCGTGTTCGAGACTTCGACGACGAGTGGGGTCGAATCGGCCATCGGTCTTGATCTCTCCACGCGCCACGACCGCACCTTCTTGTTCGGGCACAAACTCGATCACGCCCCATGAAACCGCTGCGCCGTCGGAAAACGTGACAGTTCCATTCGCTAGCGATACCCACGGGACCCCGCCACATCCTCCGAGCAGAAGGACCACGAGGATCGCGAGCCGATGCACTGACTTCATCCCGGTAGCCACGTCAGTTTCTCGACGGATCGTTCTCGAAAACATGCCCGCCACCTCGTCGTCGGGCCCGTCAGCGATCGCCCCCCGGGGCCGCCGACCCGACTCCCGTGCCGATTGAATCGCGGGCAGCAGGATGCCCACGAGCAGCGCCAGGATCATGATCGCGACCAACAGTTCGATCAGCGAAAAACCGCGCCGCCCCCCTCCTTAGTGGCAGCGCGTCACGCGGTGGTTTTCAGAGTCGTCTCGTTCGTCGCGTTCAGCCGACTCACGCCCGTGGCTCATCCAGTTTCGCCTTCACGGTGCGGCGATCGAGGCGAAGGCGTCGGCCGGTGGCCTGAAAGTTGCCTGTCTGCGCGTAATCGAGTTGGCAGTAGCGCGTCACCAACTCGTCGGCCGTGATGGCGGCGTTCCGCATGCGGGCGGCCAGTTGGTCGTATCCGTCTGCGGTGTCGGCAGGCTTCGTCGCGAAGGCGGCGGGCTGGTAATGGCCGCGCACGAGCACATTGCGGATGCACTGCTCCAACTCGCGAATGTTTCCCGGCCAGGGGTAGCGGTCGCCGACGCTCGCGCGAACTTGTTCCTCGATCGCGATGGCTCGCGACGTGTCGCCGCCGAGCATGCGGCCGACGAGGGTCGTGACAAGCATGCTGAGCTCGCGCGGGTCGTCATCCACCCGCTCGCGAAGCGATGGCACCTCGATCATGTCCGAACACAACCGATAGAAGAGGTCTTCGCGAAAGTCACCGCTGCGCATCATCATGTCGAGTGAGCGATTCGTGGCGGCGACGATCTTGCCGGCGAAGCGACGAATCTTCGTTTCGCCGACGCGGGCAAACTCCCGTTGCTGCAGAACACGCAACAGTTTGACCTGAATCGACGGAGCCAATTCGCCGACTTCATCCAGGAAAATCACGCCCGTCGGAGGGCAGGCCTCGAACCATCCGATCCGCTGGCCCACGGCACCGGTGAACGCACCGCGGGCGTGTCCGAACAGTTCTGCCTCGATGAGCGTCGGGCTCATGGCGGACAGGTGGACGGGAAAGAACGAAGCCTCGCTCGAGTCTTCGAAACGTCCCTCGCGCGGGTCGAAGGGAACGTATCGTGACAGACCGACGGCCCGGGCAACCAGCTCTTTTCCGGTGCCGGAAGGGCCGGTCACCAAGGTCGAAAAGTCGGCCATGCGCTCGTAAAGCGCACACCGGTAATGGTGCATGTCATGCGTGAAGATGGATTGCCACACGGCGGCCCGCAGGCGGATCGCCGGCTTCGACACGCCCACGATCAATCCATAGATGTTGTCGAAGGCTCGTCGCAGTTGGGCGAAGCCGGCAAAGAAATGCGGCATGGCCCCTTCCCACTGGCGCTCGAGCCCCGTGCCGGCAGTGTGCGACGCGAAGAGAGCCTGCTGCGATTGGTAGATTTCGTCGGCGCTCGAGGCCGCACTCCGTGGCCCTGCCACGAGTCGGTTCAGGGCCGGCCGGAGGCGGTGGTAGACGGCGACGAGCAGGGTGTCTTCAAAGGCTTGCCACGCTGGCGTGTGCCGGAGGCGTTGAATGTCGATCGGGCGGAGCGGCGCGGCGGAGAGTCGATTGCGGACCGAGGCCAACACGGCCTCGCTCCGAGAGATGAAGTTCTGCACATTCGGTGAATCGTCCTCGCCTCCCGGTTGCGTGTTCCAGTCGGCACAGCGGGCATCAAAGGCTTGCCCAAGCAGTTCGCGCTCGAGGGCAATTCGTTCCGGAAGAAACGGGTTGCAGTTGGCGATCGCCGAGATTTGACGGGCTGTGTGGAGCTCGTCAGGCATCAGCAAGACAGCATCAGAATTCTTGGCGGCCATACATCAAATGTACACAATGCATACATTCAGTGATCATCTGGATTAAATCATGGTCTTGTCCTGATGTCGTAAGTTGTTTTCTGTGTTTGGTTTGCGTCGTTTTCATTCATTGGCATGCGGAATGGTTAAGGGCGTGGAGGTGATTATTTTCCGTCCCAATCCTTCAGGAACATGCCCATGTCCCCAGAAACCGCGCACCATGATGCTGAACCGTCGCCTGCCACGGACGCGACGTTCCCAAAACTACCTGCCCCGCCCGGATTGCTCGAGCGGTTCTTGCGTCGGCTCGTCGACCCCACGATTCAGCGGAACCTGCTGACGCTCGGCGGAGTGCTCTTTGTCATCGGGTTGGTGATCGCCCTCGCGAGCAGCGGCTTGTTCGACGAGCCCAAAGTTGCCGCTGCCAGTCTTGGGTTGCTTTCATGTACTTTGCTCGGCTCGGGTGCTTGGGTCGTGACGCGAACGCGCCACAGTATGGCCGGCCAGGCGCTCACGTTCCTCGGCTGCGTGGTATTGCCGCTCAACCTTTGGTACTCCGCCTACCAGGGGGTGGTTGCCGTCGATCAGCACCTCTGGGTCGGCGGTGTGGTCTGTGTCGGCGTGTATGCAGCGATCGTCTGGCTGTTGCGCCGACCACTCTTTCTGTATGCGGTTGAGTTGGGCGTCACGCTGACCGTGATGCTCCTGCTCGCCCAGTGTCAGGTGGTCAGCAACACGACGTGGATCGGCTGGGCACTGCTCCTGGCGGGCCTCGTGTCGATGATGGCCCAGGCGATCTTTCCTGACGACGACGCCGAGGAGTTCAGCCGCAAGCGATACGGCATGCCGCTTTTTGCGGCGGGCCATGTCCAACTCGCGGCCGGGCTGGCGGCGATTGGCATCGGCCAACTGCTCTTCGGGGGCGTGCTCTCGAAAGTCACCGGCCACTACGGCATGACGGCCGAGGACAGCGTCGTCTGGTACGCGGGCGCCTGGGCTCTCGGAGCGGTGGCATACCTCTCTTCGGCGATCGTCACCCGACGGCGTGCGTTCGTGGCCCCGGCGATTGCCTGCGTGGTCGCGACAGCGTGCGAGCTCTTCCGTCTCACGGACTGGTCGACGAGCACACGCACGCTCGTGGTGGAAGGGGCCGGGCTGACGATGCTGGTGACCGCATGGCTCGTGTCACTCGGCTACACACGCCGCGGTAACGACAGGCGGTCGCTGGCGGCAGACATCCTGGGCAACGACGGCCTTGGCGTTGCGGGCTTGTGGATCACCGCGCTCTCGGGCGTCGCCTTGGGCTTGCAGGGACTGGCCAGGCTCTCGGGGCCGAAGGTGGAGTTCGTCGACGGCATCCTTCCGACGGTCATCGGGGCCGGCATGCTCGCCCTTGCGTCGACCGTCGCGGCGGCGGGGCAGCGCAGGATCTTGGGGGTGCTTGCCGGAGCGCTCGGAGGCCTGGCAGGCATCACGTTCGCCATGCATTCCCAGATCAGCCTCGCCAGGAAGGCAGAACTCGCCACGGCCTTGGCGGGCATGGCCATCCTGGCCACCGGGCTTGTTCGACGGGTTCAAGAAGACGATGGCCGCGAGTATGCCGAGACCCCGATGCTTCTGTGGGTCGGAAGCTTCCTGGTCGCCGCGCCGCTCTTGGTCTTCGGTCTGGCGGGTCTTTTCGGAACCTCGATCGCAGTCTCGCTCGACAAGGCGGTTCTGCTCGTGGGGCTGATGGTGATGCTGGTTGCCGGCGCCGTCTTGCAAACGCGGGGGCCGGTGATCGTCGGTGGCACGGCACTGGCTGTGTACCTGGTTGCCATGATCGGAAACCTCCTGTGGGTGGCTGACCTCTCAGCCGGCATCTATCTCACCGTCGGTGGGGGTGCGATCTTCGCCGTGGCCCTGGGGCTCAGTTTCGCCCAGGACTGGCTGATGGCCCTGCCGAAGCGAGCCCAGGAGCGACGCGGTCTCTTCGCCGTCCTGAACTGGAGGTAGCCACTCGATCGGAAACACCCTGTGAATCCTGACCGATGGGACGGAAGGGAAGCCCACGCGGGCGGCACGCCAAACGCCGCCCGCGTGGAGCTTTTTGGCGTTCGGGCGTGGCACGGAGCGGCTGGTGCGAAGCGGGGTTGGTGGTGCGGTCCGCCGCAACTCTCGAGACCCCCAGGCCGTTGAAGGATGGTCGGCCCGTGAATCGGCCGAGTCTTTTTCTTCTGGAGGCAGGACTATGTTTCGTGCGTTGTGGGTGGCGGCCCTGGTCGCCGCATGTGGCTTCGGTGGCGTGGCATCTCTGGCTGCCGATGCCCCGAAGAAAGAACGGGATCCGGCCAAGTTTTTCGACAAGAAGGATGCCAATCGTGACGGCTTCCTGACGCTCGACGAGTTCAAGGCGGGGATGCCGGAGAAGGCGGCGGGTAAGGTCGATCAGCGCTTCAAGAAGCTCGACGCTGACAGCGACAACAGAGTCTCGCGCGACGAATTCAAGGCCGGCATGGACAAGGCCCCGAAGCGCAAGAAGCCCTGATCAAGACGACGCCAGACCAAGGCCTGGAAGGCCGGATGGCGCTCCGGGCGGAGGCCCGGCAAGCGAAGCGGGGCCATGGATGGCCCGCGCCGCGTAAAGCAGCCCTACTCGCTTCTGACCAGAGCGGGCCACCAGCTACAGAGGTACCATGCCCTGGGCGTCGCCAATTCAGCGAAGGCCTCGAGGGAAATTCGCGCACCGGTCTGTTGGCCGCCGAGAACTTCGTCGAGCACGCCCTTCGGCTTGGTGTACTTCACGACGCGGGCGGTGTCTTTCGTAAGGCCGGCGAGTTCGACGGCACGGTCGACGGCGTCTTCGAGGAAGCCGATGCGATCGACGAGGCCGGCTTCCTTCGCCTGATCGGCGGTAAAGATCTGGCCGGTGGCCACCTTGTCAATTGCCTCGTCGTCGAGTTTCGGCCGACCAGCCTTCACGATCGATTTGAATCGCTCGAACATGCCATCGACGAGCGACTGGAGAATTGCCCGCTCCTTCGCGGCCACCTCGGGTGAGCGGTCCTTCGTGGGGCTGAGCATCTGCTTGAGCGGCCCGCTGGCGATCGAGTCGTCACGGATGTCGAGCTTGACGAGCGCCGCCGACACGTCGAAGTGCGGGATGATCACTCCGATCGAGCCGGTGAGCGTGGCCGGCTCGGCAAAGATCACGTCTTCCCGGCCGCCGTTGGCCATCGCGACGTAGTAGCCGCCGCTGGCCGCCAGCCCCCCCATGCTCACCACGACGGGGAGCTTCCGCTCCGCGATGATCTTGGTGAGGCGATTGTGGATCTCGTCGCTGCCACTGACGGTGCCGCCAGGCGAATCGACCCGCAAGACGATCGCCTTGACGGTCGGGTCGTCGGCCGCGACATCGAGCTGGGCCCGGGCGAAGCCGTCGCCCCCCATGATCGCGCCCGCGACGGTCACGATCGCCACCTTGTCGGCCGCGGTCTGAGAGAGCGAATGCCACTTTTCGACCACGCGCTCGTTCCGCTGGAAGTACTGGGAATACGTCGCAGCGCTGCCGAGTGCCGACATGAGCGACAGCCCCGCGATGGTCCAGGCGATCCGCGTGCTCCAGCGACTCCAGCCCCCAGGCTGCTCGAGGATGACGCGCGTGGGGGGCTGCTGGTCGAAAGTCATGGTCATCGTGCTCCGAGAGTCCTCTGGCTGCTACGGCAGATCGTGCATGCGGGGAACCGTATTGTATGCCGAACTTCTCCAGGCGTGCGGTTGCCCGCTTCGCGCCGGAACCGGTACCCTCTGAGGTCCGCGGCGAACGGACTGCCGCGCGAGCAAGAGGAGAGAAACGCACGTGTTCGTTTGCGTCAGCACGGAATGCCTGCCCGACATGCCGCTCAAGGCCGCGATGGAGCGGCTCGCCGAGCTCGAGTTCACGGCCGTCGAGATCGACGTGCATCAGCACGGCGGCCACCTCACACCTGCCGAGGTCGCCGCTGATCCCGAGGCGGCGATCGCCGCTTGCAGCGACCTGCAACGGCTGCGCCCCGTCGCCGTGTCGTTCTCGGCTTCTGACAATCCCCTGTTTTTCGACCACTTCGACGCCTGCTGCCGACTCGCCAAGTCCCTCAAGGTCGTCACGATGGTGGTCGAGGCCTCCGAGCCCGGCACGCCCTTCAACGTGGAGATCGAGCGACTCCAAAAGCTCGTCAAGATCGCGGCCAAGCTCGGGTCAGTCGTCGCCGTCAAAACCACCGCAGACCGCATGACGAAAGACGCCGAGACGACGGCGTCGCTGTGCCGCAATGTTCCTGGGCTCGGGGTGACGCTCGATCCGAGTCATTTCATCTTCGGATCGAAAAAGCCGGCTTCGTGGGAACGGATCATGGAATATGTCACGCATGTTCATCTGCGTGACACCAAGCCCGACACGTTCCAGGTGCGGATCGGTCAGGGCAACGTCGAGTATGGAAAGCTCGTCGCCCAACTCGAACGGGTGGGCTACACGCGGGCGCTGTGTGCCCACATGCCGCCGATCGAGGGAGTCGATCAAGTGGCCGAGCTTCGCAAGATGCGGCTCTTGCTCGAGAGCCTGTTGTAGCGGCGGACATGCCATCCATGGCCATGTCCGCCTTGCCGGCCGGTGGCCGCACTTCCGGGCGGCCTTGCTTGTTCGTCCCGCGTGGTGGAGCGTTTCCACCGACGTGCGTGAAGTCACATCAGCGCAGCGTCGTTCCGGAGGTTTCGGCACGGGTGGCCATCTCCGCGTAGCTTCGCGACTTCGCTTCGTCGCCTTGCTCGGCATACATCGTGGAGAGATTGCCGTAGGCGACGGACAGCGCTCGCTCTTCGAGCTGGCCCTTGTCGACGGCCTTCACCATGAGGTCGACGCCGCGGCCACCCAGTTCGAGCGCATCCTCACGACGGTCGACCTGCCAGTATGAAATCGCCATGCTCACATACGACTCGCCGAGGCGGCCGAGCTCACCGTCAGACTCGAACCGCTCGTTCTTCGTCCAGAGCGGAATCGTGCGGTCGAACCAGGTGACGGCCGTGGCATGGTCGCCGCGTTGGAGGCTGTGGAGGATGCCGATCCGGAAGAGAAGGTCGCCCACCTGCTTCCGCTCCTTGCTCGTCAACTCCCGCTGCTCGCCGCCGCGCTCGAGGTAGGCGGCGGTGAGGGTGGCATTGTCGAGCATGTCGGAGGCATCCCCACGGATCTGGGCGGCGGCAAGGGCATCCGAAAGGCCCTGCCCCACCTGCCAGTCGATCTGACGGCGTCGCCACGGATCAGCGATGGTCTCACCCATGGCGTCGCGCAGTTCGAGCATGCGCTTGACCCATGGGAGAGGCTCGATGGATTCGGTCGAACCGGCCGCTACGGCGAGAGCACCGGTGCAGAGTTGCATCTCGAGCACACGTCGCTCGAAGTCGGAGCCGGTAAACTCCTTGACGACCGCTTCGGAGCGCACGATCCACTTCGGAATGACACGCCCCTTCTGCTGCCACGTGCCCTGCGAGATCGCCAGCGCCGTGCCGAGGTGGGCGTCGAGCAAAACTTCCCGCACGGCAGCCTGGAGCTGTGGCGACTTCTTCGACAGAAGCGGCGCCGCAAGTCGGATCGCCTCGGTGAAGCACTCCACGGCCCCACGATGATCGGGTGTGGGGCCTGCCAGGGCTGCACGCCCCAGCAGCCGCTGGCACTGGGACGCGACGAGTGGCGAGGTGTCGGAGGTTTTCGAGATACGACCGACCACATCGCGGACGTCGTTCGGGCGGTCGAGGGCCAGCAGGACGCGGGCGAGTTTGAGGGTCGCCCAGGTGGCGTCGGGTGCGAGGCGGCATGCCGACTCGGCCAGCGCGAGTGCCTGGTTCCATTGCCCCTGATCGCAGGCGATCCCGAGCAAGAGTTGGTGAGCTCGCAGGTTCTGCGGGTCGAGCTCGAGGGCATATTTCAGATCGGCCGCGGCGTACGCGGAGCACGACTCGATCTCCCCCTCGGCCCTGAGCACGAAGGCGTCGGCGTCGAGCGGCTCGATGAGGATGGCGTTGGCCTGTGTCGTGCCCGGCTCGAGGCTCAGGATCACGCCGCGCTCCGGAAACACTTCGCCGATCGACTGACCGGCGTCGTCTTTGATGGCGACGGTGCGAAGCTCGGTGATCTCGAGCTGCTTCGTGAGGTCGGCCAGTGGCATGGGGGCGGCCAGCTTGATGCCGATCGCCGCGACCTTGCCTCCTTCGAAGCTCACTTCGACTCGCTCGAACGGTTCCATCTTCCAGACGGCAGTGTCAGGGTCGCCGTCCTCGCTCGGCTCGCCCTTCCCCCACGAGGCCTCGAGTTCGGCACGCCCCGTCTTTCCCGGATACGCACCGCGGAAGCTCGCCGGATCGATCGAAAGCGTCGGCATCTCATCGGGCGTGGCCGCGATAGGCGCCGTCACGGGGGCGGTCTGCTCCTTCACCGGTTGGGCGGGCGTGGCGTCTGCTACTGGAGGGGGAACGGTTTCCGGTGGCGCCGATGCAAATCGATCGGAGATCCACTTGCGAACCGGACCCGTCGAAGCGGCTTCTAGCTGCGATGGTTGCTTCGGCTGGCTCGCAGGCTTTTGCTGCCCGGCGGTTTGGATGATGGGGGCCGCGACAGCAGGGGGCGACGGTGCGGTCGGGCTGCGCCACGTGCTGCCGGTGCGTTCGGCCGTGTCTGCACCGTCGGAGCTGACGGCTGGTACGGCGGCGCCTTGAGCGAGCAGGCCTGGCTCTTGTCCGGCGACAGGAATGACATCGGAAGAGTCATCGCCACCGTCGTCGGCCGGCTGCCCCATCGACTCGATCCAGTTCGGGAGTCGCATCGGCGGGGCCGATTCACTCTCGGCATCGGCGCCGTGGGCGGCTCCGCACCAGGCGGCGCACACGAGCGGGAGTGACAGAATCGATCGCAAGGTCGAAGACCGAAGCGTGGCCACGAGGCGACTCCTTGATCTGGCAGAAATGGCGTCCTGGAAAGGCCCAGGCGGCGGGAACGTAGGGAACCGCGCACGTCGGGTCCAGGCCAGCCTGCGGGCCTTCTGACAATGGCGACAGACATCGTGAGCCTGGATAAACTGGATGATCGCGGCAAAAGCCATCCATGGCCTTTTTCCGCTTGACCGACGGATGGCAAAGCCGAGGTTCGCCACCCGTCGGAGTCGGCCGCATCGTGCGGCGGAAGCCTTGTTCCCCAGTCGGCTTGGTGCCCGTCACGACTTGGAAGGTTGCCATGCAAGCCCCTCTGCCTCACGTCGCCATCCTTGGCGGGGGGCTTGCCGGTCTCGCGGCCGCTGAGGCGATTCTGGCGGTGAATCCCGCCGGAACGCGCGTAACCATGGTCGAGCCGTCGGGGCGTTTCGGGGGCGTCTTGGAAACGCGGGAGCGAGACGGCGGCTGGCTTGTCGAGCGATCGGCGGATTGTTTCCTCGCGGCCCGGCCCGAAGGGATCGGGCTCGTCGAGCGGCTCGGGCTGGCCGGGCAACTCGTCGGCGTCGATCCACGCGTGCGGCGGGCGCTCGTCTGGCATCAAGGACGGCCCGTGCCGGTCCCTCACGGATTTCGGCTCCTGGCGCCCGGACGCGTCAGCGGCATACTTTCCAGCCCCCTCCTTTCACCCTGGGGCAAGGCCCGGATTCTCGCGGAGCGCTTTGTGCCCCGGCGGCAGGGAGGCCCCGAGGAATCGCTCGAGCAGTTCGCGACACGTCGGCTTGGCCGCGAGGCGTTCGAGCGGCTTGTGCAGCCGCTCGCCGCCGGGATCTGGACCGCCGATCCGGCCAGGCTCGGCATGGCGGCGGCGTGTCCGGAATTTCGCGCGATGGAAGACGAGCAAGGAAGCCTCTGGGCGGGGGAAAGGACACGGATCCGAGCAGCGCCGGCGGCAGCGGCGACCGGTGCGCGGTATGGCCAGTTCGTGACGTTCCTCCGCGGCATGGAGACATTGCCCCGCACGCTCGTCGCCTCCCTCCGCGACAAGGGTGTCGTCATGGTCGAGGGGCGGGCGGAGCGGCTGGACCGCGTGGCGAATCAGTGGCAGGTGACCGTGAAGCGTCCTGGTGAGGCGGCCTTGCCTGGCGTGCTCTTGGCCGATGGCGTGATCGTGGCAACGCCGGCATCCGTGGCTGCCGTGTTGCTCGCTGGTGTCGACCAAAACCTTGCGGCGGATCTTGCTGGCATCGCCTATGCGGGTTCGGTCATCGTGTCGCTTGGGTTTCGGCGTGAGCAGGTGGCCCATCCGCTCGACGCTGCCGGCCTAGTGGTGCCGCGGCTCGCAGGCCGACGCGGGCTCGCGATCAGTTTCTCGAGCTCGAAGTTTCCAGGGCGAGCCCCGGAGGGCTGCGTCCTCATGAGAGTCTTTGTCGGGGGGGCGCTCGACCCGTCCGCGGTCGAAATTGACGATGCTGCCCTCCAGGCCCTTGCCAGAGACGAAGCTGCCGCGATGGTGGGTGCCACCGGAGAACCGCTCCTCGTGCAGGTCGACCGCTGGGCAAACGCAATGCCGCAGTACCATGTCGGCCACGCCGATCGCGTGAACCGAATCGATGCTGCGATCGCACGCCTTCCGGGGCTCGCTCTCGCAGGCAATGCCTACCGAGGCGTCGGCATTCCTCAAGTCATCGCTTCGGCACAGGCCGCCGCAGGGCGCGTGCTGGCCACACGCCAGGCCTGACCTACTTCTTCGCAGGAGCCTTGGCGGCCTCGCCTTCAGGGGCTTCCTTGACCTTCTTCTTTTTCATCGTGAGCTTCTGGACGCGAACCTTGGGAAGGCCGATCGGGCTGCGGCCTTCGGTCCAACGCTCCTGCTCCTTGAGCTTGGCGATTCGCTCGGCGCGGCTGAGAACACCCCGCACGCTCGAAGATCCTTTGCGAACTCGGAGGCTCTTGTCCATCGTCATGGCGACATCCTTTGATCGGGGCTTTTCTCGTGGCTCGCGCGGGCTTCGGACGCCCGGAGCGGACCCTGGAAAATACGCAGCCACGCCTTTGGCTTCAAGACCCGACAGGGAAGCCCGGCGGAAATCGCTCTGGCCTCACAGCTTCACGTCTCTGATCGCCTTGAGAAACAGGTCCATGGAAGCCGGCCTCATGGCGGGGTCGGCCCCCAAACATTTCATGATCGCCTGCCCGAGTTCGCTTGGGATCTCCGGCCAGTGCCGATCGATGTCCTCGGGCGTCGAGTCGTGGGCCAGCGCCGCGTTGCCCGTGGTGCCGCGCGGCCAAGGGGCGGCGAGGGTGCAGATCTCGTAGGCCGTGACCCCGAATGAAAAAACGTCGATGCGCTTGTCGGACTGCCGACGGCGAACGACTTCGGGGGCCATGTAGTTGGGGGTGCCGATGCGGTTGCCCGGCTGGAGGAACGCCGGCCGATCCGGGACCGTGAGGCCGAAGTCGAAAAGGACAAGCTTGCCGTCGGCCTTGAGGATGTAGTTCCGCGGGCAGATGTCGCGGTGAACAAAGCCGGCGGCGTGCACCGTGGCGATTGCCATCGCCGCCTGACGGACCAGGTCGAGTCGTTTTGCCGGTGGCAAGGGCTTCGCATTGCGGCCGGTGACGAGATTATGGAGGAGCGTGCCTTCGACAAACTCCTGGAGCACATACGGATCACCCGACGTTGCCGTACCCCACTCGAGCGTCTTCACGATCTGGGGACCCTTGATCTGCATGCCGATCTCCCCTTCGGTCGGCTTGGCAAGCTCCTTGTAACGGGCTTCGATGGGGGCCGATTTCTCGCGATCGATGACCTTGAGCCCTTTGACCTGGCCATCTTGGCGGTCGCGGACTTGATAGAACGACGACATCGTGCCGGAGTGGCTTTCCCGTAAGCGCTCGAACCGCTTCCAGAGGTCGACTTTCTTCGACCCACCGAACAATCCTGAAAAGATCCCTGCCAGTGCCATCGCGCTCTCACTCCTGAAAATCGTCGACGCCCATCGATGCCGTCGCCGTCGAGGCTTTGCGTTTCCGGTGGAACTCGGTGACCAGAAGCAGCCTGGAATCCCCTCCGACGACGCCCTTGTACGACGTCTTCACGCCATCGACAAGGACATGGAGCTCGAACGGGGTCTCCGCATACTCGTCGTGCTGCGCGAAGAAGTGGACATACACCTGAAAGGTGCCGGCCGGGGCGACAGTCTTCCCCCAAAAGACGTTCTCCACCGGCTCTTCCGACTGACGGCCGCCCGCGTTCATGTCGACATCGAGCACGCCACCGCACTTCGATCGACGGTGGCTGAACGAAATGCGTTCCTCCGAAGGGGGCACGACGTGGAGATCGAGATCGTTGAAGTTGTTCCACGAGAGCGAGATTTGAATTGCCCCCGTCTTCGCCCCTGCCCGTGTGAGCCGGCGGCCGATCTCGCCGCCGAAGCCGTTTCCGCCCCCTAACCCCCCTCCGGCGCGCACGGAACCGAAATCGGCGAGCATGGAGTCGGCCCCGGCGATCGCGTCGGCAAGCGGGCCTGAGAATCCGGCGACATCGGACGGATCGAAGGATCCACTCGTGTCGATGTCGGCGATGTCCGTCGCGGCGATCTCGGGAACCGGCTCGTCGAGTTCTTCCAGGGGTTCCAGGGGCAATTCGACCGGCAGCATGTCCGAATCCTCGAGCAGCGTGTCAGGCTCTTCGAACGTCGAGACGATCTGCACGGCAGGAGCGGTCTCTTTCGAAAGCGGCACCAGCAGCGCGAGCGAGAGGAACAGGATCGAATGGACGACCGTGCTGATGGTCATCCCTGAGAATTCACTCCAGTCCTCCGCGTCGTTGTCGGCAACGGCCACCGGCGGCATGGTGGGCCGGTCGGCCACCGCTTGGGCAGAGCGACGCGGCGGCGCCGGCTCGTGGGGCGTCACCGCAAGCGGCGGTGGCGGTGCCCCGACGAGCAAGCTCGAAGAGGATGTCGAAAGCGGTGGTGGAGGGAGCATGACCCGCCCTTGGTGCAAACCGCCTTTAGCCCTTGGGAGCAATTATGTCTGGACCGAGGCGGCGAGACAAACGCCGGGACTTCTCGAATCGACGGCAGAGCCCATTCACGCCGTGACTGGGTCTTTCTCGCCCGACGCGTTCGGCAGACCCGGTTTCGGAGAAACCGGGCTACGGTGCGGTGCTGAAGACGTTATCCCTGTTTGAGCTTGGCCAGCTCGTCGTGGGCGGACGCAAGCTCCTTTTCGAGCTTCGGCACCTCGGCAGGGTCGTCAGGCTGCTTCTTCGCGCCCGCCAGGAGTTGCTGGAGTTTCGCGATCTTCTGATGGAGCACTTCCATCCGTTTCTTCTGTTTTTTGTCCACTGGTTCTCTCCTCATCGCCCCCGTCGGAAGCGTTGGCCGCCTTGATGTCCTGAAGGTAGGTCTTGGCAAAGTTCTTGACGGGATCGGGCATGTCGTTGGCCCCGGTGTGGAGCTGCCGCATCCAGCCGGAGATGAGAACCACACCGACAGCCAAGCCGATCGTCACCGACAGCCATTGCTTGCGGTTGTCGCGGATCCATTGGGTGCTCGCCCCACGGCCAACAAGACCGCTTGCGAAAAAGAAGACGATCATGGCGAGGAGAAACTTGGCGCCGAAGAGCCCGTGGTAGCCCGTCTGCCGCATCCAATCGCCACTCCAAAGCTCGGGCGCCTCCTTGACTCGCTTGATCATAAGGATGTAGTTGGTAAGGCCGCTCGCAAGGAGGAGCGTGATGGCTCCTGTCACCCACGGCATCCAGCGCCGGCGGATGCCGGCATGGAGTCGATCGGCGGTGTCTTTGCCAAGCTCGTCGGCGGCCGGCACGACGGCGAACCGCGCGAAGAGGAGGCCACCGAGGGCGACGATCGCGGCGAGGATGTGGGCCCAGCGGAGGACGAGCGTGGTCGGGTCCATGAAACGGGGTTCTTTCTACGATGGAGTTCTCAGAACCGGATTTGCATCGAGAATGTACACGATCCAAAAAACCACAGTGGTCTCCCAGCATGGAATTTCCCGACGATGACCTGGAGCCGACCGGTAGCCTTCCCGGCACGAGCCCGCATGAACGCTGGATGAGGCTGGCCCTCGACGAGGCCCGCGCCGCCGCTGAGGAAGACGAGGTTCCCGTGGGTGCGATCGTCGTGGCCGGCGGTCGGGTCGTCGGCTCGGGCCACAATCAGCGGGAGCAGCTCGCCGACCCGACAGCCCATGCCGAGATGATCGCGATCACCCAGGCGGCCGCCACCCTCGGCTCCTGGCGGCTCGAAGGCTGCACGCTCTACGTCACGCTCGAGCCCTGCCCGATGTGCGCCGGCGCGATCCTGCAGGCTCGCGTGCCTGCGGTGGTGTGGGGCGCCGCCGATCCGAAGGCGGGCGCCGTGGAAACGCTCTACCGGCTCTTCGAAGACCAGCGGCTCAATCATCGCGTCGAGCACGTGGGTCATGTCCTCGCCGACGAATGCGGCCGCATCCTCACCGAGTTCTTTCGCCGCAAGCGGTAGCAGACTGAGGACCAAGTCTGGTACCGCACGAAGGCGGCGGCCCAGTGGAAAAGGCCAGGGATGGCTTTTCCACGTACAGTCAGCGATCAGTGATCGGCACGAATTCGCGGAGCGTTTCGCCCGAATACACCTGCCGCGGGCGGGCGATCTTCTTCGTCGGGCTCTTGTGCATTTCCATCCAGTGGGCGATCCAGCCAGGGAGGCGGCCCATCGCGAAGAGGACGGTGAACATCTGCACCGGAATCCCCATCGCCCGGTAGATCACACCGGAATAGAAATCGACGTTCGGATAGAGCTTTCGCTCGATGAAGTAGTCATCGGCGAGGGCGGTTTCTTCGAGCTGCTGGGCGATGTCGAAAAGAGGGTCATGGCGGGCGATCTTGGCAAGCAGTTTGTCGCAGGTCGCCTTGATCAGCTTGGCCCGAGGATCGTAGTTCTTGTAGACCCGGTGGCCGAAGCCCATGAGGCGGAAGCCCGAGTCTTTCTTCTTGGCGAGGTCAACGTACTTCTTCACGTTGCCACCGTCGGCGACGATTTGCTCGAGCATCTCGACGCAGGCCTGGTTGGCGCCGCCGTGGAGCGGGCCCCAGAGGGCCGAGATCCCGGCCGAAATGCAGGCGAAGAGATTCGCGTCGCTCGAGCCCACCATCCGCACGGTGCTCGTCGAGCAGTTTTGCTCGTGGTCGGCATGCACGATCAGGAGCATGTCGAGGGCGTCGGCGAAGTCGGGGTCGATGTGGTATTCCTCGCACGGCACCGCGAACATCATGTGGAGGAAGTTTTCGCAGTACGAAAGGTCGTTCCGCGGATACATGAGGGGCTGGCCCACCGACTTCTTGTGGCTGTATGCCGCGATCGTCGGGAGCTTCGCAAGGAGGCGATGCACGCTCACCTCGACCTGCCGCGGATCGCGTGGGTCGAGCGAGTCTTGGTAGAAGGTCGAAAGGGCCCCGACCACGCTCCCCACGATGGCCATTGGATGGGCGTCGCGCGGGAAGCCGCCATAAAAGCTCCGCATGTCTTCATGGATCATGCTGTGCCGGGCGAGCGACGTGCGGAACGTGTCGAGCTGGGCAGCGTCAGGGAGCTCGCCATACATGAGCAGGTAGGCGACTTCCACGAAGTCGCACTTCTCGGCGAGCACTTCGATCGGATAGCCACGGTAGCGAAGAATGCCCTGTTCGCCGTCGAGGTACGTAATGGCGCTCGTCGTCGAGCCTGTGTTGACAAAACCTTCGTCGAGCGTGATGAGGCCGGTTTGGGCGCGGAGCTTCGCGATGTCGATCGCCCGCTCGCCTTCGGTGCCGATGACCAACGGAAGCTGATGGGCTTCGCCGCCGACCTCGAGCCGGGCTTGCCCGTCTGCCGCCACGCCTGGCCACGGGGTGGTGCCTGCGGGCGAGGCCGATTTTCGAGCGGTGGGCGAGGCAGGAGGGGGCATGAAGGGGACTCCCCATGAGACGGACGGCACGAGGCGTGTCCGCCTCAAAAACTATCGAAGTTTAGCCGCCATTCCGTGGCCCGGCAATGCACCGCGCTGGTGCTACTGGCGGCTGGTAGCGCCCGGGCGGCCGGCCGTAAACACCGGACTGTTGGCGTTGCCGGATGGGTCGTCAAATACGGTCCACACCGGCGTTCGGGCCCTGAGCTTGGCCAGGTATTCGTCCACCGCGGCCTTCCGCTTCTGTTCGACCAGCTTCTGACGAATCTCGACCTGGGCCTCGATGAAGGGGGTGCGCCCTGCCTCCTGTCGTTCCGTCACCCGGACGATATGCAGGGCGTCGCCATCCTCAATGATCGCGCTGAGTTCACCGACCGGCAGCGTGAAAATGGCCTCGTCGATCTTTTTGAACGCGAGACTTCCCTTGGTGGTCCAGTCGTAGGCGCCGCCACTGGAGGCCGTCGGACCTTCCGAACGGCTCTTGGCGACCTCCGCGAATGGTCGCCCTCCGAGGATCTCGTTCCCCATGCCGGCGATGATTTCCCAGGCCTGAGTTCGGGAACGCTTGAGACCCGCCTTCACTGTAATGATCTCGAATTTGGCGCGAGCCGGGATGTCATATTCCTCGAGATGGTTTTGATACCAGGCGATGAGTTCCGCATGGGGGATCTCGTGGCTGCCGCCCGAGTTTTTGCGCAGCCACTCCTGGGCGATGCCTCGCTCAAAGAACATCTTTCGCATCCGGTCGAGCGACGACCCGCGTTCCCGCAGACGTCTCTCGAACTCCAGCGAATTACTCACCCCCTCTTCCGCCATCATCTGAGGAAGTTGGGTTTCGTTGAACGCTTGGTCGACGCTCTTGCGGATCTCGGGAAGCTTGTCGGCCGGAATCTCGCGGCAGGCATCGACGTAGACCAGAATCGCCTCGACATGCTGGTCGATCACCTGCTTGCAAATCTGAAGACGGATCTCTCGAAGCTTCTCGGGGGGCGTCTCTGGGGGCAACTGGGCGAGCCACTCGAGGGCCTTGGGCGTGAGCAGGTCGGCCTCGAGGACGACTTCAGGCCCTACGCGGGCGATGACGAACGCAGCCTCGAGCGCGGTGGCTTCCGGCTGGGCCGGCGCGTCTCCGCCAGGGGGCGCATCGGTGAATTGGGCCTGCACCACGCCACCTGGAGGCACGAGGCTCGTGGCTTCTCCGGAGAGTGGCTCGCCTGGGCGCGTGCGGATACTCGACAGCACGCCCTTGACGGCATTGACGGCCGGTCCGCTCGTGGGCCACGCGGCCGGGCGCGAGGCCGCGTCGGGAATCCGCGGCGACAAGGCAGGGGCAAGGGATTCGTCGTCGGTCGTGAGCCGGCGCGGTGGCGGAGGCAAGTCGTCGTCGCTTCCGATCGCGCGGGGAGCCGCGGCCCGGATGCAGAACGCCGCCACCATGCACACGACGATCGGGGATGCGTAAGGTCGTCTCATACCGCGCCCGTGGAGCCCGTCTGGAAAGCGACGGGGGCAGGACTATAGGGGCGGCTCGGAAGCGGCCGCAAGGCCTTCCTCGAACGGCCGAATTCGGATCTGGGTCAGGCGATTGCCCTGTTTTTCCGCGACCGTGAACTGAAATCCATGGGCCGCGAAGGTTTGCCCGACCTCGGGAATCACCTGGGCTTCGTGGATCACCAGGCCTGCCACCGTGGTGGCCTCCGCATCGGGGAGGTTCCAGTCGAGGGCCCGGTTGAGGGAGCGGATGGCGAGGCCTCCATCGACCAGAAAGTCCCCTTCGTCGGTCTTCACGATCGGCGGCCGTTCCCCGACGTCGAACTCGTCGGTGATCTCTCCGACGATCTCCTCCAGGATGTCTTCGAGCGTGATGAGCCCTTGGAGAGCGCCATATTCGTCGACGACCAATGCGAAATGGGTGTGCCGCTTCAAGAACTGCCGCATCTGCTCGTCGAGCGGCGTGGTCTCCGGGATGAAGTAGGGGGGCATGGCCACCTCGAGGACGTCGAGGTCGCGGAGGGCGTCGAGATGGCCGTTGACGCTCCCGGTTTGACTCCGAAGCAACCGGTCCATGGCCCGCAGCAATTCCTTCGAGTGGATGATGCCGAGGATGTTTTCGTCATTGCCCCGATACACCGGGAGGCGCGTGTGGGCGCTGGCCAGCACCTGCGCCACGATCTCGGCCGGCGGCTTGTCGGCGTTGATCATCTCGATCTGGCTGCGGTGCTTCATGATCTCCGACACGTTCCGCTTCGAGAGGTCGAGGGCGCCCAGCAGCCGGTCGCGGTCTTCCTTCTCCATCGCGCCTTCGGAGTGGCCAAGCGCGATCGCGCCGGCGATCTCGTCGTGGACCGAGAGGACGTGGAGGCTCGGGTCGGTCTTGACACCGAAGAGCGAAAGCACGCCGCGCACGATCCGTTGCACGAGTGAGATCACGGGCCCGAACGTCCATATGAAGACGCTGATCACGGGAGCGACCCTCGCCGCGAAGGCTTCGGGAATCGTGATCGCCAGCGTCTTTGGAAGCACCTCACCCAGAATGAGGACGAGCATGGTCATCACGATCGTTGCCACGGCGACGCCGGAGGGTCCGACCGTGCGCGTCAGGAGGGCCGTGGCGAGGGATGCCGAGAGAATATTGACGACGTTGTTGCCGAGCAGAAGGGCGCCGATCATCCGCTCGTCGTCTTCTTTGATCTCTAGAGCACGTTCCGCCCCGGCAGAACCCTTGTTCGCCCGAGCCCGCAGCTTGACTCGAGACGCGGCGGTGAGCGCCGTTTCCGACCCGGAGAAAAACGCCGAAAGGGCGAGCAGCCCGAAGATTGCGGCGGCCGTCAGTAAGAAGGTCGCGTCGAAGGGGGTTTCGGGCATCGGTCGGGCGAGGGGCTACGTGCGGCAACGGCCTGAAGCATAGCCTATTCCGCTGCTGACCTGCCTTGCCGCTGGATCCGAAACTGCTGGGGCGTCACTCCCACCTCCAGCCGAAACATGTCGCCAAGGGCGTCACCGGACGGGAAGCCGCAGACCTTGGCCACGTCGCCGAGCGCCAGGCCGGTCGTGACGAGCGTGCGCTTGGCTTTCTCGAGCCGCAGGCGCCGAAGCTCCTTGACGAACGTTCGCTTAAGTGCCTGCCGGAAGCGTCGTTCGAGGACCGCGGGCTTCTCCGGAAGCGTGGCGGCGACGGTGGCCAGCGTCAGGGGCTTTTCACAGTTGTTGGCCATGTAGGTTTGTGCCCGCATCACCAGCGGATCGACGTACGTTTCAAAGTTGGTCGATGCCCGAACGACCACGCCCACCGGTGGCATGATCACATGCTTCGGTTTGTCGGGTTTGGCCCTCGGGCGCCGCAGCGGAGTCTTGCCTCGCTTCCGAACCCGGTCGACCTGGTTCATCAGGTCGTGCAAGAGCCTCGCCGCCTCGTAGCCGACCTTCTCGAACCCCACCTCCACGCTCGACAGCGACGGGGAGAGTTGGTCACACACCTGTTCTTCGTTGTGCCCTCCGATGATCGCCACGTCGTCGGGAATCTGCCAGCCGCGTTCGAGGCATCGAGTCGCGATGTGCCGCGCCATGACGTCTTCGCAACTCGCCACGCCCATCGGCAGGAGCCACGAATCCATCCAGCGTTCGATGAGGTGGTTGTTGTGGCGGTAGGCCTCGAGGGTATCGCCCCATCGTGGCGGGAGGTCGAGCCTTGCGACGGTGAATCCGGCGGCCTCGATGGTCGCGGTAAACGCAGCCGCCTCGCGCTGGTCGGAAGCCCGCCCTCGGATGGCCGGGCAGGCGAAGTGATACAGACCGCGTGACAGCAGGTGCTCGGCGCGCATCCGGCCGATCTTCTCGTAATCCGGAAACACTCCGGGAAGCGCGTCGTACAGCGGCGAACTGGTCAGCACGTTGACCACCGGGATCCCGAGCCGGTTCGCCTCCTCCGTGAGTCCCACGCGTGGAGCGTCAACGCGAGCGATGATGCCGTCAAACGGGAGGTCGTCGGGGCTTGCCTTGGCCAGGGTGCTTTCGATCCAGTCGTCGTTGACCGTCGTCCAGTGGTGCTGGCGGGCGTAGCGGATGGCGCCCGTGAAGATGTCGATGTGCCGCTTGTAAAGGAGGTGAAACTCAACGGCCAACCCGATCCGACGACGAGTCATGAAAGCCCCTTCTGGATGACGGGGGAGAACCCCCCGCTGGAGTGTAGCTTGGAGTCAGGCCAGGCAAGGCGAGCGGGGCGGCGAGCGCGTCATCGGATGACGGCCCCCCGACGGATTCCCCGCCGCTCAGGGCTGCGGGGCCTCATGCAGGTAGCCGGGCGTCGGCTTGCCCGCGTCATCGAGGTGGCCCGTGGTCCAGAGGATGCCACGGCAGACGAGATCGAGGTAGCGACCATCGGCGACGGTGTCGTTGTTGTGGCCGAGGGACGTGCTGAAGATGCGGGTTTTCTTGGGGCCATACTCGCTGGTCCAGGCCACCACGGCCTCCTCGATCTTCGTCGCCGCTTCCGGGGAATCCTTTTTCTTGTTTTTCACCGCCTGCTTGCCGGTGGCGATCGCCTTGGCGGTGGGGAGGATTTGCACGTTGTTGTAAAGCTCCTCGTTGATCGTGGTCCAGTCAGCCAGGGTTTTGGTGATGGCGTGTTCCTTGTCGTAAGCGACATCGATCGGGAGCTGCGGGCCGTGGCTCGTCGACTGTAAACCGACCATCTCGAACCAGCCCGCATTGTCACTACCGACCTCGACCGGCTTCTTGAAATCACCCCACCGATAGGAGTGCATCGCGCAGTGGATGTTGACGGCTGGAGTGCCGTCGCGATGCGCCTTCAGGATGCGACCGACGTACTCCTTGTCCGTCACGGTCGCCGAGCACTCGTCGTGGATCACCACGTCGTAGTTGGCCGCCCAGTCGTCTTTCTCGTAGATCTCAAACGTGGCCGACGTCGACTTGTTCGGCGTATACGCGATGGTGACATGGGCGTTGATCCGATCCTCGATGCCTTCCTTCAGGATGCGGGTTTGGGCTGCGTAGTCATGGCAGCAGCCACCGGCAACGAGCAGCACCTCGAGCGGCTCCGGTCCATCGGCGGCATGGGAGGCACACGCGGCGAAAGCCAAGGCGATCGCCAGAACGAGGCGGCAAGGGCGGTTCATCTGGAAGCATCCGGGGTGAAGAGTTGTGCGAAGAATACCACGGAAAGTGGCGAGGCAAACGAGTGTATCCAGCCCCCCTCCCGGTTGCCTCCCCAGGTCGCCGCATCGGGTACCATGATCTCGACGTCAGGATCGGCGGCTGATCGCTCCGGTCGCTCGCCCCTGCACCACAAGGTAGCCCATGTCACATCCTTTGCTCGCCCTGTCAGACTCCCTGATCGCGCTCTTGGTGATCATCGGCGCGGTGGTCGTCCTCGGCCTGTGGGCCGCCTCCATCTACAACCAACTCGTCACCCTTCGTGCCCGCGGCAAGAATGCCTTCGCTCAGATCGACGTGCAGCTCAAGCGACGGCACGACCTCATTCCGAATCTCGTCGAAACGGCCAAGGGCTACATGGCCCATGAGCGGGAAACGCTCGAAGCGGTGATCAATGCCCGGAACCAAGCCGTTGCCGCCACAGGTGCGGCCGCAGCCAATCCGGGTGATCAAGCGGCCATGGGGGCGCTGGCCGGTGCCGAAACGATGCTGACCAAGTCGCTCGGCCGGCTCTTCGCCTTGGCCGAGGCCTACCCCGACCTCAAAGCCAACCAAAACATGCTCTCGCTTCAAGAAGAGTTGACGACCACTGAGAACAAGGTCGCCTTCGCCCGCCAGGCCTTCAACGACGCGATCACCACATACAACACCTACCGCGATTCGTTTCCCCCGGTGCTCCTCGCCGGCTCCCTCGGGTTTCAGCCAGCGTCCCTGCTCGAGTTCGAGGACCGCGAGGCCATCCAGGCGGCGCCCAAAGTTTCATTTTGAGCTTCTTAGGGCGGGGCGGTGTTGAAGAGGCGGTGAGCGGCGGCGCATGAATTTTTTTGAACACCAGGATCGGGCGCGCCGAAACACCACGCGGCTGGTGGTGCTCTTCGTGGTGGCCCTCGTCGGGCTCGTCGCGTGCACCTACGTGCTCGTGATGGCGATCTACGGCGCCGGCGTGCAGCAGATGGCCGAGCACGATCCTGCCGCCGGCCTCCGGCAGGTCAGCTTCTGGAACCCTGAGATCTTCGTCGGCGTCGCGATCGCGGTAGCCACGGTCGTGGGGGGTGGGAGCCTCTACAAGACGCTTCAACTCGCCGGTGGGGGCGAGCCGCTGGCGGTATCGCTCGGCGGGCGACGTCTGCTCGAGAACTCGACCGATCCGACAGAACGGAAAGTGCTCAACGTCGTCGAGGAGATGGCGGTCGCCGCGGGGCTGCCGGTGCCGCCCGTCTATTTGATGGATCAGGAAGCGGGCATCAACGCCTTCGCGGCCGGCTCCAAACCCGAGGAGGCGGTGATCGGGGTCACACGCGGCTGCGTCGAACAGTTGACCCGCGAGCAGTTGCAAGGCGTGGTCGCCCACGAGTTCAGCCACATCCTCAATGGCGACATGCGGCTCAACATCCGGCTCATCGCGATCGTGCACGGCATCCTGCTCGTCGGCTTGATCGGGTATTACGTGCTTCGGGCGGCTGCCTCGACGAGCGGTCGCCGCCGCAGCAACGACAAAGACAACGGAGCCGTGCCACTGTTCGTGTTCGGGGCCGGCCTCATGGTGGTCGGCTTCGCCGGCACACTCATCGGCAACCTCATCAAGGCCGCTGTCAGCCGGCAGCGCGAGTTTCTCGCCGATGCCTCAGCCGTTCAGTTCACCCGCAATCCGGACGGCATCGCCGGGGCCCTTCAGCGGATCGGCAGCTTCAACCAGGGTTCGCAGGTCACGGCGCCGCGCGCCCCGGAGGCGTCGCACATGTTTTTTGCCTCGGGGGTCTCGGCATTGTTTGCCACGCACCCGCCCCTCGAAGAGCGCATCCGCCGGATCGACCGGTTCTGGCAGGCCGAGCAGCACGTGACCACGGGCCCGCGACCGTTGGTTTCGTCGGCACACATGGCAGGGAGCGTCGGGTTTGCTCCGGTCGTGACACCGTCCCCCGACCTGGCCGTGGACTCGATCGGCACGGTGGGGCCACGGACGATGGCGGGCTCGCACGAATTCCTCGAGCGGCTTCCGAAGGCCGTGCGCGATGCGGCTCATGAGCCGTTCGGGGCAAGTGCCACGATCTTCGCCCTCCTGCTCGTCGAGGATCTCGAGCTTCGCGAACAGCAGTTGGCGGCGCTTGCCTCCTTGGCCGAGCCGTCGGTTCGTCGGATGGCAATCGCCCTCGCCGACATCACCGACACGTTACCGCGTGAGGCGCGACTGCCCCTGGTCGAAATCTGCCTGGGATCGCTCAAAGGACTTTCCGCGGCGCAGTATGAGCGGTTTCGAGGTGCCTTGCAGGCGCTCATTGCGGCCGACAACAAGCAGAGCCTCTTTGAATGGGCACTTCAGAAAGTCGTGCTCCATGGGCTCGATCCCTGGTTCGGCCGTCGTCGCCCGCGCGGGCGACGACCGACGCCGGCGGACGTTTCCGTCGTGCTCTCGGCGATGGCCCATGCCGGAGGGGGTGGTGAAGCCTCGGTGCAGGCCGCATTCGATCGAGGTGCGAAGGCCGCGGGAGTGGCCAATGCCAAGCTCCTTCCCGTTTCAGAGGCGATCTCGCATCGCATCAACGATGCGATCGACGCGCTGGGGCTCCTCTCCGCGTCGTCCAAGGAGAGGCTGCTCCGCGGCCTGGCAGAAACAGCCGCAGCCGATGGAAACGTCATCACCTCCGAGCTCGAGCTCCTGCGCGTTGTGGCCACGACGCTCGATTGTCCCATGCCGCTTGTCGCCTGACCTGCGCGGGTGCGGAGCGAGCGGTACTTCGGTGCTGCCGCTAGAATTCGCGAACCATGCGAATCTCCGTCCTCCTCGTTGTTGGGCTCGCGCTGGCTGGCGAGGTGGCCTGTGCGGGTGATGCCGCACTGCCGGGAAGCCACCCGCTCACGCAGGCGGAGGCCGGCGATCTGCTCGTCGCCGAGTTGCGCTGCGCAGCGTGCCACAAGGAGTTCCCTCGCGATCCTCGCTTCGAGAAGGCCGCGCCCGACCTCACGCATGTCGGCTCACGCGTGGCCCCTGACTATCTGCGGCGGTTTCTGGCCTCGCCCTCGGCTGCCCACCCGGGAACGACCATGCCTGATGCCTTGGCGAGGCATGCGAACGCTGACCGTGAGCGCATCGCGGAGGCCTTGACGCATTTCCTGGTCGCTCGATCGAAGGGGGGCATGCCAGACGATCGGTCCGATGCCGGTGATCCCCAAGCGGGCAACGTGCTCTACCACACGGTGGGCTGTGTCGCGTGCCACGGAGCAAAGGAAGTGCGCGAGACTGCGACCACTGACGAGGAGGAAGACGACGACGAGGACGACGAAGAGCCGGTCCAGGAACCGGTCACTCCCATCGCGATCCCGATAGGGCACGTCCCGGAGAAATACAGTGTCAGGTCGCTCTCGGAGTTTCTGTTTCAGCCGCTGCGAGTGCGACCCTCCGGCCGCATGCCCGACATGAAGTTGACGCCTGAGGAGTCGCGGGCGATCGCGACGTACCTGGTCGGTGACAGGCCTGAGTTCCGAGGCTTCGTGCCCGATCCCAAGCTCGTGGCCCTTGGGGAAAAGCACTTTCGGGAACATGACTGTGCGGCATGCCATGCCCTCCCCGGCATCGAACAGGCGCCGCGTGCCCACTCGATCGAAGATGCCGATTTCACCCGGGGCTGCCTGTCTGATGCGACCGGCCCCGGGCCTCGGTATCGACTCTCGGAGGCACAGGTTCAGGCGATCGCGGCAGCGCTGCGGGCGAAACCAGGAGCAGATTCAGACAAGCTCGTCGTCGCCAAAACCATGACGGCCTTCCGCTGCATCGCCTGCCACGTTCGCGATGACTACGGGGGCGTACCGGAGGAGTACAACCCGTTCTTCACCGGAAGCGAGCCCAACCTCGGTGACGATGGTCGTATCCCGCCACCGCTGACGCTGCTCGGAGCAAAACTTCGACCGGCCTGGATGAAGAAGGTGCTCTTCGACGGCGAAAGCGTGCGGCCATACATGGGCACTCGGATGCCGCAGTACGGCGTGGCCAATCTCGGGCATCTGCCGGAGTTGGTCCGTCGGCTCGACGTGCTCGAGAGCCCTCCGATGACGATTCCCCCTTCCGAGCATCGCTCGCCGAGCGAACAGGCGCTCGAAAAGGAACTTCGGGCGGGCGGCCGCGAGTTGCTTGGGGACAAAGGGCTCAACTGCATCGCCTGCCACCGATTCAACGGCAAGCCGGCCCTCGCCAACCAGGGGATGGACCTGATGACGACGTTCCCGAGGCTCGAGCCGGGCTATTTCAACAGGTACCTCCGAAACCCGGGTGCGTTTCGCCCGCGCACCATCATGCCGAGCGCCTGGCCTGACGGCGTCGCGGTGCACAAGACGATTCTCGACGGCGATGCCGACAAGCAAATCACGGCCATCTGGTACTACCTGTCGCTCGGAACTTCGGCGGCAGATCCACCTGGCCTGCGACCGGTGAACACCCAGATCACCGTGGATGACAAGGCGAAGACATACCGCGGCCGAAGCAAGGTCGCCGGCTTCCGCGGGATCGCCGTCGGCTTTCCCGAGAAGTTCAGCTATGCCTTCAACGCCGAATCGGGAACGCTCTCGGCGATCTGGCAAGGCGACTTCATCGGCGTGAATTGGAGCGGTCAGGGTTCGGGCGATTTTCAGCCGAGCACAAAGCCGATCACGTTGCCTCAGGATGTTTCGTTCGCCTTTCTTGCCGACGCTAGCGCGCCGTGGCCCCTGAGGCCGGTGATGACGAAGGAAGCCCCGGTCAACCCGGATCCGCTCTACCCCAAGAACGTCGGCTACCAGTTTCGGGGGTATTTCCTCGGGGAGCGATCGATCCCGACCTTTCAGTACCGCATCGGCACGATCGAGGTCGAGGATCGTTTGGAGCCTGAGGGCTCTCGCGAACATCGTCGGCTGAAGCGAGTCATGACCTGCCAGTCACCAACCGCGCAGACCGTCTGGTTTCGCGCTCTCACCGGCGACGTGCAGCGCGAGTCCGATCAGGTCTACTCGAACGGCTCGCTGCGGATGACCGTCCCGCCGGCTGACATAAAACTGCGCCCGATGACTGGTGCCCCGAACAACTCTGAGGTGCTCGTGCGGCTGGTGCTGCCGAAGGGCACCACCTCGCTCGAAGTGACGTATGAACTCCTCTCGAAATAGCTCGACCCGTTTCGTCGCCGTCGCCATCGCCGCCGCGTGGCTTGGCGGGCCGGCCGTGCGGGCCGAAGAAGTGGGCGAGCGCTGGGGCACGGAAGAACGCGAGCGGGAGTATTATCCGATCGTCAACATTCCGTTGCCGCGCGACACGGTCATCGAGGCCGGTGCCTTCGAGGTGCTCCCCGATCGGCGTGTGGCCGTCGGCACACGGCACGGCGAGATTTTTTTGGTCGACGGCGTCGACGAGCCCAAGCCGAATCCGGCGTTTCATCGCTTCGCGACCGGGCTCGATGAGATCTTTGGGCTCGCCTGGAAGGACGATGCGTTTCGGGTCACGCAGAGCTGCGAGTTGACCCGCGTGAGCGACACCGATCGCGACGGCGTGGCCGATCGTTTCGAGACGATCTCCGACGCCTGGGGGTATGCCAACTACCACGAGTATGCGTTTGGCTCGAAGCCCGACCCTGACGGCAATCAATACATCGCGCTTGGGCTCTCGGCGTCGTACCACTCCCACGCCCTGAACCGCGGCTTCATCATGAAGGTTGCCCCCGGCGGCAAGACCACGGCGTTTGCCACCGGCCTCCGCAGTCCTGGCGGCATCGGCTTCGACGAGCATGGGGCCCTGTTCTACGTCGAGAGCCAGGGGCCGTGGAACTGCTCATGCAGCCTGAAGGCCGTGTCTCCCGGAAGCTTTCATGGCCATCCCGCGAGTTTCAACTGGTATCCGTTCGCCCCCGAACTCGGGCCGGTGCCGGAGGAGCCGAAATCTGGTTCGCGAGTCGTCACCGAAAAGGAACGCGTGAAGCAACTCGTGCCCTACGCCGTGATCTTTCCGTACATCCGCATGGGCCGATCGATCACCGGATTCGTCGTCGATCGCACCGGCGGAAGATTCGGTCCGTTCGAGAATCAGTTGTTTGTCGGCGACTACACACAGTCGATCCTGATGCGGGCCACGACTGAGAAGGTCAACGGTGTGTGGCAAGGCGCCTGCTATCCCTTTCGCGAAGGCCTTTCCACCGGAATCCTTTCGGTTGCGTTCACGCCGGCCGGAAACTTGATTTGTGGTGGCACCAATCGCGGCTGGCCGGTCCGCGGCATCAAGCCGTTCGCGCTTGAGCGTCTCGAGTGGAGCGGCAGGATGCCATTTGAAATCAACCGCATCACGATCGAGCCCGAGGGGTTCAAGGTCACGTTCACGAAGCCCGTGGATGCCGAGACAGGACGTGACCTGAAGTCGTGGATCGCGTCAGCCTTCACGCATCCCTACCACGGAGCCTACGGCGGCCCCGAAATCGAGCAGCACAGGCCGACGGTGACGTCTGTCGCGCTTGCCGATGACGGCCTCTCCGCCCGCGTCACCCTGGACCGGCTTCGCAAGGGCTTCGTGTACGAATTCGATCTCGCCGGCCTCCGCTCGCGTGACAACGAGGCATTGCTCCACCGCAACGCCTTCTACACCGTCAACGAAATTCCGTCCCGCTGACCGCTCGCGCTGCGAGCGACCATTGTTCCACGATCCCTGGCTCGGGAAGTCGCCTGAGTGGCCACGGTCAGGTCCGTGGCTGAAGGCCCTCTTCGATCATCGTCACGGCCGTTCGGAGGTAGGTCTTGTTGGCGATTGGCTTCCCGAATCGTTTGGTGAAATGGCGGCGGTTCTCGAGCCAGAAAAAAACGATGCCCATGACCATGATGCTCAACTGTCGGGCATCGAGGTCGTCACGCAGGAGTCCCTGCTCCTGGGCAACGCCGATTCGTTTCTCGAGAAGGTCGAACAGGTTTGGCTCGCCGGGCCACACCTCGTAATCGCCGTCGACACGGGTGCGGGCGCAGAGGCGCAAGGCCGCCTCGTTCTCGCCGAGGTAGGTCATGATCCGTTGCAACTCGATCTTCATGTCGATCGGCTTGTGGCAGGCGCCGGCAGCGGCCGGAAACCGCTGGGCGTAACCCTCGACGACGCGGCGCTTGACCTCGGTGTAGAGCGATTCTTTCGTGCCGAAGTGGTGAAGGATCAACGGGTGGGAGATGCCCGATCGCCGAGAGATGTCGCGGAGCGACGTGTCGGCAAAGCCATGCACGGCGAAGAGTTCGATCGCGGCATCGAGGACGGCCGTGCGGACCGTATGCGGATCACGCGGACGTCGTTGGCGGCCTTTCACGACGGTTTGCCCGTACCAGGGACGAATTGACTCGACCGTGGATGCTACTAGGATTTGACCAGTTGGTCAATATTTTCGTCGTCGAAAGATGTCTGCGAAGCTTCCCATGCTCCTCCTTCGGCCCCATGCGCTCGGTCGGCTCGCGGTCACGGTGATTGCCTTCACTTCCGCCGGGTGTGGCCAACCGAATCAGTACCAACCGCCTCCGAAGCCGACCGTGACGGTAGCGACACCGGTCCAACGCGCCGTTACGCGGTACCTCGAGTTCAGCGGCATGACCCAGCCGATGGAGACGGTCGACATCCGCGCCCGGGTGAAGGGTTTCCTCAAGGAACGGCATTTTGTGGAGGGCGGAACCGTCGCGCGTGGGCAGCTCCTTTTCGTCATCGATGAAAAGCCGTTTCAGATTCAACTCGATGCCGCTCGAAGCCGTCTTCGCGAGGCCGAGGCAGCCCTCGAGCGGGAACGCATGTCAAAGGCCCGAGAAGTCGCCGAAGCCCAGGTGAAGCTGAGTGAGTCCCAGCTCAATTTGGCCCGGCAGGAAGAAGCGAGGATCGGTCAGTTGATCGATCGGAAGGTGGCGACCGCGTCGGAGATGGATCAGGCCGTCGCCACACGGTTGGCTCGTGAGGCGGAAGTCGACTCCGCCAAGGCCCGCCTCGAACAGGAGATGGCCAGCTATGCCACGACCATCCAATCGTGTGAGGCGGCTGTCGAGTCGGCCACGATCGCGGTGCGGAGCGCCGAGCTCGACCTCAGCTACTGTCGGATGCATGCCCCCATCAGTGGACGGGTCAGCCGGTCGCAGTTCGACATCGGCAACCTCGTCGGTGACGGCCAGCCATCGGTCTTGGCGTCGATCGTCTCCGTCGATCCGATGTGTGCCTATGCAACCATCAGCGAGAGCGACGCGCTGAAGACGCCTGAGCTGTGGCGGTTCGGGTCCGGAACCAAGCGGACCGAGGTCGCCATCGAACTCGGCATCCCGAGTGACGCCGGGTTTCCCTTTCGCGGAACGGTGGACTACTCCGACCCCGGAATCGATGGTGCCACCGGCACCCTGAAGATACGCGGGGTTTTTCCGAATCCTGACGGCAAGCTCCTGCCCGGGATGTTCGTTCGCATGCGGATTCCCGTCGGTGAGGCGTCCGAGGCGCTCCTCGTGCCGGAGCGGGCGATCGGCACCGATCAGTCGGGCGACTATGTGCTCACCGTCGGAAGCGACAACACCGTCGCGCAGAAGCAGGTGCAGACCGGCACGTCGGAGGGTGGATACCGGGTGATCGAAGGTGCCGTGCTGGCCTCGGATCGTGTCATCGTCGACGGGCTCCTGAGGGCGAGGCCGGGCGAGGAGGTCGTGCCAGAGCTGACGGACGAGGAGTGAACGCGACGCGATGTTCTCGACCTTCTTCATCGAGCGGCCCATCTTCGCCAACGTCATCGCCATCGTCACGATGCTGGTCGGACTCGTGGCGCTGCAGGCTCTGCCGGTCGAGCAGTATCCGGAGATCACGCCCCCGACCGTGCAGGTAGCGGCCGTCTACCCGGGGGCGAACGCCGAGGTCCTCTCCGACACGGTCGCCGGCCCGATCGAGCAGGAGATCAACGGCGTCGAGAACATGCTCTCCATGGCGTCGACCTGTTCGAGCAACGGCCAATACACCCTGACAGTCACGTTTGAAGTGGGCACGAACCTCGACGACGCGCAGGTGCTCGTGCAGAACCGGGTCGCCGTCGCGATGCCGCGGCTTCCCCAGGAAGTGCAGCGCCAAGGCGTCACGACGAAGAAGCAATCGACGAACATCACCCTCGTCGCGTCGCTCGTCTCACCCGACGACGCCTTTGACGATCTCTACCTCAATAACTTCGCAAACCTGCGTGTGAAGGATGCTTTGACGCGGGTTCCAGGCGTCGGTGACGTGCAGGTGATCGGCAGCGGTACGTACGGCATGCGGATCTGGGTCGACCCCGAAGCACTCAAGGCCCGCAATCTCACGATGGAAGACGTTCTGGCCGCCATCCGTGAGCAGAACGTGCAGGTCGCCGCGGGGCAGGTCGGGCAGTCGCCGACGCCGAAAGACCAGGGGTTCCAGTTCAACGTGTCGGTGCAGGGGCGATTGAGCGAGCCCGAGCAGTTCGCCGACATCATCGTCAAGACCGTGAAGGACGAGCAGTCGGGGATGCGCGTCACCCGAGTCAAGGACATCGCGCGCGTGGAACTCGGGGCCCAAACGTACGACCAGTGGTGCGAGATCAAGGGGATGCCCGCCGCCAGCCTGCTCGTCTACCAACTGCCCGGAGCCAACGCGATGGCCGTGGCCGAGCGCGTGAAGGAGGCGATGCACGAGCTCGAGAAGAGCTTTCCCGCGGGCATCAAGGCGATCATCCCGTTCGACACCACGATCTTCGTGGAGGAGTCGATCCGCGAGGTGTACAAGACGTTGCTCGAAGCGGGCGTGTTGGTGCTCGTCGTCATTCTCGTCTTCCTTCAGGATTGGCGGGCGACGCTGATCCCGGCCACCACGGTGCCCGTCACGATCATCGGGGCATTCGCGGCGATGGCCGTCCTCGGTTTCTCGATCAACATGCTCACGCTGTTCGGCCTGGTCCTGGCCATCGGGATCGTGGTCGATGACGCCATCGTGATCGTCGAGAACGCCGTGCATCACATCGATCGTGGCAAGCTCGATCCGAAGGCGGCCACCATCAAGGCGATGGGGGAAGTGATCGGACCGGTCATGGGGATCACCTTCGTGCTCATGGCGGTCTTTCTGCCCACGGCCTTTCTGGGAGGCATTACCGGACAGCTCTATCGCCAGTTCGCCTTGACGATCGCGGCGACGGCCATCATCAGTGCCGTCAACGCCGTCACCCTCAAGCCTGCCCAGTGCGCCGTCTACCTGCGGCCGACACCCGAAAGGAAGAACCTCTTCTACCGAGGATTCAACAAGGTCTACGACTGGTGCGAACGGCTCTACACCCGCATCGTGGCCGTGGCGGTGCGCCAGACCGCCTTCGTCATGACTCTCTTCCTGGGCCTCGTCGGCTTGACGGGGTGGTGGTTCCTCAACCTTCCGACCGGGTTCGTGCCATCGGAAGACCAGGGGTACGCGATCATCGTCGTTCAATTGCCGGATGCCGCTTCCCAGGAGCGGACCAGGGCCGTGACCACGAAGATCAACGCCATCCTCGAAGATACGCCGGGCATCCGGTCGTGGTTCCTGCTCGGCGGCATGTCGCTTCTCGACTCGTCGGTCAATTCAAACGCCGCGACGATGTTTATGACCTTCACCCCCTTCGAGGAACGGAGCCACCACCCGGAACTGTCCCAGGAGGCGATCCTGCAGAACCTCGCCGGCAAACTGCAGACGATCCGCGAAGCCAGCGTGTTCGCGTTTCCACCCCCCGCGATCCGTGGGCTCGGGGTCGCCGGGGGATTCGAGATGAAAGTCGAGGATCGCGGCGGCGTCGGCCTGGTTGCCCTGCAGCAGGTGGTTGACGCCATGGTCCGCAAGGCGAACGCGCAGACGAGCCTCGCGGGCGTTCGGTCGACCTTTCGCGCGGGGGTTCCTCAGATCTATGTCGACATCGATCGCGAAAAGGCGAAGACGCTCGGCGTGCCGTTGGACTCGATCTTCGGCACGATGCAGGCGGCCCTCGGCTCCGCGTATGTCAACGACTTCAACAAGTTCGGGAAGACCTACCAGGTGCGCGTGCAGGCCGAACAGGCGTATCGCCTCGACCCGGAGGACATCGCCCGCTTGGAGGTGCGAAATCGTGACGGGCTCATGATCCCGATCGGCACCATCGCCGAACCGCGAAAAACCCTGGGGCCACAGATTGTCCCGCGCTACAACCTTTACCCGTCGGCCACGATCACGGGGGCGGCGGCGCCGGGTGTCAGCTCAGGGCAGGCCCTCGCCCTCATGGAACAGCTCGCCGAGGCCACCCTGCCGCAAGGGATGGGATCGGAATGGTCGGGAATGTCGTTTCAGGAGAAACGGGTCGGGAATCAGGCCGTCTACGTGTTCGCGATGGGCGTCGTGATGGTCTACCTCGTACTGGCCGCGCAGTACGAAAGCTGGCTCATGCCGGCGGCGGTGATCATGGTCGTGCCGCTCGCCCTGCTCGGCACCGTCATGGCCGTCGCCGTGCGCGGGATGGACAACAACATGTACACGCAGATCGGCATCGTGCTGATCATCGCCCTGGCCAGCAAAAATGCGATCCTCATCGTGGAGTTTGCCCGGGAGCTTCGGGGCCGAGGGCATTCGATCCTCGAGGCGGCCGTCGAAGCCTCACGCCTTCGATTCCGTCCGATCCTCATGACATCGTTCGCGTTCATCCTCGGTATCGTGCCTCTGCTCCGCGCCACGGGCGCCGGAGCAGCGAGCCGACGAGCCCTTGGCACGGCTGTGTTTGGCGGCATGATCGCGGCCACGGTCCTTGCGGTGTTCTTCGTGCCGGTTTTCTACGTGCTCATGCAGCGGCTCGCCGAGTGGCGAAAGCCACGCGACGCCACGGTCTGATATGCGCGGGCCTGCCACCGTTGACCAAGGTCGATGCGGCGCCGAAGAGGCCTCGCCTGGTGTCACGGCACTGCGCCAAGCAGGATCACTTCGGCTCCGTCGCGCAGGATGCCGGTGAGATACCGTGACGCGGCCTGAGCGTCTTTCAACCGATCGAGCAATTCGTTTTCGGGCTTGTAGAGATGCTGGATCACGAGGGCATCCGTCTGGGCGATGATCTCGGCCGGCACGTCTTCATGAAAGACGTCCGTCCGGTCGTCACCCGGGAACATGGTCGCGTTCACGCCGTACTGCCGAGGTTCGGTGCTGTAGAGCCTGTTGCGGTTCTTGTCGAGCAAGAAGACGACGACCGCCCCATGGAACCCAGCGACTTCGTGGTTCGACCAACTCCGTGTGTGAACGTCGATGCGCCCGGTCCGCGAGAGCACCGCCCGGCTTTCCATCCAGTGGCCCTTCGACAGGCGATGCCGCTTCACGAGTTGAACGGGCTTCGCCTTCGTCGCGGGTGGCTCGTCGGCACGCAGCCAGGGAATGACGATCGCCGCCGATGCAGCCACACAAAACACCATCAAGGCAGGTCGCATGCGATCCATTCCTCGGGCGAACGGGAGGAAACCGTCGGGAGGGTAGCGAGGGAGCTTGAAGTGCTCAAGAGATTGTTTGACCCGATCGCCAAAGATCGGTGCGAGGTTCACGGTCTGCTGGCAGACCGTGGGCCGACGGGGTAGCATCGCACGAAATCGTCTACCGACTCTCGCCGCAAGGAGTTTCCATGTCCGTCCTGTTGAGGAGCGTTGTTGCCACCTTGGTCGTCACTGTCGGCGGATGGAGCGTGGCGGTGGCCGCGGATGAGCCCGTGCCCAACCAGCCACCGGAAGGTTTCCGGGCTCTCTTCAATGGCAAGGATCTGACGGGCTGGCGCGGCATGAGCACCGATAACCCATACCAGCTCGCTGCGAAGACGGAAGAAGAGCGCGCGGCGTTCTTCGCCAAGAATCAGCCACAGCTCGAGGCCCATTGGAAAGTGGTCGATGGCATGCTCGTGAACGATGGGCACGGGCCATATGCAACGACGATCGATGACTTCGGCGACATTGAGCTGCTCGTCGAGTACAAGACCGTGCCAAAGGCCGATAGCGGCGTTTACCTGAGGGCCACGCCGCAAGTGCAGATTTGGGACTGCACGAACGAGGAGGGATTCAAGCATGGCGCCCAGAAGGGCTCCGGCGGCCTCTGGAACAACAGTCCGAACGCTCCGGGCAAAGATCCGCTCGTGCTTGCCGACAAACCCTTCGGCGAATGGAACAAGCTCCGGATCGTGCAGGTGGGCGCTCGGACGAGCGTATGGCTCAACGACAAGCTTGTCGTCGACAATTGCGTCATGGAGAACTACTGGGATCGCAAGAAGCCGCTGCTCCGCCGCGGGCCGATCCAACTCCAGACCCACGGCGGCGAGATCTCGTGGCGCAACATTTTTGTGCGCGAGATCGGCGCTGACGAAGCTAACAGGTGGTTGGCCGAGCGATCTGGCGACGGTTTTGAGTCGATCTTCAACGGCACCGACTTCACCGGTTGGAAGGGGCCACTCGACAACTACGAGATCGTCGACGGAGCCATCCGCTGCAAGAAGGGCAAAGGCGGCACGATCCACACGGAGAAAGAGTTTGCCAACTACGTGTTGAAGCTGGAATTCAAATTGCCGCCGGGGGGCAACAACGGCCTGGCGATCCGCTATCCCGGCGAGGGCGACACCGCGTATGTCGGCATGTGCGAGCTGCAAGTGCTCGACTCGGAGCATCCGAAGTATGCGAAGCTCGACCCGCGGCAGTTCCACGGCTCGGCCTACGGGATCGCGGCGGCCGAGCGCGGCTATCTTCGCCCCACGGGGGAATGGAACTTTCAGGTGGTGACGGTCAATGGGGGGCGCATCACCGTGGAGCTCAATGGCTCGGTGATCCTCGATGCCGACGTCGCCGCGGTGAAGGAGTTCAAGGACGACGAGAAGCATCCGGGGCTGACGCGCACAAGCGGCTTCTTTGGATTCGCCGGCCACAGCGACCCGGTCGAGTTCCGTCGCATCCCCATCAAGACGATCGATTGAGCATCGTCGCGATGCGGCGCCCGGGGGCGGTCATGGCGAGCTTGGCCAAGGCGGGGACCGTGATGAGGCGACGCGTCGGGCCAGTCGCCGGCCGGCACGATGCTTCCCGCTCGACGACACGGCAGGTCACACGGTGGTGCGTGACCGAATAGCGCACCTCTCCGCGGCGCCGGTCCCCCTTGGATCGTGCCTCGCCAGACTTCGCTCTCGGGAAATCCCAGAGGCCCTCCCACCACTCGCCTGCGGCCCGGCGTTCGACGAGCACACGGCCACCATGACGAATCACAAGCGCGGTCTCGCGCACTTCTTTGGTGGCGCGGCGTGGCGGCAGCGCGGGAATCGTCGCCGTTTGGTCCTCACGGTGGGCGATGCACATGGCCGCCAGCGGGCAGCGCGTGCATGCCGGCTGCTCAGGTGAACAGAGAAGCGCGCCCAACTCCATCACCGCTTGATTGAAGCCGCCGGGGTCGCGCGATGGCACGAGGTCCGCTGCAAGCTCCCAAAGAGGTTCATCACCCGCCCCCCCGACGGGCGCCGCGTGGCCAGCGAGCCTCGCGATCACACGCCGCGTGTTCGCCTCGATGATCGGCTCAGGAAGTCCGAACGCGATCGACGCGATGGCACCTGCCGTATAGCGGCCGATGCCGGGGAGATTTCGCAAGGCAGCAACCGAGCGTGGGAATTCACATTCGTGGTCTTTCACGACGCGTTTGGCGGCCGCATGCAACTGCCTCGCGCGGCGATAGTAGCCGAGCCCCTCCCAGTGCTTGAGAACATCCCGCTCTGGCGCGCGGGCGAGCGACTCCACCGTCGGAAACCGCTTCATGAACCGCAGGAAAAATTCCTTCACCCGTTCCACCTGCGTCTGCTGGAGCATGATCTCGCTCACCCAGACGCGGTACGGGTCTTGATTCTCCCGCCAGGGAAGGTCGCGGCGATGCCTGCGATACCAGGCCAATAGTTTTCGAGCGATCGGCTCGGCGGGTATCGTCGCAAGGGCCCTGGGTCGTTTCTTCGCTGCCACTTGAAAACGCTCGCCCGCTGGGGTCCAACATTCGGTCAGCAGTGTAGCCGCGTTGCATGATCCGATCGCCGAAGTGGGTTCCATGACATCGCCCGACAAGCCTCCCGGAAAGCCCGCCGGTCAGCGTCGCCGCTCCACAGGGAGTGAGCGGATCGTGGTCGTGCGCCGCGAAGGGGCCGGCGGCGTTGCTTGGGAGATCGTGCAGCCACGATGCGCCCGGCGGCGCCGCGAAGACATGGAAGAAGTCGAGGCGATGCTGGCGGCTGGGGAAACGGAGATCGCCCGCGATGAGATCGTGTGGCTGCTCTCGGAATGCCCCGACTTTCTCGAGGGGCACGTGCACCTCGGAGCCATCGCGATGGAGGACGGCGACAAAAAACTGGCCCGCGGACATTTTGGGCGGGCCTACGAACTCTGCCTGCGGGCCATCGAGGCTGCCGGGAATCCGCCTCCCAAGCCGCTGCCCCATGCCCTGCCGGGCAATCAGCCCTTTTATGAGGCGGCCAAAGGGCTCGTCCATTGTCTTCTCGAGACCGGTCGCAAAAAGGTGGCGACCGATGTGTGTCGCAGGATCGCGCCACTCGACCCCGCTGACCCGCTCGGTATCCAGAAACTCGTCGCCCGGTAGCTCTTCCAGGAGAGATCCCATGCGTGTTGCACTACTGACCACCACGATTGCCCTTGCATGTGCTCCTTGGATGCCGGCCGTCTCAAAACCGCCAGAGGCGGCGGCACCGATGATGGCGGCCGAAGCTGCCGCGACGATCCGCCTTTGGGAAAAAGACGCGCCTGGTGCCCTCGGCCAGGCTGACCACGACATTCCCACGATCACCTGGTGGCCCGCGAAGCAGGCGGCGGGGGCGACGTCGGCGCTCGTGGTCTGTCCCGGTGGTGGCTACGGTGGACTCGCCGATCACGAGGGCACCGACTACGCCCGCTGGCTCAATACCCAGGGCATCTCGGCCTTCGTGCTGCGGTATCGGCTCGGCAGCAAAGGCTACCGACATCCTGTGATGCTCGGTGACGTGCAGCGGGCGATTCGCCTGGTGCGGCACGACTGCGAAAAATTTTCGGTCGATCCGAAGCGCGTCGGCGTGATCGGTTCTTCTGCCGGTGGTCATCTCGCCCTCACGGCCTGCATCAAAGGAGACGACGGTGATGCCAAGAGTGACGATCTTGTGGAGCGGCAGTCGTCGCGGCCGGTTGTCGGCGTGCTCTGCTACCCGGTCGTGAGCATGCTGCCGGAGAAGACCCACGCAGGCTCACGCAAGAATCTCCTCGGCGAGAATCCTGGCGAGGAATTGGCCCGTGGGCTTTCAGGGGAGATCGCCGTCCATGAGCACGTGCCGCCGCTCTTCATCTGGCACACGTTCGAAGACCAAGCAGTCAAGCTCGAACCGATCCTCGAGTTGGGGCTCGCCCTCAAGAAACTCGGCAGGCCCTACGAGCTGCACGTCTACGAAACTGGTCGGCACGGGCTCGGTTTGGGTGTGCGGCCATACGATGGCGTGAAGCCTCTCCATCCATGGACCGTCGAATGCCAGCGCTGGCTTGGCAGCCAGGGGCTATGAAACCCCAACGATTCATTGTGCTTGACGGCATGGACGGCGCTGGGAAGTCTTCGCAGCTCACCATGCTTGCCGACTGGCTCAGGGAAACGGGCCGCGAGGTCGTCACCTGCCGTGATCCGGGATCGACCCCCGTGGGGGATGCGATCCGCGCGATCTTGCTCGATCGCCATGACCTCCACCTGGATCCGACCGCGGAGATGTTTCTCTACATGGCGGCACGGGCGCAGCTCGTGGCAGAGGTGGTGCGACCGGCGCTGGCCCGTGGGGCGTGGGTCGTTTCTGACAGATTTCTCCTGTCGAACGTCGTGTACCAGGGACATGCCGGCGGCCTCGATCCAGCCACGCTGTGGCAGGTGGGCGAGGTGGCGACAGGCGGCCTCGTGCCCGATCTCGTGGTGGTACTCGACGTCGATCTGGCGACGGCGGCGAGCCGGATGAATCGTCCGCTCGACAAGCTCGAATCGCGCGGCGATGCCTACCGTGAACGGCTGCGAGCTGGTTATCTCCACGAAGCGACCGCCGCCCCGGATCGGATTCGGGTGATCGATGCCTGCGGCACGCCAAGCGAGGTTCGGCAACTCGTTCGGAACGCCCTGATCGAACGGTTTCCCGAGATTCAGTAACGAGACCTTGGGGGCAACACCAGATGGCATGGCAGGGAATCGAAGGGCATGACGACGTCGTGGCGCGGTTTGTCGTCGCCGAGGCCCGCGGTCGCATCGCCGGGTCGTATCTCTTCACCGGGCCTCCGGGTGTCGGGAAGGGAGCGTTTGCCAAGGCCCTCGCACGGGCCCTTGTGTGCCTCGAGCCGCAACCCGGTCTCGTCGCCTGTGGCCAATGCAGCTCATGCGTTCAGGCAGCGGCCGGCAGCCATCCCGACATCGACATCGTCGCCAAGCCGGCCGACAAGAGCACGATCCCGCTCGACCTCTTCATCGGCGACGCCGCCCACCGGATGCGCGAAGGCCTCTGCTGGAGGATCCGCCTGCAGCCGGCCGTCGGCGCCCGCAAAGTGGCGATCATTGTCGATGCCGACGCCCTCGCCGAGGAAGCAGCCAACTGCCTCCTGAAAACGCTCGAAGAGCCGCCGCCAGGCGCCGTCATCATCCTCGTGGGCACCGGGCCTGAGCGGCAGTTGCCAACCATTCGCTCGCGGTGTCAGTTGATCCGATTCGGCCCGCTCGACACGGGGATCGTGGAGCGGATTCTCACCGAGGAGTTGGCCCGCGCCGGGGACGAAACGACTCCGGCCGCCATCGCCACCGCTGCCGCAGCCTCAGGCGGAAGCATCGACCGCGCCCGGCTCATGCTCGACCCTGACATGGGGGCTTTTCGGGACCGGCTCATCAGCCTGCTTTCGCGACGGCCATTGGCCGGAGTCGAACTCTCGCGCGAGACGAGCGCGATCGTCGAAGCCGCTGGCAAGGAAGCGCCGCCGCGCCGCGCCCGGCTCACGGCCGTGTTGGCAGCGGCCATCGAGTTTTATCGGGCAGCCTCCCGGCATGCGGCAACGGGTGAGCTGCCGAGCGAACCTGCGTTGGCCCGCGGAGTCGCCGCGTGGGCCGCTGATGCCGACGAAGCCACCGCGGCGCTCGAGCAAACACTCGATGCCCTCGATGCGATCGACCGCAACGCCCATCTTCCCACGCTGGTGGATGCCTGGACGGCCGTGCTCGAAGCGCCGCGCCTTGCCTTCACCTCCTGAAGCTCACCCCAGGGCTGCCTGGCTTGCCCAGCCTGCCGGAGCCACAGATCCACGAGGCCTCCTGTGGAAAACCGTGCGGGCAGCATGCGTCAAAATCGATTTTGACGGTCCTCCGTGTCGATCTGGTGAATCGGAACTTTCGGGGTTTGCGGGCCAGGCCGCACCCCAACTGGTGCACGGGCGGACGGCAAGCGATCAATGGGGAGCAATCGCCACCAGGTCGGCGGAACGGGCATGGTCATCCTGGCGGCCTCCTTCACGGCCGGCATGGTGGTCGCGATCGCCGTGTCGCTTGACCCATCGTCGTGGGCCATCACGGAGCCGTTCTTTGGGCTACCCGATGAGGTGGCCGCTGCGCCACGAGACGTTGCGGTCGCGACAGTCGTGGAGGCCCCCGAAGAACCCGTGCGCGAGGTGGCGGCAAACTCAGAGTCGGTGGCACTCGTGCCGCCGACCGTGGAACTGCCGGCAGTACCCAATGACGGAATGACAGAGCTACGAGAGCCTCCAGAATCAGGTCACGGAGTGACGACGCTGCGAGCGCCGGCAGAACCAGCACGAAGTCGCGAAGTCACTGAGCGAAGAGTGCCAGCGCCAGCGCCTGCGCTCTTGCCGGCTCCGCCCCAACTGGTGCCGCTCACGCCCCACTTCGCGGCGCGGCCGGTTCCGCGTCGGGAGGCTGCCGTCCCACCGCCACTGGTCTCCGTGGCGGGCCAGCGTGATCGCAACGACGAACCTGTCCGCGAAGCGGTGGTCACCGACGCTCCCGACTTGCAAGCACTTCCGGCAACGCCCCTGCCAGGGGCCAACTGGAGCGATCCTGACGGCGTGAACTGGGTCGACGCTGCCGAGTCGAAAGGAGAGTCCCCGAAGGTTCAGCCCGCGAGCAGCCCGGCGACTGACCGCCAGGCGCCAGGGGGGCGCATGATCGACCGGCTCACCGATCGATTCAACGAGAGCCGAAACCAAGCGCCGTCGCCGCAACGCCTTCCCGTGCTGCTCGGTGATCGCCTGCGAAATCGGTTGCGTGGCGACGTCGGAAAGACACCTGATGATGGCGAGGCAGCCGACGCAAGCCCCGGGTCTGAAGCCCGCGCGAGCGACGGATGGCCCACGCCCGTCCAGCTCGTCGAAACGCTCGAGGAGCTTGCTGCGACCAGCGGGAGCGAGGCTCGCGGAAAAATCGCACAGTGGGCCAAAGACACGCTCGACGTGATCTATGGCACCCTGGCGACGGACGGGCCGGCCGATCCTCGGGCCGCCGAGCCGCTCATGGTCTTGAGCGAACGTGTGAATGCCGGAATGAGCGTCGCCGACGAGGGGGCAAGCCCGCTGATTGCGTCGCAGACCCGCCGCGCCGCCCTCGCCGTGGCCCGACGTGTCGCCGTGTGGCGGGCTGCAGCGGCATGGTGTCGTGACACCGACTCAGACGTGCGGCAGCTCGCCGAGGATGCCGGCCTCTTGCTCGCCTGCCTCGAGCGCTACGAGTCGTCGGCGTCCGCCGCAGATGCCACCACGGTTCGCATGGCGCTCGCCGCGATCGCGAAGAGTTCATCTCCGACGGCCGAGGCGCTCGCCCGCGCCGTGTCGGATTACTACCACGCGGCCAACGTGCGCATCGCGGTGCATCGCGAGTTCGTCTCGCGGATGCTTCCGGAATCGACGGTCACCACGAATGCGGTCAACGATTTTGTCCTCGGCCGCCCCGTGAAGGGACGCAGCACCGTCGAACAGTCGCTCGCGGTGCGATTCGTGCCGCATCCGACCGAGATTCGGATGGAACTGGTGGTCAATGGCGAAGTGGCTTCGCGCACGGTGACGGCGTCTGGACCCGTCTCGATTCATTCACGCGGCGTGGCGACGTTCACGGTGGCCAAGCCGATCACCCTGACTGCGTCGGGGCTCACGTTCGCCAACGCCCGCGGCACCGCATCGAGCAATGCCCGGCTCGCGTCGATCGAAACGCGGTTTGACAACGTGCCGGTCATGGGCGAGCTGGTCCGGACGATTGCGAAGAATCAACACGACGGTGCGAAGCAAGAGGCCAACCGCGAGGTGAGCAGCAAGGTCTTGGGCCGGGCGTGCCGTCAGGTCGATCAGGAGGCGGAGCCCAAGTTTGCGGAGATGGCCGAGAAGATTCGTGAAAAGGTGTGGCAACCCCTGGTGACGCTGGGGCTCGAACCGACGCCGGTGGCGCTCGAGACCACCGAGGATGTCGCGAGCATGCGCTTGCGGCTGGCGGCGGCCCATCAGCTTTCCGCCCACACGCCCCGCCCCCGGGCTCCGGCCGATGCCCTGGTGAGTTTTCAGGTGCATGAAACGGTCGCCAACAACGCCGTGGGGCAGTTTGGATTTGCCGGCAAGCGGCTCGACTTGCCGGAGCTCTCACGGCTGGTGTGCGAGCGGCTCGGCCTCGACCCGCAGGTGCCCGACGACCTCCCCGACGACGTCGTGATCACGTTCGCTCGTGACGAGCCGCTGCGGCTCGAGTGCCGCGACGGCCTGGTGCATGTTCGCGTGGCGCTCGATACGTTCGAGTGCGGCCGACGCTCCTGGTACGATGTGATCGCGAAAGTGGCGTACCGGCCGATTGCTCGGGGCTCACAGGTCACGCTCGAACGCGAGGGACCGGTCCAGATCAGCGGCCCGGGGCATCAAGGACGCATGGAGATCGGGCTGCGTACGATCTTCGGCAAGATATTCGCGCAGTCCCGGCCCGTTCCTCTGGTGCCCGAGAAGGTCACGCAGAATCCCGCGCTCAGTGACCTCGTCGCGGTGCAGGCAGTGGCGACGGATGGCTGGCTCGCGATCGCCCTCTCCGAGCCACAGACCACGATGACCACCAATCCGGCCAAGACATCGCCCACGGCCAAGAGTCCGGCGCCGGCAGAGCGGCGTCTCTTCCGTCGCTGACGCGCGGGCCCCCTCGCTCGCGCGAGGGGCTTGGATGCCACACCTGAACCACCCACCCGCTACGGCGTGGCCTGCTGACGGGCCCGCTTGAATGGGTCGACGGTGCCACCGTCGGGGCGGGTCGGTGGATCGTTGGGCGAGCCGCCGAAAAGATTTGGCCAACCGAGGTTCGTGCCGGGCCACGCGCTCGCCGGTGGCGTTCGGGAAAAACCTGGAAGCGGCACCGGAGGGGGCGGCGTCGGCTGCAGGAGATCGCTCGGTCCAGGGAAGGCGCTCGGGCGTCCGGTGCCGGGTTGGCCTGGCGCCGAGACGAGCGTGGCGGCTGGGCCTGCGCCCGCTCGTTCGAGCACGCGGATGCTCACGTCGTCGATCCGCGCCTCGCCGAATCCCGATAGCGCGAAGGTCAACGTGAGCGGTTCGCCTGCCAACTCGGAGGGCACGATGCGATAAAGAACGAGACGCCGCCAGTTGGGTGAGCGACTGACCCGCTCGGCCAGGGCCGGTCCGCCGAGCGAATCGAAGACGAGCAGGCCATCGACACTGCCGGTGACGGGAGACGGCACCCACACCTGGGCCGAGATCTCGAGGAGCTTCCCCGCCGGCGCGGCGATCGGCGGCGTGGTGATCCACAGCGGCGGGGTTTCCAAAACGACAGGGGCCTCTTCCGGATTTTTCGGTCGCGCCAGCATGCGGAGGCAACCACGGCCCGAAGCCGGCTTTGTGTAACTGACGTCGACCGATGTGAGCACGTCGGCGTCGGTCCGGGCAAAATGCCGCCAGCCACCGGTGGCCAGCGCCTCGAGCTGCTCCATGTCGCCACTTCTGATGAGCTCCTCACCCGTGGCGGTGTTCACACGGGCGCCGACAAACTGCCATGCTTCGGCCAGCGTGGCATCGGACACGACGAGCGGGTTGGCGACCATCGAGCCCTCGGCCTTCACGGCGTTCTCCCAGATCCGCCGCTCGAACTGCCCGGCGATTGCGGCGGCCTTCCGGAGCTTGGCCACGCCCCGCACCGGATCCGAAACCACGAGCGCCTCGCCTTCCGCGGCGAGGCGGTTGGCTTCGGTCAGCATCGGCACGGCGGAGACAGGGGGTGGTCCACTGAAGGCCGCAGGAGGAAGGCGACCGAGCAACTCCCCGGCCGATGCGAGCCCTCCCGCGGCGAGCCCTCGAGCCGATGCGATCTCCTGAGGCGCGATGAGCCGGAGTTGTTCCTGGAGATAGGCCGTCACCGTCGGCTCGCCACTGAGCAAGACGACGGCTTGCGTCGTGAACGAGTCGAGCGTCACCGACACGCCACCTGTCACACGGTTCTGCTGAATCGGCCGCAGCCCGCCGGTCGTCACCTCGTAGGCGCGATGAGCCTCGGGCACACCCGGCACGAGGATCGAGAGCGGCTTGTCTTCGCCCGGGATGTCATGGCCGTCGTATCTACGGGCCACCATCTGCGAGCCCTGCACGCAACGCCAGGCGAGCACCAGCCGTGCTTGCCCAGCCTCGATGACGAAGGCCTGGACCTCGGGATTGCTCGTGCGGGGGCTCGTCGTGAACCGACCGGCAGCAGCCCAGCCTTCGACGAGACGAAGCCGAAGGTTGGCTTCGCGCACGGCGGCAGCCCGGATGCGGGACTCGGCGTCGTCGCCGTCGAGGCGTCGAGACGAACTGAAAAGGATGCCGCGCATGCCACCGGCCACGGCGGAGAAACAAGCAAGCGACAAGCTCTCCGGGTCAATCGCCAGGCCGCGGCCACCCACGCCGGAGAGGGCTGCAGCCTGGCGGGCGGCCGCGGGATCGATCTCGGTGGCGAGGGTTGTCATGAACGGCGTGCCGGGGCGAGCGAGCCGCGGGCGCTGCCGGAGCCACTCGAGCCAATCGAGAAGCTCGAGGCTCGTCCCGAGAACGGTTCGCCGGGCTACGACCATGTCGACATGCCGCGAGACGGTGCGGAGCCCCGAGTCGGCGGAACCGATGAGCGGCCGCCCCGGCCGCGGGTCGCTCGCACGAAGACGTCGAGCCAGTTCGGCAAGGCCATCGACTCCCTCTTCCGACAGCCCGGTTCCAAGATCCCAAGCCAGCACGCGATCCCAGTTGCGAAGCATCGGCACCTGATCGGGCTCCCGCAGATCGACGTCGGGAATTGGCGGCGGCGGGCAGATGATCCAGATTCCGGCGGCGCGTGCCGCAGCCATCTGATCGGCGGCAGCCGGCGCGGGTAGCCGCACGCAGTTGAACCCCAACTCCGCGAGGAGGTCGAAGCGCTCGCCATTCCAATCGATGGCTCGCGGGAAGAAGGGGCGGTGATCGACTTCGAGCACCCCGCGAGCGAGGCCTGCCGGTGGATCGCTCACCGGCGCCATGGCGGCGGCAGGGCGCACGAGGTGATCGACTCGCGAGGCGATCGGCACGAGTCCTGTCACCGCCAAGTCATCGATCGAAAACGAGTGGTCGCCAGGTGTCACGGCAGCGTCGAGCACGACCGCGGTGACGACCGCCCCGCTGAGTTCGAGATCAGAACCGTGCTCGAGCCGAAGGGCCGGCAACTGTCGCTCGAGGGCTTCGGTGATGCTGCCGACCGCGAGCCGCTCCCACCTCCCGACATCACGCAACGCGTTGCCGGCGATCAAGACTTCCACCGGCCTGCCGCTGCGCGGCGACACATGGGCGGGAAGGACCACGCGCAGGGCGATCCGCACATCCGGCCTGCTCGCCTTGACCCAGATCGAGGCCTGGAGCTCGTCGATCACGGCGACAGGACCGATCGGCGTCTCGATGGAGACCGTGCCGGCGCTTGTCGCGGCAACGACGACGCGTTCGCATCGCCCTCCTCGGTGAGGCTGTTCGTCTGAACGGGTATGCGACACCACCCGAAGCCAGGAACCCTCGCTCATGACCCGCCAGGACGTTTCCGTTTCCTCGAGGCCGTCGTCGATCGAGCCCGCCCAAGTAGGGGGCGACAACAGTACCGCCAGGAGGCATGCTCCGGCGAACCAGACAGCGATCGAGGCTCGCCAACCGTGCATAGTCGAGGGCGCGTACCGTGCGGTCGTAGGGGAAAATCGGCTTGTAGCAGCCAGGGCCCCTCAGGTTCCAGAGAAGTTGGGCAGGGTGAACGAGTTGCGAATCCTGACGGCTCCGGGTGGCGTAGGCTTGTTTCTCAGGTCCGGACAAATCATGCTCAGGGGTTCGTCACGGAATTCTCATGAAGCCTTCCAACGCCGAAAGCCTCGCCCAACTCATTTCCGACCTCGAGCTGGTTTCGCCCGCGGTCGTCGCCGACGCCCTGCATGAAGTGGGCAACACCGCCGCCGCGGAAGAACTCGGGCGTGCGCTCGTGCGTCGGGAAGTGCTGACCGGGTTTCAGCTCGAGCGCCTCCTCAAGGGGGAGAAAACGGGCTATCGCTACGGCCGCGCCAAGCTTCTCTATCAGATCGGTGCAGGCTCCTTCGCCCGCGTCTACCGTGCGGTCGATGTCGAAAATGGCAACAACCTCGCCGTCAAGGTGCTCCGTAGCCGGTATTCGAACGACGCCGACAAGTGCCGTGCGTTCCGGCACGAAGGGGAGATGGGGCAGATGCTCCGGCATCCCAACATCGTCGCGATCTACGACGTGGGTGAAGAGGCGGGCACCAGCTACATCACGATGGAGTTCGTCGAAGGGCAGACACTCCGCGAGCTCGTGAAGCGTCGTGGTGCCCTCGACATTCCCAAGGCGTTCGACCTCATCCACCAGATGGCCTCGGGGCTTGAGTATGCCCATCGACGTGGTGTGACCCACCGCGATCTCAAGGCATCGAACGTGATCGTGTCGTCCACGGGCCATGTCAAGCTCGTCGACTTCGGTCTTGCCGGGGTCGACGAATCGGACGGAACGCTCGAGAAGGTGAGCCAGCCGCGGACCGTCGACTATGCCGCCCTGGAAAAGCTCACTGGCATGAAAGACGACGCGGTTCGCAGCGACATCTACTTTCTCGGTGCGATCGCCTATCTCACGATCACCGGCGTCTCTCCGCTCAAGGAAACCCGCGATCGCAACGAGCGCTCCGACCCTCGGCGCTATACGGGGGTCGTGCCGATCAAGGACCAGAATCCTGATTTGCCACGCGACGTGATCGACTTCATCAACCGAGCCATGGCCCTCGATGCGATGGAGCGGTTGCAGACCGCCACGGATGTCAAGCGACGGGCCGAGGCCATCCTCGTGCGGGTGACGGGCGGAGAGGCTGCCGACTCGGTCGTCCTCTCGTCGATCATCGCCTACAAGGGCAGCCTCATGCTCGTGGAGTCGTCGGAGCGCTGCCAGGACAAGCTCCGCGACTTCTTCACGCGACTCGGCTACAAGGTGTTGCTCACGGAGAGCCCCCAGCGGGCGTTGTCACGGTTCTCGACGATCCCGCGCCCGGCCGACCTCCTCGTCTTGAGTACGCACAAACTGGGCGAGGAGGCGGTCAAGGCGTTCAACGTCCTCACGACCAACGCAGACCTCGCGGATGTGCCCGCCATCCTCCTCGCCGATTCAAAACAGGGCGGCTTTGCCGGGATGGCTCGCGTGGATGATCGTCGCCGCTTCGTGCTGATGCCGATCCACGCCGAAGGGATGGCGAAGCTCTTTGCCGAGTTGATGGGTGCCGCCCGTGCCGTTGGCGGCGGGTCGCAGATTATCGGCGGTTCACAAGTGATCGGTGGGTCGAACGTGATCGGCGGGTCGCAGTTGAGATGAGGGCATTCCCTCGGGGCGGTCTGTCGGGTATCTTCCGAACGACCTGCGGACTCAAGAAGGCGGACGGCGTCCGGAGGTCGTCCCCCCGAGAATGCCATCGCGTGAAAGCCGGTGGCACGCGTGCCGCCCATGGAACTCCAGGCCTACGAGACCGAGGGCTTTCATGACGAGTTGTTCGACGAACAGCTCCGTCCTCGACCCGGTGCCGAGTTGCTGGCCCGCCGGCTCGCCGAATTTTCCAATGGCGAGTTTGCCGAACGCCAGCGGGCCGCCGACAAGACCCTCCTCACGATGGGCATCACGTTCAACGTGTATGGCCACGAGGCCGGCACGGAAAAAGTCTGGCCCTTCGACATCGTGCCTCGGGTCATCGAGGCGTCGGAGTGGGGTGTCATCGAGCGGGGCCTGAAGCAGCGGATTCGGGCGCTCAACCTCTTCATCGACGACATCTACAACGACCGAAAAATCCTCGCCGACAAGGTGGTGCCTGACTGGCTCGTCGACACCGGCAAGTGTTTTCGTGGCCCGTGCGCCGGCCTCACGCCTCCCCGGGGTATCTGGTGCCACATCACCGGCACCGACCTCGTGCGCGGCGCCGACGGCGTCATGTATGTCCTCGAAGACAATCTCCGCACGCCGTCGGGTGTCTCGTATGTGCTCGAGAATCGCGAGGTGATGAAGCGGACGTTCCCGCAGCTCTTCGAAGGGCAGCGGATCAGCCCCGTCGAAGACTATCCCGAGAAACTGCTCGCGATGCTCCAGTACGTCGCGCCGAAGCAGGTGCGCGATCCGACCGTCGTCGTGCTCACGCCGGGCATCTACAACTCGGCCTACTTCGAGCACAGTTTCCTCGCGCGGCAGATGGGCGTCGAGCTCGTGCAAGGCTCCGACCTCGTCGTGGTCGACGATGTCGTCTTCATGCGCACGACCCGCGGTCTCGAACGCGTCGATGTGATCTACCGTCGTATCGACGACGACTTTCTCGACCCGCTCGCGTTTCGCGAAGACTCGCTCGTGGGAGTGCCGGGCCTCATGGCCGCCTACCGCAAGGGCAACGTCGCCCTGGTCAACGCCCCGGGCACCGGGATCGCCGACGACAAGGCGGTCTACGCCTACGTGCCGCAAATCATCAAGTATTACCTCGGCGAAGACCCGATCATCCCGAACGTTCCGACGTTCGTCTGCGGCGAGCAATCGCAGTATCAGCATGTCCTCGCGAATCTCGCGAATCTCGTCATCAAGCCGGCCAACGAGTCGGGAGGCTACGGAATCGTGCTCGGCCCTCGGGCCTCCAAGGAAGAGCTCGAGGCGTGTCGCCAGAGGATCATCGAGAACCCTCGCAACTTCATCGCCCAGCCGATGCTCTCGCTCTCGCGGGTCCCCACCGTCGTCGGCGACGCCCTCGAAGGGCGGCACGTCGACCTGCGGCCGTTCATCCTCTACGGCGAAGACATTTACGTCTTGCCCGGGGGCCTCACGCGGGTGGCACTCGTGAAGGGTTCCCTCGTCGTGAACTCCTCGCAGGGGGGTGGCAGCAAAGACACTTGGGTCGTCCACACGGGCCGATAACGAACGAATGCTCTCCCGCGTCGCCGAAAGCGTCTATTGGATGAACCGCCAGATCGAGCGGGCGGAGAATGTCGCGCGGGCCGTCGAAACCACGCTCGACCTCGCCCTCGACGGCGCCATCAGTCACGGGCTGCTTTGGAACGCGCTGGTCTGCACGTTCGGTGACCAGGCCGATTTCCAGAAGCGCCATGGCCACGCCGATCAGGCCCGCGTCATCTCGTTCATGGCATTTGATCCGGAGAATCCAAACTCGATTGCCTGCTGCCTCCGCGCCGCCCGCGAGAACGCCCGCACCGTCCGCGACATGATCAGCACGCCGATGTGGGAGGAGATCAACAAGGCGCATTTGGAAGTGCAGCAGGCCGCCAAACGCTACGGCGGGTGGCTCCATCCACGGGAATTTCTGGACGAGGTGAAGCGGGCGAGCCAACTCATCACCGGCGTGTCAGACGCCACGATGTCGCACGGCGAGGCCTGGCACTTCGGGCGGCTCGGGCGCCTCGTGGAACGGGCCGACAAGACAAGCCGAGTCCTTGATGTGGAGCACTATTTTAGGCCGGCCGCTTCACGCTTCGCGCGGCCGGCGGATGGAGATGGCGCCAAGAGCGGGGACCCGGCGGCTTTCGCCTTCGCGCCACCGGCAGTCGGTTGGATCGACGGCGACTCGGCGACTTTTCCAGCCGGCGTGTCGCTCGTCGAAGCCGAGAAGCAGGCCGCCGAACCGACAAACGGCGATGCCGTGCAGTGGTCGGCCGTGCTCGAAAGCGCCAGCGCCCTCGAGATGTATCGCAAGCAATATGGCGCCGTCTCACGTCGCAACGTGGCCGAGTTTCTCGTCTTCGATCGGTTCTTTCCACGGGCGATGCACTTTTGTCTGAACAAAGCTGAGGAGTCGCTCTTGGCGATCACGGGAGGCGCTCGCGGTGCCTACACCAACCCCGCCGAGCAGCGCCTGGGTCGTCTGCGCTCGAAGCTCGACTACGGCTCGATCGACGAGGTGCTCGCAGGCCCGGGCGGCCTGCACGGCTTCATCGACGGCTTCCAGATGCGGCTCAACCGCGCGAGCGACGCGATCCACGACACGTTCTTCGCCGTGCGCCCCGTGGGCCGCGCCGCCGAGGCGGGCGTTTGACACGCGCGGCAATCATGAGCGTTCGACGGGAGTGCCGAGTCTGCTCGCATAGCCCGCTCGGGGGCGACCCGCATCCTGTCGCCGGACGTTCGCTGCGGCCATCCATGGCCTCCGCTCACTCGGAGAAATCTGCGCTTCGCCCTCCGGGCTGCGCTGGCTTTCTACGCCGGCGACAGGATGCGGGTCGCCCCCGAGCTCCCGCACCTGTAGCCAACTAGACCTTCCCTTTTCCCTTTGAGCCGTTCATGTCCATCCGCATCGCGCTGCATCACCGTACCGAATACCTCTTTGACCGGTCGGTGCGGCTCGCGCCCCACATGGTGCGATTGCGGCCCGCGCCTCATTGCCGGACTCGCGTGACGAGCTACACGCTCAAGGTGGAGCCACGCGGGCATTTTCTCAACTGGCAGCAAGACCCACAGGGAAATCACGTGGCCCGACTCGTGTTTCCCGAGCCGGCAAAGCACCTCGTGCTCGAGGTCGATCTCGTCGCCGAGCTGGTCGCCATCAACGCCTTCGATTTTTTTCTCGAGCCACAGGTCGAGACATATCCATTCGGATACGACCCGGTGCTCACGGCGGAGCTCGGGCCGTACCTCGCGACACCACCGGCCACAGGTGGCCAGAAGGTGGATGCGCTGGTCCGAGAGTTTCGAGACCATGGTCTTGCTGCTGCCGGTGGTCGAACGATCGATTTTCTGGTCGCCCTCAATCGGGCAGTCCACGAGCGGGTGAGTTACGTGATCCGCATGGAGCCAGGCGTCCAGTCACCGGAGGAATCGCTCACGCTCGGCACCGGAAGCTGCCGGGATTCGGCGTGGCTCTTTATCGCACTGGCGCGCCGGCTAGGCCTCGCCGCACGTTTTTGTTCGGGGTATCTCGTGCAGCTTGCGCCAGACCAAAGGCCGCTCGATGGGCCGGCTGGACCCACGGTCGATTTCACCGACCTCCATGCCTGGGCGGAGGTCTACCTTCCAGGAGCCGGCTGGGTGGGCTTCGATCCGACGAGCGGCCTCCTGACCGCCGAGGGACACATTCCACTCGCCGCCACGCCCGATCCGGTCAGCGCCGCCCCCGTGACTGGCGCGGTCGATCCCTGCCAGACCGAGTTTCGATTCGACATGAGGATCGCGCGGCTGGCCGAGGCCCCGCGCACGACGCGGCCTTTCTCCGAGCCGCAGTGGGAGCGCATTCTCGAGGTCGGAAACCGCGTCGATGCCGCGATGGCCTCAGGCGATGTTCGCCTCACGATGGGAGGCGAGCCGACGTTCGTCTCGGTCGACGACTTTGACGCGCCCGAGTGGAACACCGCGGCCCTCGGGCCCAACAAACGCCGTCAGGGGGGCGTGCTCGCGCGACGGCTGCTCGAGCGGCTCGCGCCGGGCGGCGTGCTTCTCGAAGGACAGGGGAAGTGGTATCCCGGCGAGCCACTGCCGCGCTGGACGCTCGACATCGTGTGGCGGACGGACGGTGAGCCGATCTGGAAGCGGCGTGAGCTATTGGCGGACGACCGGCGCGAGGGGGGCGCCAACGCGCGCGGAGATGTCGGTCGCAGCAAGGCGTTCATCGAGGGCCTCGCCGCACGCCTCGGGATCGACCCGGGATTCGTGATTCCGGCCCACGAGGTCGGATCGGCGAATCCTCTCGACGATCGTGGCATCGACACCGAAACGCCGGTGGCCTTCGTGATTCCACTGTTGCGGTTTCGCCGTGGCAGCTCCGAGATTCGCTGGCGGTCGAGCGCATGGCCACTGCCCGAGGGGCGCGTGCCGCTCATCCCGGGCGACTCACCAGCGGGGCTTCGGCTTCCCCTCGGCAATCTTCCGTGGCCCACGGACGCCGAGATCCGGGAAGGCACAGGCATCGTCCGCACGTCGCTCGTGGCAGAGGCACGTGGCGGACGGCTGCACGTGTTCATCCCGCCACTCGACGCGGTGGCCGACGAGGCTCGCGATCCCGAGGGCATCCACACGGGCGTCAGCGATTGGCTTGATCTCATGCAGGCGATCGAACAAGTGGCGTCAGACATGAACACGCCGGTCGTGCTCGAGGGCTATCCGCCGCCGCACGATCGGAGGCTCATGCGGCTGCACGTGACGCCCGATCCCGGGGTGATCGAGGTCAACGTGCCGCCGGCGTCGTCGTGGCGAGAGCTTGTCGCCCTCCGCGAAACCCTGGCTGAGGAGGCTCGTGCCAGCCGGCTCGGCGCCGAAAAATTCGAGATCGACGGGCTCCACACAGGCACCGGTGGGGGTGACCACGTCGTCCTCGGCGGCAAGTCGGTCCACGACAGTCCGTTCCTCAGGCGACCGTCGTTGCTCGGCAGCATGGTGGCATACTTCAACAACCACCCGTCACTGTCGTATCTCTTTGCCGGCCGCTTCATCGGCCCCACCAGCCAGGCGCCACGGATCGACGAGGCGAGGCATGAGAGCGTGTATGAGTTGGAGATCGCACTCGAGCAGCTCGGCGGCGCAACTCTGCCAAAGAGCAGCGTGCTGCCGTGGCTCACCGACCGCGTGTTTCGAAACATCCTCACCGACTTGACGGGCAACACGCATCGAGCGGAGTTTTGCATCGACAAGCTCTGGTCTCCCGACTCGGCCGGCGGTCGTCGCGGGCTCGTGGAACTGCGCGGCTTCGAAATGGCGCCCCATGTGCGGATGAGTCTGCTCGCCTGTCTCGTGGTGCGGGCGCTCGTGGCTTGGTTCTGGCGGGAACCATACCGCGGCGGGCTCGTGCGGTGGGGCACGGCGCTGCACGATCGCTTCATGCTCCCGCACTTCTTGATGCACGATTTCGGAGGCGTGGTGGATGAACTCCGTCGGGCCGGCTTCGACTTCGAGCGGGAGTGGTTCGAGAGTTTTGCCGAGTTTCGGTTTCCGCGGCTCGGCGAGGTCACGCATGCCGGCGTCCGGCTCGAGCTGCGCACCGCCTTGGAACCGTGGCATGTTTTGGGAGAGCAGTCGATCGGCGGCGCGACATCGAGGCCTGTGGACAGTTCGCTCGAACGGATTCAGGTGAAGGCCTCAGGGCTCGTGCCGGGGCGGCATGCGGTGGCCTGCAACGGCCGACGGGTTCCGCTCGTACCGACCGGCGTGCCCGGTGAGTTCGTCGCGGGGGTTCGGTTTCGGGCCTGGCAGCCCCCCGAGTGCCTCCATCCGATGATTCCGGTCCACTCGCCGCTCGTTTTCGATGTGGTCGACCTTTGGAGCGGTCGCAGTCTGGGTGGATGCACCTGGCATGTCGTCCACCCTGGTGGCCGGGCCTTCGATACCCGTCCGGTCAATGCCCTCGAAGCTGAAAGCCGGCGGGTCGCGCGATTCTTTGCAACCGGTCACACCCCCGGCCCGTTCGAACCGCCGCCGGAAGTTCGGAATCCCGACTACGTCTGCACGCTCGACCTACGACGCCGATGACGCGTTCGAGGGCGAGCTCCGTCTCGACCTCGTGGTTCCGTCACGCCGTCACGGTTCCTCCGCGTCCGGTTCCACCGGCGGTGCATCGGGATCCATCGGAGCATCGGGATCGGTCTCGGCTTGGGATGCCCCATCGATGGCATCAGGGGGAGGGGGCGGTGCCGCTTCGTTCGTGACGAACTTCTGCGTTTCCACGGCCCAATCGTCACAGACACTTTTCGCCGCCGTCCGGATCTGTTGTTCCTCACGCATGCCTTTGGTCGCTTGCGTGAGAAGCGTCTGCAATTGACTCTCCCACAGTTCTCGGTAGCGGGTCTTGAGGGAGGGATTGGCCTGATACATGGCGTCCACCGTCCCCTTCACCATTTCATCGATCAGCGGTTGCTTGTCGAATCGCGGCGGAGGTGGCGGCGCGGGAGGGCGCGGTGGTGTCGGAGGCCGTGGAGGGGTTCGCTCAGACCGTGTATCGGTAGCGGGGGCTGCTGGCTCGGGCGTCGCAGGCGCCGGCCGAACAACGGGAGCAGGCGGGCTCGGAGGCGGAGCAGGTCGGCTCTGACGGGCTTCCCCCTGTTCAAGCACGACGATCAACATGATCACGGCGAGGAGCGAGAATCCCCCGAGCCCGATCAAGAGGCCCGAGTTATCGGCCGCGCGACGGGCCGGAGCGGCTCGTCTGGTCGGCCTTCTGATGACAGGAATGGCGGGCTCTGGAGAAGGGGCCTCTTCCTCTTCGTCGATCCCCGCTTCATCGACGGTATCGCCACTATCCTCAAAAAGGGCCGCAAAGCGGTCCTTTCTTCGTCGCGGCGATGCGAAGGAAAACTCCTCCTCGGGTGGGGGCGGTGACGCTGGCCGCGGCGCGGGCGGGCTGAACCGGGTCGGGGGGCTGAACCGGGCGGGGGGGCTCACTTGTGGCCGCGTTGGAATCGGCGGCAGGTCGATTTCAAATTCTGGATCTGGGGCTGGTGCCGGTTCGGGCTCCGGGAAAAGCCCGGCCACGCCCACGGCCGGAATCGGCGCCGGCAGGTCGGTGCACCAGACCATGTCTTGGGGAGACAGGCTGCCGTTGGAGGCGAGCGTGACGAGCCCATGGTGCGTGAAGGGGCCAAGCCGAGACTCGCCCCGCATGATGAACCACGACTGCGCCACGAACCGCTTTCCTCTCGACACCTTCAACTGCCGGAATTTTCCACAAGCATAGCAGCATTTATTCCCCGCACGTCAGGGCCCGTCGGTTCGCACGGCATGACGGGCGATTCCCGCCAGCATCCGGCGAAAGACGACCTCGTGAAGCGGCCAGATGGCGTACCAATAGAGGAGGCCGCCGAGGCCGCGAGGGTCAAATACGGCGGTCTGGTGGATCGTCACGTCGCCGTCCCGCGGCACCACCTCGAACTCGAGCCAGCCGCGGCCCGGGAGTTTCATCTGGGCCGCGAGCCGGAGTCGTCTCGGTGGCTCGTAGATCTCCACCCGCCAACAGTCGAGTGAATCACCCAGGCAGAGCTTGTCGGGGTCGCGGCGACCGCGTGCCATGCCGGGACCGCCGATCAGTCGATCGAGCCACCCACGCAGTGTCCAGAGCCAGTCGCAGGCATACCAGCCGTTGGCCCCGCCAATACGCTCGATCGCCGCAAAGGCGCGCTCCGGCGACACCGCCACGATCTTGTGGCGATGGTCGACGAGCCGCGTGCCCTCATGGACCCCACCGTAGCGACGCGGCAGGTCTTCGATGTCGGCAAAGTCGGCCCAACGTTTGCCGGCGAACTCAACATCCTCCTGCCGGCCCGCTTCGTGCACAGCGGTCGGAAGATCACGGGGACGAATCGAAAAATCACGCGTCGACGCGTTGCTCGTCACCACCGTGGGATTCTTGAGTCCGTCGATCAACTTTTGTCCGACCTTCGAGTACCGCGGTGCGACCAGCGCCAGCCACAGCCCCGACAGCCGTGGGGTCAGCACCGGCACCGGGATCATGAGCCGTCGCAGACCCCGCTGGCGGGCATACTCGCGCATGATAGCGCCATACGACACTTTGTCTGGCCCACCGATCTCGAAAATCCTGGCCGTCCCCGGGGGCAGCTCGGCGGCGGCCGCAAGGTAGGCCACGACGTCGGCGATGGCGATCGGCTGAGTCGGTGTGGCGAGCCACGCCGGGCAGATCATGACAGGCAACCGCTCGACAAGGGTACGCACGAGGTCGAACGAAAAGCTCCCGGCCCCGATGATGATCGACGCCCGAAACTCGATCACGTCCATCCCGCTGGCCCGCAAGATCGCGCCCACCTCGTGGCGGCTGCGCAGATGGGCCGAAAGCCGGTCGTCGTCGTTGCCAAGGCCCCCGAGATAGACGATGCGTTTGACTCCCGCAGCCTTCGCGGCGACGGCAAAACGCTCCGCGGCCAATCGATCCGCGCGCTCGAAGTCCACACCACTCTCCATCGAGTGGACCATCCAGTAGGCGACATCGATCCCGTCGCAGGCCCGCGCGAGGGCCACGGGATCAGACGCATCGCCCGGCATGACTTCCGTCTGCGGGCCGGTCTTGCCGCCGAGCTTCGCGGGGCGCCGCGCGAGGCATCGGATCGCATGGCCCCGGCGCTCCACCTCGGGTAGGAGCACGCTTCCGACATACCCCGTCGCACCGGTCAGAAGAATGCGCATGGGAGGCTACGGCTCGTCGACCTCAAAGGCCTCGTCCATGAGAGCGGGATCGCCCCCACGGAAGCCTTTCATGAACCATCGTACGCGCTGCTCACTGGTGCCGTGGGTGAATTGCTCGGGTTGCACGTAGCCCTGCATCTGCTTCTGAATCCGGTCATCACCGATCGCGGCGGCGGCGTTGATGGCGTCGCGGATGTCCTGCTCGTCGAGAATGCCTTCGTAGCGTGCCATGTGATGGGCCCACACGCCCGCCAGGAAATCGGCCTGGAGTTCGAGACGAACGCTCGCACGGTTGTATTCCTCCTGCGAGACTCGTCCTTGAAGCGCCTGCACCTGCCGGGTCACCCCCAGCTGGTTCTGGATGTGGTGGCCGAACTCATGGGCGATCACATAGGCGTGGGCGAACTCACCCGACGCCCCGAACCGTCGCCGGAGCTCGTCGTAGAACGTCGGATCGATGTACACGGTCTCGTCGAGCGGGCAATAGAAAGGGCCCATCCCCGCACTGGCGAAGCCGCAGCCGCTCTGCACCCGTCCGGTGAACATCACGAGCCGAGCCGGCGTGAACCGTCGTGTGAACGCCATCGGAAAGAGTTTTGCCCACACATCCTCGTTGTCCGCCACGACGGTCCGGATGAACCGGCCCATCTCGTCGTCGACCGGCTCGGCAGGGGCCATCTGCGGGGCCACCTGGATGTCGTTGAAGAGCTGCAGGACCGGCACGAGATCGGGAAAGAAGATGGCGGCCAGGATGACCAGAAGCGCCACCAGCCCGCCCCCCGCGGCCACCTGCTGGGGCCTGGTCCGCCGCCTGTCTTCGACGTTCCTGCTTTCGCGCCTGCCTTGCCATCGCATGGGGGTGTTCCTGGGTGTCGTGAACCGACGTTATCCCAATTCGGATTCGACACGCTTCATGTACGTGAGGCTCTCCTTGGCAAGGCGTGTGGCACCGGGCGTGAGGTCGAAGACTTCGACACTCACCCAGCCGGGATACGCCACGTCGGAGAGGGCCTGGAAAATCGGAAGGAAATCGACGCTGCCGAACCCGGGGCCTTGGAGGTTGGTGTCATTGGCATGGAAGTGTTCGAGCCAGTGGGCGCTGGCGCGGATGATGTCGGGCGTGGCCGCCGTTTCCGCGGCCATGGCTTTGACGTCGAGGTGGAGCCGGACGTGCGGGGAGCGGATCGCTTCGAGCACGGTGCAGGTCTCGGCGGCGGTGGTGAGGACGTCGGTCTCGACCGGGGAGAGGGGTTCGAGGGCCACGACGGTGTCGGTCGCTTCCAGCACCGGTAGGAGCCGGCTGAAGACATCACGAATGAAGCCGTGCGCTTGCTCGAGCGTGACTCCCGGGAGGAGGCTTCGCTGCTTGGGAGAACCGAACACCAGAACCCGCCCCCCGAGGTCGTGGCACAGACGGACCAGCTCAGTCAGGTACTCCACCGTGTTTTCCCGGATCGCCGCATCGGGGTGGGCCACGTGAAACCCTTCCGTCTTCGCCAACAGCCAGTGGAGGCCGACACAGTCGAGCCCCGCACGGGCAATGGTGCGGCGAAGCTCGCCGCGCGCGATGGCCGAGAGGGCCGTGGGCGTCGCCCCGAGCGTGAACGGCGCGATCTCGATCCCTTCATAGCCACAGGAGGCCACGAACTCACAGGCCTTCGCGAGTGGCCACTCGCCAAATGTCTCGTTGCAGATGGCGTAGCGAAAGGGCGTGTTCATGCGCGGGCCCGTTTTGGATTCTCCACGGCCGCCGGCCGACCGGTCCGGGCGCTCTTGTAGCAGGCTTCCACGATCGCGACGGCCTTGCGGCCCTCGAGGCCGTCCAGCGCTGGCCGCCGACCTTCGCGGAGAGCCTTCACGAAATCCTCGAAGTTGCGGGTATGGCAAGAGTAGTTGATGGCCATCGGGTCGGCCGCGCCGCCGGAGGTTCCGCTCGAGCCACTGAGCCGCGCGCGGATGGCGTCGTCATCCGGTGAGGCGTTTCGGAAGTGCCAGGTCACGAGTTGCTCCTCGAGGATCTCGGCGGTACCGTCGCGCCCGCCGACCAGCAAGCGTCGGAGGCTTCCGGGATACAGGCTCGTTGCCGCGAGGAGCTGGCCGAGTGCTCCGTTCTTGAACCGGAGGATCGCGACGCACGAGTCTTCGACCTCGAGCCGCTCGGGATCGTGCGCCCGCACCGCCGTCATGGCGATCACGCTCTCGACCGGATTCTCGGATGGATCCAGATCGGGCATCGTGGCACCGGCGATCCACTGCAGCGCGTCGACGCCATGAATCGACTGGTTCATGAGCGCGCCGCCGCCATCCATCGCCTTCGTGCCCTGCCAGCGGCCAGGCCCGTAGTAGGCGTCGTCGCGCCACCAGGGTACGTAGCTGGCCGCGATCGCGAGCTGGCCGAACCGCCCCGCCGCAGCGGCGTCGTGGAGCGTGCGGATCACGGGATTGAAGCGCTGAGGGAAAATCGCGCCGAGTGGAACCCCCTTCTTCTCCGCCATGGCGATCATGCGATCGATGCGCTTGAGCGTGATCTCGAGCGGCTTCTCACAGATCACCGGCACGCCGCGGCGGATCGCGGCAAGGGTCGCGTCGAGATGGGCGCCGGAGGGCGTAGCCACCGTGACGAAGTCGGGCTTCGATCGCCGCAGCATCGCCGTCGCATCGGGATACCAATCGCAGTTGAAGTCGGTCGCAAACGCCTTGCCTTTCTCCTCGGTGCGGCAGGTGGCCGCGACGAGCTCGACGCCCGGGATGTCGGCCAGCGCCCGCGCGTGCATCCTGGCGATGGCTCCGATTCCGATGATGGCTGCCCGCATGTCGTGTTCCTTTGGTGAACAGATTCTGCCGCGGAGGCTGTGCCTCGAGCGTCGTGATCCAAAAGTGTGCCGGGGCGGTAGGCGAGCGACAAGCGGCATCCGGTATCATGCCCGGCAGCAATCCGCGAGCCCGTGCACATCCCATGTCACTTCCCGATTCCCGCCAGTTGGTCGACGGGCTTGCCCAACGCGACGTGCGGCTGGTGCTCTATGCGACCGGTGGCGGTTCGGCGGCGATCTCCCGCCTCGTATCGACACCGGGGGCCAGCGGCGTGGTACTCGATGCCGCCGTGCCCTATGCACGGGCGGCGATCGACGACCTCCTCGGCGGCCCGCAGGAATCGTATTCCTCCCGGAGAACCGCCCGACGGCTGGCGATGGCGGCCTGGCAGCGTGCCTGCCGGCTCGACGAGCAGGTCGGCACCGAGCGCGTGACCGCGGCCAAGCGGGCCGTCGGGGTGGCCGTCACCGCAGGGCTCGCCACCACGCGGCCCAAGCGGGGTGACCATCGTGCGATCGTGGCCGTGCAAACACTCGGGGCCACGCGCGTGGTCGAGGTCGTGCTCGACAAAGGTGCACGGTCGCGGGCGGACGAAGAAGAGGTGGCGGCAGGGCTCGTACTCTCAGCGCTCGCGGAGGCCTGCGGCCTTTCGGCCATCCGAGCGGAGACACCATGCCTTCCCGGCGACACGATCGAGCACGAGGCATGTGAACCGCCCGACGTTTGGCGGCAGCTCTTTACCGGCGAGCGGCGGACCGCCTTGGCAAGCGCCGCCGATGCCGCGGAAACACCGGCCCCTGGGAGCTTGGTGTTCCCGGGCTCGTTCGACCCGCTGCACGAAGGGCATCTCCTCATGGCTCGCGTTGCCGAGGAGATCGCCGAACGGCCGACTGTCTACGAGATATCCGTCGCGAACGTCGACAAGCCCATGCTCGACTACATCGAGATGCGAGGCCGGGCCGCTCAGTTCGTCGATCGTCCGCTCTGGTTCACGCGGGCCGCGACGTTTCTCGAGAAGCTCGATGTCTTCCCCGAAAGCACGTTCGTCATGGGCGCCGACACCTTCGCCCGGCTGCCCGATCCGAAGTATTACGGCGGTTCGACCGCCGCTGCGACTCGGGCTATCAAGGCGATCGCGGCCAAGGCCCGTGGGCTGATCGTCTTCGGCCGCGTGCGTGACGGCGAGGTTCAAGACGCGGCAACGATCAAGGTTCCCAAGGCCCTCAAGGACGTCGCCTATTTCGTGTCGCAGCGGGAATTTCGGTTCGACATCTCGAGCACCGAGATCCGCCGCCACTCCATCACGGCCGACACACTCTGATTCACAAGGCTTGGATGGCCTGCGTCGCCTGAAAAACCCCTCTACTCAGGCAGCGGCTTGCCCTTGGTTTCCGGGGCGAAGGGAAGCGTTACCAGCGCGATCACAAAAACCGCGCACATGGCGATCGCCGCATAGCGTTCCCGCGTGGGCGACTCGAAGCCGTAGACGCCTCCGAAAACGTCGGTCGCGAGCAGGGCCGAAAGAGAGCTGCCCCCCGCGGCCGCGAATCGACCGAGGTTGTAGCAGAACGAAGTGCCCGTGCTCCGCACGCGGCTCGGAAACAACTCGGGCAGATAAATCGCATACCCTGCGAAGACACCGAGCGAGAAGAACCACATCAGGGGCATCATCCAGTAGGCATCGGTCGGTGTCTCGAGCGACCAGAAGACGAACACGGTGGAGACGAGGGCCCCGACGTACCAAATCGCGAAGGCCGGCTTGCGGCCAAGCACGATGCAAGCCTTCGTCATGCACCACATGCCGACCGCTGCCCCGATCATCTGGAGCGTGTAGGCGAACGACTTCGCCTGGTTGATGGCCGGCTTGATCGCGTCCCCCTCGAGCCCTTGGCCCTCGAAGTAAATCTGAAAAACCTTGCCTTGGATGTCGACGGCATACTCGACGATGGCCCAGAGACCGATGACACCCGCCGACGCCAAGAGGGCGCCGATGACAAGATTCGTGCGCCACCGCTTCTCGGCGAAGAGTTCGGCGTACGGTGTCCAGACATTTCCCTTCTCGAAACGGCCGGCTGCCTTGGCATCAAGCCAGGGCTGGGGTTCGCGCAGGTAGGTCATCGTGAAGACGACGAGCAACGCCGGAGCGGCGCCCACGAGGAACATCCATCTCCAGGTGTCGTCCGCGGCGATGACGCCCCATGTCGCCAGCCCGCTGAGGGCAGTGAGCACGAGGCCTGCCGAGAGGTTTCCAACCGTGGAGAGAATCTGGAGCCATCCCAGGGCACCGGACCGGGCGTTGTTTGGCAGGGTTTCCGCGATGAGGGCAACCGCGAGCCCGAAGACGCCACCCACACCCACACCGGTAAGAAAGCGAGCCAAGGCGAAATCCCAATACGCCTGGCTGAAGTAGCTGAAGCCGGTGCACACGGAATAAATGAGGACCGTGGCCGTGAGCATCTTCGCTCGGCCGTACCGGTCACCGAGCGCGCCAAAGATCATGCCACCGATTCCCCATCCGATCAGGAAGAGGGCCGTCACCTGCTTGCCAAGCGCTTGGTCGTCAGCCCCGGCCGCGAGTGCCTTGACGGCATCGTTGCGAGCCAGTGAAAAGAGGCGTTGGTCGAGGCAATCGAAGAACCACGCGGCGCTGGCGACGACGAAGACGAACCAGTGGTAAGGGGTCAGTTCGCGGTACCAGGCTCGTTGTTCACTCGTCATCGTTCCAATTCTCCGAGGGGCCGGCGAGGGATTGGCGACAGGCGTCGCAGGGGCCATAGACTACACGAAGATCCCGGCACATTCTGAGAGAGGTGCATCCATGCGAGTCGTCGGGTTGATGCTGTTCGTGAGCCTGATGCTGGTCGACGCGCGGGCCGACGACTCGCCGCCGGCGCTCGAGCCTCTCGTCGGCAACGTGCTCGACCTCGTCGAACTCGGGACGGGGCGGCGATTCGTGCGACCGAAGCTCGAGAAAGTCACCAAAAAAGGGGACGCGATCGAGTCGATCCGGATCGTCGAGGAAGGGCAAACGCGCCCGCTCACGCTCAGGCTCCAGGTGATCACGAAGATCATCGCGAATCGTGAGACCATCTACGAGGCGGAAACGCGCGTGGGCGGCGTCGCGAACAAGAAGGGGCAACTCGCCCGCGAGAAGTATGCGAAGAGCGTGGCCGAGTCGCACGGGAAGATGAAGGCGAAGGGGGTGACCCCGTGGCCCGAACTGTCTGCCGAGGAGCATGCCGCCGAGGTCAAAACGCTCAAGACCTTCGCTGAGAAGGTCCGTGAGGCGTTTCCTAGGCTCGCGATCTCGGAGACCCATGAATTCATCATGGTCACCGACATGCCGCAAAACGAGATCGGGCCGTATGTCGCGAACCTCGATTCGATGCACGATTTTCTCTGCGACCTCTACGGCATCCCGCGTGGGGAGCCAGTGTGGAAGGGGAAGTGCATCGTGTTCGCGTTCATGAGCGAAGAGGATTTCAACGCCTTCGAGGGCCGGTTCATGGGAGGCGGTCTGCAGGGGGCGCATGGGGTGTGTCATCAATTCCCCGATGGCCGTGTCGTCATGGCCTGCCACCGCGGTCCGATGGCCGATGCCTTTGCCCACATGCTCGTCCATGAGACGAGCCACGGATTCAATCACCGCTGGATGTCGCCTGAGCGGCTGCCCAATTGGCTCAACGAAGGCATCGCCGAA
>CAZCHF010000009.1:77951-94777 GCA_964498325.1 uncultured Candidatus Kuenenia sp.
TCGCCGAATGGGTGGGCACCCAGGTGGAGCCCTACTCGAAGCAGGTGCCTCTCAAGGAGGCCCAGGCGAAGATGTACATGCAGCAAACCCGTTCGCTCGGGCCGCAGTACCTCACACGGCCCAACATCGATGCCGTCCAATACGGCATCTCGTCCGCCCTCGTACGGTTCCTCGTCAAGAAAGACATCAAGAAGTTCGCCGAGTTCGTGCGTGGCATCAAAGAAGGCATGACGGCCGAGGAGAGCCTCAGGGCGTCATACAACGGCTCGATCGAAGAGCTCGTCGGCGCTTTCGGTGCATCGATCGGTATCCCCGATCTCAAGCCTTGAAATCGTTTCTGAAAGCTCGACGCAACGTCCTGCGTGGCACTGGTCATCGCCACGTCCTGCGTGGCTCGGGGCTGCCGGTGTCATGTCGCCGGACGTTCGCTGCGGCCATCCATGGCCTCCGCTCTCTCGGAGAAATCTGCGCTACGCCCTCCGGGCTGCGCTGGCTTTCTACGCCGGCTCCATGACACCGGCAGCCCCGAGCTGGAGATCCATTTGTAGCCCGGTCACTCCGTGACCGGGTCTGTCCTCAACAGTGACCCTCGTGACCTGTCCATTCCGGCCAGTAGAATCCCCCCATCCTTACGGTGCCTGAGAGGCTGCACGAGTGCCCGTTGAAGCCAAACCGCTGTTTCGTCCCGATGTGCTTCGGTCGCACCTGTCGGCATTCACCGCGCCGGTCGTCGACCGCGCCAAGATCGAGCGTTGGGCCAACCTCGTTGCGACGGGTCGAATCGACGACTTCCGTGAACAGGAGATTCTCCGGGAGTTTCTTTCTGACGTTTTCATCGATGTGCTCGGCTACATGCCCCCCGCGGGGAGCGATCGCTACACGATTGGATTCGAGCGGCACGTCGAGGTAGACGGAAAGTTTGCCGACGCGGTCCTGGGCGAGTTCAACGGCCTGAAGCGGACTGTCGTAGCGGTCGAAGGCAAGGGGCCGCGTGATCCGTTGGACCGCCCGTTCGCCGGTCGTCGCATGTCGGCCGTCGACCAGGCTTATCGCTACGCCATCAACCTGAAATGCAATTGGATTCTCGTCACGTCGATCCGACAGATTCGGCTCTATCACAAGGGCTCTGATCAACACACCTACGAACGTTTTGAAATCGAGCAGCTTGCCCATGACGACGGTGTTTTGAAGCGATTCGTCTTCTTGCTGGGAGCCGACCGCGTCGTGCCTCCGGGCGGTCCGTGTCACTTCGATGCCCTGCTTGCTGAGTCGGAGAAGGTCGGCCGCGAGCTGACGAAATCGTTTTACGTCAACTATGCGGACATGCGGCAGGATGTCTACGAGCTTCTCTGTCGCGACAATCCGACGGTTCCAAAACAAGACGTGTTGAGCAGCACCCAGAAGGTGCTCGACCGTGTCCTCTTCGTGGCCTTCAGCGAAGACCGCGGCCTCGTGCCGCCCGATTCACTTCGCAAGGCTTATGAGCACACTGACCCCTATCATCCGCGGCCGATCTGGCAGAATTTTCAAGGGCTTTTCGACGCGATCAATCGTGGCAACGCGGCTCTCGGGATTCACGCCTACAACGGTGGGCTCTTCGCGGCTGACCCGCTGCTCGACTCGCTCGACGTCTCTGACGAAGTCTGCGCCCACTTTCGCAACCTCGGCGATTTCGACTACAGGCCGTCGTTCGAGGCGACCGGCGACACCAAGGTCATCGATGTCGACATCCTCGGGCACATTTTCGAGCAGTCGATCTCCGACCTCGAAAAGCTCCGCAACGAGCTGGATGGCCTCGCTGAACCGCAAGGAGCCGATCGCCACAAGACGCGCCGCAAGAAAGAGGGCGCGTTCTATACGCCGTCGTTCATCACGCGATACATCGTCGAGCAGGCCGTCGGAGGGACGGTCCGCGGCCGCTTCGAGCAGCTCCGTGCGGCGCTGCACGCGAAGGCCAAGGGGGCTGCGAAATCCGCCCTTGCTGATCCGGCGGTCTACGAGCTCGACAAACTCTCAAAACCGGCCCGCGCGGCGCTGGTCTCGTTCTGGGAGGCATGGCAAGATGAGCTCGCCACGATTCGGGTGCTCGATCCGGCCTGCGGCAGCGGCGCTTTTCTGATCGAAGCCTTTGATCAGTTGCATGCCACCTATCAGCAGTCGAACGAACGGCTTCAGGAGCTACGTGGGCACCGCAGCCTTTTTGAAGTCGACAAGCGGATTCTCGAGCACAACATCTACGGCGTCGATCTCAACGACGAGGCGATCGAGATCGCACGATTGAGCCTCTGGATCAAAACCGCTCAGCGCGGAAAGCCGCTCACGAGCCTCGACCACCCGATCCGAGTCGGCAACAGCGTCATCGCCGACCGTGCCGTCCATCCCAAGGCTTTTGAGTGGCGGGCTGCGTTTCCCGAGGTGTTTGAGCAGGGCGGTTTTGACGTCGTCATCGGCAACCCGCCGTATGTACGGCAGGAGTTGCTGAGCGAGTTTAAGCCCGCGTTGCAGGCGGAGTACAAGGCCTACCACGGGATGGCCGACCTCTACGTCTACTTCTACGAGCTTGGCATCAATCTCCTGAAGCCCGGCGGCCTTCTGTCGTTCATCGTCACCAACAAGTGGATGAAGGCCAGATACGGCGAGCCGCTTCGCCGGTTCTTCGCAGAACATGCCTGGGTGGAGTCGGTCGTCGACTTCGGCCACGCGAAGCAGATTTTCGAAGACGCCGACGTCTTTCCATCGATTCTGGTGGCTCGCAAGCCCACGAAGGCCCCGAAGCCGAAGAAGGCCCGACTCTGCGCGATCCCTCGAGAACAACTCCGCATCGACGACCTTTCAAGGCAGATCGAATCCGAGGGAGTTGAGCTTCCACTCGCCCAACTTGGCGCCGACTCATGGCAGTTGGAGCCAGCGGGCGTCGCGAAGCTCATGGCGAAGATTCGCGACAAAGGCGTGCCGTTGTCAGAGTATTCGGGGGTCAAACCGTTGAGCGGAATCAAAACCGGCCTCAACGACGCCTTTCTTGTCGACTCAACGGTCAAGGACGCTTTGGTTCGAGCAGACCCAGCTTGCGCGTCAGTGTTGCGACCTTTCTTGCGAGGCCAAGATTTCAGTCGGTGGTTTGCTGACTGGGCAGGTCTTTGGATGATCGTGATGAAATCCAGTGAGAATCACGATTGGCCTTGGACAAACGCGGGGGACGCTGCAGAAGAAGTATTCGCAGAAGTGTATCCGTCGCTCTACGCACATGCCGTGTCGTACCGCGACGCTCTTGAAGGGCGGCAAGACCAGGGACGCTATTGGTGGGAGTTGAGGTCGTGCGCGTACTGGCAGGAGTTTGATCGTCCGAAGATCATGTATCCCGAAATAACCTGGCGAGCCGATTGGGGCGTCGATCGTAGCGGCATGCTGTGCAACAACACCGCGTATCTATTGCCATCAGATGATCCGTGGATTCTTGCGGTCACAAACTCGCCGGTGATGTGGTGGTATTCATGGCGAGCCGCATCGCATGGCAAGGATGAAGCTTTGCGATTCATCAAGGATTACGTTCAATCTTTCCCGATTCCGCAGCCCACCGATTCGCGACGGACGAAAGTCGCGCCGCTCGTTGAAGCACTGATCCACGCGGTCGAGCGCAGCCACGCGACACGACAGGCTTTCCTGGACTGGCTCCGCGTCGAGCACGAGATTGAGAAACCGAGCCACAAGCTCCAGTCGCCGACGGGGCTGGATTCCGACGCTTTTGTTGCGGAAGTGAAAAAGCTGCGGGGCAGAAGTCGCCCACTGTCGGCGGCCGCGCTCAAGAGCTTGCGCGACGAGTACACCCGGACGATCGAGCCAGCCCGGGCCAAGGAAGCCGAAGCCCTGAAGCTCGAACATCAGCTCAGCGATCTGGTCAACGAAGCCTACGGCCTGACTCCGGACGAGGTTGCCCTCATGTGGGAAACCGCGCCTCCCCGCATGCCGTTCATGCCCTGAGCACAGATCGCGTACGCCCGTCCCTTCACCTGTGGTTGTGAAGCAGAATGTATCGCTTGACGGAACGTCGAAAATCGAAGGCTCGCGAGGTCTTGGATCGATACACGCGGCAGCTCCATGACTCGCGGGCCATTCCCTCAGACTTGCTCGAGCGAGATCTTCGGCAACTCTGGGGGATTGGGTATCAAGAGCTGAAGGACGTGATGATCGACATCCTGTCGAATCATCCTGAATATGCTCACCTTGCCGCGTACTACATGGAACACAGCAACGGCCAAGCCGTCGTCTCGGAGTTCCAAGGACCGCTCGCCCGGCTCTACGGGCTGTCCTGGTATCACGATCCGAACCGGGCTTCCAATCGCGATACGTACTGGGAGCGAGTGTTTGCTGTCATCTCGCAATTCGACGTCGAGTCTGCGCAGGAGGGCGCAACCTTCTTGCAGGTGTCGAGGCTGGTCAACGACCGTCTCGTCGAGTATTTCCTCCGGAATCCCGCCAAGCTTTACTCGATGGGGTCAAGGGACTTTGAAGCGCTCATAGCGGAGGTGCTCGCCGGACTCGGGTATGAAGTTGAACTGACTCAGAGAACACGGGACGGAGGGCAGGACATCATCGCGATCGGGAGACATGGGATCGCCTCTTCGAAGTACCTTATCGAGTGCAAGCGGTATGCCGCGTCGAATACGGTCGGTGTTGAGCCTGTTCGTTCGCTGTACGGCGTCGTTCACGACGCGGAGGCCACCAAAGGGATTCTTGTGACAACGTCGTCATTCACGAAGCCGGCACAAGACTTTCTGGACCGCCACGTCTGGCGATTGGAGGGCCGAGCTTTTGACGGCATCATCGAGTGGCTCCAGGAATACCAACGGCAGAGGTTCCCTGATGGACGCATCGTGGTTTCGTGAGCCAAGCCTTCACTGCGATGCCGAATCGCGTTTGGTTGGCCTTCTGGCGTAAGGCCGCCAGTGTCGCTCCATGCAGGTAGGCTCGGGGCCGCCCGTGTCGTGGAGCCGGCGTAGAAAGCTTAGCGAAGCCTGGAGTGCGAAGCGAAGATTTCTCCGAGCGCCGCGGTGGCCACGATGGCCACCGCAAGCGTCCGGCGACATGACACGGGCGGCCCCGAGCCGGGGCACTCGGTACGGCTTTCTTCGGAGGCCCACTACGGGCGAAACCGTTCGAGGGCGAGCTCTTTGATTGGCTTGTAGTGTTTGTCGTTCGCAGTCAGAAGCGAGTCGTTTGCCTCGATCGCGGTGGCAGCGATCAACGCGTCCGCTGTGCCCATGCTTACGGAAAGGCCGTACTCCTCGATGTAGATCAGGGCACGGTGCCCAACGTTCTCGGTGAGGGGCAAGACTCGAAACTGCATGTCGGCCAGAAACGCTTTGATGCCGCGTGCTTCGTGCTTGTCGCGGGCACCTTGAAGAAGTTCCATGAAAGTGATGACCGAAAGCGACCGAGATTCGCAATCGTCCACCGCCTTGGCTGCCTTCGCGTTACCTCGCAGCGCCCAAATCAGGACGTCCGTGTCAAAGAGCATCGAGCCGACTCCGCCGCAGTTTCCGGACATGCCCGGCGACATCGACCAAGTCGTCACGATCTGCCCACATGCCGAACGAAGGGTGGTCCTTGGCCCTCGTCACCAGTTCCTTGTCCTGGTCATCAATCGGATGCATGACCGCAGCGGGCTTTCCACGATACAAGACTGTCACTCGCTCCTTCCGAAGGAGGGCGCGGATGATTTCGGCAGACTTGGTGCGGAGGTCGACAAACGTGGCTTTCATGCCAAGGCTCCAGGTGGACAGTTCAAGTATACACTTGTCGCCGCGCGTGCGTGAACGGAAGCCACCGCATCCGCGAGCAGCGGCCGCGAGATTCACCGGGCGCCCCGCTTGATCGTGGCGGACCTGCTGGAAGTGTGGGCTGACGCGGCAAGTCTGGGAAGACCCCTGGATCAGCGTCCAAGCAGGACGGGCAAGGGCCGGGAATTGCGGGGCTTGCGGCCCGTGGCAGGCATCGCGTTTTCATGCGGCGAATGCCGAAACGAGAGACATCCAGTTTCTCTCGCTGCGCGGTTTGCGCCATGGTTATCCGTCGTCACTGCGCTCGATCGCTCCTGGCGATCGCGGTATGCGTTGCGGCGCTCGAGAAGAGCGACGCGTTGGCTGCCGCGTCAGAGGTTGACGAAGTGGCGGTGACGCCCGTCGCGTTTCTCGCGCCTGAGTTCGATGAGCCGTCGCCCGCGGTGACGCCCGGCGATGACAACTTCGTCTATCGCCTCGTGCACCGGTTCATTCCAGGCGGGAGCGACGGGCCACCACCTCCTTGCGACATCGCGAGCCCTGGCCCCGACACGGCGAACTTTCCCAACAGCCCATTCACGCTCCCCAAAGGGCGGTCGTATGTCGAGACACTGCCCGGCACCTTCTCGCTCGACGGACCCGATGGCACGCCCGCGGCCTGGTCGTGGCCCTTCTTGATTCGCACGGGGCTCACCGACACCTGTGAGTTCCGCATCCTCAGCCAGGGGCCGACGGTCGTGGGAGCCACACCGGTCACGCCGGTCGTCGACGGCTTCGCCCCGCTCGTGTTCGACATGAAGTTTCACCTCTGGGGCGACAAGGAACTCTTGTACGTCCCGGCGGTGGGGGTCGAGGTTTTCGTCCAGACAGGGCTCGCCTCCAAGCCGTTTCAGGTCGGCACGGAATCGGGCATGGCGCTCCTGGTCGATCACAAGCTCCCGGGCGACTGGCTCTTCGAGTGGAACGTCGGTCTCTACGGAACGAGCGGTGGCTCGCTTCCGGACGAGCTCAGCGTGCCCGACCTCGGCGCTCAGTGGGCTCTTCAAAAGCAACTCACGGAGCGCATCGCCGTGTTCTATCAGGGCTTCTACAACGCGGCGGGCATTCCGTTCTTCCCCTCCGACGTCGTGAGTGGCCTGGGAATGCAATGGAATCTCAGTCAGCGACTCGCCGTGTTCACGAGCTACAACTGGTCGCTCGACGCCGTCGGAAGCCGCTCTGGCGGCTACAGCGGATTCGCCTACGCGTATTGAGCGTGATTGAGCGCGACTGCGTAGGCTCGGGGCCGCCCGTGTCATGGAGCCGGCGTAGAAAGCTGAGCGAAGCCTGGAGGGCGAAGCGAAGATTTCTCCGAGCGCAGCGGTGGCCACGATGGCCACCGCAAGCGTCCGGCGATATGACACGGGCGGCCCCGAGCCGGACCATGTGAGTAAGTCTATTTCTGGATGCGGCGGGAGAGGCCGGCGGCGATGCGGCCGAGCGTTTCGCTGTAGTCGTCGAGACCAATGTGCACACGGATGATGTTCATCGCCTGCTCGTCGGCGAGGGCCGTGCGCAAGGCGAGGTCAAACTCCCCCTCAGTCCGGACATCCCAGCCGGTGCCGCCGCCGAGGATCTCCGGGAGCCGCTGGTACTGCCACGGGTTGATGTCGTTGAAGTTGCCCTCGTGAAGCAATCGCTCGGTGCCGTAGCCCTTGTTGTCGAGCACGATCACCGTCACGGCGAGCCCGCGGCGCACGATCGTCGAAAGCTCCATGCCGGTCATCTGGAAGGCGCCGTCGCCGACCAGGGCGATCACCTTGAGATCGGGCCGCGCCGTCTTCGCCCCGAGCGCCGCCGGCACCGCGAATCCCATCGACGTGTAATAGGCCGGAGCGATGAACTCCGTCTGCCCACGGATCACGAGATCACTCGACGCGAAGAGGGCATCTCCCACGTCGGCGATCACGATCGTGCGGTCGTCGAGCGATTCGTCGAGCCGCCTCGTGAGGCGCGTCGTGGTGATCGCCGCGTCGGGCTTCATCACATAGGGCTCGAAGGCTGCTGCCGGGCCAGGCGGTAACGCCCTGCTGGCCGCCTTCGGCGCGACAGCCGCCAGGCTGCGGATGAAGTCCTCCAGGAGCACGTCGTGGTAGTGATGATGGCTGATTCGCAGGTCGTCGCTCGCGGCATAGATGCTGTGGGTCGCGTCGAGCTTGGCGGTGAAGATGCCGAGGTCGATGTCGGTGAGCAGCACGCCCAGGAGAATGAGGCAGTCGCTTTCCTCGACGAACCGTGTGACTTCCTGGCGCCCGAGGCCACCCTCGTACAGACCGACATAGAGCGGGTGGATCTCACTCACCACGCTCTTGGCGAGCATCGTGGCGGCGATCGGGATTCCAGATTTTTCGGCGAGGGCGACGACGTCGTTCTGAAGGCCGAAGCGATGAAGCTCCACGCCGGCGATGATCACGGGGCGCTTCGCGGCGGCGATGCGAACCGACGCTTCACGCACGGCTTCGGCCAGTGCCTCGGGGTCGCTTTCACGGGGCGGCGGGGTGTACGGGCGGATCTGGTCGGGCACGACTGTCACGATGTCGCGCGGCAACTCGAGGTAAACCGGCCGCTTGAGGCGATGGGCGGTATCGAGCAGGAAGTCGATGTCGCGGAAGGCGGTGACTGGATCGGCGATTTCGAGGCTGGCCGCGCAGAGCTTCTCGAAGACTTCGCGCTGGGTCCGCCACTCGCGCACCCGGTGGTGCATGAGCGGATCACCCCCCCGCTCGGCGAGGCCGGGAGCTCCCGAGATCATGACCACGGGGCTTTTCTCGGCGTAGGCCCCGGCGATCGAGTTGGCCACGCTCAAGCCCCCGACGCCGTAGGTCACACAGACGGCGCCCATGCCGTGGACGCGGGCGTAGGCATCAGCCGCGAATCCGGCGCAGTCCTCGCGGGTGCAGTTCACCATGTCGATCGGTGAATGCTCGAGCATCGAATAGAAGGTGAGAACGTAGTCGCCCGGCACCCCGAAGACATGCCGAATCCCGTAGTCGGCAAGCCGGCGGATGAGGTATTGCCCGATGGAGAGGCTCGTCATGCTCTCGGGCCTCTGGGGAGCCGGCCGCACGACCGGCGGGGCTGTCAGGCCGTTGTCGAGACTCGCGCCGAGAACGATCGACATGGCACTACCTCCGTTGGTTGAGTCGCCGCTGCCGTACGGCAAGCATCGTCATCCAGAATCCGAGAAACCCGGCCACGCACGCCATCACGACGAGCGGCCGCAGCGGGTTCCAATTGAGGCTCCACGCTCCGGCAGCAAGCACGACGCCCCAGATCGTGATCGCCACGACGATCCAGCGGATGATCGACACGCGAGCGGCGGTTTCAGCAGCGCTCGGTGGTGCGTCAGGCAATGGCGGCGAATGGGTTGGTATCATGCGAGAATTGTAGGCAACCGGGCCAGCGGGCGACCAACCAGTTCTTCGACAGGCGTGATTCAACGACACGGACTCGTCGCCATGACCTTACGATTCCTCGGTGCCTTGCTGATGGGCTGCCTGGGCGGAACCCTGGCAGCCCATGACACGACCGTCGAGCCGCCGGGCGTGGAGGCCCTCTGCGCGATTGACAATATCGACACCAGCAACGTGTTGGCGGACTATGTGGCGGCCGTGATCGACTCAGCACCAGGCGAGTTCTACGGCCAGAAGGTCCGCCACGCCGTCGATCATCACCTGTCAGATCGAACCGCGGCGTATCACTTCATCACAAGCTGCCTCGGCACGTGGGGCAACGGTGGCATGCAGGATGTGCTGTTGTGCGAAAAGGACGAACTTGTCCAAAAACAGTGGGAGCTCCAGAAGACGGTCGAGGCATTCCGGATGCACGGTTGCCAGTCGACGGCGACGTTTCTCGAGCAACTGATGCCCAAGGCCGCGCAGTGGTCAAAGGCGATCGCAGAACTCAACGAACGCGAGGCTCGGGGCGAACACGTGCCCGAGGCAGACTTCGACCGCATCTGGTCTGAAGTGGACCGGTTCGATGATCTCTTCGAGGAGGCTTTCCAAAAGGACCCCGATGTTTTCCAGGTCATGACGGAGGATGTTCGAGCGCATCCGGAACGCTACCTTCCGAACAGGTCGGCACGAGAGGGACAGCAGGAGTGAGCGGCGACTTCCACGCTCACATGCGTCGAAGGCTCTGCCGTGACGGGCCTCTGCGAAGACTCTCTGCCAGACTGTGGTACAAGTCTGCCGCCGCACGAAGCGGCGGTTGCCGACCATGGCAAACTTCGGCTTTGCCATCGGTCGGCCCAGTGAAAAAAGGTCATGCATGACTTTCTCCACGGACAGCTAGAGCAGCTCGTGGACTGCCTGGTACGCTCGCCGCCATGAATGCTGCTGATCCTGCGACCGCCGCGCCCCGCCGCACCCGAACGGTCGTCGACCTGCCAGCGTGGGGGCTCGGAGCCGTGACGCTCGCGGGCTTCGTGGGACGCTGGCACTGGCTCCTCGATCTCACGAGCCACTTTCGGTGGTACTACCTCCTGGCCGCGCTCGTCTGGTATGCGATCACGTCGCGGCGACGCAGTCGCCTCGCCACGGCATGCCTCGCGATTGCCGTGGGCATAAACGCATGGAGTCTTGTGCCGTATTGGATGCCATCCTCCGGCCACGTGGGCGATGGCGATCAGCTGTCGATCGTGTCGCTCAACGTGCGTGCCGAGAACCCCGACAAGCAACGGACGCTCGACTACCTGCGCGATCGCAATGCCGACGTTGTCGTTCTGCTAGAAATCGATGACGCCTGGGCCACAACGCTTCGTGACCTCGAGTCGGTCTATGAGCATCGAGTCGTCACGCCGCAACCGGGGCTTTTCGGAATCGCTGTCCTGTCGCGAGTGCCGCTGGATACGCCGCGCGTGGTGGAGCCTGGCGGCGGCTCAACGACGGTGATCACAGGTCTGGCTCGGGGAAAGCAGGGGTGCCTGCTCATGGCGGCCCACCCGCGCGCGCCGGTCTCTGCTGAATGGTCAGCTCGCCGCGATGCCCAGCTCGCAGCCATGGGGGAGCTTGCCGCGGATGAAACGCGACCGATCATCGTGGCGGGTGATCTCAACACCACGCCCTGGTCGCACGGCTTCCGGGCGCTCGTGAAACCGCGCGGCCTACGCGATTCGGCGACCGGCCGCGGCGTGCAGGCCACATGGAACGCGCGGCTGTGGGCACCCCGCATTCCGATCGATCATGTCCTCGTGTCACCGGAGATCGGTGTGCAATCGCGCAGGGTCGGACCTGATGTCGGGTCGGATCACCTGCCGGTCGAGGCGTCGCTCGTAGTTCCTTGAAGTCACGCCCTGCGTGGCTCGGGGGCGCCCGTGTCATGCTGCGGGACGCTTCCTCCGGGCATCCTGCCCTCCGGTCGCTCGGAGAAACCTGCGCTTCGCCCTCCGGGCTACGCTGGCTTTCTACGCCCGCGACATGACACGGGCGCCCCCGAGCCTGGAACCGAACCGTGAACCCATCACGGAACAAGTTTCACCGCGCGGCTTGCAGCTCGTTGATGTCGAGGCCGAGGCGGCGGAGCTTCTTGTAGAGCGTCGTGCGATTGATGCCGAGCGAGCGGGCCGCGAGATCGCGACGCCAGCCGGCCCGTTCGAGCGCTTCGAGGATGAGCTGTCGTTCGGGGGAGGCGAGGGCTTCTTTGAGAGGGCTCGACGAGTTTGCGTGGGAGCGCGTACCGGCGAGCACGGTGGTCGGGAGGTCATGGACGTCAATGAGATTCCCGCGGCCGAGGAAGACGGCACGCTCGACGGCATGCTGCAGCTCGCGGACGTTGCCCGGCCAGGTGTGGGCCATGAGGGCATCAATCGCCGCGGGCGTGAAGCCATCGACGAGACGATCGGCGGCCGCGACTGCCTTCCGCAGAAAGAACTCGGAGAGGGCGGGGATGTCGGAAGCACGGTTTCGCAGCGGCGGCATCTCGATCGCGACGACGTTGATCCGCCAGTAAAGATCAGCCCGAAAGCGCCCTGCCGCGACGAGCGGTTCAAGATTCTCGTTGGTGGCGAGCACCACGCGAACGTCCACTCGCCTGGTACGGCCACTGCCGACCGGCTCGAACTCCAGTTCCTGGAGCACTCGGAGAAGCTTCACTTGCATCGCAGGCGACGCCGTCGCGATCTCGTCGAGAAAGATCGTGCCGCCGTCGGCTTCGAGGAAGCGACCGTCGCGGTCGGTCGTCGCACCCGTAAAAGCTCCGGCGACATGCCCAAACAACTCACTCTCCAAGAGTGTTTCCGAAAGGCTGCCGCAGGCTACTTCGACGAACCGACCGGTGCGACCGCTCGCGGCATGGATCTCGCGAGCCAAGAGCGACTTGCCAGTGCCGCTTTCGCCGGTGATGAGAACGGTGGCAGGCGTGCGGGCGATCCGGAGGGCGACGTCCGTCGCTGCGGTGAGCGTTGGATGCGAGCCGATGACGCTCGAGGCCGCGGCATGCTCGAGCCTCGAGACCGCACAACAGCGTGCCGTGGCAACGGCAGCCAGGAGGTCCGCGTCAGAGCCGGGGTGGCATGCGGACGCGTCTGCCCAGGTGGGGCACGATGTGCCCGGAGCCACGATGGCAACCACGCCGGCACGTTGGGCAACCGATCGGACAGCATCCGCGACGCGGCGGCCGCCGTCGTCCGGGAGCGCCGCATCGATCAGGCAGGCGTCGCAGCGCTCGCGGCCGGGTGAGCGGAGGGCTTCGGCCACGCTTCCGGCAGCAAAGGCGTGCCAACCGAGCGTGCAGAGCCACTCGGCGCGGCTCGATGCGAGCCGTCGGTCGTCGTCGACGACGAGGATTCGGCCAGGCGCCGAATGGTCGCTCGAACAATGACGGCTCGGCATCTGACACTCCCTGGTGGACGTGACCGCAGTTCGGTCCCTCCAGAGATGTAGGTTGCGTGAGGGCAACGCGGCGTCGCCCGCGGGCGACAAGTTGTCCTGATCCGTACGGTCGCCGCCGCACAATCGTGACGGTCGTTACGACCGTCAGTCCGCGGCCGAATCGGTGCCCTTGTCGGCGTGTTTTTGTCCAGATTTGCCTTCGACGTCGCCGAGCCGCACGACGTCGGCGATTCGGTCGGCCGCCGGCCCGAGCAGGATTTCGCGATTCTCGAAAAGGGCCTCGGGGTCTTGGTCGAGCATCTGGATGCGACGCCGACGGAAGGAGAAGAACGCGATCACCGCCACGATGATGACCGTCAGCACGACGACCAGCGTGACACCTTGCTCGGCGGAATGGATCAGCCCCGTGATCCGCTCGCCAAAGAGATAGGCCAGTCCGAAGAAGCCACCGATCACGACCGTGGCGCAGATAAAGTCGGCAAAGAGAAACCAGCGATACTTCACGCGGAGGATGCCGGCCGTGAGATAGAAGGGACTGCGAAGACCCACCAGAAACCGGGCCACGAAAAAAGCCTTGATGCCGTGGCGATTGATGAGGTCTTCGATCGTCTTTTCACGTTCGGGAGTGAGGAAGCCGCTCCACCACGGATGCTCGCGGAGCACGCGGGCCCCGAAGAAGCGACCGATGCCGTACATGAGGCTGTCGCCCAAGAGGGCCCCGACGAGGCAGGCCAAGAGCGCCTTCCACCACACGAGGGCTCCCGCCTTGCTCGCCACGCCCGCAGCGACGATCGGAACCTCTTCAGGGATCGGCAGGCCGAGGCCGGTCAGCGTCAGGAAGAGGACGATGCCGAGATAGGAGGCTTGGAACCAGTCGGGCATGACGGTGGTGAATGGGATGACGATGCGTCGCAGCGAGCCCCGAAGTGTACCTACCAGGGCCGTTCGACAACGAGGCCAGGCTCGTGTTCGGCGGCAACCGTCGACTCGTCGAGATTGGCGAGGATCACCCGCAGGCTGCTCCCTTCGCCGGGCATGACAAGGATGGCGCCGGAGGTGCTCCCTGGTGGAGCGACCATGGCGAGGCCATCGGGCCCGAGGACATAGAGCGCGGTCGCGAGGGCATCGGCCTCGGCCGCCGACTCGGCGATGACCGTCGCCGAGAGGACGCCCTCGGCGGGACGGCCGGTTCGCGGATCAAGGATGTGCCCGAGCCGCTTGCCGCGCTCGATGAAGAATTGCGTGCCGGAACCGCTCGTGCCGAGTGCCTTGTCGTGCAACGTGATCGTGGCGAGGCGGCGGCCCGGTCGCAGCGGGTGGCGGAGGCCGACGGGCCAACCACCGCGTCCAGGCAGCGATGGCCCCTGGGTGCCGATGGCCCGCACGCTGCTCTGCCCGCCATGCACGAGCACACTCGGCACGCCCGACCCTTGAAGGAACGACATGCCGCGGTCGATCGCCCAGCCCTTGCCGATGGCGCCGGGATTCAATGCCGCGCCGGCGGCCAGGAGTCGCACGCGCGATGCAACTGCATCTACTTCCAGGTGACGTGACCCTGAAGCGGCAATCGCTGCCGCCAGTTCGTCCGGTTCCGGCGTGCGGCCTTGGCGTTTCACAAACCCCCACGCGCTCACCAGCGGTCCAGCCGCGATGTCAAACCCGCCGGCGGTCTGCGCATGAAGGTCGCGCGCGAGCGCAATCAGTGCCAGCGTGTCTGCTGACACCGTGACCCAATCGCCTGCCGCCGCATTGATTCGCGCGAATTCCGTGTCGCTTCGATAGATGCTGATGCGAGCCTCGATCTCGTCCACGATGTCGAGCAACGCCATGCCAAGTTCGGTGGCATCAGGCACCTCCCCCGCATTGAAAATGGCTTCGAACCGGCACCCCATGGCCTCACGGCCGACGATGATTCGGTGAAGTTCCGCCTGCGACATGCGCTTATCCTACGCAGCCGGGAACCTGGTACATTGCTCGCGCGGGCTGCGAGGGCCGCCCTGCCAGATTTCCCTGATTCGGAGGCCACTTCTGTGCGTGCGAGCAATGCCCTGGTTCGTCGAGCCTTTTCAACGGCAGCGATCGGAATCCTGAGTCTGCTGGTCGGCCTGACAACGGTGTCAGCGCAGGGGCCTGCCCAGGGCCCGGCGTTCACAATCGCCGACGGGACGCTCTCGCTGGAAGCTCCCGAAGGCTTCGTTCGCGTGCGGCCGTCATCGGGCATGGTGGAAACCGAATTCGGGATTCCTTCCGAAGGCAAAGGGGAGGATGGAGCAGAGTTGCCTCCAGGTCGCATGACCGTCATGGGCGCCGGCGGCTCGATTCAGGCCAACATCGACCGCTGGTGCGGTCAGTTCACCCAGCCCGACGGCGGCGACACCAAGGACAAGACCGTGACCAAGACGTTCAAGGTGGCCGGTGCGACCGTCACGATGGTTGACATCCCAGGGACCTACCTCGATCAGCCTGGTGGCCCCTTCGCTGGCGGCAAAACGATCCAGCGGCCCGGCTATCGCATGCTCGCCGGCATCGTCGAGACGCCCGACGCCGGGAATTACTTCTTGAAATTCTACGGTCCTGCCGTGACCGTCGAGAAGCATGCCGAAGGCTTCAAGAAGATGCTCGAGAGCATGGTGCCGGCGAAGCGATAGCCATGAAGGTCCACGACTTTCTCGAACACCACGGCATCGCCGGCAACCCGTTTGCCGAAGAAGACGCGCAGACCGACGCCGTCTTCAAACGCGACTGCCTCGAGACCACGTTCCACCCGGCCTGGGACAAGATCCTCGGCAGCCCCGCCGATCCGAGCACCTCGATCGTCTTCGGTGAGAAGGGGAGCGGCAAGACCGCGCTCAAGCTCCAGATGGTGCGGCAGTTCGATCGCCACAATGAGTCGCATTCGCAGAATCGCTGCTTCGTCGTGCTTTACGACGACTTCAATCCCTTTCTCGATCGCTTCGTGGATCGTGTCGGAAAAGGCCGCGGTGTCGAGAAGGCGCTCGGCCAGTGGAAGCTCTGGGATCACATGGATGCGATCCTGGCGCTCGCCGTCACGCAGCTGGTCGACGGGCTCGTCGCGGGCGAGCGGCCACCGAAACTCACGCATGCCCAGGCTCGCGACATCGCACTGCTCGCCGCCTGCTACGACCAGTCCACGGCCGAACCCTTTCCGATGCGGTGGCGGCGGCTCCGCTGGCGCACGGGGTATCACGGTCGCTTCGGCGGCTGGCCGAGGCTCCTCGGTTTCGCGGCCACGGCCATCTTCTTGGTGGGCCTCGTCGCGGCGGTCGCTGTCGGGAAGGCCGATTGGTTTTCAACCTGGTGGCCGTGGGCCCTGCTTGGCGCCGCGTGGATTCCTGCCGGCCTGCGTCGCCTGAAATCGACGTGGCGCGCCTGGCGGATCGTGCACGGCATGCGCACCGGCAATCGCACGGTGGGCCAGCTCGCCCAGGCCCTCGCCTCGATGCCGGAGATGGATCTCGCCGCCCAGCCTCTGCCGGCTCACGCCCGCTCCGACGACCGGTATGAACTGCTCGCCAAGTTTCAGGGGGTGCTTGCGACGCTCGGCTGGACCGGGATGGTGGCGATCGTCGACCGGCTCGACGAACCGCACTTGATCAATGGCGCCGGCGAGCGGATGCGGCTTGTCATCTGGCCGCTCCTCGACAACAAGCTCCTGAAGATGCCGGGCCTCGGCTTCAAGCTGCTCTTGCCCGAAGAGCTGTATCGATTCATCGAGCGGGAAAACGAGCAGTTCAACCAGCGGGCTCGGCTCGACAAGCAAAACCTTGTGCCGTCGCTCGAATGGTCCGGTGAAACGCTCTACGACATCGCCTCCACCCGCGTGAAGGCGGCGAGTGTGGGCGAGCCGCCGGCCACACTGTCGGCGCTCTTCGACACCTCGGTCGATCAGCGTCGGCTCATCGACGGCCTGCGGAGCCTCCGCGTGCCGCGGCAGCTCTTCAAGTTTCTCTACCGGCTGCTCGTGGCTCATTGCCACGCGCATACTGAGGAACAGCCCGTCTACCGCATCCCGATCGAACGCTTCGAGATGACGCTCGCCGTCTTTCGACGGGATCAAGACGCGTTTGATCGCGGGCTTGCGCCGAGGTGACGCTTGGGGTCGCCCGTGTCATGGAGCCGGCGTAGAAAGCTGAGCGCAGCCTGGAGGGCGAAGCGA
>CAZCHF010000010.1:0-33169 GCA_964498325.1 uncultured Candidatus Kuenenia sp.
CATGAAACCGCTGCACGCGGCGGGTATGATGGATTCGTCAGGAAAAAGGGCTCAGAAGACGAATGCCAGCACCCACCCCGATCCTGCCGCTCGGCCCCGGATCGGCCGCCCCGATGCCTCGGGTGAGACAAGCGGCCCCGGCGGCGCATGCCCCGATCGATGAAGGTCTCCTGGCGGGCCTCCGCCGGCGTTTTTCTTCATTCTTAGCCGACCTCCAAAAGCCCGACGAGGCGACCGCATGGGCAACAATCGGAATGCTGTCGGCACTTCTTATCTACAGCTACTGGCCAGGGCTGCTCAACGCGCGTTCGAGTTGGGACAACCCCCAGTACCAGCACGGCTGGATCGTGCCGGCGATCAATCTGCTCCTGCTGTTGTGGCGCCGGCAGCCGATCACGCCCGTGACGCTCTCGGCTCGGCTGGCCGGAGTGGCCCTGCTGGCTGGAAGCCTCGGCCTCCGTCTCGTGGCCGCCCAATTCCGCATCGTCACGATCGACATGTACACGTTCGTACCCGCCCTGGCCGGCGTGTTTCTGCTCGCCGGCGGCTGGAGCATGTTTCGATGGGCGTGGGCGCCGATCGCGATGACCATCTTCATGTATCCACTGCCCGACGAGGCTCAGCGTTACATCACCGGCCCGCTGCAAACGTTCAATACGACCGTCGCCACGTTCCTGCTGCAGACCATCGGATTTGACGCGGTTCAGGAAGGCAACCTGATCCGGCTCGGCCATGGGCACGTCATGAACGTGGTCGACGCATGTGCCGGCCTCAAGATGCTCACGATCTTCGTCTGGCTCTGCGCGTTGGTGATCGTCGTGGCCGGGCTCGAATGGTGGGAGAATGTGGTGATTGCAGTCAGTGCGATCCCCATTGCCGTCATGGCCAATGCGCTTCGGATCACGACGGCCGGGATGCTCTATGGCGTGTCGGCGGAGATGGCCGAGGGCTTCCACGACAGCGCCCCCGCGGCCCTGCTCATGATGGCCCTCGCGGTGGGCTTCATTCTGTTGGAAATGAAGCTTTTGTCATACGTGATTGTCAAGGAAGACTACGCCCCCGCCCCGGTGATTCCAAAATTGCCCCAGGGGGGACAAAAACGGGCATTTCCGGCGATTCCTGGGGGCGGCTCGCCTCCCGCTCGCGGGGATTTTGGGAATGGCCGCAAACCGTGACGTAAGATGAAGGAGTCGTGCCGCGGCCCGTTTGGTCCCCCCCACTATGAGTGATTCCCACGCATCGACGGACAACTCGTCAGGGACAGCGACCGCTGATCCTCGCGCGGGCATGCTCGCGCCGATCCGCGAATCGAGCCTCGTGCCGATGCTGCCGGGGCAGGTTGGGTATGCCAATGCTCCCGCTTCAGACCCCCTCGCGGGTGGGATCGATTTTCAGCGGGTGTGGCACGCCTTCCGGCGTCGGTGGGTTCCCGCCTTCGTGTTGGCCATCGTGTTCGGCGGCATGGCCGGGGCCGCGACCTACATCTTCATGCCCCGTGGCTTCGAGGCCGTGGCGTGGCTGCGCGTTCGCGACAAGGGGGGAATGTTCTGGGGGGGCGGCGGGCGTGACAACGCCGAGTATGAGGCGTATCGCAAGACGCAGGTGCAACTCATCAAGAGCCCGCTGGTGCTCATGGCGGCGCTGCGACGGCCCGGCATCGAAACGCTTTCCACGCTCGCCGACGAAGACGACAAGGTTGGCTGGCTGACCCGCAATGTGATGGTGTCGGCTCCGATGGAGTCGGAAGTGCTCCAGGTGCGGCTGCGGGGTGAGAACGCGAAAGAAATCACGCAGATCGTCAATGCCGTCACCAACGCCTACCTGACCGACGTGGTGAACAAAGAGCGGGCCGAGCGGCTCCGGCGCCGCGACATGCTCGAGAAGAAGTACAAAGAAAACATGGCCGAGGTCCGCTCTCGGCTCGACACGTACCACAACCTCGCCAAGCAGCTCGGAACGACCGATAGCCAACAGGTTGCCACCGAGCGGGCGTTGCTCCTCGACCACCTTGGCACCCTCCGGGCCCTCAAGACCCAACTCCAGCGCGACATCGCCCTGCTCGATGCCGAGCTCTTGGTCATGGACGCCAAGGAGCGCGGGGAGATCAAGGTCGAGGATGCGGTGCCGGAGGATCTCGTCGATGCGATGATCATGCGGGATTCACAGTACATGCAGCTTCGCAATCGAATCGCGGACATCGAAAGTGCGATCGCCTTCCAGGTGGAACGGACCACCCGCGGCAGGAATGATCCGGCGGTGAAAAAGCTCGAGGCGATGCGGGAAAACCTGCTCGAGCAGGTCGAGGAATACCGCGAGACGATTCGTCCGCAGATCGTGGCCCAGCTCTCGCTCGACAACCACCAGCGGCGTGCCTGGCACCACAACAACCTGGCGTCAGAGGGCCCGGCCGTCCTGCGCATCCGCCGCGAGATGCTCGTGAGCCAACTCGAAGAGACGACCAAGGATTTCGACAAGGTGGCGGGGCAAGTGACGCTTCTCGGCGAGGCCAATGCCGACCTCATGGCCCGTAAGCAAGAAATCGAGCAGCTTCAAAAAGTCACCAATGAAATGGGTGTGCAGCTCAACACCACCGAGCTCGACATCCAGATGCCGAACCGCGTCGAGCTCATCGAAGAGGCCACCCCGCCTGAAGGGAGCGACCAGCTCTTCCGGCTCATGCTCACCGTCCTCGCGTCGGGAGCCGGCCTCGTGTTCGGGGGTGGCTCCGTCGTGGCCTTGGAATACCTTCGCGATCGGCTGAGCACGGTGAGCGATCTCACGCAGCGGATCGGCATCCGGGTCGTGGGCACGACGCCACGGATCACCCGGAAGACGAATCCTGGCCAGGTCGCCGAAAGCGTCGACGGCGTCAGGACCGTGCTCACGCAGACCGGTCGCGAGGCACCCAAAGTCGTCATTGTCACAAGCGCCGGGGAGCACGAGGGGAAGACGACCTTCGCGTCGCAGCTCGCCGCCAGCTACGCCCGCTCGGGCAAGCGAACGTTGCTCTTGGACGGCGACCTGCGTCACCCGAACGTGCACGTGGCCCTTGGTCTCGACCTACGGACAGGGTTGCCGGAATTGCTCCGAGGGGAGATCACGACTGACGAAGCGGTTCAGCCGACCGGCGTCGAAGGGCTCTTCGCAATCACCGGTGGAGCCTGCGACTACACGGCGATCACCGCCCTCTCCAAGCCCGAGACCGCGAAGACGATCGCCGGGCTTCGCGACTCGTTCGACCACATCGTGATCGATGCCGGTCCGGTCCTCGCCTTCGCCGACGTGCTCCTGCTCGGTCAGATGAGCGACGTCGCCATCCTCGCCACGATGCGGGACCGCAGCCGCGTGCCCTTGGTCGTGGCCGCGGTCGAAAAACTTCGCTCGGTCGATGTGCCGGTGCTCGGTGCCGTCGTCAACGGGGTCGATCCGCCGGCCGTGCGGCGGATGTATGCCACGCCGCTCCCGGCCTAACGTCTTGGACGTTTCACTAGCGTCGCGCACGGTCGACCGGCCTCGCGAACCCCTTGAGCAAGAGGAGCCGATCCATGGCAATGCCCCGAGTCGTGTCAAGCATGTGGGTGGTCGTGCTTGCAGCGGTGTCGGTCGTCGCGGTCACGTGGGTGCAAGGCCGCATGACGGAACGCTGGGCGCCCGCCTCGCGCGACGAGGTCCTTCGGGTCAGCAAGCTCCTCGAGGATCATTTCCCGAAGCGCTTCGCGGACTGGGAAGTCGAGCAGGAGATCGAAGGCGATCCCCGTGAGCTCCAGCGTGCGGGTGCCGTCGGCCACGTGTCGCTCCTCTATCGCAACGCCCGCTCCAAGGCGAGGGTATCGACGTTCGTCGTCTCGGCCTTGCCACACGACGCCTCGGGGCACACGCCTGACCGTTGCTATCCGGGCGCCGGGTTTTCGATCGGCGAGAGCGAACACCGACTGACGGTGCCACTGGCGGATGGACGCAAGGCCGAGGTGTTTACCGGCACGTTCGTGAAGTCCGGCCAGACGCTCCGGATCTTCTGGACGTACGGTGTGCCAGCGGCCAAGCAAGGTGTACGGCTCGACTGGATCGCCCCGCAGATTGCCAGGATCGCCCTCAACCCGTATCCGGCGGTCTACAAGCTCTATGCCATCGTGGACGAGACCCGCCTCGGATCGTCGCAATCGATGGCCGAGTGCGAACAGTTCATCGCCGACTTGCTGCCAGCCCTTGACGCGGCGCTCTCTGCCGGTGAATCATCCCAGCCGACGGAAGAGACACCCCCGGCTGCCTCGACGGCCGCGGCCGACTGAATCCCTGCCCCACGGAGCCGCCATGGCAGCTCGATCGAAACGCGCCCTTGTCACCGGCATCACAGGCCAAGATGGCTCGTATCTGGCCGAGCTTCTGCTCGACAAAGGCTACGAGGTCCACGGGCTCGTCCGTCGGTCGAGCACCTTCACGACCCAGCGCATCGAGCACCTCTACCGGGACGTGCATGACACGGAGCGACCGCTCCAGCTCCATCATGGCGACCTGGCCGACGGCAACGGACTCGCGAGGCTCATCCGCGAGATTCGCCCGACCGAGGTCTACAACCTCGCCGCGCAGAGCCACGTGCGGGTGAGCTTTGATCAGCCGACCTACACCGCCGACGTGACGGCCGTCGGCACGCTGCGGCTTCTCGAAGCGATCCGTGATTTTCAGGATGCAGTGGGCTACCAAATCCGCTTCTACCAGGCCTCGAGCTCGGAGATGTACGGCAAGGTCGTGGAGACGCCGCAGCGGGAAACGACCCCCTTCTATCCCCGATCCCCCTACGGCGTGGCGAAGGTCTACGCCCATTGGATCACGGTCAACTACCGCGAGAGCTATGGCCTCCATGCTTCGTGCGGCATTCTCTTCAACCACGAGAGCCCACGCCGTGGCGAGACGTTCGTCACACGAAAAATCACGCGGGCAGCCACCCGCATCAAGCTCGGCCTGCAAGACAAGCTCTACTTGGGCAACCTCGATGCCCGCCGCGACTGGGGCTTCGCCGGTGACTATGTCGAGGCGATGTGGCTGATGCTCCAGCAAGACGAGCCCGATGATTACGTCATCTCGACCGACGAGACCTTTTCGGTGCGGGAGTTTTGCGAGCGCACGTTCGGACGGCTCGGTCTCGACTACCGCGAGTTCGTGGAGATCGATCCGCGCTACTTCCGACCGGCCGAGGTCGATCTGCTCTTGGGATGCTCCGAGAAGGCTCGAACGCGGCTCGGCTGGAAGCCCCGCGTTTCCTTCGACGACCTGGTTGTGTTGATGGTGGATTCCGACATGGAGCTTGCTCGCCGCGAGCTGGTACTCCGCGAGGCCGGCCACGCCACCAGCCTCCACCACTCGTAGCGTTGCCATGACCGACCTTGCCACGAAACGGATCGTGATCACCGGGGGGGCCGGTTTCCTTGGGGCTGCGGTGCGCCGTGTCCTGGCCGCGCGCGGTGTGCGGCCCGAACAGATCGTGGTGCCACGGCGTCGCGACCTCGATCTCACCGTGGAAGCGAATGTGGAGCGACTCTACGCCGAGGCCCGACCGCAGGTCGTGATCCATCTTGCGGCGGAGGTCGGTGGCATCGGCGCCAACATGGCCCACCCGGGCCGATTCTTCTACGCCAACATGGCGATGGGCCTCCACCTCGTGGAGCACGCCCGCCGGGCCGGTGTCGAGAAATTCGTCCACACGGGCACCGTCTGTGCCTACCCGAAGCATGCACCGATTCCGTTCAACGAGTCCGACATCTGGAACGGCTATCCCGAAGAGACAAACGCCCCATATGGCGTTGCGAAGAAGGCGATCTTCGTGATGCTCGACGGCTACCGGCGCGAGTATGGCCTCGCGTCGTCGGTCGTCGTGCCGGTGAACCTGTTCGGCCCGGGCGACAATTTTGATCCTTCATCGAGCCATGTGATCCCGGCCCTCATCAGGAAGTGCGAGGAGGCGAGGCTCGCCGGGTCTCCCGAAGTCGTCTGCTGGGGCACCGGGGCCGCCACCCGCGAATTTCTCCATGTCGACGACGCGGCCGAAGGCGTCGTGCGGGCGGCGGAGGTCATGGACGAACCGCTCCCGATCAACCTCGGCGGCGGCCAGGAGATCGCGATCCGCGACCTTGTCGTGAAGATCGCCAAGGCCTGTGACTACACCGGCAACATTGTATGGGACACGTCGAAGCCCGATGGCCAGCCCCGCCGAGCCCTCGACATCTCGCGAGCCCGCACACTCCTCGGCTGGGAGCCCCGCCAAGATTTTGACGCCGGCCTCGCAGCCACTGTCGCTTGGTGGCGAGCCCACCAGCCGGCAGTAGCGTCCTGAGCGATTCCTGAGATCCACGTTCTGCGGCGGGGCAGGCTCAGGGCGGCCCGTGTCATGGAGCCGGCGTAGAAAGCTGAGCGCAGCCTGGAGGGCGAAGCGAAGATTTCTCCGAGCGCAGCGGTGGCCACGATGGCCACCGCAAGCGTCCGGCGACATGACACGGGCCGCCCTGAGCCGGTGCAATCGCGATTTGGGTCAACTCAACGGTTCAAGCGCGCCGTGGCCGAGGATGAATTTCCGGGTGCCGGCAGTGCCGTCGAACATGACCGTGCCGATCGAGCGTGGCCCGACGCCGCTGATCTTCTCGAGAACGCCTTCTCCGTACTCCGCGTGACGGACGCGCTGGCCCGCAGCAAACGTGTGGGCCGGCCGCGGGCCGCCCATGAGGCGATTCACAAGCTCACTTGCACGGCCGATCTTTGGTTCGGGGCGCGAGCGAGGCGGCTTCTTTGCCGGAAACCCCAAAGCCTCGTCGTCTTGAGAATCTTCCGAATCGAGGGCGAGACCGTCGGAACGCAGCGTCGGGGCAGCTCGCGAGTTTCGTGCGACCATTGGCGACTCGTGGAGACAGTCGTCGAAATCGTCGAACTGGCTGCGAGCGGCGTCGCCAAAAGGATCGAATGCATGGTGCGTTGGCGCTTCGGCGCCGACCACTTCCGTTTCCGAGCCGGTCATCTCCGCCAGAAAAATGCTCGGGGCCGACACCCGGCGCGTGCCGCGGTAGTCGCGCATGCGGGCACAACTGGCGCAGAGGTGCTCGCGAGCTCGCGTGATGCCGACGAACACGAGCCGTCGTTCTTCTTCGAGCTGATCCGGCCGATCGAGACTTCGTTCGTGGGGCAGGATGCCGTCTTCCATCGCGACCAGATACACGACCGGAAACTCGAGCCCTTTCGCCGCATGGAACGTCATCAGGGCCACACGGTCGGAGCTGGTGTCCCAGGCATCGGCGTCGGCCACGAGCGCCGTCGTCTCGAGGAAGCCGCCGAGGGCGTCTTGATCGTCACCGTCGCGCGAGGTGTCGGCAGCAAAGGATGCTTTGGCTGCAAACTCCTCGTCGAACTGGCGGGCCGCGGTCACGAGCTCTTCGACGTTCGCCAGGCGATCCTCACCGGCTTCATCATCCTCGTCGGCTTCCTCCGCGAGATACTCGCGGTACCCGGTTCGCGCGATGACCGCTTCGAGGAGATCGCCCACGCGAGATTCGCGGCCGGCTGTTTCGCCCAGCTCAGTGTGAAGCTTTGCAAAGCCGAGGAGGGCGCCGATCGCCCGCCGGGAAAATCCCGGAATGCTGGCTGCTGCGGCCGCGGCCGCGAGCCGGCACACGCCGTGGTCTTCGGCCCAGGCCGAGAGGCGATCGAGGGTGGTGCGACCGATCCCACGCGGCGGCACGTTGACGACGCGAGCGAAGGCCTCGTCGTCCTTCGGGTTTCGCAAAAGCCGCAACCACGCGACCACGTCGCGAATCTCACGCCGCTTGAAGAACTCGAGGCCGCGCACGAGTTGGTAGGGAACACCCGCAGTGCGCAGGGCCAGCTCGATCGATCGCGAGAGCGCCGCGGTCCGAAAGAGAATGGCGAAGTCGCGTGGCCGGCGACGGCCGGCCGCCACGTCGGCGGCGATCTCTTCGGCGATTCGGTCAGCTTCGTCATGCCCTGAGGCGTCGAGAACGATCCGCACCTTCGCCCCAGGCTCGGCCTCGGTGACGAGCCGTTTCGGCTTGCGCTTGGAGTTGTGGGCGATGAGGCGGTCGGCGGTGCCGAGGATGTTGGCGGTGCTTCGGTAGTTGTGCTCGAGCTTCACGACGTTGGCTGACGGATAGTCGCGCTCGAACTCGAGAATGTTGCGGATGCTCGCGCCTCGCCAGCCGTAGATCGCCTGGTCGGGGTCGCCGGTGACGGCGATGTTTGGGTGATCGAGCGAGAGGCCGCGCAGGATCGCGTACTGGGCGGCGTTGGTGTCTTGGTATTCGTCGACCAAAACAAAGCGGTGCCTGGCATCGAGCATCGCCCGCAGGTCGGGGTCGTCGGCCATGAGCCTGGCCACGTGAACCAGAAGGTCGTCGAAATCGACCGCGTTGGCGACGAGCATCATCTCCTGATAGACCGGCCAGAGGCGTCGGGCCACATCGTCGACCGGACGGCCCCAGCGCGGCTCGAACACCTCCGGCGTGAGGAGATCGTTTTTCGCCCGTGAGATCACGGCAGCGACCTTGTCGATCGGCGTGTGCGAAAGCGCGATGCCGAGCTTCTTGGCGGCCCGCTTGAGCACGGCATTCGCGTCGTCAGGTTGGAAGATGGAATAGTCGCTCGTGAGACCGACCTGCCGGGCGTGCCGGCGAAGCAGCCGTGCGGCAAACCTGTGAAAGGTGCCCATCTCGACCGGCTGCGGGCCGACGAGTTCGGAGACCCTCCGGCGCATCTCGTCGGCGGCTTTGTTCGTGAAGGTCAGCGCGACGATCTCCCGCGCCGGGACCCCTTCGGCGATGAGGTTCGCGACGCGGTGGGTCACGACACGGGTCTTGCCGCTGCCCGGACCTGCCAGCACGAGCAGCGGCCCCTCGACATGCGACGCAGCGGCACGCTGGGCCTCGTTCAATGACGCGAGGAATGCTGGGGAAGCTGGCATTTTCAGGACAAATACGGGGCCCGCATGGCAGCCGATCGGGCTCGAGGCTTGCCGAGAGAGCCCGCCGAGCATAGCCGCCATGATGAGAACTCGATTATATTGCTTGGAATACGCCTCTGGCGCGCCGTGACGCGCCCTTGCCGAGGCCATCGAACCATTCGCACGGGAGGGAACCCATGCCACGCGTCCCCTACAAGGACTTGATGCAGTCGGACGAGATGACCGAGAAGCTCGAAATGAGTACCGCCGAGATAGGGCTTTCCGTCCGCACCACCAACTGCTTGGAAGAGAAGGGGATCTTCACCGTCCACGACCTTCTCAACTGCACCCGAGCCGACCTCCTCTCCATCTCGAACTTCGGCGAGAAGACGCTCGAAGAGGTCTACAAGGCCCTCGAGAAGATCGGCTTTTTCCGAGCCCCGGCTACGAGCGACATGCCTGCTCCGCAGCCGATTTCGAAGGCGTCGTAGCGTAGCGACAGCCCCGGAGCGCGTTCGTGAGGTTTCCCCGTTTTTTTGCCAAGAAGCGAGGACATCGCCGAACCGTATCCGAAGCGTTTGGTTCGGTCGCGGAAGGGCTCTTCCACGCCGGCCTCGTCGTGGCTGGGCTCGTCTTTGGCGGTCTGCTCATTTCCGGCGTGGCCGTGCCCGAATGGCGGATCAACCACGACTTCCTCGAGTCGGAAGCCACGGTGATCGGCAAGGGACTCGCGCGCCGCTCGACCGCCACGGAGAGAACCTGGGAGCCGGCGCTGCGGCTGCGGTATGCCACCACCGCCGGCCCGATCGAAGCCTGGACCCTTCGCGGCGGCGCGGTTTCGGAACGGGCCCGAGCGATCGCGGCCCTCGGGGACACGAACCTGGGAACCACGCTCCCTTGCTGGTACGACCCCGACGCACCAACGAGCGTCGTTCTCGCGCGTGGCTACCACTGGTGGATGTGGGCGCTCACGCTTCTCTTGCCCGGAGCGCTCTTGGCCTTCGGAGGTGCCGGGCTGGCCCGAACACTCGCCGCCTGGCGAAAGAGCGAGGAGCGGCGCGCCGTCAAGGCATCGAAAGGCGTGCCGGATCGGCTCCCGTCCATCCCGTCGTGTGATGACCTCATCAATTCCCCCGGCACGGTCCTGCGATTTCGCCTGCCAACGTCGGGCACCGAGAGTTGGACACTCATCGGTCTCGGCCTCTTTGCCCTCCTCTGGAATGTGGTCCTCGTCGTGCTGGCGATCACAGCAGGAGCAGACCTCCTCGGGGGGCGTATTGACTGGCTTCTCCTCGTATTGCTCGGGCCATTTGCGGCGGTGGGCATCACCGGCATCGTGCTCTTCATTCGGCAGCTTGTCCTGACCTCGGCCGTGGGCACGACCCAACTCGAGATTTCGGAGCACCCGCTTCGGCCCGGCGGCAGCTATGAAGTCCACCTGACTCAGGCCGGAGCAGGCACGTTCTCCGAACTTTCGATCACGCTCGAGCTCGAGGAACAAGCAACGTTCCGTCAGGGGACCGATACCCGCACCGAGCGGGTCGTCATATGGCGCGGTGCGGTCGAATCGTGGCGGAACATCCAAGTGGCCCCGGGAACGTTCTTCGAGGCCCGGGCGAAACTCTCCGTACCGGCAAGCGCGATGCACTCGTTCGCGTCCGAGCACAACACGGTCTCCTGGCGGGTCGTCGTCCGCGGCAAGCCGGCGAGGTGGCCAGCTTTCTCTCGAGGGTTTCCGGTCGTGGTCTACCCAAGGGAGGTACGGCCATGAGCCGCGGACTCGATGCAACGGCCCGAGCACCTTCGGTGAGCATGACATTCTCGTCGGCGGATCGGCACTACGAGCCGTTCGAAACGATCTCGGTGCGGTATGCCGTCGATCTCCCCCCGTCGCCAGCTCCCTCCGTGCATGCCGTGGAACGATCCGTTCTGTGGTATACGGAAGGCAAAGGGGAAGAGGACCTCGGTGTTTGGTTCTTCGATCGGATCACCGATCCGGCTAGCGTGCACGCAGCGGCCGCTGGAGGAACCTTCGAGACGCGATTGCCGCCAAGCCCGCTGTCGTACGAGGGAGTGATCGTCAAGATCCGATGGTGCGTGCGGGTGCGGCTCTTTTTCGAAGCGGGACGTGATTTTGTCTCCGAGCATGTTTTCGAGCTCGGCCATGTCCCCGTGGTGTCGAAGGTGGTGTCGTGAAGACGCATGTGCTTCCTCGCAATCCGTTTGCCACGCGTCACACGCAGCCCGGCATGCTGCCCCCCCTCCATGCCACGGGGCAGCCGCTGGATGTTCGGCGACTCTTGGCCGCCATCCGTGAGCACGGGGCCGCAAGCATCGAGGGGCCACACGGCACGGGGAAGTCGACGCTGCTGGCAGCCCTCACGAGGGTGGCCCGCGACGAGGGAACCCACGTTGAAGCGGTTCGGCTTCGCACAGGCCGCGACGCGTTTGCGGGAGTGCGTGCCATACTGGGCGCCGAGCCTGGCGGGATCGTGTGCCTCGACGGCTGGGAGATGCTCGGCGTGTTCACGTGGGTGGCACGCCAGGTTGCCTGGTGGCGGCGGGTGGGACTCGTCGTGACGGCGCACCGCTCTGCCGGGTTCCGTTTCGTGATCCGAACATCCGCGACGCTGCCGCTGCTTGCCGCGATCGTGGATCGCCTGCCCGATCATGGCGGGCTCATCGTCGAGACAGACTTGAAGGAATCCCTCGCGCGGCATCCCGGCAACGTTCGGGAAGCCCTTCTCGACCTCTACGACCGCTTCGAACACCGGGCCCGCATGGCCCGGTCATGAGGCCCGTGCGGGGTGTGCCGGTTACGCGGCCGCCCCTTCGCAGATTCATGAATCCGCGTGGCCTTTTTTCCACGCGTGGGTGGCGACACGCAACCTAGGTTTGCTTGTTGCCCCGAGGAAGCCTGGCCGGATTCCGCGGTGAGCGGCGGGAATCGAGGAGAGAACGATGAACCTGCATCGCATGATCGGTGTCGTCCTGGTGACGGGGCTTGGCCTCGCTGGACAGCCGGCCGCGACCGCCCAGTGCTGCTTGAGCGACCTCTTTTCCGGCTGCTTCTCATGCTGCCAGAAGCAGCCCGCGGCCTACGCCGTCGCGCCTGTGGCCCCCGTGGCCGCCCCCATCATGGCCCCGCCACCAGTCGTGGCTCCGGTGCCGGTCCCGCCTCCACCAGTCATGGTGCCGATGCAGCAGACAAGCTATGTGCCCGAGACGACCTACCGCACGGAATATCGATGTGTGCCCGTGACGACCTACAAGCCGTCGTGCGAAATCGATCCCTGCACCGGCTGTCCGGTCGAGTGCATGCAGCCGATGACACAGTACGTCCAGCAGCCGGTGAGCGTGCCGGTCACCCAGTACCGAGCGGTGACCACGACCAAGTATGTCCAGATGCAGCCAGGCTATGCGGCTCCTCCGGCCGCCGGTTATCCGGCCGCCGCGCCAGGTGCGGCGGCGGCTCCGGCGGCGAGCCCCTTTAGCGCCGTTCCAGCAGCGCCTCAGGCCTGGGGTGCAGCGGGGCCCGGCGCGGTGCCCCAACCGTCGCCAGCCACGTCGGCCCCGGCCCTGCCGCCCGCGACCACACCGGCCCCGGCGATCACACCGGGCAATACATATTCGTATTACGCCCCGTCAGCACCGCCGATGCAGCCGATTCCGCCCCAGGGCGGCTCCTATCAGCCCGGCATGGCACAGCCTGGCACCTACGCTCCCCCTGCAACCCACCAGAGCCCGACCTACACTCCCGCACCCTCTCAGCCCCAAGCCCAGCAACCGCAACAGCCTCAGCAGGTTGCTCCTCCGGCGCTGAGCCCGGCTCCGTCCCTCAAGCCGATTCCGGAACTGCCTCGCACGGGCCGTGACTCGGGGAGCTCCGCCCCGGCGGCCAGTGGCGCAAGCGGTTCGGCAACCACACCGGCCCGGCCTGATACCGGAAGCAGTCATGTCCCGTCGTCCCCTGCCCCTGCGGCGCAGCCTGGCATGCCGGTCCTTCCCGGCAGCGGTCCTGGCCCTGCGACGGGCGCATTTCCGCGGCTGCTCGAGCCCACGAGCCACACCACGTCTTGGGTCCCTTCCGACGGCGGAGTGCAGCAGGTTCAATATCCGACCGCCGCTCTGCCAAGCCGATGGGCGGGTCAGCAGTAGGCCCCTTGAAGCGAACGGTCAAAACGACTGGCCGTCGTACTGTGGGGCGACCTTCAAGGGATCGATTTGCTCCATGAAGTCGAGCGTCCACACGCGGAGCTCGCCGTCGGCACCCAAGCTTGCGAAGTGTTTGTTGTCGTTGGCGAAGCGAATGCGTTTCACCTTCGGATGCTCGTAGGCTTTTCCGCCCACTGGTTCTCGTGTGGCGATATCGAGAAAGTGAATCTTCTTCTCGGTCGCGACGGCCACAACCTTGCCATCAGGCGAAACGGCGATGTCTTCGACTTCGCCGGTCTCGAGTCCTACAGTCTCCTCATGACGCTTGGCACTCCAATCCCAGAATCCGACCGTATCTCCGCGATTGCGGGTCACCAATACAATGCCCTTCTGTTGCGTGGCAAAAGCGCCGTCGACGACAACTTCATTTTCGTTCCAGTCGGTAAACGCAAGCGATGGTGGCATGGCCACCTCAAAGAATCCCGCTACGGGCTCCCCATCCATCGTGTGAAATAAGAGGACACTCGTGCCATCAGGCGAACACCGCACTCCCCGAATCCGAGCCTTCGACACTCGCGTGACTTTTGCAACCTCCTCTCCAGAGTCGGCTGAGTAAAACGTCGTGACACAGTTTGATCCTCCAAACCTCCCGGCAGTCACGAGCCAGCGACTATCCGCGGAGAACGCCCATCGTCGATCACAAATGTCGTAATACGGAGTTCCCCACTCGGACCGAGGCAGGTCGGCGAGCTGAACCAAGTTCGGCCCAGACGTGTCCCACATGAGATTGGCAGCCCCGCTCTGCCCGAGCATTCGCTTTGAGTCGGGAGAGCTAGCGAGAAGACGGAAATGCAAGCCATTCTTCTGAGCAGCGGCGGCGGCGTCTTGGCTGAGGGAGCGACTACGGGTTTCTCCAACAAACCTTCGTAACACTGCGCTCGCCGCTGGATCCGTCTCGGAAGGCCTTCTCGACGACATGTACACAGCACTGGGAACCGCCGCTTTGCGCCAATTTTCCATCCACACCCACCCAGCGAGGTTGGGCATGCGACAGAAGGCGATGGGTCTCTCAGACATACGCAATGCCTTATTTCCCACGACCTCGCCGCTCGCCAGATCTCGCTCAAACACGAAGGTGTCTTGCCAAACGACGATTGAATCGGCGAGGAACAAAAACGGCATTGGGAGCCCGAGCCCATCGCCGTCCAACTCCCACCTTCTCTTTGGCCATCGCCACTCAGTCACTGTCTCCCAATAACAATCAGTCACGCTCACCGGGCGCAGTGTCAATTCTTCCGGACCAATCTCAACACGTGCCGGTGGCGGCGCCTCTGCGCTCTGGCTTTCCAGACTCTCGTCGGCCAAGGAGCGATCGCACAAAACTATCGCCATGCATACTGCGCAACTTTTTACTGCGACAAACACTCTCATCTGGTACCCGTGATATTCAGGGCAAAACTGCATTGGCAAGAAGCGTCGTCGGCACCAGCCGACTGCCATTCTTAACTTCACCAAGTGGAGTGACGACCGTTACCCCGCCGCCGATCGGATCGTAGACGCCAAAGTCCCCGGGCCCGGCGCCAACGTACGTTCCAGTGCCGTCAAACTGCCAGTCTCCCTTCATGCGCATGGTGTAAATGCCGTCCGCCCCATTCTCTGTGTCTTTCGTGCGAACGATGAGATAGGAGGTAAAGTCGAACACCATCTCATAGCCACCTGGAGTCTTCGTCGGATCCCAGTCTTCAAAACGCAGGCCGTTTCCTTGAGGAACGTCGATCGCACGGAGCACGAACTCCTCTTGTTTGGCGTCCGCAACAAAATCCTTGAACGGCATCGTGACTACGTCACCGACCTGAGCAGCGGTCTCGCCAGTTTTGTCATACCAAGGAAGTTCAAAGTCTACTTTCCGAACTAAGTCCACCGGACTGGCCCCGTCTAACCATCGCTCAAGATCCCAGAACTCGTCATACGTCACCCCTGGCTTCCACGCCACAGTGATGGCATCTGAAAACACCTTCCCTTGGAGTTCGCCCACCCCAGAGCGCCCGACAACGTTGACGAGATCCTCATTGTCGTAGTGATAGGCATACTTCGTGAACTTCAACGTCTGGGACCATCCAACCTCTATGTCCCGAACCCCGAACATTACCTTGTTCCCGGACACAAGGCGTTCTGGACCGACAACCTGGCGAATCGTCGCCGACATCACAATCGCCGGCTCTGGGGTGTCTCCCGTTTGGTGATATCGCGTGGTGTCAATTCGATTGGGTTGCTGCGCATTCTGCACGGGACTTGCTGTCCCTGGAGTCAATTTCGAAACGAGCGGGTCAGTGTTGATATCGACGAGGACGACTGCAACATCAAATGCCCAAACATAATCGGCCGAAGGTTTGTATCGGATCTTCCCAAACTCGCCGCCCGCGCCCCAAAGCACGGTCTGTTTGTCCGCTTGGTTGGAAGCGAACGCCTCGACTTCCTCGCCTACCGAAGGGGAAATAAAGGAACTGTCATTCGCGTCGCCACCGCCGGTCGCGACGTATTCATATTTGGCGTAGCCAGGAACATTCCTGGGGCCGCTCACCAAAAAGGAGCGGACTTCTCTCTTCTCGACGACTCGGAAGTCGCCCTTCGCATCAAGCTTTTGTTTGAGTGTCAGCTTAGCCACAGTGGCGCTGTCCCCTCTCGCTTCGAGGAGCAGGGGGACCTCAGCCCCATTCGCTTCGGGCTTGATCGTCGTGTTTGGAAACACCCGCTTCACTCCGTCCGGGGTATTTCTCCACACGCGAAGCTCGGCGTTTTCGAATCCCAACTGATAGGACACCGGCACTGGATCGCCGGGCTTGGGGACGATCCTGAACGGCAGGAGGTCATTTTCCGCATCCGTCGGCTTGTCCGTGTCATTTCCATCCACCTCCCCGTCGTTGTCATCGTCATCGGAATTCAACGGGAGATAGGGTGTCTTGTCGGCATCAAGGTCGCCGTCTGCTTCGTTGAAGGGCGCCCCATCGCCCTTGTCACGGATCGTTGAGAACACGAGGCCGGATTGAAGGCTCTTGGCGCGCGTGGCGTCTTTCGCGGTCGGAGCAGTTTCGGAGGAGGAAGCGCCGGCCTTCCCGACTTTTACGGAGATGGGGTCGCCTTCGTCGGAGCTCGCTCCAGTCGCTTCCAAGAAGAGGACAACGCTGTTGACACCGCCACCCAGCCCAAGCTGCCCGAGGCTGATCGGTTCGTTCGCCGGCACAAAATTGCCACCCGCCATCACGTCGCGGCCGTCGCGGCTCTCACTGCCGTCCTTGGTCCAAAGACGGAACCGGCCCTGCCCGGCCTTCGGCACTACTTTCGTGCCATTGAGCTCCATCTCGAGCGGGTCTGACGCAGAGTAGGAGAACGTGACTTCGACATACTCTCCCAAATCAGTGGCGTTGGGAATCGTCAAGACAAAAGGCTCGAAGCTCGTTGTTGACGCTTCGCCGGCGCTCAGTCCTGCCGCAGCGAGTTGCGCCGCCAGGTCGGCATCCAACGCAAAGCCTTCGGCGAAGTTTGGCACGCCATCATCGTCGTCGTCGCCGGTGTTCGCAAGAACGACGACCGGGTCAAAGGCTTCAAACGGGTCGTCAGTCCCGGCCCATGTATTGTCCGAATCGATGCCGCCGTCGTCATTGCTGTCGGTGTCGAGGTCAACCTGGATGCCTGTGAGGAGCGCACTGTCCATGACGGTCCACTGGCCATCGCCACTGGTATCGACTTCGATTCCAATCGATCCCGTACGTGTGTCGAGCGCCTCAACGTAGAATGTGCGCCACGCGCCGGCGGTCATACCAAGCGCTGATGCCGAATAAACGAAGCCTTCGCCAAAGAAAATCTGATCCTCGGGCCACGCTCCCTTCGGGTCTCTGCGCCACAGTCGAAATAGACTCGGGTCTCCCGTGAACCGCACGGCGTTGGCGTTGATTGGAATGCCGCCAATCTTCACTTCGAGCGTAGCTGACGGCTTTTCTGACTCGGTGGGGACCGCCACGGGCACGAGTCGCCCCAGCCATTCATCCTCGATAGCTTCTTCCACGTCGGAGTGTTCGATCGTGCCGTCGTTGTCGCTGTCGACGTCCAGATCAAGAACCACCGGCACGACGACGACGTTGTCGAGGAACATGCCGAAGGTGTTGTTCGGCCCGAGGCCTGTGAACTCGATCCTGACCTGGCCGCTTGCCGGAGCGACGAAAAACTCCGTCGCAGTCCGCCATCGAGGTGGCGTGCTCTTCGCGACGACCTGGGTCACTTCCGCGATGAGATCACCCCCCACGACCACCTGGGAAGTGTCCGCGGCATCGAGCACACGGTAACGAAGCTGATTCTCGGTTCGCTTCGTGCCGGGCCTGGCCGCAAAGTCAAAACTCAGGGAATAGGTTTTGCCGGGCGTCAACGACGACACGTCTTGTTGAATCGTGTACAGCCCCTGTTCTGCACGCCCTTCAGCCGTCTTGTTCCAGCCGACTCCAGGGCCTGTCTCGTCACCGTCCAGTTCGATCCATTGATCACCTTCGGAGGCAACCCACGTCGAAAGGCCGACCCTCTGCACCTCAGCCATGATCTTGCCGGTCCGGATGATGGTCCAGTCGAATATCTGGTGCGGATCTTCAGGCATCGTTGGAGGAGCGAAGGTGTCCCAAGCCCTGGTCAGGACCTTTGTTTCGAAACTCCCGTTGGCCACCAGATTCTCTGGCGGGTTGACGCCAGAAGGCTCGCCGATCGTCAGCGCGAGCAGGGCACGAGCCTCGAGAACATCAACGCCCAGCCGTGAACGGGGGGGACTTCGTCGACGGGACGCTCGCGAAGACGAACCGAAGCGACGGCGAATCCAGGGGAACACCACGATGGCCTCGGAGAGAAAAGTGGCGGGAGCGAACCATAAGGGAGGAATCGGCAGGCGTGAGAAAACTAGTACCGTGATCACCCATCTGTCAAGGCACCGAGAACGCGATGGGCGCGAGCCCACTCACGCATAGGCAAGAGTTGAAACCGGTGCAGCACCTCCTCGCACGGGCGACACCGGCGGTGACTCCACCGGTTCGCCTACGTGCATGAGGATTATGCGACCTGGGCCAGGGGCGCGGACAGGATGTCCGCTGCAGCAGGAGGGCTGCCAAGAGGGCGACGGCCGTCATGCTCGATCAAGGCCGGCTGCCGTTCGAACAAGTCGAGTTGACCGAGGGTCGCCTAAACGATTTCCGGGCGACTCCAAACCACACTACAATTGGCTTTCGGCCAATCGCGTGGTCGACGTTTTCTGTTCGCGACGCGACTGTATGTTGGTCGTCATATTGCCCTCGGTCGGGTTTTGAGAGTGGATCCGCATGCACGATCAAAAAACCGTACCAAAGACTACTGTCGGGGTATTTTTCGATCACCTCGTCTCCAGCGGGTTGCTGTCCGAGAATGTCATCGCACGCTACCGGAAAGTCGCCTATAACCGGCAGCTCGTGCAGCAGATGATCGCCGACGGTGTCCTGACGGCCTTTCAGGCCCGTCACCTCGTTTCGGGGCGTTGTCGCGATCGCGCCTTCTTCATCGACGAAAAATACAAGATCGTCGACAGCATTGGGCGGGGTGGCACAGCGCGTGTGTTGTTGTGCGAACATCTCAAACTCGAGCGATTCGTCGCGATCAAGTTGTTGGATCGTTCCTTTGAAAAGCGGCCCGGCGCGGTTGAGCGATTCATGCGGGAGGCGAGAACGGCTGCGAAGTTCGATCATCCGCACGTGGGCCGCGTATTCGACGCGGATGTGTCGTCGAGTGGGCCGTATCTCGTGATGGAATACATCGACGGAGCCAACCTTCAGGAGCTCGTGGCAAACCACGGCCCACTGCGTCCGGAAGAGGCGGCGGCTTACCTTCGGCAGGCCGCGATCGGTTTGCAGCAGGCGCACCTTGCTCGGCTGGTTCATCGCGACATCAAGCCGAGCAACCTGATGCTCGATCGCTCCGGAGTCGTCAAGCTCCTCGATCTCGGTCTTGCACGCACTTTCGACGAACAGCAAGACCAGGGAGGCTTGACGCAGCAGTTCGATCCTGGCGCGATCCTGGGAACCGCCGATTTCATCGCGCCCGAGCAGGCGATTGAGAGCGGTCGGGCCGATATTCGGTCCGACATCTATAGCCTCGGCTGCTCGGCATATTTCCTCCTTACGGGCGCACTGCCGACCGGGTCGGGTACGGTGATGCAGAAGCTGCTGCGACACCAGACCGAGGAACCGCGGCCGATCGTCTCGCTGCGAACCGACGTACCGGCTGAGTTGATCGAGATCGTCAACCGGATGATGAAGAAGAGTCCGGCCGATCGATACCAGTCCCCGCTCGAAGTCATCGCGGCGCTCGCACCTTTGACCACCATCGAGTTACCGCCGCCACCGCCGGAGAAGATGCCGCCACCGCGCGCGGCGAACTTCCAGTTTGGGTTGTCTGCATCCCCCGGTCTCCCCGCAAAAATGCAAGATCGTCGTGCCGAAGGTTCCTCGGTGAGTGGCCACTTGGAATCGCCGTCATGGGTAGGCATTGCGAGCGAGACGATTTCCGGGAAACTCTCGGCGACTTCCAAATCGTTGCCGGAAATGGCGATGGCGTCGGATGTCTTCTTTCCGCCGCCCGACGTGGAAGGTCCTGTCGAGGCGCAAACGGCGGCATCGCGGGCAGGTTTGCCGGCGCTTTCCATCTCCGAAGCGCCGGTTGAGTCCCCGCGCGAGCCACTTGGAACGGGCGCCGTGAAGGTGGTGGGCATTTCGGTTGGCGCAGCGCTAGCGGTGGTGCTCGTCGCGCTCGGCATTTGGAGTTGGGCACCAGGCCCCTCGGCCGATGCGTTACCGCCCCCTCCCGCGTCCGGCGTGGCCGGCCCTGCGCCGAGCGCGCCCGCGACGATGTTGCGTGCCGGTGGAACGGCGTTCGTGAAGCCGATCATGGATCACTGGTCGACCATCTACGAGAAGAAGTCCGGATGCCGGTTGGATTATCTTTCCAAGGGGTCGAGCAAGGGTGTCGAGGGAGTGATATTGCAGTTCTTGGATATTGGCTGCAGCGACGCGCCGCTGACCGACGCTCAGATTGCCGAAACCGGCGGCACCATGCTTCATGTGCCATTGGTGATGGGCGCTGTTGTTCCAGCCTACAACGTGACCGATGCCGACGGCGCCCCCCTGAAAATTCAGTTCACCGGCCCTTTGCTGGCAGACATCTTCCTCGGCAATGTGGTGCGTTGGAATGATCCAGGCATTGCCGCCAGCAATCCGGGTGTCGCCCTGCCCGACCTGCCAATTACGGTCGTGGTCCGCAAGGACGGCGATGGCACGACGAACGTATGGACCGACTATCTCTCCAAGGCCAGCGCCGCTTGGAAGGAAAAGGTCGGTGCCGGCGATAGCGTGAATTGGCCCGTTGGAGTTCAGGCAAGAAAGAACAGAGGCGTGGCCGACCTCGTGAGCCGTACGAGCGGCGGAATTGGCTACGTCGAATTGAGCCACGCCCTGGCCACGAAGCTGCCTCATGGCGCTGTGCGCAATCGCCACGGTGTCTATGTTGAAGCCTCCGTGAAGTCGATCACGGCAGCTGCGGCCGACTCCTCGCAGCCTATCCCCGCCGACTTTCGTTACTCGTTGACGGACTCCCCCGGTGCAGACGCGTTCCCGATCGTGGGCACGTGCTGGGCGATCGTGAGCGCCGATCTGGATCCCGACAAGCGTGAGGATGTCATCGATTTCCTGACGTGGGCCACCGGCGAAGGTCAGATCCATGTGGCCTCGCTGCACTACGGCGCGTTACCGTCGAACCTCGTTGCGAAGATCACGGAAGCGCTTCAGAAGGCTCGATAGCCGTGACCAACGCCGACATCGCCGCTGCCTTCGAGCATGTCGCCGATCTCTTGGAGTATCGCGGCGACAACGTGTTTCGGGTGCGGGCCTACCGCAACGCCGCCCGCACGATCGACGGACTGCTCGAACCGATCGCGGCGGTGCGTGACGACCCCGAACGATCGCTCACCGATCTCGACGGCATCGGTACCGACCTGGCCGCCAAGATCGAAACGCTGCTCGATACCGGCAGGCTTCCGCAGCTCGAACAGCTTGAGCGCGAAGTGCCTGCAGTCGTCTTCGAGCTCATGCGCGTACCGGGGCTCGGGCCCAAGAAGGTCAAAGCACTCGTCGACACGCTCGGGATCGATTCGCTCGCCGCCCTCGAAGAGGCCTGCCAGCAGGGCCGCGTTCAGTCGATCAAAGGGTTTGGGGCGAAGACTGAAGCGGCGATCCTCGAGAACCTCGCGTTTGCCCGCGATCCCGACCGCGCGCGGATGCTCTGGAACGACGCTGACGTGATCGCCCAGGAGTTGCTCGCGTGGATGCGCGGCTGTCCGGCGGTCACCCAAGCGGAGGCTGCCGGAAGTCTCCGCCGCGGGCGCGACACTGTCGGCGACCTCGACATTCTCGTCGAGAGTGACGCATCGACCGAGGTGATGGAGCGATTCGTGGCGTGGCCTGAGACCGTCGACGTGCTCCTGCGCGGCGACACCAAGACGAGTATCCGCGGCCCACACAAACTGCAGATTGATCTCCGCGTCGTGCCCGCGGCGTCGTTTGGCGCGGCCCTTCAGTACTTCACCGGATCCAAGGAGCACAACGTCAAGCTGCGTGGCCGTGGCCGCGACCGCAGTCTCACGATCAACGAATACGGCGTCTTCGAGCTGAAGGTCGGGCAGGAAGCCGATCCTTCGCCCCCCGCGTCGAAGGGCAAGGCGGTCGCTGGCCGCACGGAGGCCGATGTCTATGCCGCCGTCGGTCTCCCATGGATTCCACCCGAATTGCGTGAGGGGCGCGACGAGATCGAACGCGCTGCTCGTGGTGAACTGCCCGTGCTCATCGAGCTTGCCGACATCCGCGGCGACCTCCACATGCACACGACCGCCACCGACGGCGAAGACACGCTCGCCGAAATGGCCCGTGCCGCGATCGCTCGCGGCCTTTCCTACATTGCGATCACCGACCACGGCCAGCGCGTGACGATGGCCCATGGCTTGAACAGCAAGCGGCTTCTGAAGCAGTGGGCGGAGATCGACCGGTTCAATGAGTCGCTTGCGGCCGACGGTGATCCACCGCTTGTTGTCCTCAAGGGCATCGAGGTCGACATCTTGGAAAAAGGTGGGCTCGACCTTCCCGACGACGTCCTCGCCCAGGCCGACTGGGTCGTCGCGAGCCTTCACTACGGCCAGAACCAGCCCCGGGACCGGATTACCTCGCGGATCATCGAAGCGATCGAGAATCCGTACGTATCGGTGATTGGCCATCCGACGGGCCGCCTCATCAACCGCCGCCCACCGTATGACGTCGACATCGAGGCGATGATCGAGGCCGCCGCCCGCACGGGCACGTTCCTCGAGATCAACGCGAATCCTTGGCGGCTCGACCTGGACGACCGTCATGCCGCCGCGGCCAAGGCCGCCGGCGTGAAACTCGTGATCTCGACCGACGCGCATTCCACCGGTGGTCTCGACGTGATGCGATGCGGTGTCCTCCAAGCCCGCCGCGCGGGCCTGGAGCCTGCAGATGTCGCGAACACCCGCTCGCTGACTGAGCTCCGGCAGCTGATGAAGCGACGCTGACTTGCATGGTCCGCGAATGACCGTCCGTGTCACATCGCCGGACGTGATGCGACGGGCACGATGCCCGTCGCATCACGTCCGGCGACATGACATGTGTGCCCCCGAGCCGCGTGCAGGCATGAACTCAAGGTTCTTTCGCGCAGCGAAACCCAAGGTGGTTCGTGCCGCTCGAGACTTCCCCTTTGCCGCGGCTCCCGGTGATGTAGCGAGCACAGTACACCTCGCTACAGAGAAAGGAGCCGCCGCGTTGCACGCGCTTGGCCACACCCGGCTCGACGGGATCAAAACTGTCGCCGGGGCCGCGCGGATTCTCGACGACGCCGCGCCGAGCCGCTCGGGCGTAGGTGTCGGGGCGATACCAGTCGCTGCACCACTCCCAGACGTTACCGGACATGTCGAACACACCGTAGCCGTTGGCCGGATAGCTCCCGGCCGGGGCGATCCCGGCAAAACCGTCATCCGCCGTATTCTCGATGGGAAACTTCCCCTGCCAGGTGTTGGCCATCCATTTGCCATCAGGGCAAAACTCGTTGCCCCACGGATAGCGTGCCCCCGCGAGGCCGCCACGCGCCGCAAACTCCCACTCCGCTTCCGTCGGCAGTCGCTTCCCGGCCCACTTCGCGTAGGCCTCGGCATCTTCATACGCGACATGCACCACCGGATCGTGGTCGTGGCCTTTGATTGAACTGCCGGGGCCGAGGGGATGTTTCCAGCAGGCTCCTGGCACATAGGCCCACCAGCGGAGATGGGCCTGAGGAATATCACGGAGCGGTACTGGCTCCGTCGGAGGTGTGAACACGATCGACCCGGCGACCAGCGCCTCAGGCGGCACCCCAGGAAAATCCTCGGGCTTCGGAACGCGTTCCGCCACCGTTACGTAACCAGTTGCCTCGACGAATCGGGCAAAGTCGGCGTTCGTGACGGGATTGGCGTCGATCCAGTAACCATCGAGCTTCACACGGTGAATCGGACGAGCATCGACCATGGGATCGACGCCCCCGAAGGGTGCACCGCGAGGGTCCGCGCAGCCCATCGAAAACTCCCCTCCGGGGATCCACACCATGCCGGGGGGCGGAGCCGAGGGAGCCGTTCTGCTGCCTTCACGAGTAGGCCCAAACTCGATAGACGTCGTCGAGGGCGCCGTGGTCGACGGCTGGCAGGCCCCGCCGGCAATGATGCTGCTGACGGCCAAGACCAAGGCGGCCTGGCGGCACGCGGTCGAGCCACGGGCGTTCGTCATGGCGGGTGATGCTGTGCAGGATCGTGTCACGGGGAAACTCGCTCGAGGGTTTGTTCGAGGCTTCTTCGAAGGGCCCGCCGCCTCGAGGGCTTCCACCATTTCGCGAAGGCGCGACGAGCCTTCTCCGCGCGATGATCTTCGTATCGACGCAGGGCGACAAGCGTCGCCCGATCGACGCCCACGCCGTCCTCGCGAGCCCATCGCCGAAACCGATCGGCCGCGGCCGCGTGATCGGTGAAGGTTCCGAGGGTTTCCTGGAGCGTCTCGAGAGCGTCGAGGGACGTTGCCCGCGTGGCGGCAGGAATCGCAACCGCAAAAATCTCCAATGCATACCGCAGCTTCTTGCCGGCGATGCGAAGCCTGTGAATCTCGTCGGCGGTCCCGAGCCTTCGGTCAGCCTTCGCAAAAAAACGATCGAGCATGACCGGAAACCGCCGCTGGGCATACCCGAGGAATGACTCGGTGGAGTCTCCGGAGATGACGGCGTCGATGAGCCGCTCCACATGCCCCCGCCAATCGTCCTCCGTGAGCTTCTCGTGGATGGCCCGGATCGATTCCCGGGAAGCATCGCGTCGTTTCGTGAGCATGGTCACCAGTCGCAGGCGAGCCTGTGCCGACAGCGGTTTGGCATGCCTGGTTCGGGCATCGGTCGGCTTGGCGAGCCCTGTGGTCAGCACGTCCAGGTCCCGAGTCGCTCCAGCGGCATGACGGATTTTTCGGAGACGTTTTTCAAACCAGCTTCGGTGCTTCCGTGGCACGAGATCCTGGAAGGCTTTCAGGGCCGCGAGAGTTCGTCGCGTGGCCACACGAAGCTGGTGCACGCGCTCGGGGTCATGCTGACGCCGGGAAGCGGCCCGAAGCTCGGACCACACGGTCTCGAGCCGCTTGCGAAGGGTGCGAGCCGCCACCCGCGTCACGGGAACCTTCCCGCTGCCCTTCACGGCCCAGGCCACCGACCGCTTCATCGCATGCCTCGCCGGTTCCAACGATTTTCACACTGTAAACCGGCTGGCATGTGTATTCCAGCAACTCGACTCGACCGCCTGCCTTCCAAGCCGTGAGGCTGACTGCCGTCGCTATCCGCCGGCTCGCGCCGGGGGCTTGGATGGGGAGGGTAAGCACCACAGCGATCCTGAAAACGACCTACCGCCGCGTGGTCACGGTCACTTCGCCGGGCAACGCCGGCTTGGTGACGCTCACTTCAGAGGCGAATACCGTGCCCCCCCCGAGGGCCCCTTCGCCACTCCAGATGCGGCCCTTGAGGGTGATCGAGTCACCCGGGGCGATGAGGTCGACCTGGGCGGCGTCGAGTGTGGCAACCGAGTCCGAAGCAAACTCGAACGTCAGACGACGCACTTTGCCGACTGGAACGTTGAGAATGACCACATTGCCGCTGATCGACTTGACGGCCGCGACGATCTCGCCGCGGGTGTCTGGACGCACTGCATCGGGCTTGAAGTCGGCCGGAGGCGTCACGATCTCGAAGGCCTTCACCGGCTCCTTGCCGCGCCCCTTGGAATCGACTTCCGTCACCATGCGCACCACATGGCCCGGCCGGAGGATCGACCCGGGCACCCGCCCCGTCACCCGAAGCTTCGAAACACCGGCCGGATGGAGTTGGGCCACGAGTGGCTCGGAGCCCGCTGCCGGCGCCTGCTGAAACGCGATCATCCCCCCGGCGATCGTGCCTACGGCTCCGTCGACGACCCCTGCATATTCCGCTTCGGGCAGCCGATCGATGATCAGCTTGTTGTTCTTGACGGGTTCGAGAATGGCCTTGTTCGTGTTTCGGCAGGCCCCGAGATTCCAGAGCCGCTCGTAGTTCTGCTGAATCTTCGGGGACTTGAAGAACACGCCCCACTGAATCGTGCCGTCAGCAGCGACCGGCGGCGGCGCCTCCTCCGGCGTGGCATAGGGGTTGTAGGGTTGGCCGGCCGCCGAGGCTGTCAGGAGGGCAATGACCAGTACACAACACCAACGAGCCGCAAGCATGGCATCACTCCTCTGAGACCGCCGGCAAACCCGCCGGGCAAAGCCTCATAGGAAGCGTACTTCGCCCCTGCAGGCCGTTCAAAAAACGGCCGTGCCGGCCAGCGGGCCAAGGCCCGTCCGGATCGCTACAACCGGCCCCCCCCGGCCCGACAACGATCACTCGCCGTCGGTCGGGCCCTCGAGCGTGGCGACGCCACCTCCCAGCGACTCCTGCTCGGTGGCGGCGTCGCCGGCCGACTCGAGGAGCGGGAACTGACGGGCCAGAAGGTTCTCCCGATCGCTTCGCAGGGCGTCGAGCGCCTCCGGACGCACCCGCACCTCCGCCGATTGGAACGTGCCGAAGCCCGTTCCCGCGGGGATCAAGTGGCCGAGGATGACGTTCTCCTTGAGGCCGACCAGGTTGTCGGTCTTGCCGGCGAGCGCCGCCTCGGTGAGCACCTTCGTGGTTTCCTGGAAGCTGGCCGCCGAGATGAAGCTCGAGCTTTGCACGCTCGCCTTGGTGATGCCGAGGAGTTGCGTGCTCGCCGAAGCCGGCTTGGGAGCAGTGCCCTTGGCGGGCGTGCCGCCGAGCACTTCGATCTGCGCGTTCTTCTCGGCCAGCGCCGCCTTCGGCACGATCTCGCCGATGGTCAGGTCGCTGTCGCCCACGTCGGTGATCTTCACGCAATCGGCGATTCGATCGTTGGCCTGACGGAACTCGAACTTGTCCATCACGCTGCCCGGCAGCAGGTTCGTGTCGCCGACGCTCTCGATCTTCACCTTCCGCAGCATCTGCGAAACGATGATCTCGATGTGCTTGTCGTCGATGTCGACGCGCTGGCTGCGATAGACGTTCTGAATCTCACGCACGAGGTATTTTTGAACCTCTTCTTCGCCTGAAATTCGCAGGATGTCGTGGGGCACGAGCGGCCCGTCCACGAGGGCTTCGCCCGCACGCACGTAGTCGCCGGTGTGCACGCGGAGATGCTTGCCGTGGGCGACCAAGTGCTCATGCTCGACGCCGCTTTCATTGCGGACGATGATCGACCGCTTGCCGCGACGCTTCTCCTTGCTGATTTCGACCTTGCCGTCGCTCTCGGCCATGATCGCCGGATCCTTCGGCTTGCGGGCCTCGAAGATCTCCGTGACACGGGGAAGACCGCCGGTGATGTCCTGCGTGCCGCTCGCTTCGCGAGGCGTCTTGGCCAGCACGTGCCCGGCCTTCACCATCTGGCCCGGCTCGACCTCGATGTAGGCCTTCTCAGGCAGATAGTAGAACTCCTGGATCTGGCCGCTTTCGTCTTCGAGCACGATCTGCGGGTGGTAGACCCCCTTGTGCTCCATGACCATGCGACGCAAGTGACCGCTGGGATCCTTCTCGACGCGGAGCGTCTCGCCTTCGATGACTTCCTCGTATCGCACCTTGCCAGCCACTTCGGCGAGGATCGGGATCGAGTGCGGGTCCCACTGGACAAGCACCGTGCCCGCCTTCACCTCGTCGTTTTCCTTGACCTTGAGGATGGCACCGGCAGGAATCTCGAACTTCTCGAGTTCGTGCCCCTTGGCATCGACAATGGCGATCTCGCTGTTGCGAGCCAGCACGATGGCCTCGCCCTGCTCGTTCTGCACCGTCCGCAGACGCGTGAGCTTCACCGTACCGGCACGCTTTGACTTCGATTCGCTCTCTTCGATCGCGCGCTGACCGACGCCACCGATATGGAACGTCCGCATCGTGAGCTGCGTGCCCGGCTCGCCGATGCTCTGGGCGGCGATGATGCCGACGGCCATGCCCTCTTCGACCATGGAGCCGGTCGAGAGATCCATGCCGTAGCACAGCCGGCAGACGCCGAGCGGAGCTTCGCAGGTCAGCGGGCTGCGCACCTGGATCTTTTCGAGGCCAAGCTCTTCGATCTGGGCCGCGAGCTTCCGCGTGATGAGCTCGTCTTCGTGGACGATCACCTCGCCCGTCTTCGGATGGGCAATCTCGGTGCGGCTGATCCGGCCACGGATGCTGTCGGCCAGGCTCACGTCGACCTTCTCGCCGCGGTAGATCACCGTCTTCTCGATGCCCTGCGTCGTGCCGCAGTCGTGCATCGTGACGACCACGTTCTGGGCGACGTCGGCAAGCTTACGCGTGAGGTATCCCGAGTCGGCCGTCTTGAGTGCCGTGTCGGCCAACCCCTTGCGGGCACCGTGGGTTGAGCTGAAGTATTCCAGCACCGTGAGGCCTTCGCGGAAGTTCGCCTTGATCGGCGTCTCGATGATCTTGCCGGACGGCTTGGCCATGAGGCCTCGCATGCCGGCGAGCTGACGGATCTGCTCGACACCACCTCGGGCGCCAGATTGCGCCATGAGCTGGATCGGGTTGACGTAGCCGCTGCGACGCGTCGGCTTGGCGTCGGTGTCTTGCTCGAGCTCGGCCATCATGTCCTTCGTGATCTGCTCACGGGCATGGGTCCAGGCGTCGAGGACCGAGTTGTACCGCTCGCCGTCGGTGATGACACCCTTGCGGTAGCGGTTCAGGATCTTCATCACTTCCTTCTCGGCGTCGGTGATGATCTTCGTCTTGCTCGACGGCGTGATGAGGTCGTCGGTGGCGAAGGAGAGGCCGCTGCGGGTGCTCCAACTGAACCCGATGCGGTTCATGTCGTCGAGCAGGTCGATCGTGCTGCGACGGCCTGTCAACTGATAGCAGTCGGAGATCACGCGGGCGAGCTCGCCCGACTTCATCGGGATGTTGTAGAAGAGCATCGGCGCCGGCAGGATCGAATTGAAGAGCACGCGCCCAGCGGTGGTCTCGATCACCGCCCCCGGCTTGGACTGGGCCTCGCCCTCCGCGGTCTTGAGACGACGGGTCGGCGGCAGCTTCACGCGGATCTTCGCGTGGGTGTCGACCTTGCCGAGGATGTGGGCGATCTCGACTTCGGCGAAATCGCGGAACACCATGCCCTCCCCCTTGCGGCCCGCGAGCGACATGGTGAGGTAGTAGCAACCCATCACCACGTCCTGCGACGGCGAGATGATCGGATTGCCGTTGGCCGGGCTGAAGATGTTGTTCGTCGAGAGCATGAGGGTATGCGCCTCGACCTGAGCCTCGATCGACAGCGGCAGATGGACCGCCATCTGGTCACCGTCGAAGTCGGCATTGAAACCCTTGCAGACGAGCGGATGGAGCTTGATCGCGTTGCCTTCGACGAGCACCGGCTCGAAGGCCTGGATGCCCATGCGGTGGAGCGTGGGGGCACGATTCAGAAGCACGGGATGGTTGCGGATGACTTCCTCGAGGATGTCCCACACCTCGGCGTCCTTCCGCTCGAGCATCTTCTTGGCGCTCTTGATCGTGTCGGCATGGCCGAGCTCCTTGAGTCGCCGGATGATGAACGGCTGGTAGAGCTCGAGCGCGATCTTCTTCGGCAGACCGCACTGATGCAGGCGGAGCGTCGGGCCGACGACGATCACGGAGCGGGCCGAGTAGTCGACGCGCTTGCCGAGCAGGTTCTCGCGGAAGCGCCCCTGCTTGCCCTTGATCATGTCGGTGAGGCTCTTGAGCGGACGGTTGCTCGAGGCGAGCACAGGCCGCTTGCAACGGTTGTTGTCGAAGAGCGCGTCGACCGACTGCTGGAGCATCCGCTTTTCATTGCGGATAATCACTTCCGGCGCATTGAGATCGACCAACTTCTTGAGCCGGTTGTTGCGGTTGATGATGCGGCGATAGAGGTCGTTCAAATCGCTCGTGGCAAAGTTGCCACTGTCGAGCATGACAAGCGGGCGGAGGTCCGGCGGGATCACCGGGATCACGTCGAGCACCATCCACTCCGGCTTGTTCTCGCTGTCACGGATGCTCTCGACGATCTTGAGCCGGTTGACGAGGTCCTTCTTCTTCTGCTTGGAATTCGTCGTGGCGAGCTCCTCGCGCAGCTCCTTCGACAGCGACACGAGATCGAGCGACAGGAGCAGCTTGCGGACAGCCTCGGCCCCCATCTCGGCCTCGAACGCACCGTCGCCGTAGGTGGCGCGGGCTTCGCGGAACTCTTCTTCCGTCAGCAACTGCTGCTTCTTGAGCGGCGTGTCTTTCGGATCGAGAACGACGTAATCCTGGAAATAGATCACCTTCTCGAGGCTCGACGTCTTCATGTCGAGCAGTGCCCCGAGCCGGCTGGGAGCGGCCTTGAAGAACCAGATGTGGACGACCGGCGCGGCGAGCTCGATGTGGCCCATCCGCTTCCGGCGGACGCGGCTGTGGGCGACCTTCACCTGGCAACGGTCGCAGATCATGCCCTTGTACTTCATGCCGCGGTACTTGCCGCAGGAGCACTCCCAGTCCTTTTCAGGTCCGAAGATCTTCTCGCACATGAGGCCGTCCTTCTCGGGACGGAACGTGCGGTAGTTGATGGTTTCGGGCTTCTTGACCTCGCCGAACGACCAACTGCGGATGTCGTGCGGCCGGGCCAGGCTGATCTTCACGGCCGAATAATCGTTGACGCGATCGTAGGTGGCTTCACCGATGCTCACGTGCTGTATCTCCCAGGTCGTTTCGTTCGTTTTTGATCAACCACTGACACCGTTCTCACCAACCATCGACTGTCACGCTGGATGCGTGACACCAAGGCCTACACCCGACGCTTTTCCAACTGCATGTTGAGCGCCAATCCACGAATCTCGTTCGTGAGCACGTCGAAGCTGGCAGGAGTGCCCGCTTCGAGCGTGTTTTCGCCCTTCACCATGCTCTCGTAGATCTTCGTCCGCCCTTCCACGTCGTCGCTCTTCACCGTGAGCAACTCCTGAAGGATGTAGGCGGCACCGTAGGCCTCGAGCGCCCACACTTCCATTTCCCCGAAGCGCTGACCGCCGAAGCGAGCCTTGCCGCCGAGCGGCTGCTGCGTGATGAGGGAGTAAGGCCCGGTGGAGCGTGCATGCACCTTGTCGTCCACCAGGTGGTGGAGCTTGAGCATGTAGAGGTAGCCCACGGTCGTTTCCTGCTCGAGTGGCTCGCCCGTACGACCGTCAAACAACTGCGCCTTGCCATGCCGCGGAAGCCCCGCTTCATCGAGCGCCTTGTTGATGTCGTCTTCACTGGCCCCGTCGAAGACCGGCGTGACGGCCTGGAAGCCGAGCACCTTGCCGGCCCAGCCGAGGTGGGTCTCGAGGATCTGCCCCACGTTCATACGGCTCGGCACGCCCAGCGGATTCAAGAGAATCTGGAGCGGCGTACCGTCAGCCAGGAACGGCATCTCTTCCTTTGGCAGGATCTTGGCGATGACACCCTTGTTGCCGTGGCGGCCGGCCATCTTGTCGCCCACCGAGATCACCCGCTTGGCGGCAATGTAGACCTTCACCATCTGGAGCACGCCGGGGCGAAGTTCGTCGCCTCGCTTCATGCTGTTGAGCTTGCGCTCACGGCCGTCGATCGCCTCGTCGACCGCGGGCCACATCGTCTTGTAGATCCGCTCGAGATCGGCCTTCTTCTGGGGCGACCGGCTGACGAGATCGTCGATCCGGAAAGCCACCGCCCGTTCCGCCACGACCTTGTGGTCCTGGTTGCGAATGAGCGGGCTTCCATCAGGGGCAGTCAACGGCTTCTCGGTGACCTTCTCCATCTCGGCGACCATCGCCGCGAAGGCCTCGGCAATCTGGAGATTGCCGGCGTTCTCGACCTCCTTGAGCTGCTGCTGGAACTCCTTCCGCTCGTCTTCCGAAAGGCTCATCTGCCGCGAAAACTTTTCCGTGGCGATGACGATCCCCTCGACACCCGAAGGCACGTCGAGCGAGTCGTTCTTCACGTCTTCGCCGGCCCGGCCGAAGATCGCGTGGAGCAGCTTCTCTTCGGGAGACAGCTCCGTCTTGCTCTTGGGTGACACCTTGCCGACGAGGATGTCGCCAGGCCGCACATACGTGCCGATCCGAACGATGCCGTTCTCGTCGAGGTTATGAAGGGCCCGCTCACCCACGTTCGGGATGTCACGGGTGAACTCTTCGCGGCCAAGCTTCGTGTCACGAATCTCGATGTCGTATTCCTCGATGTGGATCGAGGTGTAGACGTCGTCTTCCACCAACTCCTCGCTGATGATGATCGCGTCTTCGAAGTTGAAGCCGTCCCACGCCATGAAGCCGACGAGCACGTTGCGACCGAGAGCGAGCTCTCCCTTGTAGGTCGCAGCACCGTCAGCGATGACCTCGCCCTTCTCGACCTTTTGGCCGAGGGCGACGATCGGCTTCTGGCTCTGGCACGTCCGCTCATTGAGCCCGGAGTATTTCCGAAGCTCGTAGGTGTCGACGCCCGCCGCCCCAGCCGCACCGGCCGGCGTGATCTCGATCGAGGTGGCATCGACGTAGCTGACCGTCCCCTTGCGGGCGGCCCGCACGATGAGCCCGGAGTTGGCGGCCACGTCCCGTTCCATGCCGGTCGCCACGATCGGCGGCTCGGTCACCAAGAGCGGCACGGCCTGCCGCTGCATGTTGGAGCCCATCAACGCGCGGTTGGCGTCGTCGTGCTCGAGGAACGGAATCAGCCCCGCCGACACGCCGACCATCTGGCTCGGCGCCACGTCGATGTATTCGATCGCCTCGCTCGGCACGAGCATGAAGTCGCCACGGTAGCGGGCGATGATCGTGTCGCCCACGAGCTTGCCGTTCTCGACCATCGTGTCGGCCGGAGCAAGATGGGCCTCGTGCTCCTCGTCGGCACGCAGCCACACCACGTCGTCGGTCAGCTTGCACTTCGAGACCTTGCGATACGGGGTCACGAGGAACCCGTAGGAGTCGACGCCCGAGTAGATCGCCAGACTCGAAATCAGACCGATGTTCGTGCCTTCCGGCGTCTCGATCGGACAAATCCGGCCGTAGTGCGAAATATGCACGTCGCGAACTTCGAAGCCGGCGCGCTTGCGGTTCAAACCGCCTGGGCCAAGCGCCGAAAGCCGCCGCTCGTGCGTCAACATCGAGAGCGGGTTCGTCTGGTCGACCACCTGCGAGAGCTCGCCACGCCCGAAGAAGTGGTCGATGGCGGCCGAGATGCTCTTGGGATTGATGAGCGTTCGCGGCGTCATCTCCGCCACGTCCTTGAGGCTCATCCGCTCCTGCACGGTGCGGCGAAGCTTCAAGAAGCCTTTGCGAAGCTCGTCGCTTGCAAGCTCGTCGATCGTACGCAGGCGACGGTTGCCGAGGTGGTCGATGTCGTCGACCTCGACCTCACCTTCACCCTCGCTGAGCTTGAGCATGTATTGAATCGAGG
>CAZCHF010000010.1:33179-37317 GCA_964498325.1 uncultured Candidatus Kuenenia sp.
CGCGGGATGCGATTGATTCGAGGCGATCAGATCCTCGGCCCGAAGCGTCATCTCCGTTTCGGGCACATTGAGCCCGAGCTTGCGATTGATGCGGAAACGACCGACCCGACCGAGACGGTAGCGGTTGGTGTCCTTGAACTTCTCCTCGAAGAGCACCCTCGCCTTGTCGAGCGCCGGCGGATTGCCCGGCCGCAGCCGCTGGTAGATCCGCACCAAGGCATCTTCATGACTCGGAGCCACGCCGGTTCGCCGCTTCGACTCCTCGGCGTCTTCCCGCAGGCTGTTCATGATGAGGGGCACCTTCTGCTCCTCCATCACCTCCACGCCCGTGAGCCCCGATGTGCAAATGAGTTCCGCCTGATCCTGCGTGATCGTGCCACCGGCGTCGACGATCACCTCGCCCGCGCGATCGCTCGCTTTCGGATAGACGATGTCGTCAACGGCAATCTTGCCAACGAGTTTGGGAACACTTCGCGCTCCGGCCACCTTCTCCTTGGAGGTCTTGTAGAAGAGCTTCAGGATCTCCGAATCACGGCTGTACTTCGGATCCATCGCCCGCAAGAGCGTGAGCGCCGAAAACTTGCCGCTCTGGTCGATCCGAACCTGAAGCGTGTCCTTCTTCGACACGTTGAACTCGATCCAACTTCCGCGCTCGGGAATGATCCGGCAGTTGTAGGTCTTGCGGTCGGTCGATTCGGTGTCGGCGACGAAGTCGATACCGGGCGACCGATGAAGCTGACTGACGACCACGCGTTCAGCACCGTTGATGATGAACTCACCACCGCCGAGCATGATCGGCACGTCGCCGAGATAGACCTCTTCCTCGATCGGTTGCTCACGAGTCAGCCGGAGCCAGACGCGCAGTGGACGGCCGTAGGTGAGCCGCAACTGACGGCATTCGTCAGGGCTGTACCGCGGCTTGCCAAGCTCATAGCGCACATACTCGAGCTTGACGGTCTTGTCGTAGCTCTCGACAGGAAAAATTTCCCGGAGCACGCCCTCGATGCCTTGATCCTTGCGCTTCGAAGGAGGCACGTCGTACTGAAGAAACGCGTCGTAAAACCGAGTCTGGATTTCAGTCAGGTCGGGAACGGGCTGCGTGACACGGCGACTGCCGAACTGACGAACTTCACCAGGCTGGAGGCGGCGAACGGCGCGAGTTGCCATAGGGAAAATCGACTCCTCGAAGAATTTAGAACGACGCGGCAGCAGCGAGCCGCGAACCAGACGACACGGAGCCCGCGGGCAAACAGGCTCGGACGAGAGAGACAGACCAAAAAGCCGAAGACAACCAAAAAGCCAGAAACAGAGGCAGAGCGGCGGCGATCACGCAAAAAGCATACCGAACGCCAGCCGGGTCGCCAAACGAGTGGCGCCCGGCAGGCATTTTCGTATGGTTTTACTTGATCGAGACCTTCGCCTTGGCCTCTTCGAGTTCCTTGGCAAGCTTCTCGGCGTCGGCCTTGGAGATGCCCTCCTTGACCTTGGCAGGAGCGCCTTCGACGAGATCCTTGGCCTCCTTGAGACCCAGGCCCGTGGCCGCACGCACAACCTTGATGACACCAATCTTGTTGTCACCAAAGTTCTCGAGGATCACGTCGAACTCGGTCTTCTCAGCAGCAGGCTCGGCACCACCAGCGGCACCGCCACCACCACCGACCGGACCGGCCATCATGACAGCGCCGCCAGCGGCCGGCTTGATGCCATGGACTTCGTCGAGATAGTCAGAGAGCTCCTTGGCCGCCTTGAGAGTCAGGCCGACAATCTTGTCGCCCAGTTCCTTTGTCTCGGCAGAAAATTCACGCGTTGCCTCAGCCGTTGCCATCGCTCCTGATCCTTTCCCTTGAAGTATCGCGGGCCGCCATGATGACGGCGCCGCACATGGTGTCGTTTGTTCGGTGTTGCCTTCGCCCCGGTACTGAACTCAGGGCTCCGAGCCGAGCCCCCTGGTTTACCATGAATTTTTCGCGGGTGAAGCCCCCCCAAAAAAATGGCGTTGACTTTATCCTGCCAGCGCCTCTCCGCCTGCCTTTTCGAGGTCCTCGACCCGCGAGGCAAGCTGACTGGCCAAGCCACCGCCTGCCGAAAGGATCTGACCGGAGAGCTTCGCTCCCAGCGACGAGATTTGGCCCGACAGAATCGAGAGTTGCTCGGTCCGCGTAGGCCACTTCGCCACCGCCTTGATGTCGGCCGCTTCGAGACGGCTCCCGTCGAGGGCACCGCCGCGGCACTCGAGACCTTCGTAATCCTTGACGCCGGTGAGGCGGTCAAGTTCCTTGGCCAGATCGACCACATCCTCGCCACCCCAGGCGATCGCCAGCATGCCCTCGCCCTTTTCGAGCGCGGGTGCCAGTGGGGTACCGGCGGTGGCCCGTCGGGCCAGGCTGTTCTTCACGAGTTGGAGGCTGATCCGCTTCTTGCGAAGTTGCTGCCGCAGGGCCGTGGTCTTTTGGGCGTCGAGCGTCCCGAGGCTCACGACGATCAATTCGCCCACCCCGTCGAGGCGGCGCTTCAGGTCGTCGACCAGCATGTCTTTGATGGCTTTGCTCATGGCAATGTTCCTTACGCAGCAACCATGACGCCTGGCGTCATCGTCCCCGAAATCGAGATGCTCTTCACGTACTGCCCACGAACGCTCGAGGGCTGGAGAGACAGGATGTGATTGATGAAGGCACGGATGTTGTCGGCCAACTTCGCAGCATCGAAGCTCGCCTTGCCGACGACCGCGTGCACGATGCCGGTGGGGTCGTTTCGAAACTCGACCTTGCCTGCCTTGTATTCACCCACCGTCTTGGCGATGTCGGCCGTGACCGTGCCGGCACGAGGGCTCGGCATGAGGCCGCGGGGCCCGAGAACCTTTCCGAGCGGGCCCACGAGCCCCATCATGTCGGGAGCCGCGATGCACACGTCGAAGTCGGTCCAGCCTTCTTTGATCTTCTTGGCCAGTTCCTCGCCGCCGACCTCTTCGGCACCGGCCGCCTTCGCATCTTCGGCGAGATTGCCCTTCGCGAACACGACCACGCGCTTCGACTTGCCAATGCCATGCGGCAACACGAGCGAGCCACGGACGATCTGATCGGCCTGCTTGGGATCGATGCCCAGACGCATGTGGATCTCGATCGTCTGATCGAACTTCGGCGCCGGAAACTTCTTGAGCGCCTCGACCGCCTCGGCGAGGGGAAGGGGGGCGTCGGATTTGGGAGCAACGGCTTGGGCCGCACGCATCCGCTTGGTTTTGGCAGTGGCAGTCATGGGTGAATTCAGGAAGCGGGTTGGAGCTCGTGGACGTACTGTTGAACGATCAGCCTTCGACGGTGATGCCCATGCTGCGGGCGGTTCCTTCGATCATACGGCGGGCATGCTCGCCGTCGCGGGCGTTGAGATCGGCTCCCTTGAGCCGAACGATCTCGTCGAGCTGGGCCACCGTGACCTTGCCGACCTTGTCTTTGTTGGGCACGCCCGACCCCTTGGCAAGGCCTGCCGCCTTTTTCAGGAGCGCCGCAGCCGGCGGGCTCTTCGTGACGAACTCGAACGACCGGTCGTTGTAGACCGTGACCACCACCGGGATCGGCATGCCTGCCGCCTCGCGGGTCTTGTCGTTGAACTGCGATACGAATTGGCCGAGGTTGATGCCGAATCGACCGAGCGAGGTACCGACCGGCGGCGCGGGAGTGGCCTGCCCGCCCGGCACCTGAAACTTCGCCTGACCAACCATCTGCTTTGCCATCGTCGTCGTCCCTTAAGACTTACTGATTGTGAGCTGATCTTGATTGACTGAATTGGATTGGAATCACACCGTCTCGATGTGCCAGTATTCGATGTCCACGGGGGTCGAGCGGCCGAAGATGCTGAGCATCACCGTCACGCGACCGTTGGCCTCGTCGATCTGTTCGACCTCGCCCTCGAAATTCTCGAAGGTGCCCTCGTTGATCTTCACGCGGTCCCCCTTCTTGAAGTTGATCTTGAGCTTCGGCGCGTCGGCGGTCTCCTCTTCCTTCTTGTGAAGGAGCTTGGCCACGTCTTGCGGGAGCATCGGGCTCGGCCGCCCAGCAGAGCCGGTGAAGTCGCCGATGCCACCGGTTTCGCGCACGAGAAACCAGGTCTCGTCGTTGAGCGCCATCTGCACGAGGATGTAGCC
>CAZCHF010000010.1:37327-92100 GCA_964498325.1 uncultured Candidatus Kuenenia sp.
CTTCTTGCCCCCTTTGAAATCCGTGACCTGCTCCTTGGGCACGATCACCTCGCCGAACCACTTCTCCATCCCCTGGAGCATGATCCGCCGCTTGAGAGCCTCGGCCGTCGAGTCTTCGCGATTGCTCTGCACCTTGAGGATGTACCAGTCCATGCCCGCCATCGAGGGCACCTCGGGCTCGTCGAGCAACTCCTCGATCGGCTTGGCGTTTTCATCCCCCTCGAACGGATCGGCGATCTCGACAGGGCCGTCGTCCTCGTCTTCCTCAGGGGCCGCAGCCGCCTGGGCCACCGGGGGCGTGACTTCGTCTTCAGGATGGGGATCGTCTTGGTTCATCAGTGCAACTCCGGCTCAGACCGAGCCCCCGCGAATCAGTGACAAAAGCTCCTGCGGATGAAGCAGGAACCACCAGAAGAAGTCAAACCCGGCCAGGAGAGCCGCGAGGAAAAAAATCAGGAAGATGACCACCACCGAACTGCGAAACACTTCCGTGCCGCTCGGCCATGATACCTTCGCCATTTCGGCCTCGACGGCGATCAAAAACTCGGCAAACCGAGGGATGTTCACGATCCGAAAGCTGACCCACGCCGCCAAGGCGATCATGGCCCCCGGCACGACGAACCGCACGACCCCGAGATCGGCTGCGCCGCTGGCATCGCCCGACGCCATTGCCGTCACGATCTGCGAGAGCCGCCAGGCCCCGGTGCCGAGCACCACCGCCAGCGCGGCAAAGGTCACCTGTCGGGCAAAACGCCCCTGGTTTCGCTTGTAGAGCGAAACACTCAGGACGCTCCCGAGAAGCGAGCCACTGCCAACCTGGTTGTCTGTCGCTGCCATGCGGCCATCTTCCTGTCGCTGGCTTCCAAGCCAGGTTGCAACCCCGGCACATCAGCCACATGCCCGGCATTCCAGGCCGCTCCGCCTCACACGGCGGACCACGATGCGTCCGGACGACGCGCCGTGGCAACGGCTGCAGGGGCGGCGGGGATCGAACTCGCAACCTCTGGTTTTGGAGACCAGCGCTCTGCCAGTTGAGCTACGCCCCTGTGAGTGAGGGGCGGCCGCACGGCCGCCCCTCACCCTCAGTCTGTTTCCTTGTCTTACTCGAGAATCTTGGTCACGACACCCGAACCGACGGTCTTGCCGCCTTCACGGATCGCGAAGCGAACACCGTCGTCCATGGCGATCGGCACCATGAGCTCGACTTCCATCTTCACGTTGTCGCCCGGCGAACACATCTCGACGCCGCCAAGCAGCTTGGTCGAGCCGGTCACGTCGGTCGTGCGGAAGTAGAACTGCGGCCGATAGCCGGCGAAGAATGGCGTGTGACGGCCACCTTCCTCCTTCGACAGCACGTACACCTCGCACTCGAACTTCTTGTGGGGCTTGATCGAGCCCGGCTTGGCGAGCACCTGACCACGCTCGATGCCGTCGCGAGCGACGCCGCGGAGGAGGCAGCCGACGTTGTCGCCGGCCTGTCCGCTGTCGAGCACCTTCTTGAACATTTCGACGCCGGTGACGGTCGTCTTCTCGGCCTTTTCCTTGAGGCCGATGATTTCGACTTCGTCGCCGACCTTCACCATGCCCCGCTCGATACGACCGGTGGCCACGGTGCCACGACCTTCGATCGAGAAGACGTCTTCGATGGCCATGAGGAACGGCTTGTCGAGCTCACGAACCGGCTCCGGAATGTAGGAGTCGATCGCGTCGAGCAGTTCGCCAATGCACTTGTTGGCCGCCGGATCGGCCGGTTTGTCGTAGGCCGGCTTGCCGGCACCACGGATGATCGGCACGTCGTCGCCAGGGAAGCCGTACTTCGTGAGCAGCTCGCGGATCTCCATCTCGACGAGATCGAGGAGCTCCGGATCGTCCACGAGGTCGACCTTATTGAGGAACACCACGAGAGCCGGAACACCGACCTGCTTGGCGAGGAGGATGTGCTCCCGCGTCTGCGGCATCGGGCCGTCGGCGGCGCTCACCACCAGGATCGCACCGTCCATCTGGGCGGCACCGGTGATCATGTTCTTGATGAAGTCGGCGTGGCCCGGGCAGTCGATGTGAGCGTAGTGACGCTTCTCGGTCTCGTACTCGACGTGGCTGACCGCGATGGTCACGGTCTTCGTGTCGTCGCGGACGGTACCGCCCTTGGCGATGTCGGCATAGCTCTTGGCGACGGCCAAATTCTTGGCCGCCTGAACCGCCACGAGGGCGCCGGTGAGAGTGGTCTTGCCGTGGTCAATGTGGCCGATCGTGCCGACGTTGACGTGCGGCTTGGTCCGACTGAACGTATCCTTCGCCATCGTGTCTCCTTAGAACTCCTCGGAAATGAAAACAGAACGTGTGAACGGGAACTGGTGTCGCCCGAGAAACGCGACCGATCACACGCCGGCCGTGGTCTCGGAAGAGCTGCTGAAGGGACTTGAACCCTTGACCTCGTCCTTACCAAGGACGTGCTCTACCAACTGAGCTACAGCAGCGGCGTGATCGTGGTTGGTCTCATGGGGTTGTGCGGTACCTGGAATGTCGTGCGATTTGGTGATGGGTGCGGAAAAGCGGGTAGAGGGAATCGAACCCTCGTCTTTAGCTTGGAAGGCTATTGCTCTACCATTGAGCTACACCCGCGTTGTGTGGGAGGGAATCCAGTGGGGAGTGCAGGATTCGAACCTGCGAAGGCAGAAGCCATCAGATTTACAGTCTGACCCCGTTGGCCGCTTGGGTAACTCCCCGCGTGGTGTGAAATGCGTGTGCGTGTGGCTCCTGACTTGCGCCCTGTCTTTGGCTTGTGCCGTTTTTTGGCTCGCGCCGTGTTGCCGCTGGTTCTTCGTCGTGCCGCCAGCGCGCTCTAGCTAGCGGTGGGAGTTGAACCCACAACCTGCTGATTACAAATCAGCTGCTCTGCCAATTGAGCTACGCTAGCGGCCGGTCGAAACCGCGAAACACCGGAGTGTACGGTTTTGCTTGCCCCATGCAAGACGGGGCTCGGGCGGCTAGGCAAAAGCGACCTCCACCATCGAAAAATCGTCCTGGAAGTCGCCCCGCCCGGAAAGGCCCTTGATGTGGCTTAGAATTGAGTCCATCGCCCCCGGATCGCCCAAATGGGGGGGGCGAGAGTAGCAAGGCGGATGGGTGGCCGCCGCCGGACCAGCATCTCACCTCACCCGCTATGCTCAACAAGCGACGACAGCCCGTGCCCACGCGGTGCGGCGTCCCCGGTCGTGTCAGACGTGGAACTGATCGATTTCAGGCTCGTCCGCTATCACCCACGCCCCCCAACCGTGCTTCAGCATGAATCCAAATGTGCTTACCGTCGTCGCGATCATTCTCGTGTGTGGCGGCGTCGCCGACGCGCAGCAGAAGACCTCCCCCGTTCCGCCGCGGCAGGAGTTCAAGGTGGGTGCCAGCACGGCGTTTGTGCTCCTGCCGCCGCAGAAGCGGGAAGGGCCGACTCCCTGGGTCCTGTACGCCCCCACGCTGGGCAAGGGCCTGCCGGGCGACGCGGAGAAATGGATGTTCGAGCGGTTCCTCGCGGCGGGCATCGCGATCGCCGGCGTGGATGTCGGCGAGTCGTATGGCAGCCCCAAGGGGCGTGCGATCTACGATGAACTCTACGCCATGCTCGTGCAGGACCGCGGCTTCGACACCAAGGCCTGCCTGCTCGCGCGCAGCCGCGGCGGCCTGATGCTTTACGGCTGGGCCGCGGATAACCCCGACAAGGTCCGCTGCATCGCCGGCATCTACCCCGTCTGCAACATCGCCAGCTATCCGGGCATCGCCAAGGCGTGCGGCGCCTACGGCATGACCGAGACAGAGCTCGCCGAGAAACTCGCCGAGCACAACCCGCCCGATCGTCTCGCCGCCTTGGCCAAGGCGAAGGTGCCGATCTTCCACATCCATGGCAACGTCGACACCGTTGTCCCGCTCGACGCGAACACGGCCCTGGTCGCTGAGCGCTACGCGAAGCTCGGTGGAAAGATGGATGTGCTCGTCCCGCACGGGCAGGGCCACACCATGTGGAGCGGTTTCTTTCAGTGCCATGAGCTGGTCGATTTTCTCGTTTTCAACGCCACCGGCAAGCTGAGCGAGGCCCCCGAGCCGATGGCGCATTGGAAGCTCGACGACACGGGCGACAAGGCGGTCGATTCCGCGGGCGAGCATCACGGCCTGATCCACGGCGCCACGAGCGTCGAGGGAAAAATCGGCAAAGGCATGCTCTTCGACCGCGCGAAAGCGAACTCCATCGAGATTCCGTACGCCAAGGATTTTGAGATCAGCACCTTCACCGTGGCGGCGTGGGTGAGGCTCACGAAGCCGCCCACGTTCTCCGGCATCCTCGGCACGCGATTCGGAGGCGACCACACGTTCGACATGAAAGTGAACGACGCCAAGGTCCACGGCGACATCGGCGATGGCAAGAACTGGATCGAGACCAAGGTGAACTTCTACGAAAACGACACGGGCACGAACGGCCAGGGCGGCAGGCTCAAGCTGGACACGTGGTACCACGTCACGTTTGTGATTGATGACGTGTCGAAGCAGTGCCGTTTGTACCTCGACGGCGATCGCAAGGCGAAGATCGATTTCAAAGGCACACCGAAGTTGATGACGCCGGCGCACCTGATGCACATCGGGCACTCCTCGGGCACAGAGTACATGGACGGCGTGATCGACGACCTGCGCATCTGGAACAAGGCGCTGACCGAGCAGCAGATTCTTTCGGTCATCAAGGGCGATTGACGATCGGGTGTTCTGAGTGGCATGAATACCCCCGTTCGTCTGCCAATGATCGGCGAACGCGCTCGGGCGGCTAGGTAAAAGCGACCTCCACCATCGAAAAATCGTCCTGGAAGTCGTCCCGCCCGGAAAGGCCCTTGATGTGGCTCAGCAGTGAGTCCATTGCCCCCTGATCGCCCGAATGGGGGGAGGCTCCTGCTGCCCTGGCGAGGGTTTCCTCGAACTCGCGGAAGGGCCACATCGTGCCGTCGGTCCGGCTGATCTCGAAGGCCCCATCGCTATAGATATAGAGGCGGCTACCGGGAGCCACAGCCACCTCGTCGGCCGCGTAGTCGAGCCCCTCGACAGCCCCCACGAGCGGTCCTTCGGAGTCCAGGAGTTTCCGCTCGCCACCCGGGGCGAGAAGCAAGGCAGGAGGATGACCGCCCCCTGACCACCGCATGCGTCCCGTAGCTCGGCGATAGACGCCGTACCACGCGGTGAAAAACATGTCGTTGTGCCGCTCCATCGGGAAGGCCCGATTGAGTCCGGCGAGGACGGCCCCCGGATCGCGGAAGTCGGTGTTCGGGAGGGCCTCGCTGCGGATCGCATTGAGGGCCGATACGGAAAGGAGCGCCGCCCCGACCCCGTGCCCGCAGACGTCGAGCAGGTAGAGGGCGAGATGATCGGGATCGAGGTCGTGGTAGCCAAAGGCGTCGCCGCCGAGCGAAGCTGACGGAATGAACCGCCAGTCAGCCCGCACGCTCCCGAGCGTCTGCGGCGGCGGGAGCAGCGAGCGGACGTAATGAGCCGCGGTGGCGAGGTCGTGGGCCAGCACCTGCTGGCTTTTTTGAAGGGCCGCGAAGGCCTCGTTGCGTTCGACAAGCGCCGTGTAAGCGCGCGAGTGGTACTTCACGCGAGCCACGAGTTCGAGCTTGTCGGGCAGCTTCACGATGTAGTCGTTGGCCCCGAGGGCAAACGCCTCGGCCTTCACCTCCGGCTCTTCTTTGGTGGAGAGGACGATCACCGGCACGTCCCGGAAACGCTCGTCGGCCCGGTACCGTCGTACGAGCTCGAGCCCGTCGATCTCGGGCATCACGAGATCCTGGAGGATCACCGTGGGGCAGACCTCGGCCGCCCGTTCGAGTGCGACGGCAGGATCCCGACAGTAATGAAAGGCGACGCCCTCTTCGCCCGCGAGCATCCGTCGCACCGCCTCGCCGATGATCGGCTGATCGTCGACCAACAGCACGCTGGCACTGCGCGAGACGGGGGTAAGGGGAATCGCCATGCCGAAAAGGCTACCACGCCACGGCGGCTGTCTACTTGCCGAGCATGGCAACCCGGAGGCTCTCCTGCGCCGGGCGGTCGCACAGCCAAATACCGAACATGGCTTGCTTGAAGGCGAGCCCCTGAATCACGCCGACCGGTCGGCCGTTCTTCACCACCGTCACACCGCGCGCCGGCAGGTAGACAAACTCGAAAACGTCCCCCTTGGCGATCGGCTGGGCAAAGCACTGCCGGAACTGGTCGATCTCACGCTGTATCGGCGCCAGCTGGCCACCGGTCGCGTTCTGAAAACCCTCGCGCAGCGACTCGTCCATCCGCTCCTTGGTCACCATCGCCGAGGTGATCTCCAGGCGAATCGCCATCGGTGCGTCCGCCGCGATGATGCCTGCGGCGTCGCTGCTGGGCCCTTGGAGGTAGAGCCCGCCCATGTACATCTGCATGAGATACTTGGTGCGCGCCCCGGAACCATTGAGCACGAGCGTCGTGCCGTCGCATGTGATCGACGCGGGAGCCTCCGCCCGCACCGCATGGGGAACGACCATCACCAAAGCCGCCAGAAGGAAAAGCCGCATAACCGCCTCCGGACAATGTCGGGGAGATCAAGAAACCTGTTTTCAGGGGGGCGAACCGTAGCGAATGTCAACAACCAGGCCAACCCGAGTCCTCCACGGCATTCACCCGGGGGCCTCACTGCCCTTCCCCATCGAAGCCGTATAGCATGGAGGCCATGCGATCGCCCCGACAACAAAGCCTGGCAGACGCGATCGAAGGCCTCGGGGTTTTTTATCTCGGCACAGAGCTCGACGAGACAGGTGCAACGACGGGCGAGCCCGTGCTGGTCGACGCCCGGCGGTTCACGACCCATGCCGTGTGCGTGGGCATGACGGGAAGCGGGAAGACGGGCCTGCTTGTGGGCCTCATCGAGGAAGCCGCGCTCGACGGCATCCCCACGCTCGTCATCGATCCGAAGGGCGACCTGGCCAACGTGCTCCTGACGTTTCCCGACCTCGCCCCCGAGAATTTCGAGCCGTGGGTCGATCCTGAAGCGGCGCGCCGCGATGGCATATCGGTGGAGGAACTCGCCGTCCGCACGGCAGCCAAGTGGTCCGCAGGCCTGGCGGCTTCGGGACAGTCGGGCGACCGCATCCAGCGTCTGCGGGAAGCCGCTGACTTCGCCGTCTACACGCCTGGCAGCACCAGCGGCATCCCGCTGGCCATGCTCGCGAGCTTTGACGCGCCTCCCGAAGCCATCCTGGCCGACGCCGAGGCCCGTCGCGAACGGATCGAGTCGCTCGTATCGAGTCTCCTCGCCCTCGCGGGCATGAGCGCCGAACCCGGCACCAGTCGCGAGCACGTCCTCTTGGCTGCCATCATCGACCACCTCTGGACGACAGGCCAAAAGGTCGACTTCGGCACGCTCATCCGCACGATCCCCACGCCGCCGATCGACCGCATCGGCTTTTTGGATCTCGAAAATTTCTACTCGGCAGGAGACCGGTTTCAGCTCGCGACACGGCTCAATACCGTCGCCGCCGCGCCCGGCTTCGAAGCGTGGCTCGAAGGGGAGCCCCTCGACGTCGGCCGGCTGCTCTGGTCGCCATCCGGCAAACCACGAGTTGCCGTCGTCTCGATCGCCCACCTCTCCGATGCCCAGCGGATGGCGTTTGTGACGCTCCTTGCCGGGCAGGCGATCTCGTGGATGCGCTCGCAGCCGGGCACGTCGTCGCTCAAGGCGCTGTTTCTGATGGACGAAGTGTTTGGCTACGTCCCTCCGGTGGCCAATCCACCGAGCAAGACGCCGATCCTCACGCTCATGAAGCAGGCCCGGGCCTACGGCTTGGGGGTGGTGCTGGCCACGCAAAACCCTGTCGACCTCGACTACAAGGGGTTGGCCAACGCCGGGCTCTGGTTTTTGGGACGCCTGCAAACGGCTCGCGACAAGGCCCGCGTGCTCGATGGCCTGGAGGGCGCGGCGGCCAGCAGCGGCGGTTCGTTCGACCGAGCCCGCCTCGACCGCTTGCTCTCGGGGCTCGAACAGCGCCGGTTCCTCATGCACTCCGTCCACGGCGACGACGAGACGCTTTTTGAGTCGCGCTGGACGATGTCGTACCTCCGTGGGCCGCTCGTGCGCGAAGAGATTCGGCGGCTTGTGAGTGACGCCGGTGCGCAAAGCTCGCCCGCATCAAAGCCGGCCACGGAATCCACCGGTGCCTCTCGCGGCGGGCCACGGCCGATTCTCCCGCCCGGGATCAAGGAAGTTTTTGTCGCGGGGAATCCACGCGGAGCAACGTCCCGCGAAGCTCACTACACACCCTGCATCCTCGCCCGTGCGATCGTGCGCTATTCGCTCGCCTCGGCGGGCATCGAGGAGCACCGCGAGCAGTTGTATTTGGCTCCGGCACCGACATCGCTCGGTGAGTCTGCCTGGGAATCGGCCACACTGCTGTCCGAGGCGCCCGAGATTGAGCCGAACCCTCGCTCGGCCTCGTTCGCACCATTGCCCGCGATCCTCACCGGCCCGCGCGGCTACTCGGCGCTTGCCACAGCCCTCAAGAATCATCTCGCGCGGTCAAGCAAACTGATCGCTTGGCGGGCTCAGGCCCTCGGCGAGTTTTCGCAGCCTGACGAATCGGAGCGTGACTTTCGCCTCCGCATCGCCCACAAGGCGAGGGAGAAGCGTGACGCCGAGATCGAAAAACTCCGGGGCCGTCATGCGCCCAAACTGGCCGCGCTCGACGATCGCATCGAGCGAGCCCGTCAGAAGGTCGAGCGTGAGAAGGCCCAGGCCAAGGATCAGTCGATGCAGACGTATGTGTCGATCGGGTCGGCGGTGCTCGACGCCCTGCTCGGTCGCAAGAAGTTCAGTTCGCGCACGATCGGCAAGGCGGCCACGTCGATGCGATCGGCCAGCCGTGCGACGCGGCAGCAGGCCGACGTCGCCCACGCCGAAGAGAGTCTCCAGACGCTTGAAGAACGCCGGCGTGAATTCGAGGCAGAGATCGATCGCGAGTTGGAAGCGATCCGCCTGGCCTGGTCACCCGAGGCCCTTGCCATCGAGCCGGTCGAGATCCCGGCACGGAAGACCGACACGACGGTCGAGGAAGTCGTTCTCGCGTGGGTTCCGACTTGACGGCCGGCGGGTCATCCATGCCCCCGGCGGCCTTCGCGGCCCTCCGGCCGCCGCTCGCTGGCGCTTCACGGAAAGGCGCCACCATGTCACATCGACCTCAACGGACGGCCCCGCTCCGGACGGCCCCGCTCCGCTTCAGCAGCTTAACGATGTCCTTGTCATCACCGGCCATCCGAACGAGATTGGTAAGCCCCGATGGCTCGGGCACGTCTTTGAGTGCAGCGCGGTGTTCGAGAAGTGTCTTTACGACCTCGGCTCGACGAAACATGACCGCGTAGTAAAGCGGCGTAAAGCCCTCTTTGGACACTGCATTCACATCGGCGCCCCTTCTGAGCAATTCGTCGATGATCTCACGCCCCCCGCCCATCGCGGAAAAATGCAACGCCGTAGCCCTTTGCAGAACGGTCGGCACATTCGGATTCGCCCCGGCGGAGAGCAGCAGGCTCGCACACTCGACATTGCCGTTCTGCACTGCCACATGCAAGGCGGTGAGCCCGTCCGAATTGAACTCTGCCAGATCGGGCTTGCCCTCGAGTATTTGCTTAAGGGCATCGACGGCCCCGATTCGCGCGGCCACCCACAATGGCACGGTCGACATGTCCTCCACCACCGCCCTGACAGTCGACTCTGATCCGAGTTCTAGTACGAGTTGCTTTGCGTGCTCACGCGATTCCTTGCCAGGCAATCGGTTAATGAGCTGAACCACCAATCCCGTCATGTCCTTGCGAAGGGCCACACTCAATGCCGTCATCGCGACGTTCGTGTCTTTGGGAATGCCTTCAGCGAGCATCGCCTCGGCGACCTTTCCATGATCATTTGTAATCGCCGCGACAAACGGGGAAAGACGCCGCGGAGATGAAACGGCATAGGGGTTCGCGCCGGCCTTCACGAGCAGTTCCACTACTTCGAGATGGCCCTTTGACGCCGCGAAATAGAGCGGGGTAAACCCTCGGCCATCGACTCCGTCAATAGGCTCTTTCCTGTCCATGGCCGCCTGGACTGCCTGCACATCCCCAACCGAGGCGGCGGTCGACAACGGCATGACTGAACGATCGATATGGCTCAGCAGCAAGGCAACCAGCTCGGGATTCTCTGGCCTTGCTTGGGAAGCTATCTGAGTGGCGGTACTTCCATCGGGCATCTGAGCCAGGGGATCCGCCCCGTGTGACAATAGAATCTTTGCGTTATCGGTGCGCCCAAACGTCGCAGCATAGTGAAGTGCTGTGGCGCCCCCGCGTGACCGAAGGTCCACCCGGGCGCCAGCGTTCAGCAGCGCGTCGACCGTACTGGGAACCCCATAGAGCACGGCGGCATGCAGGGCTCCGTCGCCGACGGGCTCGACCAAGGCATTGATATCCGCGCCCGACTTGACGAAGTCATCTATCAAAGACGCGACCTTGTCGGGGGAGGCCGCATTGTCCTGAACCGCTTGATACAACTGCTCGGTAATCGGTTTGGCTGCAGGACGTTTCTCAATATCCCGCAACACGGTATCGATGCTTGGAAAACGCGAGGAACCGTCGGGCTGCATCACCCAATGGAGAACCAAGCCGCCTTGCTCTCGCTTGAGCACTCGCGCTACAACCCAACGCCCACCCCTCGTTTGAAATGCCAGAGCGCTCCCCGGTGAGGTCTGATACGACATCAGGGCCGCGGGGCCGCCACGACCGGCTTTCTCCGCATCCATCGGACCAGCATCAATGTCGTCATCCAGTGCACTCAACGATTCCTCGCCGACTTCCCTCAACGCAGTTATGACGCCCGAGGCGGCGACTAGTCGTTCGCCATCCTGGTCATAGAAAAGGTCACTCGCCGCCGCCATGCCACTGTTGTAGTCCACGATGGCGGCATAAGCCGGGCTCGAGGGCGACGCGAATGCCTGCTGATAAACGGTGACGGCCGGCTTCTTCTCCGGGGCGGGTCTTGTTTTGCCAATGGTCACGTCCAAGACGTTGGCCTGTGGCGTTCCCTGACTGAATAGAGTCGCTGTTCCGGTCATCAGTTCTTCGGGCGGTGTGTAACCGCCCTTGGCCGCAACCACGCGACCCTTTTCCAGGAGGGAGCGAACTGAGGAAGGGGAAAACTGCGCTGTACCATCGGGTTGATAGAGCCAAGCTAAGTAAGCTTCCAGTTGTCCCCCGAAGGTTGAATGGACGGTCACAAAGTAGACGAGCGCGTAGTGATGCTTTCTGGTCTTTACGAGAAAAACGGCGCCAGGTTTCAGCGCCTCACCCTCGAGGTACGGCAGATCCTGCAACTCCGCTGACAAGTCACGATCCGACAGCTTCCCAACATCGGCCGGCAAGACCGTCGACCGACCCGACCCGACGATGATCTTTGGATTGCCTGAAAGCATTTTCCATGCGAGATCGCCGATGGGCTGAAGCAATACCCGCGGATCATCGTCGTCATGAACGAGCCTTTCCAGTCGGTCGAGCGATCCGTTTTCCAATGACAGCGCGTACCGGGTTGGGCTCTGCCATTGCGCCAACCAGCACGCTTGGACCGGGAGTTCGGCGATCTCCTCATCGGGCCGCCGTACGAGGGCTGCAGCGAGGGGGCCTCCTGTTTCGGTTGGCTTCGATTCCGGCGATGGGAACGGCTTGTTGCCTGCGGCCCCGGCTGGCCGATAGCGGCTCCATATCACCGGCACGCCCAGCCCGGCGACGATGAGCAGCACGAACGCGCCCAAAAACAACTTCTTGTTGGTCGACATCGCGAAGCAAAAAGGACGGGCGTGTTTCATGTGTGTTTCATCTGATTCCCGACGCACCGCGTCAAGCGCCATCGCGAATCGACCCACCCTGCCCGCTTGCCAGTGGCCCTCGCCATTGAGCCGGCGTAGAAAGCCGAGCGCAGCCTGGAGGGCGAAGCGAGGATTTCTCCGAGCGCCGCGGTGGCCACGATGGCCACCGCAAGCGTCCGGCGACATGACACGGGCCGCCTCGCGCCGGCACTTCACGGAAAGGCGCCGTCAAGTCAGACTTGTCCCGTCATGCACCTCTCGCTCCGCCACATCGTCCTCGTCGACTGCCCCGACTCCGTCGGCCTCATCCACCGCATCACGGGCGTACTCGAGCAGAAGCGGCTCAACATCGAGGCCAACCAGGAATTCGTCGACGCGACCACGCGTCATTTCTTTTTTCGTGCGGAAGTGACCGCGGCCGACGGCCCGGTCGCTGCTGACTCGCTGCACGCGGCGCTGGCGGCGGTCCTGCCCACGAATGCGAGCGTGCGCGTGGCCCGCGACGAGCGTCGGCCGATCGTCATCTGCGCCACCCGCGAGCCCCACTGCCTCGGCGAACTCTTGCTGTTGGATGCGGTGGGCGAGTTACCCGGCAGGATCGTGGGCGTCGTGAGCAACCACGACACGCTCCGCAAGCTTGTCGAGCGGTTCGACGTGCCCTTCGCGCACGTACCCCACGACAGGCTCGACCGCGATGCCCACGAAGCCGCCGTCGCCGAAGCGATCGACGCGTGGGCCCCGGCGTACGTCGTCCTCGCCCGTTACATGCGGATCTTGTCGCCCGATTTCGTGGCCCGCTATGCCGGCCGGCTCATCAATATTCATCACTCGTTCCTGCCGGCCTTCGCGGGGGCTGCCGCGTATCGCCAAGCCTTTGCCCGCGGGGTCAAGCTGATCGGAGCCACGGCGCATTTCGTGACGACCGAACTCGATGCCGGTCCGATCATCGCCCAGGATGTCACGCCGGTGGATCACACGTTCACCCCCGAACGCATGGCCCAGGCCGGCAGCGACGTCGAAAAACTCGTCCTCGCCCGCGCCGTTCGCCTGGTCCTCGAAGAACGGGTCTTCGTCCACGATGGCCGCACGATCGTGATGGGCTAGATGTAAGTGGAAAAAGCCATCCATGGCCTTTTTCCACCGGGGCCGACCGATGGGAAAGCCGAGGTTTCCCACGGTCGTCAGTCGCCGCCTCGTGCGGCGTTACCGCCCGTCCCGGCAGCGGGCGAGCGTCATCAACGCATACGCGGTGCCATAGGCCTTGTAGTAGCCGTAGATGGGATAGTCCCACCACGAGCCGTCCTTCTCTTGGTGGTCGATGATGATCCGGGCGAGCCAGGCTCGGTACTCGGGCCGGTCCTTCTCGGGCAAGAGTTCCACGCAATAGCCTGCGTAGTAGTGGCCAAAGAAATAAAAATATCCCGCCACCTGAAACCACGACTCATGCGGGATCGGTCGCTTGCGGCCGATGCTCAGCCAGCCGTTTCGGACGTAGAGCCGGTAGAGCCAATTCTTGAGCACGTTGTCAGTGATCTTCTCGTCGTCCCACATCCGAAGCGCGGCATTGCAGGCTTGGCTGCGGCCGAGGCTCCCGGCCGGGCGATTCACTTCCCGCATCGGCGCTTCCTTGAGGTACTCGCCATAGAGAAACGAATAATCTTTCTTTTGTTGTCGCCGCGTCGCGGCGATCGCACGCTCGACCGTACGCATCGTGAGCGGAACTCCGATGGCCTCCGCTTCCTTCATGGCAATGAGGGCGGCCGCATTCACGAAGCTGATCGAGTCACTCGTCGGCTTTCGAGCCTGGCCCCGGAAGTCGTAATACCCCCAGCCGCCGTCGACGGACTCGTAGCGATCGAGCATGTCGAGTTGATCGCGCACGAGCTTGGCATACGTGGCTCGCTCCGCAGGAGTCTGCCCCGTGCGATCATGGAGCCTCACGAGCGCCTGGATCGCGTAGATGTGCCCCCACACGTTGTAGATCGCGTCACCGGTCGCCCGCTTGAGCCGAGGGAGGCGCTCCTCGAGCCACTGGCTCGCCTTGGCCACGGCCTGCTCGACCGCAGGATCACCCGGCTTCGTTTCGAGCAGCGCCGAGACGCACAATGAAGTCGTCGCCACTTGGAAGGCGTGATGGGCCCCGGGAATCGGCGCGAAAACCTGATAAGGCCGCGACTCATCGGGGCTGCCCCAGGAGCCGTCGGGGCGCTGGTTCGCGAGGAGGAAAGCCACGCCGCGATCGATGGCCTGCTCCAAGGCCTCGGGGGTCGGCCCGTCGACCGGCGGCAACACCGGAGCGGCACTGAAATCCATCGGGGTGTCGAGGATCGGCTGGCGTGCGGGCGACGTGGGCGCATCCTCGGCGAGGATCGGCCACGCCACGGCAATAAGAAGGAGTGCGAGCGTTCGCAGCGATGACGTCATTGCGGCCCCTTCGCTTCAAACCAGCCTAGCAGACCGTGGAACAAGTCTGCCGCCGCACGAGGCGGCGACTGCCGACCATGGGAAACCTCGGCTTTTCCATCGGTCGGCCTAGGTGGAAAAAGGCCATGGATGGCTTTTTCCACGGACAGCTAGTCAGGCTTGGACTTCAGGATCGTGTCGCCCTTGGCGAGCCCCGAACGAATCTCGAGCATGTCCCCCTTCGTTTTCCCGACTTTGACATCCCGGCGTTCATGGCCGTCGGCAGTGGGTACGAACACGTAGTGAGACTGGCCGTCGTCGTCACTGAAAACCGACGCCTTGGGAGCGAGGACGGCCTTCTTGTTCTCATACACGAGAAACTTGACCGCGCAGGTCATGCCAGGCACGAGACCGTCGGGGATTCGATCGCCCGAGAGGATGCAGTCGAACTTTCCATCCTCGACCGGCACGTTCCCGATCTCGGTGACTTTCGCTTGAAATGTCCGCTCGGGATCGCAGGTTGGGCGGGCCACACCGGTGAGCCCGGGGCGGATGGCAGCCAGCTGCTTCTCGGCCACCTCGCCGCGCAGGCGGAGGTCATCGAGGCTCGCGATCGTGATGACGACGGCTTCGTCCGGGATCGACTCGCCGACTTCGATCACGCGCGCTTGCCGGCCAGGCGCGTTGCGCCAGGCTCCGCGCCGGGCCTGGCCGTGATACACAATTCCATCGGCGGGGGCCCGAAGCGTCAGGCGGGTCAGATCGGCCTCGAGCTTTTCGAGTTCACGCTGCTGCTTCTCGAGAGCAAACTTCTGCTTTTGGACCTCGAGCTCTTTGAGTTGACGCTGGGCGGGCAGGGAAGTCATCGCCTTCTCGTGCTCGAGTTTGGCCCGCGCGAGCGACTGTTCTTGGTTCGTCTTCTCGCGAGGAAGCTCCGTCTCGAGGACATGAGCTGTGCGGGCCTTGGCCATCTCCAGATAGAACCGGGCTTGATCGAGTGATCGGCGGGCCCGCTTGAGCACGATCTCTTCGGATTCCTCCGTGAGCTCGTCTTCCTTGTACATCTTCTCGAGCTGGTCGAGCTCGTCCTTGGCATACTCCGCCTGGAACTGCGACGATTCGAGGTTCTTTTCCGCTTGGCGCGCCGCCAGCGAGGCCGCCACCCGCTTGTAGTAGTCGGCATCCTCCTGGGCCCGGGCCCACGCTTGCTTGGCAAGCTGCTGATCCAGATCGTTCATGAGAATCGCGCGTGAGAGGTTGGTTTCGGCCTCCTCGAGCGCGATCGTGGCCATCTGCACGCCGTACTTTGCATCGCGGATCAGGTCTTCGAGTTTCTCTTTCTTGAAGGTCGCAACGATGGCTCCTTTCTTGACCCGCGTGCCCGGCGGCAGGATCGTGTCGACGACCAGGGTGGAGAACACCTCCATGTTCATGGCCAGTTCGGCCGTGCGCGTGGCCTCGATCCGAGTGTCGACCGACTCATATTCGCGAAGCACGTCAGACGTCGCCTTCACCGTCTCCGGAGGCTTCGGCGATTCCTTCTTGTCGGCCGCGTCGTCCGCCCGCACGAACGCCGACATGAGCACGATGGCGACGAGCGAGAACCAACGCATGCACACGGCCATGACGAATCTTTCTGACAACACACGTGAAGTCGACGCGGCGATGCTCACTTCGCATCGCGGACGTATTTGTGGCACTGGACGCATTTGAGCGTCACGTCCATCCAGGCGAGCGTCGCACCGTCGAGGTTTCTCGCCTTGGCGGCATCGCGGAGCGTGCCACAGGAACGGCGAAACTCGGCGCTCTGCCGGGCGTAGTCCTCCGTCTGGAGCACCTGCCAGTTGCTGTCGAGGCTCGCCAAGGCCAGTTCCTGTGCCCCCTTCTCGATGAGGTCGTAGTCTTCCGTCGTGAGGCCTTCGAGAACGTTCTGCGAATGGGCGAGCTTGGCCCGCATGAACAGAGCCACCTTGTCGGTCTCTGGCGGGCTATCGGCCGCGGTCGCGACGAACCACATGCCCCCCGTCACTGTGGCGATCGCGAGCAGCGCGGCCACGATCGTCGAGACGCGGCGATTGGAGAAGGCCGAATAGGTCGGGTCAATCGGGCTCGGCGTCATGCTTGCTCCTGCGGTGGTTCTTCGGTTCTCTCCAATATCCCGCGCGGCGAGTCGATCAGGCAACCGCGCGGACAGGTTTCGCCCAGCGCAGCTATAACGACCGCAATCCTGAACTCCGTCCCGCAGCTCCGGCCCGAGGTCACGCATGCTCCCTGCCCTTCGTCGATTGTCGCTTGCCGCGATGTTCTTGCCCGCGCTTGCGGCCGCCGGCACCGCCAGCGGGCAGCAAGTGGCTGTCGAAGAGTTCAAGCTCGACAACGGCATGGAGTTCTTGCTCGTGCCCCGCAAGGACCAGCCGAATGTCGTGAGCGCCGGCTGGGTGGCCCGGGTGGGAAGCGTGAACGAGCGGCCAGGGATCACCGGCATCAGCCATTTCTTCGAGCACATGATGTTCAAGGGCACCGACACGATCGGCACCCGCGATCCCGCGAAAGACGCCGAGTTTCGTGCCGAACAGAAGGCGATCCGCGACGAAATCAATCGGCTCGTCTGGACCAAGCAATACGACCGCTACTTCAAGGGAGAAATCGACGACCCTTGGAATCCCGCCAACGACACGCAACAGCTTCGCGTGCTGCGAGCCCGGCTCGACGAGTTGATCCGCGCCCAGCAAGGGCGTGGCCCCGGGGGCGAGGCGGCCGGCACGATCGTGAAGGACGAATTCGACCAGGTCTACACCCGCGGTGGTGGCAGCGGCATGAACGCCTTCACGAGCTACGACATCACCTGCTACTTCATCACGGTGCCGTCGAACAAGCTCGAGCTCTGGGCCTGGATGGAAAGCGACCGCCTGCACGGCAGCGTGTTTCGCGAGTTTTATTCGGAGCGCGATGTCGTCCACGAAGAGCGACGACTCCGCACCGAGAGCACGCCCACCGGCAAATTCGAGGAGCAGTTCGACGCCATGTTCTGGGCGTCGAGCGGCTACTCGTGGCCGGTGATCGGCTGGCCGAGCGATTTGAACAGCTACACGTTCGAGCAAGCTCAGGACTACTGGAACGTCTACTACCGCCCAGGCAATCTCTTTGGAATCCTCGTCGGCGACTTTGACCCGGCCGAAGCGAAGGCTCTCATCAAGCGATACTTTTCGAGATTGAAGCCGGGTGAGCGCGACCCGCCGCCGGTGGTCACGCTCGAAGTGGGTCAACTTGCCGAGCAGCGGATGCTGGCGTCGGGGGATTTTCCGCCGAGCGTCGAGATCCGGTACCACACGGTCCCGGCCGGCCACGTCGATTCCTATCCGCTCGACATGCTCGCCGAGATCTTGAATGAGCGGACCGGCAGGCTCTACCAAGGCCTCGTCGAAGGCCGCGGCATCGCCGCCGGGGCCGGTGCCTATTCCGACACCCGCAAATACGCCGGGCTCTTCGCTGTGTCGGCCCAGGCTCGCGGTGATGCGACGCCGGAAGGCCTCGAAGCGGCCTGGTACGACGAGCTCGCAAAGCTTCAGGCCGAGGAGGTGCCCGATCGCGAGCTGCAGAAGGTGAAGAACCGTGTCGCCGCGGGCAACTTTCGCAAGCTCGAAAGCAACATGAATCTCTTCATCCAGTTGGCTTTCAACGAAGCCCTGCTCGACTGGCGGGAGATCAACGAAGGCCCGGCGAAGTACGAGGCCGTGACAGCCGCCGACATTCGCCGCGTGGCCAAGAAGTATTTTGAACCGACCAACCGCAGTGTGGCGATCTATCGCCGCAAGGCAGACTGAAAGCGTGGAGTGGACATGACGGCGCGGACGATTCTTCGAGCGGCGGGCTTCGTCGCCGCACTCGCCTTCCTGCCTGCGGCCAATGCCGCAGACTCGACGACGTCGTTGCCCGCGCGGCCCGACGACATCGCATTCAAGCCGCTTGCGTTCGAGCCACCTTCGGCGGCCGACTACCGGCATGTGCTGCCCGACGGCACGGTCGTGTTCCTCGCGCCCTCCAAGGAACTGCCCCTGATAAAGCTCGCGATCACGTTCAAGGGAGGCAGTTCGCTCGATCCTGCCGACCTCCCGGGACTCGCGGCGTTCACCGCAAAGCTTGTCCGCGAAGGGGGCACGGCCGGGATGAAGCCCGCGGAGTTCGACGAGTCGCTCGATTTTTTGGCGACGGAAGTGGCAGTGAATGCCGGCGACACCTTCACGACGGCCTCGCTCGACTGCCTGGCAAGCACCTTTGACGAGAGCCTTGACCTCTTTCTCGCGATGCTGTTCACGCCTGGGTTTGATGAGGCGCGGCTGGCGACGAACAAGTCGCAGCGGCTGGCCCAACTCGCCGAGCGCAATGACGACGCCTCGTCGATCCTGGCCCGCGAATGGAAGCGGCTCGCCTTCGGCGCGGATCACTTCGAGGCCGCCGAGCCGACTGCGAAGCAGGTCGATGGCCTGTCCCGTGACCGGCTCGTCGCCATGCATCGCCGCATTTTTCATCCCGGCAACGCCATCATTGCGGTCTCGGGAGATTTTGATGCGAAGCAGATGCTCGGGAAACTCGAGAAGGCCCTGGCAGGCCGCGAGCGTGGCCCCGTCGCCCCGGATCCCGTCTCGCCTACGGCCAGGCTGACTCCCGGCCTTTACCACGTTCCAAAAGACATTCCGCAAGGCAAGGTGGTGATCGGCAAGCGCTCGATCGAGCGCGACGATCCCGACGCGATTCCCCTGGCCCTCATGAACGAGATCTTGGGCGCGGGGGGCTTCACGAGCCGGCTCATGCAGAAGATTCGCAGTAACGAGGGCCTCGCCTATTCGGTGCGCTCCACGATCCAGCCCCGTGTCACCTACCCGGGCCTGTTCGTGGCCAGCTTCGAGAGCAAGAACGCCACCGTGGCTTTGGCCACCAAGATCGTGATGGACGAGATCCGCCGGATGCGTGAGGAGCCGGTGCCCGCGGACGAGATCGAGACGGCCAAACGTGGCATGATCGAAACTTTTCCGCGGCAGTTCGAGAGCAAGCCTGCGATGCTCCAGGTGTTCGTGAACGACGAGTGGACGAAGCGACCGTCCGACTTCTGGAAAACGTATCGCGAGAAACTCGAGGCGGTGACGGCAGCCGACATCCAGCGGGTCGCGAAGAAGCATCTCGATCCGGCGACGATGGCGATCCTCGTCGTGGGAAACTGGGACGAAATCGCTCCCGGCGATCTCGAAAAGCGAGCGAGCATGAAGGAGTTCTTCGGAGGGAAGGTGACGCACCTCCCCCTCCGCGACCCACTCACGCTCGAACCGCTTCCATAAGACCGTTCATGCCGCAAGCGGCCGGATGGTGATGAAGGATCGAGGACTTGTGTGACTGACGGGCCGTACGAATTCTCCGTCGTCATTCCGCTGTCGGATGATCGCCAGCAATCGCTCGCCGCCCTGGCCGGTTGGCTCGACCAGGACTTTCCTGCCGCGAACTTCGAGCTGTTGACGATTGCCGGGCCCGCGGACGAGCCGCTCGTCGCCCCGATCCTCGAACGACTTCGACCACAAGACCGCCTGCTGCGTGCGGACGGAAACTCATATGCCATTCAGGCCGATGTCGGGTGCCGTGCCGCGACGCGTCCCATCCTCGTGCTCACCGAAGCCCATGTCGTCCCGAATGCCGACTGCCTTGCGCACCTCGCGGCGTGGTACCGGCGAGACGGCGGCAGGCACGACGGGGCCAGCCTCAAGAGTTATGGCATCAACCGTTCCCGCATGGCCGAGCTCGAACAGTGCCTCTACGACGCCGACTACGGCTCACGGATGGCCCCCGACCACTGGAACAAGGTGACGGTACGGGGCTTCACACTGCCGCGACATGTTTACTTCGAATCCGGCGGATTCGACCTGCGCTACAGCCACTTTGCGGAGCTGGTCTGGGGACATGAAATGTTCCGGCAGGGGCGACGCTTCACGACTATCGATGACGCCGTCGTGGGGCACTTCAACAACAACGATTTCCGGTCGCTGGCCCACGATCTTCTCGACTTCGGCCGCGGGATGGGCCGCTTTCGCGACGACTATCCCGACCACCCGTTGATCGCCGAGCTTCCGTTCAGCCGAACCGCTTCGGTCGCGCAGTCGAGCCGACGATTGCGCGCAGCGTGGAACGGGTTCTGGTCGGGCAAGCCGATTCCCTGGACAGTCCGTGACCTCTTTCGCACGCTTCGCGGGCCACGTTGGCGGCGGGCCCGAGCCCGCCTTGAGCAGGTGATCGGCCGGTGCAGCCTGGCCCTTGCGCGCCGCGGCTCAGCGGCCGAACTCCGCCACTTTGCCGCAATCTGGAACGCCATCATCGCCGAAGGCGAAGCCGACTATTTCGTTCGAACGCCGGCGGGGCGTGCAGACAGCGATCACGAACGGACCTGACCCGGTCGGCCACAAAGGCCCTCTCCGAGCACGCACATCGCAGCGTTGCGCCCCGGGATCCCGCTGACGGCGCCCCCACGCAGGGCCGAAGAGCCGGCTCTCAGGATGCGCGGATGGTGCGTCTCAACGCCCCAGGTGCCGACGAGCGCGTCGTCGTCGGTGAAAAACCACGAGAGCGCGTTGTGGAAGATGTTGCCTTGGTCGAGGCCGATCTCGGCTTCGAGGTCCCTGGGGGTTTTGACCTCCAGGCACGGGCGACCGTCGCGATCGCGGGCCAGGCATTCTTCAAACGGTTCGGCGCACAGCCGATCGAGCCCCGCGAGGTAGAGTCGCGCCACGTCGTCGCGACGGGCTTCGTTGTTCTCTTCCGAAAAGAGCCGCCAGGGCATGTCCAGGCCGAAGAGCGTGAGCGTGTGGTAGCCCCGGGCACGCAACTCCGGCGAGAGAATCGAGTCGTCGGTGAGCGTGTGGCAATAAATCTCACCGGGAGCGGGATCGGGCAGTCTGCCGTCGCGAGCCGCTTGAAACGACGCCTCCATCTGAGCATAGCCCTCGTCGATATGGAACGATCCGGCGAAGGCGTCCGCCGGGCTGATTCCGTCGGCCTTCAGTCGCGGCAGGCGCTCGAGCAGCATGTTGATCTTCACGGCCGAGCCTTCGTCTTCCGGACTCGGCTGCCAAGGTTCGTCGAGGAGCCTGGCGAATGTTCTCGGTGCCGCATTCACAAGCACATGCGTCGCCGCGACAGAGCGCTCGTGGCCTTCCGACTCGAACCAAACCGTGTGGCGCTCGGGGCCGGTTTCGACGCGCACGGCCGGGGCATTCGCGGCGAGCGTCACGCCGAGGCTCCGGCACCGACGAATGAGCGCGTCGGTCAAGCTTCGCATCCCGCCGACGGGCACCCTCCACTCACCCGTCTCGTTTCCAATGACGTGATACAGGAAGCAGCGATTCTGGAGCAGGCTGGCATCATGGGCGCTGGCGAAGACGCCGATCTTTCCGTCGGTCAGGAGCAAGCCCAGCAAGGCATCATGGTCCGCATGGGCTTCGAGCACCTCGCCGAGCGGCCGCTCGACAAATGCGCGCCACGCCGCCTTCTCCTCATCCGTGCGCAGGCTCCCTTGAAACGCCGCACGCGACTGGATTGGTTCGAGCAGCGAGGGCCAGGCGATCCTGGTAATCGTGTGTTCGAGGCCGAGCAGTTCTTGGTAGCGATGCCAGGCCGCATCACTCCCGGTCATCTCATGCATCGACGCGCGTGAGCGGGCTTCGTCGACGTTCGACAACACGAGGCCACGCTGCCGACCGCCGGAATCGGTCCAGGGCGTGAACGACGCGATCCGCCGACGGCGCGTTTCAAATGCAAGCCCCAGTTCTTCGATGATCCGTCGTGGAAAGAGCGCGACCAGATACGAGTATCGCGAGAGCATCGCGTCGTAGTCCGGGAACACTTTGTGCGATGTCGTCGCGCCTCCGAAGGCCGCTTCCTTCTCGAGCACGACCACCGACTTGCCGGCCTTGGCCAAGTACGCCGCGGCGACGAGGCCGTTGTGGCCACTGCCGATTACCGCGACGTCGGAGTGCGTGGGCAACGGCTGATGCGACGCCGGGTTTCGATTTTTCATCATTTTCTCACACAAGGCTCATCACGGCCTCATTCCGCCTGGTCATGCTCCTGCCACTCGAGCGTGATGGATCACGCAAGCCCTGGAGACTACTCGCATGCCCGTCGAAGAAACGCCAGCCACCGAAGAGATTCCCGGTGTCACCGCCCCGCCCACCCGTCGCCAGGTCAAGGGCTTCAAGAAGTGGATGAAGCTCGCGTCTCGGGAGCACGCCGAGTCGAAGCAGATCGACAACAACGATGCGGCAAAGGCGGCGGCCGATGCCATCGCCCACATGTTCGAGCGGCGGAAGTTCGGCAATTGATTCACCACAACCGAGTCCGCTTCCTCACGCAATTCTCACAAACATCTTTCATCGAATTCTAACAGTGCCCGATGGTCGGCCGCTGTTAGCTTGTGTCCGATTTCGTTTCTGGATAACCAAAGGAACTTTTTCGATATGCGTTTGCATCCTTCATCACGTTCAGCTCGAGGCTTTACGCTCGTCGAGCTCCTCGTTGTCATCGCGATCATCGGGCTCCTGGTAGCGATCCTGCTCCCGGCCCTCTCGTCGGCTCGGAATTCGGCTCAGGCTGCCGCCAGCGGCTCGAACCTGAGCACCTTCGGCCGTGGCTTCATGATCTTCTCCACGGAAGACAAGCAGTCGCGTCTCTCGACCGGTGCGTTCGACCATCTCCGTGACGGCGACGTTCGCAAGGTGGGCTGGGTGGCCGACATCATCAAGATCAAGGTGTCGAATCCTGGCAAGGCCCTCGATCCTGCCAATCCTTCGACCGTGAACGAGAAGGTGCCCGACTACATCGGTGCCACCAACGTCGGCAAGGGCAACCCGGTTCGGTGGGGTGGTCAAAAGACCGTCCACTACGGCTCGGCCACCGGCCCCGCAGACATGGCGACCCCGACCCAGGAGCAGAAGAACAAGCTTTGGGAAGACGGCTACAACTCCAATTACGCGACGACGTGGCACTTCAGCCGCGGCGACTGCGTGATGGACAGCACCACCGGGAACCTCAGCGCCTCGATGAATCCGGTCGCTTCCGACCCGGGCAAGTGCCCGCTCGACGGCGACGGACCGCTGACGGAAAAGAAGCTGATCGGTGGTGGCGTGAGCCGTGACCGGATCGCCCTCATGGGAGCTTCCCGGAATGGCGACGGCGCCGATGCCCTTGTCACCGACGCGGTCTTTACCGCGTTCAACACCTTCTTTGGTCCCGACCAGAAGATCGTGACGACAGGTGCCATCTGTGTCGAGTCGTTCTGCGATGGCATGACCTGCCCGTTCGATCTCACGGCCCAAGGCATGGGCGGTGGCACCGGACCGAACGACCGGATCCACGAGATGAACGACATCGTTCCGATCCACAACGGTCGCAAGACCCTTGTGACCAACGGCGGTAACAGTGTCAACCTGATCGCGGGTGGTTACGCCCAGGTGCTCTTCGCCGACGGCCACGTGGCCAAGGTCGAAGACGTCGCTGGTTTCCAAGACAACCCCGATGGTTGGCTCGGTGCCTACAAGGCCGATCCGACGGTCCTGACCAGCAGCACCTTCGCCATCAACAAGAGCGGCTATGACGAAGTCCGCGAGCTCATCTGGCTGCACCAGATCGGCAACGCTGGCGGCGGCGTCGGCGGCGGCTCGGTTGAATGATCGCGGGCCATTTGGCTGATTCATGAAAATGCTGCGGCCGCCTTCGGGCGGCCGCAGTCATTTTCCGCGGATGCTATGCTCGTTTTGAAACTTCCCGACCCCTGCCCGAAGCCCACGTGTCTACCGCCACCCTGACCCAACAAGCTCCTCCGGCCTCGCCCGTCGAGGCTGCTGCCGCGAGCCGCGCCGCCCAGCGTGACGTGAAGCTGGCCTGGTCGCTGCGTGCCCAAATCGCGGCCACGCTCCTCGGCGGCACGCTTCTCGTCTGCTCGATCATCGCCGGGCAGCTTTGGGAGCAGCCCTTCTTCGCAGCGGCGCCGGCGGCGGCAGCCGTACTCTTGCTCGGCGGCCCGCTTGTCGTCAAAGCTGCCCGCGATCTCTTCGCCGGCAAGGCCGGGCTCGATGCGCTCGTGGCCCTGGCCGTGCTCGGTGCCCTCTCGACGGGCCAGTATCTGGAAAGCGCCGCCGTCGCCTTCTTCATGATCGTCTCGTCGCTCATCGAAAAACGAACGGCAGCCGGGGCCGAGGCGAGCATCGAATCACTCGTGCGGCTGGCCCCGACCAAGGCAAGCAAGCTCGTAGCCGCGACGGCCGACGGCGAGGCCCGCGAGGAATATGTCGAAGCCACGTCGCTGCGACCCGGTGACGTCGTCCGCGTGCGTCCTGGTGACACGATCCCTGCCGACGGCCGCGTGGTCCGCGGCGCAAGCACGGTCAACCAGGCAAGCGTAACGGGCGAATCAGTGCCGGCTGAAAAGGCACTCGACGACGATGTCTACGGCGGCACGATCAATGTCACCGGCGTGCTCGATATCTCGGTCACCAAAGCGGGCGCCGACACGCTCCTGGGCCGCGTCAAAGACCTCATCCTTCAGGCCGAGCAAACCCGCACGCCGATCATGCGGCTCATCGACCAGTACGCAGCCTGGTACACCCCGACGGTCTTGATGATCGTGGGCGTGGTCCTCTTCTTTGCCCTCAAGAACGATCCCGATACGGCCTTCAACCGGGCGATTGCCATGATCGTGATCGCCTGCCCGAGTGCCCTGATCCTCGCCACTCCGACGGCCATGGTGGCCGGGCTTTCCGCCGCGGCCAGGCTCGGCGTGCTCATCAAGAGCGTGGCCACGCTCGAGGCCGCCCGCGATCTTTCGGCGATCGTCTTTGACAAGACCGGCACGATCACGACCGGGGTGCTCGCCGTCACGCGTCTGGCGCCCGTCGACGGCATCGAGCCTGCCGACCTGCTCGCGGCCGCCGCAGCCGCCGAACAAAACAGCCGCCATCCGGTCGCTCGCGCCGTCACCGACATGGCCCGCAAGGCCCGCGTGCCACTGCCGCAAGCCGTGCGTTTCGAGGAAGTGGCGGGCAAGGGCGTGATCGCCGAATACGAAGACGGATCGGTCGTGATGGTGGGCCGAAGCTCGTGGCTGGCGGACTCGCTCAGCGAGCACGACCGCGAGGCCATCGAAGCCATCGGGGCGTCATCCGAAGCCGACGGCCTTTCGGTGCTGCATGTCGTTCGCAACGGCCGACCGATCGGCTGGATCGGCCTCGAAGACAACGCCCGTCCGGAAGCCGCAGGCGCCGTCGATCGACTCCGCAACATGGGCATTTCCAGGCTCGTGCTCCTCACCGGCGACCGCACGAGCGTGGCCCGTCGGGTGGCCGGTCAGATGCACTTTGGCGAGTTCAAGGCCGAAGTACTCCCGCACGAAAAACTGGAAATGGTCGACTCGCTGAAAGCGGCCGGCCACCGCGTCGCAGTGATCGGCGACGGCGTGAACGACGCCCCCGCGCTCGCGGCGGGCGACGTCTCGATCGCGATGGGGGCCGCCGGCAGCGACGTGGCGATTCATTCAGCGAGCATCGCGCTTCTCAACAGCAATCTCGACCGCATCCCGTTCTTGATCGATCTCTCGCGACGTACGATCTCGGTGATCCGTCAAAACATGATCATCGGCGGCCTGTTCATCGTCGTTTTCATGTCGCTGGCCGGTGCCGGCCTTGTGTCGCCGGTACTGGCAGCAGTCCTTCACGTCGTGAGCGGCCTGGCCGTCGTCTTCAACTCCGCCCGCTTGATCCGCTGCGGCGAAGACATCGAGCAGGCTGAGGCGGGCTTATTCCGCTCTTGATCCGCGAGCGGATCAAGGCTGATTGTGCCGAGGCCTCCGTGCCCTCGGCAGAATCATGGCTCGGCGGGGGCAAGCCAAGGTTGCCCGCGCCGAGCGGCCGGCTTCCTGCCGGCCATCGCCTTTGGCGCCAAGACAAACTTCAGCTCAGGGTGGCCCGTGTCATGGAGCCGGCGTAGAAAGCTGAGCGAAGCCTGGAGGGCGAAGCGAAGATTTCTCCGAGCGCCGCGGTGGCCACGATGGCCACCGCAAGCGTCCGGCGACATGACATGGGCCACCCTGAGCGATTCGCGCTAACCCACGTCGCGTGACTGGAAGAGCATCACAGCAAGGGCGAGGGCGGCGGTGACGAGCGCGACGGCGTATGCAGCGAGCCAGCCGAGGTGCCACAAGGGGATCGCGTGGCCCTGGGTGAGGGCGTCGGCAGGCCAGAAGAGTTGGAGATTCGGCACGACGGCTGAGAGGACCGTCGACAGCCGCGAGTCGGCGAGCGAGAGAACGTACTCACCGACGAGGCCCACGAGAAACACGCCGCTCGAGATCATGAGCGTGGCGGTACGGCCGAGCCGGGTCGATGCCGCCACGGCGATGGCCGCGAGCACGAGCACGGCCAGGAGCACCATCACCAGACCGATTGCAAGCTGCGGATCCTGATCGGTGGCGGGATGCTGAAGCCGCCACGATCGACTCACGCACGAGATGAGGCCCCAGGCTGCGGTCGCAGCGACAGCCGCGACGACAGCAAAGGTCGATGGGAAGGGCCAGCGGTAGAGATAGTTGAGGGCGGCCGACAGCCCAAGCGCGAGGAAAAAGGCCGCGATCCCGAACGTGAGCACCGGCCCGTCGTAAGTGTCTTCAACTCGCACCGAAGCCTGCACGCGGTGCCGCACTGTGATGAGAAAGACGACCGCCAAAAGCCAATACGCCATCCCGATCGCCGCTGCCACTCCCAAAAACTTTCCGACCACGACCGCCCACCGTGGCACTGGCTTGCTCACCGTCGCCAAGACCGTCTTCGACTCGATCTCGCGGGAGAGCGTACAGGCCGCGGTGAACGCGGCCAGCAGCATGCCGATGACCAAGAGCGTGCTGAGCCCCATGTCGACGAGGAGCTTGTTGTCGTCCTCGAGCGTGTAGGCCGCCACGTTGACGTTGAGCAGCAGCGCCAAGAGCCCGACCACGATCAGCACGGCATGAACCGGCTGGCGGATCGATTCGCGGAAGGCGTTGGCGGCAATCGGCAAAACCGGCATGCCTGGAATCGTACCAGCAGGATTGTGAGGATTCCGTGATTCCAGCGGGCGGGAAACGCATCAGAGTCTGTTTATACTCGGGCGAAATGGCCTCGACTCCTCCGACCTCCATCGCCCCCTCTTCCGTGACCGCCGACCCGCGCGTGTTCCAGCGTGCCACCACGGTGGCGCTCGTCGGCCTTGCCATCCAAGCCGTGCTCGCGGTGGCCACCGGCCTCGTGGCCCTTTGGAGCGACAGCCAGGCGGTCTACGCCGCCGGCTGGCACATGCTCGGCGGGCTGCCGATTTGGATCATGCTCGCGGTCATCTACAGCCAGCATGAATCGGAGCGGGCCCAGCGGCTCGCGGCCGACAAGCTCGCGGCCGACTCCGCGGCCACCGCGGCGATCTTCGCCAACCTCGACGACGATCTCGATGCCGCGCGGCGACGCCTCGACAATCTGTACCGCTTCGGCCTGCCGACCGTGAGCGTCCTGGTCGCCCTCTACTTGCTCAGTGCCGGCATTTCGCTGGCGTGGGTCCAGGCACGTGCTGGCGACGACGCGTCGCCGCTCGCAGAAAATTGCAATCCCGTCGGGCTGATGTTCGCACTGGCGAGCATCGCGTTCGTCGCCTTCATCGGTGGCCGATGGCTTGCGGGGTATGGCCGCCAGCGTGCATGGCAATTGCTCCGTGGCGGTGCCAGCTACCTGATGAGTTGCTTTGTGATCGCGCTCATCGTGATGGCAGGCGTGGCGGTGCTGGCGGTCGCCGGCGTGCCGAACGTCTTTGAGGCGATGGGCTATGTCATTCCCGGCGTCATGATCGGAATCGGCCTGGAGATCTTTCTCACCACGCTGCTCGAGTCGTACCGACCACGGGTGCCCGGCGAGATCCCACGCCCCGCCTTCGACAGCCGCGTGTTGGGATTGCTCACGGCGCCAGAGTCACTCGGCAGCGTCGTGGCCGATCTCATCAGCTATCAGTTTGGCGTCGAAGTTTCGGGGAGCTGGCTCTACCGTCTGCTCGGCAGCGCCATCACCCCGCTGACGATCTTCGGCGCCGCCGTGCTTCTCGCCCTGAGTTGCGTCACCATCATCGGCCCAGACCAGCGCGGTGTGCTCTTGCATTTCGGGGCCATGCAGGCCGAGCTGCCGCCAGGAATTCACGTCAAGCGACCCTGGCCGATCGAGACCGTGGAATTGCACCCGGTCGGCGAGGTGCAGCAGCTCGTGGTCACGAGCGATCTCACCGGCCAATCCCAGAAGTCGCCGGCCCTTCTCTGGACGACCGACAGTGATCGCGATTCGCGGATTGGCCAGGAGGATTTTGTCGCCGCCCCCTCCGGCGACGGTGCCGGTGTGTCACTCGTGTCTGCCGATGTGACCGTGCAATATGCCGTCGCGGATCTCGAGACGTTTTTGCTGGGGTCATCCGATCCCCGGCAAGCCTTGAAGGCCGTGGCCCAGCGCGAAGCCACCGAGTTTTTCGCCTCGCACGACATCGACACGCTCCTGGCCACCGGTCGCACCATGGGCGGGCCGGAGCTGCGCGGAGCCATCCAAAAACGCGTCGATCAGGCTGGGCTCGGCATCAAGGTCGTGGGCGTGGCGATCACGTCGGTCCATCCACCGATCGGGAACGTGTCGAGGGCGTTCCACGCGCAGATCGGCGCAATGCAGCAGCGAGAGACCTTGATCCAGCGGGCCCATAAGGTGGCGGTCGAGCAGCTCGCGAAGGTCGCCGGCTCGGTCGACATCAGCCAGCGGATCGACGCGGAGATCCGTGCGCTCGACGCCTTGCGGACATCGGGCACGGCAACGCCATCCGCCGTGGCGGAGGCGGAAGGCCGCATCGACACCCTGCTCGCCGAAGCCCGGGGCGAGGCGGCCGAGATCCTCCACGAAGCCCGCTCCTACCGCTGGAAGCGGTCGGTCGGTGAGCGGGCTGACGGCGAGCGCTTTGCCGGAGAACTGCTTTCGTTCCAGGCTTCGCCTGACTACTACCGGGCCCGCCGTTTCCTCGAAGTGCTCGCCGAGGGGCTCTCGAATCGCCGCAAATTCGTGATCGCCGGCGATGCCGGTGACACGCCGGTCTTCCGCATGGACTTCAGCGATCCGGCCTCGGCGATCGACATGCTCCTCAATGAATAGCGCCTCCGCTTCAAGTAACACGTACCAGCCATGAAAAACTCCTTTGTCGTCCTTGTCGGCCTCGTCATCGTGGGCGTGCTGCTCTCGCACATGTTCCTCTACCAAGTGCGCTACGACGAGGTGGCCGTGCGCACCACGTTCGACAAAGCCGACGAGTCGAGCATCCAGGCCACCCCCGGCCTCAAGTGGCGGTGGCCGTGGCCCATCAACAAGGTCACCCTCTACCCACGTCGCCTGCAGCTCCTCGAAGACAAGATTGAAGAGCTGCAAACCTCCGACGGCAAGAGCGTGATCGTGCGGACCTATCTCACCTGGCGGATCGAGGACCCGCTCAAGTTCTATGTCACGCTCAAAGACCCGGGTGAAGCGGCCCGGCAACTCTCGTCACGGCTGCGCGAAGTCCGCGGGCTCATCAGCAACCATCGCTTCGACGAGCTTGTGAATCTCGATCGGTCGAAACTGAAACTCGCCCAGATCGAGTCCGATGCGACGACGCTGATCGACAAGGCACTTACCGAGGCGGGCTATGGCATCAAGGTCGAGAGCGTCGGCATCCACAAGATCATCCTGCCTGAGTCGACGACGTCGAAAGTGTTCGACACGATGATCGCCTCTCGGGAGCGACTTGCCGAGAACGCCCTCCAGGAAGGGCAGGCTCAGGCCTCCGCGATTCGCAGCGAAGCCTCGAGCGCCCGCGAGCGCATCCTCGCCTTCGCCGATCGCCGGGCCCAGGCGATTCGAGCCCAGGGTGATCGCGAAGCGTCGGGCCAATATCAGAGCTTCGCCAAGAACGAGGATTTCGCGATCTTCCTCCGCAAGGTCGACGCCCTCAAGAAGATGCTCGACCACAACACCACGTTCGTCTTGTCGGCCGACAGCCTCGGCATTCTCGACTGGTTCAATAGCGCCCCAGGTCAAACCACGCCAGGCCAGGCTCGTCCTGCCGGCACGCCCGAAGCTCCAATCCGCCCGTGAACGACACCCCTCCCAACCCAGAAACGTTCGCGCCTCCCACCGATCCTGCGCAGCAGTCGCTGGCGGAGGCGCTGCGGGTCAGCTTCTCGATCTTGAAGCTCGCCATGCTCGCGCTGTTGATCGCGTATGCGTTCAGCGGCACGTTTAGCGTGGGGTCGAATGAAGTGGCGCTGCGGCTGCGGTTCGGCGACTACGTCGGGGATCCGGGAAAACGGGTGCTCGAGCTGGGCACCTACCTGGCGGCGCCGTTTCCGATCGAAGAGGTCGTGAAGGTCGATACGCGGCCGGCCAGCCTCACGCTTGATCGCGAGTTTTGGTACGAGACGACGGCTCAGGAAAGCGGGCTCACGCGCAGCCAGTTGCAGGCCCAGAAGGCACGGCCACTTCATCCGCTGCGCGATGGCTCGCTCATCACCGGCGACTCGAACATCGCCCATGCCAAGTGGACGATCACCTGGCGCGTGGCCGATCCGGTGGCCTACCTGACGAACGTGGGCACGCGACCGCTTGCCACCGAGCTCGTGCGGCTCGTGGCCCAGCAGGGGATCGTGCATGCGGCGGCCGGGATCGCCGCCGAGGAGCTCTTGCGCGGTGTCGTCAATCGGGATCTCGCCGTCGGCACCATGCAACAGAAGCTTGATGACATGCGGACCGGGATCGTCATCGATCAACTCGCGCTCGACAAAGTCTCGGCACCGATGCGGGTGGCAGCGAGTTTCGACGCCGTGACCAGCGCCGAAAGTGACCGGGCCGGCAGAATCGTGGCGGCCCAGCAGGAGCGCTCGCGGATCCTCGGTGAAACGGCTGGCGAAGCGAGCGCGGCGATGCTGAAGCTCATCGAGGCGTATGAGCAGGCCTCCGAGCGCGGCGACGAGGCCGGCGCGGCTGCCGCAGATGACCAAATCGAGAAAGCACTCGCCGACCTGGAGGTCGACGGCATTGCGATCGGTGGCGAAGTGGCCAAAGTGATCAATAGCGCCACGACCTACCGAACGCAGATCGTCGAAAAAGTGTCTGGCGAGGCCCAGACGTTCAACGAGCTCCTGCCGCAGTATGAAAAGAACCCGCGTCTGGTGCTGTCGCGGATCTGGGAAGACGCCCGGGAAACGATTCTCACCGGCAAGGACGTCGAGACGTTCTACACCGTGCCCGGAAAACTCGAGCTCCAGCTCAACCGCGATCCGAACCTGCAGAAACAGCGGCAGCAGGAGCAGCTGAAGAGCATGAAGCAGGAACAGAAGCGGCTCGAGCAGAGCAGATAGGCTTGGGTGCTTGAAGGGAGTCGAGAAACGCATGGTGGCGGCGACGGAAACCGATGGCGCGATCGACATCGCCTGCGTCGGCGTGACGAAAACTTTTCGTGACTTCTGGATGCGACCGCGGGTGCGGGCGGTTGACAGCGTGTCGCTGGAAGTCCGCCGCGGCCAGGTTTACGGCCTGCTCGGCCCGAACGGATCGGGCAAAAGCACGACGATCAAGATGCTCCTCGGGCTTCTCCAGCCCACCGCGGGCCGGATCGCCGTGCTCGGCAAGCGGCCGACGGATGTCGCCATCAAAAAACTCATCGGCTACCTGCCCGAGGAGTCGTATCTCTACCGCTTCCTCACCGGCCGCGAGACGCTCGAGTATTTCGGACGGCTCTTCGGCCTCGACGCCCGGTCGCGGCGCGATCGCATCGACATGCTCTTGGAGATGGTGGGGCTCGAGGCGGCCCAACACCGCCCGGTCGGTGAATACTCGAAGGGCATGCAGCGCCGGATCGGCCTGGCTCAGAGCCTCATCAACGATCCGCAGCTTTTGATTCTCGACGAGCCCACCAGCGGAATGGATCCGGTCGGCTCGCGGCAGATCAAGGATCTCATTGCGACACTCGCCACGCGCGGGAAGACCGTGCTCTTGTGCTCGCATCTCCTTGGCGACGTGGAAGACCTCTGCGACCGTGTGGCGATCATGTATGGTGGCCGGGTGCGAGCCGAGGGCACCTGCGCCGAACTGCTCACCCAGGAGCACGCCACGATCCTGGAAACCTCCGACATGCCCGACGGGGTCGTCGCCGAGGTGAAAGACCTTCTGGCACGGCATCATCTCGACCTCAAACGGGTCGATCATCCGCGGCGCAGTCTTGAAAGCCTCTTTCTCGAGATCGTGGAAAAGGCGAAGGCCGAAGGAGTGCGGACGACCGGGGCTTCCTCCGGGGGGGCCGTGGCCGACTTCCTGGCGGCAGGCGCGGGGCCATCTGTCGCACCGGAATCGAATCCTGTGCCTGTGACTCCACCGGCGGGCACCGTCGATGCCGGACTGCTCGACAGCCTCACCCGACGCTGAAAAGGGTGCGAGCATGAATGCCCAGGCTGCCATCCCCGCGCTCGATCCAGAAGGCCCCGAACGTCGCCGCGGATGGCTCCGTCTGCCGATCCTTCCTGTCGCGGCCGCGCTCGTGGCCGGCATGGCATGGGTCACCGGCCAGTCGTCGATCACCGCCGCAGCCCTCGGCGTGTGCGGCCTGGCCCTCGGGTTTCGATTCGGAATCGCGCTGCTGCGACGATGCTTGTCGGCAGGAAACAGCATCGTGGGCGTGGCGAGGGCCGTCGTGGAGGAGGCCGTGGGCACGCGGCTGCCGGTCTTGCTCGTGATCCTGGTGGTCGTCGGGCTTCCCGTCTTGCCGCTTGTCCTCGATCCCGCCGAGCGCCTCGAGTATCGCTTGCAGTTTTTTCTCAATTGGGGTCTGTCGGCAAGCGCGCTCCTCCTGGCTCTGGTGACGATTTTTCTGTCGACGAGCAGCGTGTGCGGGGACATCGACAGCCAGCGGATCCACATGGCGCTGGTAAAACCGATCGCGCGCTGGCAATACCTCGCCGGCAAGTGGCTCGGCATCGTGCTCTTGAACGCGCTGCTCGTGGCCCTCGTCGGTGGCGGCGTGTATGCCACGGCCGAGGCCCTCCGGCGCCTTCCCGCGGCCGATGCGGCCGACCGTCGGGCCGTGGACGAAGAGGTGCTCACCGCCCGTTCGGTGGCGCGGCCTGTCCATCCCCGAGGCGCCGATTTCGACACGGATGTCGCGGCGGCGATCGACCAGTTTCAAAAGGACGATCCGTCGGCTTTCGCCAAGGATCCTGCCGGGGCTCGCAAACGCATCCACGCGCTCCATGTCGTCCAGTGGCACACCGTGACGCCCGACACGGTCTCGAGCTTTGATTTTGTCGGCCTCGATCCCGAGAAGATCGGGGCGCCGGTGCTGCAACTGCGGCTCAAGCCGTTCGCCGACAATTTCAACATCGACCGAGCCCCCGTGCGATTCGCGATGTGGCTCAACGACCGCCCGTATCCGGTCAAAGATGGCAAGCACGAAGACTACGAGCTCGTGAGCGGCTCGTTCCACACGCTCGAGATCCCGACCGCCGCCATCGACGAGAAGGGCCGGCTGCGGGTCACGATCGCCAACAAGAATCTCGTGCCCCCCGGCGAAACGCAGCCGACAAGTGTTTCGTTCTCGCCCGGCAAGGGTCTCGAGCTCTTGTATCGCAGCGGTTCCTTCGGTGGAAATTTTCTGCGGTGCCTCGTGGTGATGTGGTCGAAGCTGGCCCTCATCGCGGCAGCGGGTCTCACCGCCGCAAGCTGGCTCGGGTTTCCCACCGCGGTGCTCGCCTCGCTGATGGTGTATGTCACGGCGGTCGCCCGGGGTTTCCTGGCCGACGCGATCGACATCTACACCGGTGCCGATCAGGCCGGAGCGACGATCTCCGACATGCTGCGACTGCGCGGGATCGTGTTGTGGGAGCGAATCGACAAACTCGAGCTTTGGGAAGCCTTCAAGACGCTCACGTCGTTCGTGGCCGACGGCTTCATCGCTCTGATCCCGTCGTTCGGCGCCCACGACGGGGTGACGGAAGTCGCGACGGGCCGACTGCTCTCGGTCTCTTCGACCCTCGTGAGCGTCGGCGAGCTCGGGATCGTCTATCCACTGGTGCTTTTGGCCATCGGCTGGACGTTGCTCACACGCCGTGACCTCGTGAACGTCTCGGGATTCTGATCGCATGCCTGCCAATCGCATCGTCACGCTCGTCGCAGGCAGTCTCTTGCTCGTGGCAATTGCCACGGCCGGCTGGCTGGCCGGCAGGATCGAGCGCCAGCGACGTGACTTGGATCTCGTGATCCCGACGGCCACCACCGACGACATGCCGCCGCACGTGGCCGTCGTGACCGCGGCGCTCGGCACGTTTCGAGGGCTCGCGGTCGACATGCTCTGGGCCCGGGCCGACCAGCTTCAATCCGAAGGGGAGTACTTCGAGGCCCAGACCTTGAGCCAGTGGATCACCACGCTCCAGCCACGGTTCCAGAAGGTATGGGCCTTCCAGGCCTGGAACCTCGCCTACAACATCGCCGCCGCCACGCAGGTGCCGAGCGAGCGGTGGGGTTGGGTGCAACGCGGCGTGGCGCTCCTTCGCGACAAGGGGATCCCCCTCAATCCGAAAGCACCGCAGTTGCATATGGAGTTGGGCTGGATCTTTCACAACAAGATCGCCGGCAAAGGCGACAAGGAGCACTGGTATTACAAGGCCTGCCTGGCCCGTGAGATCCAGGAGTTTCTCGGTGACATGACCCGCGGCCGTACGACCGCCGAGGCCTTGGCCCAGTTCCGCCGCATCGCCGACTCCCCGGCCACCCTCGACGAGCTGCTCGCGAAATCGCCGGACGTGAAACGCGGCCTCGACCTCCTGGCCGAACACGGCGCCAAGCCCGACGAAGCGCTGTTGAGAATGTTGGGTCGCTCACTGATGCAAGCCACGTCCGTCGACGCGAAGATTCTGGGGGAGGGGCAGCTCCCCGAGGGAACCAACGTGCCGCTGCTCGCTGCGATTCGTGGCGATCGCGAGGTGGCCACGCTGATATTCGATCAGCTCGTGCCCTGCCTGCAGAAGCGGGTGCTCATTGATCGTTACCGCATGGATCCAGGCGCGATGCTCGCCGTCATGGAACGCTACGGGCCCCTCGACTGGCGCCACGCCGAATCCCATGGCATCTATTGGACCGAACAGGGCATCGCCATCGGCCGTGAGCTCAAGCGCCGCGAGGAGACCAATGAGCTGATGATCATCCGCAGCCGGCTCCACATGCTCGCCGAGCTCATGCGCACCGGCCGGGTCGACTACGACCCTGCGACCCACCGGGTCGACCTCCTTCCCGACCCGCGATTTGCCGAGGCATACGAACGGTCCCTCGCCGACGCGATCGAGCTGATCACGTCGCCTGAGGGCGTGTCAGCCGGTGATTTTGGCCCAGCCGAAGAGGCCGACCTTCTCGACGGGTATGAAACCTTCCTCAACCTCGCGGTGATTCTCGAGTATCTCTACGGTGATCTCGATGCCGCGCAGACTAGCTTCGTGAAGCTCAAGACGCTCGCCGAACGACTTGGCCACGGTGACGACCCGATCTATTCCGAAACGGTCGAGGTCTTCATCGCCATGCGGATCGCCGAGGTGCTGGCGATCGACGTTTCGAACCTCCGGCAGTTTTTGGACGCCATGATCCGCCGCGCCATCCGCGAGGGGCTCGCCAAGGGCAACCTGGCCGCGTTCAATCGGTATCTGTCGATCGCCGAATCGGCGTACGAGCGGAGGTATTCCGCATCGGATCCGAACGCCAAGTTCGTGCTCGAAGAGGCGAAGCTCCTGCCGTTTCCCAAGCTCGTGGCAAACTCCTACGCCAACATCATGGAAGACGACAGCATTTCGGTGCTCGAGCGGGCACGGATCTGGGCTTGGTCGTCGCCGCCACTCCGGGAAAACGCCACGCCGGCGGTGAAGGAAAAGCTTCGCGCCGCGGCAACGGCGGCTGGCCTCGATCCCGACCGGGCGTTTCCGGGGACCGAGCCGAAGCCAGAGACCGAGAACGGTCCTGAGCCTGAGATCGAATCCGACTGAACAGCGAACACTCCGCTCACACGTTCCTCACGGCGGGCTCACGGAACGCTCACATTGTGGAGATAGTCTTCAGATCCCTGCCTCCCATCGAGCCTGTATGCCTCGCCCCTCCGTCAATCGTGGGTTCTCAGACACCCTGCTCGTCGCCGTCCTCGTGATGGCAACAGTGGTCGCCCTCGCCATCGGCCTCGCGAGCGACGCCCGCGGCGAATTGATCGGCAACTACGACCTCACGCAAGGCACCCAGTTGCTGTCAGAACAAAATCTGGCAAGCGGTCCAAACGCCCTTGGGGATCTGACCTTCCTGCCCGGCAACGCGACGTCCACTTTCAATGGCACCGGATGGAACTGGAGCGGCGCCACCCAGAATCCTGGTGCGGGCGTGAGCGTCGGCGTGCCATCGAACTTCGGAAACTTCACGATTGGCCTTCGATTTTCGCTTGGCCAAGTGAATGACTACCGACGGATCATCCTTTTCGATGCGGCTGATGACCAAGGGATGTATGCGTTCAACGGCGTCTTTCGTGCAATTACAGGCAGTTTTCCACAGGGAGGCACGATTTCCGCGAATACCACGGTTGACTTCGTCCTCACGCGTTCGAGCAGCGGACTTCGGCCGGTGACGGGCTACCAAATTGACTCGAGCGGACCGACTCCCGTAGCCACTCCGATCTTCAACTTTGACGATACGTCCAACTTCTTTGTCAGCACCGGAAACGTGACGCAGTTTTTTCGTGACAATACCGGTGGCACGGAATACAGCTCCTCCGGGACCGTCAGCCTGATCAAGATATGGAACGAACCACTTTCCGCCGGCGAAATTCCCTACGCGATGGTCCCCGAGCCGGCGACGGTCGCGCTTCTGGCAGTGGCCGGGGGCGGCGCGATGCTCTACCTCCATCGCCGCCGCCGCAGGCTCCGGTGATCTCGGCCTCGGGCGTCCCGCTCGTCTGGAGTGCCGTCGCGATCGCGGCTGCCGCCGCGGGGTCCGCGGCGCTGTTCCTCCTCGAGCTCATCGCCGGAAAAATTCTGCTGCCCCGATTTGGCGGCGCCCCGGGAGTGTGGGTCTCGTGCTTGGCCTTCTTCCAGTTGGCCCTGGTCGCCGCCACGCTCTATGCCGACCGCCTCATTCGGCTGCGGCGGCCACGGCTCCAACTCGCGATGCAGGCCGCTGTCTTTGCAGGTGCCGCCATCGTGGCCCCGCTGGGGCTCATGGCCGCTCTGTCGCTTGCGAGCCCCGAGTTTCCCCTGCCGCTGTCGATGCTTGTCGTCGTTGTGCTGGCTTTGGGAGTGGGTCCGGTCTTCTTCGCCGTCGCCACGCTCTCGCCGATCTTCGGCCACTGGCGAAGCCTCTGGCCTGACGTCGCGCATGATCATGGCACCGGCGGCCAGGCAGCGTATGGACTCTACGCGGCCGGCAACGCCGGAAGCTTTGCCATCCTCGCCGCCTACCCGACATTCATCGAACCGCTTGCCGGCATCGAGCAGCAAGTCGCCGCCGCCTCGCGGCTCTTTGTTTCAGTTGCCATCTTGATGCTCGTCGTCGGCGGGTTCACAGTTGTTTTTGCGCGCGGGCAGGTTGCCTTGCCCAGCACTTCTCCCGCCGCATCACACGGCAGCTGGAAGGAGTGGCTCACCTGGGCCCTCTTCGCCGCCGTGCCCGCTTCCTGGCTCGCGAGTGTCACGACGCACGCCACCGTGGAGGTGGCGCCGATCCCACTCCTCTGGGTCGTGCCGCTCGCGGTCTATCTGGCAAGCTTCGTCGTCGTCTTCTCATCGTTCGGCCGGCGGCTGCAGTGTTTCGAAGGAGCCGCGCTCCTCGTGACATCCGCCGTCGCCCTGTGGATGGTGGCTGCCGACACGACCGAACCGGTGATGGTCGTCCTCGCCTGCCACATCATTACCTTCGCTATCGCGTGCATCTGTATCCACGGGCTTCTCGTCGATCGGCGCCCACCCCCAGACCGGATTTCGTCGTTCTATCTGGCGATGGCCATCGGCGGTGCATGCGGTGGCCTGTTCAACGCCCTGGTCGCACCGGCGATCTTCGACGCCCACCACGAGTTTCCGCTCGCAATCGCCGCGGCAGCCGGTCTTGCCCCGGTCGCACTCCGTCTGCGACCAGCGATGAAGTTCGCAACGATCGCCGTGGTCGTCATACTTGTCGGGGGCGTGCTCGTCCTTTCGTACACGGTCCTCTTGAACCGTTGGATCTGGCTTGCAGTTCTGGCCTCGGCCGTCGCAGTGCCGGCCGCCACACTTGTCGGCATCGAGCGCACGGTGGCTTTTTTCGCCCTCGCGCTTGCCACGTTCTTGGTTGACGAAGCGACCGGCCGTGTCGTGCACCGTGAGCGAACGTTCTTCGGCGTCTTGAGGGTGCGCGACTCGAACAATGGCCCCTCGCGCATTCTCATGCACGGCGGGATTCGTCACGGTGTGCAACTCGTTTCCGACGATCCTGATCGTCGCCGCATCCCCTTGGCCTATTACGCCGAAGCCGGGCCGCTCGGGAGCATTTTCCGTGGGCTCGAAGCGGCCGGGCGGCGGGCCCGGGTGGGCGTCGCCGGTCTCGGCATCGGCACGGTCGCGAGTTATGCCCGGCCTGGCGATGAGTATGTCTTCTTCGAAATCGATCCGGCCGTGGCGAGGATCGCCGAGAACGCCCGCTGGTTCACCTACCTGGCCGATTGCAAGGGGCAGACTCGCCTGGTCATCGACGACGCCCGCCATGCGCTCGAATCCGAACCGGATGGCGCCCTCGACCTGCTCGTGATCGACGCCTTCACCGGCGACTCGGTGCCGACCCATCTCCTCACCCGCGAAGCCTTCGCCCTCTACAGTCGCAAGCTCGGCCCAGGAGGCGTCTTGGCCTTGCATGTCTCCAACAAGTATCTCGACTTCATTCCGGTCGTCGAAGCGATCGCCGCAGGTGGCGATTGGATGGGCGTGTATGCCCGAGACATCGACGTCGATCCCGCGGCTGCCCGCATCCCTTCCGAATGGATGGCCTTGTCGCGATCGCTCGACTCCGTGAAGGCGATCTATGCCAACCCCACGAGCGACCGTTGGCGATGGCGTCCGCTGAATGAGACGCCGACTGCGCGACCCTGGACCGACGACCGCACGGCCGTGATCGAGGCCCTCTGGCAGCGGTGCTTTGGCCAGCTATCCTTGTAGCCACGAGGCAACCGCTTGGATCGCGCCTCGATCCACGGAAATGCCTCATGACAAGGGGGGCTTATGGCCACGGGTGCCCGTTCTGTTGTTGCCCAAGCCGCTCTGGCGGCCGTGTGCCTCGCTGCCAGCATCGGAGTGACCGTCTTCTTCGGCTGGCCGATGTACCAGCGTGCCCAAGCCAGTCTGTCATGGCCCACTGCCGATGGCACGGTCGTGTCGTCCGAGTTGGCGACCAGGACCGTCAAGCTTAAGAAGAAATACTGTCCTGTGGTCAGCTACACCTACACCGTGAACGGCACGGAGCGGACGTCGAAAAATATCTGGGCCATGACCGGGGACTATTCGAGCGACCGAGAACAGCAACAGGCCGTGCTCGACAACTACCCTGTCGGTGCGACCGTGAAGGTCTATTACGATCCAGCGCAGCCCGATGTCGCCGTCCTGGAGCCGGGTGTCACGTCGCTGGTGTATGTCGTGCTCGGGGCATGCGGCGCGGTTTTTCTTGCTGGAATCAGCCTGGCCGTGGCCACGGTGACGAGAGGGCGGCAGCCGACGGTCTGACAAACGGATCCGCGCGGCACTATCCCGGAGGTGGGGGATAGGCGTCAGCGGGAGCGCGAGGCACCCCTGGTGCTGGCGGTACGGGAGACGGCCCCGGGAGTTTGGTGCCGCCACGGCGAAGCGGCGCATCGGGGGCCGGTGGAACGACCTGACGCCTGACCGTGAGCGACTCGAGGAAGCGGAGTCCATACTGCTTCTCGAGCGCGCCCGGCTTTTTCAGAAACATCGCCTCCAGTTCGTACAGGCGATTGGCGACGAGAACCATCCGCACGGCGTGGAACGTGCCCTCGGACCCCTCGAGCAACCACACCCAACCTGGATGGCCCTCATAGGGCGCGTCATCCTCGTCGAGGATCTTCATGCTGGAGTCTTCTTGGAGACCAGCTCGCACGGCCGCCACGAACTGTTCACTGTTCGATTCCAAGTCGCCCGGCCTTTCGGAAATACGAACCTCGAAGCGAATCGCAGGCTTGTCGATCTCGATGGCCGCATGAAACTTCCTGCCGCCAGTGAGTGCCAACGGCTCAGGTGCTCCAGGCAGCGCGACGGTGACGTTTCCGTCTCCGCACTCCACCGTTTTCCAGCCAGCTCCGCGCGTCCGCTCGAAGCCTTCGAAGAACTCCCTGAAGTCCGCGCGCCCGTCGGCGTCGAGGTCGCAGGCCGCGACCGACGTGAGCTCCGTGCCCGACAGCCGCTGGTCCTTGTTGATGTCCAACTCGCCAAAGACCTTTTCGGCCTCGGCGAAGAGTTCTTCGCGGGACGGCCCCTTCGATGCCATCGACGCGATGAACTCTTGATGCGTGATCTCACCGTCGCCATCGGCATCGGCCTTCTCGACCCCTTTGATCTCGGTGCCGGAAAGCACGCGGTCCTGGTTCATGTCCCGCGTCCGGAACTGCTGCTCGGCGTCATCGCCACGGGCGGCAGGCCCTCCTGAAAAGGCTGCCAGCGCCACCACCGAGCACCACCATGTGAAACACCAGCCTCGCCCGACCTCGCGCAGCGTCATCGATTACTCGCAATTCTTGATGGTCCCAGCGACTCCCCCTGAACGTTGCAAAGAATAGGATCTCCATGCGCCCCCCCGCAACCTTCTGCGGCCGTGCCCCGTTGAAACAGGTGAGCAAGCAATTCCTTCTGGAGCTTTTCATCATGCGTCACCCCGCCCCCCCACATGTCTGGCTTGCACGGTCTGCCTTCGCGTCCGTTCCGCTCCTGGCGATCGCGCTTCTTTCGGTATCGTTCGCCGAGCCACCTGAGCCGCCGCCTGGACCGTCGGCCGGTCCGCCACGTGTGGAGCCCGATGGTCCGCCGCCGCCTCGCCCTGGCCGCGGTGAGTTTCGCGGTGGTCAACAGCCTCGCGGCGACCGTCCCCCGTTCGAGCGCGGGCAGTTTCGACCCGAGGCGGGCGGACAACGTCCACGGCCTACGCCAGAACGCTTCGTCGAACGCGCGATGCGCTATGACGACGACAAGGATGGCAAGCTCGATCGTGATGAGCTCACGACGTTTGCCGAAGACTTGATGGAACGTTTCGGGCCCGGTCGCGATGAGCCACCTCCCCCTCCCCGCGAGAAGTTCGACCGAGGTGAATTCCCGGAAGGTGGCAAACGTCCTGATCGCCCATTCGACGGGGAACGCCCCGAGCGTCCACGGCGACCTGACGGCGAGGATTTTCCAGAACGACAACGGCCCCGCCGGCCACTCGAGGATCAACCTCCGCCACCACCGGCCGCCCCAGAAGTCGAGTGAAAAAGCGAGAACCCTCCAGGGTATGATCTCGCTCGATGAGATCACCACCGAAAACCCTGCCCGCACGCCCCGCCGAAGCCCATGCACTCGCCGTCGCGGCGACGCTTCCTGGCTCCCGCATCATCGCGACGACCGTGGGCCGCGGGCAGGCGGCGCTGGCCCTCGCGGCGGATCGAACCGACGCACGGGTCGCCTGCTGGTTTCTCGATCTCTATCAGCACGACGAGGCCGTGGCGTCGTGGGGCGATGCCCCGCCGAACCTCGCCACGGCATGTACCCCTGACATGCCTTCAGGGCCCTACGATCTGGCGGTGGTGCCGGTGTCGAAGGTCGGCGAGGCTGAGCTCACCCGCGACATCCTGCAACAGGCGCTCGCGCACCTCGCCATCGGTGGCAGGCTCGTCACAGCGGTCGACAACGCCCGTGACAATTGGCTCCGGGAACAGCTTGCCGACACGGGTGAAACCGTGCGCGTGCGCCCCGCCGAAGAGGGCGACACGATTGCCTACGTCGTCGAAAAGACTCGCGAGCCCGCCAAGCTTCGTGACTTTTCCTGCCGGGTCGTGTTCCGTGACCGCGACCGACTCCTCACCGCGGTCACCCGCCCTGGTGTGTTCGCCCATCGGCGGGTCGACCCTGGTGCCCGGCGTCTCCTCGATGCGGTTGACGTGGCCCCCGATACCAAAGTTCTCGACATCGGGTGTGGCTCCGGCTGCGTGGCGATGGGCCTTGCCGCGCGTGACCCGAGCGTGATGGTGTATGCCTACGACTCGTCGGCCCGGGCGGTCGAGTGCACCAAGCTCGGTGCCGAGATCAACGAGCTTCCGAACATCACCGTCGCCCTCGAAGCGGAGGGGAATGTGCCCGACCGTGGCACCTGGGATCTCGCCCTCGCCAATCCTCCGTACTACGGCGACTTCTCAATCGCCGAAAAATTCGTGGAGGCGGCACGGCTCGCTCTCGCGCCGGGGGGCACGCTCTTGGTCGTGACCAAGCAGCCGAGTTGGTATCTCGAAAACCTTCCCCGCATGTGGACGAACGTCGCGGAGGAGCTCGTGAAGGGTTACCACCTCATCGAAGCCGTCCGTCCGTAACCGGCATGCCACCGCGGCCCACCGACACTCAGAGCATGGCACCGACCACTTTGGCATAGAGTGCCCAGGCGCCGGCGACAAAGAGCCCCACCACGCTTGCCCAGAGGCATGCGTCCCACACGATCCCGGGGGCGAGGCGGCTGTCGCCCCGCTGATACCTGGAATGGATCGCGGTGATGCCGAGGATCGGAAGCATCAGTGAGCCTGTGAATCCGCCCGCTAACACGAGTGCCCGAGGATCGCGGCTCACGAAGACATAGGTGCCCAGAAAAAGAAGCGGCAGGGCACCGCTCAGAATCCGTACCCACATGGCATACGAACGTTCTCTTCCTTCCGTCAGGCCACAAATCCGAAGCGCGTCGGCAAGCACCCGTGCATGGCTTGCTGCCGCGACGAAGAAGGTCGAGTACAGCACGGCGAACGCACCAAACAAAAAAACCATCTGGGCCCACGATCCGAAGACCGGTGCATACATCTCGCCGAGCGTTCGCACGAGGTCATCCCCCTTCGGGTTCAGGCCGGTGCGACCGAGGATCGCGGCCCCGACGAGATAGAACGCGATCGTCGTGAACGTGTACACGACCATGGAGCACCAGGCATCCCACTGGAGCACCCGAATCCACCCTCGAGCCCTCGCCGCCCAGGCCTCGGAGTCCTCGCGCGGGCCGGTCCAGCGCGCGTAGCCTTTCTCGAGGCACCAGTACGGGTACTGAATCAGTTCGGTGGCTCCCACGCCGATGATGCCGAATGCCGCAAGTGCCGTGGCCAAGCCGTTGCCCGGCGGCACCTGGAAACGAAATCCCGACGCCAATTCGCTCCAACTGATGCGCCATTCGGGCATCAACTGAAGCATGACGAGGTTGATCACCGTGACGAGCGTGAAAGTGGCGACGAGCGCCGTCGACACGGTTTGCACGACGCGGTAGCGGCCCACGACCAAAAGCACGATCGACACGGCGGTGACGAGGGCCGCCCAGATCGTGGCATCGTGCGACGAGGGCCCGGCGGGCGACACATGATTCGGATCGGCGAGGCGGGCCCGTATCTGTTCGTTCTGAAACGCATTGACCGCCTCGCCCGCCTCGGTCAGCGGAAACTGGATCGCCAGCGCCTGCCCCACGCCACCGATCAATCCTCCCACCTGGGCCAGGGCCACCACGGTGAAGGCCAGCCAAAACCAGCAGACCCAGTTCACTCTCGCCCGGGTCACGAAGCCGGCCCGCGGCCCGGGCACTTCATTGAGGGCATCGAGTGTCGTGCGGCCGGTGACGATGGCATACCGACCGAGCTCGATCTGCACGAACACCTTGATGATGCAGCCGATGATGATCAGCCACATCAAGACAAAACCGGCCTCGGCGCCGACGAGCGTCGTGGCGATCAACTCGCCCGACCCGACGATCGAACCGGCGATGATGAGGCCCGGCCCGAGCTGTCGCAGGATGCCAAAGACGGTACGCGGTGGGTCGATCGCGACGTGGTCCATGTCCGTGAACAAACCGGTCAGACGGCGACGTCGATGATCGTCTTGATCATGCCGGCTTGCGGCACGGCGAGCTCGGCGAAGGCGGTCGGCACGTCGGCGAACGGCAGCCGGCGGGTGATCCACGGCCTGGTGTCGATTTTCCCAGTCTCGATCAAGTCAATGATGAACGGAAAATCCTTCGGCAGGGCGTTGCGGCTGGCCAGGAGCGTCACCTCCGGCTTGTGGAGCGCCGCCTGCATGAAGGTGAGCGGCTGCGACGTGATGCCGACGTACACGAGCCTTCCGGTCGGTGCGATATATCGAAGCGCCCCCACCATGGAGCCGGGATGCCCGGTGGCGTCGAAGATCAACGGAAACCCGTCGCCATTGGTGAACGCCTGCACCTGCTCGATCTCCGAGCCGTCTTCGCGTGGCACGATGCCGCACTCGATGCCGTAGACGCGTTTGCAAAAGTCCAGCCGGTCTTGGCTCAGGTCCATGACGGCCAGGCGGCTGCCGCGCAGGCGTGCAAACTCGATGACGGCCAGGCCGATGGGGCCGGCCCCGATGACGAGCGTGGCTTCCCCTTGCTTGGCTCCGCCGCGATCGACGGCATGGCACCCGATGGCGAGCGTCTCGACGAGTGCGATCTGCTCGTAGGAGAGCTTCGTGCTCACATGGAGCTTGTCGGCCCGGATATTGAACCGCTCACGGAGGCCACCGTCGCGCATCACGCCGATCACTTCGAGCTTCACGCAGCAGTTGCTATTGCCCTGGCGGCAGGCGAAGCAGGTTCCGCAGTTCATGTAGGGCTCGACGGCGCAGCGGTCGCCGACCTTCACGTTTTTCACCCCCTCACCGACCGCCACGACCTCCACACCAAGTTCGTGGCCTGGAATCCGCGGATAGCTGAAGAACGGAAACTTCCCGAGATAGCCACCGATGTCGGTCCCGCAAACGCCCATGCAGTGTGTGCGAACCTGCACCTCACCTGGTCCGGGGGAAGGAGGCTCCGGAGTCTCAACGAGGCTCACGTTCTTGGGATTGTCAAAGCGAATTGTTTTCATGGAGGCTGGCAGATTGAGAAGGGGGCCGACGGCACTTCCGTGACGGTTTGTTCGAGCATCGTGAAACTTGATCGTACCTGAGTCAATCCGTGGATGTTGAACGGTTCCACGAGAATGGCCCAGACTTCCTGGCGATCACCGCTCCTGCATTCTCGCCTTACGCTCGCCAGTCCCGTTCGGCTCGGGTGCGAAGCCCGTTCGCTTCGTCATCACCGACAAACGTTTCCTTGACCGGGTCAAACGTCAACGGCCGCTGAAGGAGCCACGCGAAGGAGGCCGCGTGACAGGCGACATGCGAGCGGCGCATCACGGACGAGTTGCAAATCGGAGCCTCCCGTGACTTGACGCAATCGATGAAGTTCCGCGTGTGCTCGAGCGTATCCATGCCCTTCACTCGCTCCCATTTCTTGCTCGTCGGCTCCGGCGAGCCTGCCCGCGTCACGATCATCTCAGCGGCGTCACCGGTTTCAACCGTGCCTTCGGTGCCCACAAAGCGTACGGGGCACGTGCCGAGCCTTGTGGTGTACTGGGGACTGCGGTCGCCAAAGGCACTCTTCAAGAAATCAAAGGTCACCGTCACGCCATTGGCGTAGGTGCAGGTGATGGAGTCTTTGTTCGGCACGAACTTGACCGGCGTGGTTCCGTCGGAGTCGTTTGCCCATTGGCAGAGGTCGAGTGTGTGGACACCCCAATCGAGAATCCTGGCGCCGCTGTCGAAGTCCCAGTAGCCGCGCCAGTCACTGTCGACGACATACTTTTTGTTGTAGGGCCGCCACGGCGCGACGCCGAGCCACATGTTCCAATCGATTTCATCGCGCGGCGGCGTCGGTTGCCCAGGCAGCCACTCCGACCGGAGCACGGGCGTGTAGGCGCTCGCATGGAGCGTCTTCAGGGCGCCGAGCGCGCCGCTCCGAGCCATCTCCACAGCGGCGGCGTAGTGCGGCAAGCTGCGTCGCTGGGTGCCTGCTTGAAACACCCGTTTCGTGCGCGTGATCGTGTCGTCCAGGCGTTGGCAGAGGTCGATCGTCAAGCCGCACGGTTTCTCGCTGTAAATGTCCTTCCCGGCCTCGGCCGCGAGGATCGACGCGGGGGCGTGCCAACGATCGCCCGTGGCAATCAGCACCGCATCGATATCCGGGCGGGCGAGCAGGTCGCGGAGATCGCGATAGGTCTTGCAGTCGTTCGTTCCGTAGTGTGCATCGACGACCGCCTTCCCGGCATCGCGGCGGGCGGCCTGGACGTCGGCAATTGCGACGCACTGCACGTCGGCAAGCGAGAGAAAGACCTTGAGGTCGTACGCACACCTTCGTCCGTAGCCGATCACGCCGAGCGTGATGCGATCGCTCGCTGCGGTCGCGCCATCGCGTCCGACCGCACGCGCCGAGATCATGGCCGGCACGGCGAGAGCGCCAGCCCCGAGAGCGGATCGCGCAAGAAACGTTCGTCGCGATGCGGACATGGGAGCCTCCTCAATTCAACTTCGGTCGAAAGCAAAGGCAGCAGTGTACCGAGCGACGAGATGCGACGGGGTCGGCGCGGCGACGGCCTGCCCAGACGCGACGCACCACGCGGCGGCCCCGAATCGGGAACTCCGCTCGCTTCTGCCGACGGAACCGGCGGCTAACATCTCCGGGGTTGGAAAGGCACCGAGCAGGTTTCGGGCCCAAGCGACGGGCCTCACGCCACGCGGGCGATGACGCACGTGAGGTATTCGCCTTCGAGGCAGCTCGCGCTCACCGGATGGTCGGCGGCCGCACCGCGCACTTCCAAGAGTTGGATCGAGCGACCGGTCCGCTGAGCAACCCCGGAGAGCATCTCCAGGAACTCGTCGCGGGTGACACTCCCCGAGCAGGTGCAGGTGACGAGGATGCCACCCGGCTCCAGGAGATCGCAAGCCTTGCGGTTGATCCGATGGTAGGCCCGCAGGGCGTCTTCCACCGTGGCCCGGCTCCGGGCAAATTTCGGGGGATCGAGGATGACCATGCCGAAGCGCTCGCCCGCCGACGCAAGGGCATCGAGCTTCTCGAAGGCGTCGGCCGTCTCCACGTCGATCGTCGTCACTCCGTTGAGCTCGGCGTTGGCCTTCGCCAGGGCCGTGGCCTTCGCGCTTGCGTCGACCGCGAGAACGCTCTTCGCGTGCCCCGCCTTGCCACAGGCCAGGGCGAACCCACCCGAGTAGCAAAACATGTCGAGCACCCGCCGGCCACGGGCGTAGCGGGCCGCGGCCTGGCGGTTGTCACGCTGGTCGAGGTAGTAGCCGGTCTTCTGGCCCTCGGTGAGGTCGATGCCGAACGTCAGGCCGTGCTCCTGGATGAAGACAGGGCCGCCAGGCGGCGTGCCGCGGATGACGCGATCGGCAAGCTCTAAGCCCTCGAGCTTCGAGAGGCCGCGCTCGGCACCCCGCAGGAGCATGCCTTTTGCGGGCACGAGTTTCTCGAGCACGTCGCAGATAGCGTCGAGCCTCGGCAGGATCGCCAGGGCCGTCACCTGCACCGCCAGAAACTCGCCGTAGCGGTCGACGATCAGCCCCGAGAGATCGTCGCCTTCGCTGTTGACCAGCCGGCAGGCCCCCGCAGGATCGAGCAGGCCGAGGGTTCTGCGAAGGTCGACGGCGGCAGCCAGCCGCCTGGCAAGTAGCTCGTCGTCAAGCGGCACGGCGGCGTCAAAAACAAAAAGCCTGACGCGAATGCGGCTCTTTGGATTGAAAAGGCCACGGGCGACGAACGTGCCGTCGTGCGTGACCAGGTCGACCGTGTCACCGGCGCTAGCCTCGCCGTCGACCCGATCGATCGCACTGTCGAGCACCCACGGATGCCGGCCAAAAAATGGCCGTGCGCGACGTGGCTTCAGGATGACCGTCGCAACGGCAACACCGTCAGGCATGGACCGCCTGCCTGGCTGTTCCAGGGGCGACATGCGGCGCCGGCAGCGTGTCAGCCCCCGGCTCGGTGATCACCCGGCGGGCCTCCTTCGCAGCCTTGCGGCGGTCGTTGCGAAGCACGCTCGAGGCAAACATGCCTCCGAGCGGACCACACAGGAGCGCCGGCAGGAAGACGAGATTGCCCACCAGAGCGATCGTGAGCATCGAAAGCATCATGTAGCCGAAGCGCTGGGTCGGACCGAATGGCGAAAGCGAGAACACCGAAAGCCCGATGCCGATCACGCCCCAACTCTGATACATCGCCCGGGCGCAGCCCTTGTAGGCCAGCATCGTGGCATCCTTGCGGCTCATGCCCTCACTGATGCCGCGGCGGAACCAGAGCATGAAGTGGACGACGTCGTCGACCGTCACGCCGAGGGCCACGCTCGGAGCCATGACAGTCCCGATGTCGACGAGCATGGAACCCCAGTCCATCGACTTGAGGATCGCGTTGCCCCAGCCCATGCCGCCAAAAACCATGACCGCCGGAAACGCTGCCGGCAGGAGAAGTACGATGCCTGCCGATGCGGCGCGGCAGAGGAGAATCATCACCGCGACGATGATGAGAAAATCCCAGATGAAGCCGACCTTGAGGCCGTCGAGGAGCGAGTGCTGGGCCTTGTAGACCAGCGGCACAAGCCCGGTGAACTCGACTTCCACTCCCTTCACCCCGTCGGTTTCGAGGCCGGCGAGAATCGGGGCGATTTCCTTCTGAAGCTCGGCCTTGAAGTCGGCGTAGTCGACTTCCTTGACGGCGCTCACGCGAGCACTGATTCTCCACAGCTCCTGGGTGCTCTCACGAGTCGGTGCGGCCGGAGCTTTCGGCGGCGTCATGAAGCCCGTCGCGATGGCGAGCGACTCGACGAACGTCGGCTCGGGCGCTTTTGGTGCTGGACCGACCGGCACGTCGACTTCGGCCTCGCGGAGATAATCGCCCTCGAGGAACTCGTCGCGATGGCGTTCGAGCACCCGGGCCATCGTGCTTTCCCGCCGCTTCTTGTTCATCCCGATGAGCCGGGAGAAGACGCCCCCCCCACCTTCGCCGACGTCGATGCCGCGGCTGAAGGTGACGGTCGACAGCGAACTGCCGACTTCGTGGAGCCCGGCGATCTTTTCTTGGATGCGTTCCACGAGCTCCATCCGCTCACGAAAGTCGAGCGGGCAGGCGTCGTCGTCGATGCGCACGAGAATTTCCATCGGCACCAGCGGCCCGAGATGCTTTTCGAGCCAGTGGTAATCGGTGCGGATCCGGGCCTTCGGCGAGAAGAGACGCATGAGTTGCACGCTGCTCTCGATGCGGGTCATGCCATAGCCGACACCCGCCATGACGAGCACGCAGGCCGCGGTCGCAAACGCATGATGCGTCGTGACCCACTGGCCGACCTTCCACCACCGGCTTTGTTCGATGGGTCGCCAGCTTCCGTCGTCTTCGCCGTCGGCGGCTTTCCCGAGCTTGAGTCGTGGTGGAAAGAGTTCGAGCATCGCCGGCATGAGGGTGATGATCACCAGGAAGCTCACCACCACGCCTGCCGCCGAGAAGATACCGAACATCTTGATCGGCACGAGCTCGCTCACCGAAAGCGTGGCCAGGCCGACGGCCGTCGTGCCGGTGGCCAGCGACAATGGCAACAAGGCGTGCGCGAGTGCCTCGCCGGCGGCACCCTCGCGTTTGCCGGTCTCCGCGATTTGGTCGCGGTAGTAGTTGGCCAGGTGGATCGCGCCGCTGGTGGTGGCGACATACACCAGCGACGGCATCGTCAAGAGAATCGCATCGACGGGATAGCCCGAGTACCACACGATCGCGAGCGACGAGAACATGCTGTACACGCCCGACGCGATCACGATGCCGACGAGTGCCTTACTCCGAAGGCTCCACCAGCTCACGAAGAAGCCGACGACGAGCGAAAGGGCGAAGAGGATCGTGACACTCGTTTGGCCCGCCTTGTCGATCGAGACGTTGTCGACCGGCGGCCCGCCCATGTGGAGCTGGTCTTCGGGGATCCCCAACTCCTTGACGGCCACGTTCTTGATCTCGTCGATCGCGCCGTGGAGGTTGGCCCGCGCGGCGTCGGAGAGCGTGAGCACGAGGCAGGTTTGCCGAGCCTCGATGTCGTCTTCCAGCGAGCCAGGCTCCACGCCCTCCGGGGCCGGGCCGATCAAGGCGCCCGTCAGCCGCCGAACCGCCTCGTCCGTCTCCAGGTTCAAGGGCTCGGCCGTCATCCGGGCCACGGCCCGCGGACCGGTCTGGGCCGTCTTGTAGTAAAGTGTGCGCTCGATGCGCGCCGCTTCCTCGGGGGGCGGGAGGAGCTTGTTGGCCATGAGTTCCAAGCGCGGATCGGCCATGGTGCAGCCGTCCCACGAAACCAAAATGAACTCTTCGCCTTGAAAATTCTGCCGAAAGAACCGGTAGGTCTGGGTCTCCGGGTATTCGAGCGGCAGCCAGCCCTTCACGTCATTGCGGTTGTTGCCCTTCGCCTTGATCGCCCCGACCACCACCAGCGGCAGCAGAAACAGCAGCACCGCCAAAACGGGGACGCTGAACCGCTGGTAGAAGGCTGAGGCTGTGTGGGATTGGGACATCAGGGGCGTCCGTCGACGAGCCGGCGAATGGGCCAAAAAGACAAGAAAACCGTACAGCCCCCCGGAGTCCCGGTCCATATCGGTCCGGCCCTCGCGGAAAAACTATCGGTTGATCGTCCGTACGCCGCCGTTTTGGCCGGAGGAATCGGCTTTGGCGGCATTTCTCCCGCAGGCTCGTTGGGCTGCCTGATCGGCGCTGCTTGCCATGTTTCACTTACTTCTCAGCAAGGTCTCCGGCACGAAAGCCTGCGGCTCGGTGGCTCCCGTCGCAAAACGGTTTTGTCGAGGAGGCGCCGCACCGGCACAGCGCGATGGCCAACTTCCCTCCTGGTGCGCGAAATTCGCCCCCCTCATGATCGATCACGCGCACGCCAGGAGGCGCGTCGGCCGGCAGTTCGAGCACGAGCGGGCCATCGAGACGGCACCGGATTGTGACGCACCCCGGCTTCGCCCAGCGCGACGTGGTTGGCGGACCTTCGGATTCAGACGGCGGCGGTGAAGAGTCGCTCGTCATGGTGAGGTTTCCGCTGGTGGCTTCGCCTCCGCTGGTGGTTTCGCCTCCGCTTCGCCGCCCGCCTGAGCGGGCTCGGCTAGCCGGCTCTTGCGTTCAACCACGCGCAGGATGAGAGTCGCCTGGCGAGCAGCAGCACTCTCTTCGGCACCTTTGAGCTTCCCTGGCTCCGTGACACGACGAGCAGGCATGGCCGACACCAGGCCTACCCGGAGGAGCTCTCGAAGAAACGCATCGACGTCGGCCGCCTTGCCCACGAGCGCAAGATGATCCTTCTCCGGCGTTGCTTCGAGACCGCTGTCGGCAACCAGTCGATCAAGCGCCCGACGCTCCGAGGGATTCGTGACGGCGATCACGAGCACACCCGCCAGATCGAGCTTCTTTTGCTTGGCTTTCAGGGGCGCGACGTTCGCAGCCTTTTCCTGGCGTCCGGGCCGTGCTCTGGATTCAGCCAACTGCGACGCGCCCGCCTCGGGCCCCGACACGGCTGCCGGCGACGCAACAGATGGCGCTCGCGGTGACGCTGGCGCCGCGGAGAATTGTGGGAGTGGTCCGCGGCCACCATGGGAGGCTGGGGCACTGAGTTCGCGAGAATGCATGTCCTCGAGACCGTCGCGTGTGTTTTCAACTGTGGGCGTCAGCGAAGCGTCTGCGGCCAGTGCATCAACTGGCGGAGCCTCGCCTGGCACCCGCGCCTTCGACTCGTCATCCCGCAAGCGTTCTTGACCTTGCCGGAAAAACTCTTCGTCGGCCTGGCCCTCCGCTTTGCCATCGACAGCCGCAAATCGGCGTTCGCCTTCCTTGGCAACGTCGGTTCCTCCGGCGCCGCTCGCCTCGGTCGTCTCACTGCGGATTTCTGCCCGGCCGAGGGCCTGACGGTCCTTGTCGGCCACCGGTGCGAGCGCGACGTCGCGGCCATTGTCCTTCGGCACATTGATGACGACCGTGACAAGCAGCCCCGCGGCAAGCGCGCCGAGGAGGCCCAGCCACGGCAGTCTTCGGCCACTGCTCGGTGTGGGAGCCATCCGAGATGCCGGTTCCACACGCGATTCGCTGCCATTGGCTGCTGCAAGCGCGGCCATGATGCGGTCGCCGAGGTCAATCTTTAGCACGCCGTCTGCATCGCTGCGCCCCAGCACGCCTGACGCCGCGGTGCGCATCGCCGTGCGGATCGTCCGCAGATCCGCCACAAGCCGCTCGAGCTCAGGCGAGGCGGCGACGGCCCGTTCGATCTCCGCCGCCTCGGCTGGCGCGAGCCGACCGTCGATCCACTCGCTGATGCGAGGGTCGTCGGCGTCGAGCGGCGAGGTTGTGGGGGCGTCAGCCATGGGAACACATGATCTGCGGTTTACGGTTCAACGAGTATGGAACGGAGTTCGAGCCGGCCGCGGTGCAGTCGGCTGCGCACGGTACCGATCGGGATTTCGAGGGTCGCGGCGATCTCCTCGTAGGAGGCATCGTGCATGTCGGCGAGAACGACCACGTCGCGATACCGCGCATCGAGCTTGTCGAGGGCTTCGCCGAGCCGGCAGGCAAGATCCGCGTGCTCGAGGCCCGCCGAAACTTCCGGAACGGTCGCGGCCGGTTCGGCCAGCATCCGCGAGCCATCGGCCGCCACCGCATCGAGCGACGGCACAGGCCGGCGACGCCGGCCCGCTCCTCGGGCGTGGTTGAGCGCTATCGAATGCAGCCATGTCGAGAACCTGCTCTCGCGCCGAAACGATTTCAGATGACGAAACGCCGAGAGGAATGTTTCCTGCGCCAGATCCATCGCCTGCTCGTGGCAGCCGCACAGACCTCGCAGGAACGCGACGATCCGACCCTGGTGCAGCTCGACGAGCCCGCGAAACGCCTCGGCGTCGCCAGCCGCCGCGCGGCTGACGAGCGCAGCGTCGTCGATCGCGATGCTCTCAGGCTGTCCCGTGTCAGTCGCCACGAGCCATTACCTCACGTGCAATCAGAGACAAGGGCCATCAAAAAGGTTCCCGCGGACACTTTCAGAGTGTACCGCCGCGTGGCGGCACTCCGCCCCTGCCGCCCTCCACCCGTCCGATATGCCACCAGAGTGCGGCGGCGGCGGCGAGCAAGACGAGCGAGAGGAGCTGCGAGATTGAAAAGGGCGTGCCGAGGGCGGGCGGCTCGTCGACGCGGATTGCCTCCAAGAGCATCCGCGAAATCGGATGGAGCGTGAGGACGAGGGCGAAGACTTCACCGGCCCGACGGGCGAACGGCGTCCACGCAACGGCGAGCGCCGCCAAGAGCCCGGCGTCGATTGCCGCGTAGAGCTGCGCCGGATGGACCGGAACGCTCCTGCCGGCCACGCCGCTTTCCTGAGGAAACTTGATCGCGACTTCGGTGCCCTCAGGAAACGACACCGCCCAAGGCAGCTCGCACGGGCCACCGTAACAGCAGCCGTTCAGAAAGCAGCCGACGCGACCGAGCGCCAGACCGACGAGCATGCCGGGGGCGATGATGTCTGCCAGCGTGAGGATGTCGAGCGTGTGCCGCCGCGCGAACAACCACGCCGCGACCGCCGCGGTCGGCAGCGACCCGAAGACGACGAGCCCACCCCCCGCGATGTTCACGACATCGACAAGCGTTTGCATGACGGGCTTTCCGGCCACGAAGAACCTGTCGTGATACTGGATCACATAAAAGAGCCGCGCCCCGACGATGCCCCACACAAAGACCTGGGTGGCCAGACCCAGGATCGTGTCGGCGTCGATGCCGTGCCTCCTGGCCCGAACGATCGAGAGCCACGTTCCGCACGTCGCGGCGACCAGGAGCATGACGCCGTATCCGCGCACCGGCACACCGGCTGGCTCGGCGATCATCGGAAGCACGAATCCGAAGAGCCCGACGATTGCCACGAGTGGGAGCCAAAGCTGACTGACGGCTGACTGAAAACCTTGCCTCGCCGCCATGACGGCGAACCATGCAAGGGCTATGCCGAGCGCCAAAAGCGTGCCGACCCCGAATGGCCCGAAGAGCGCGAGCGAGCCTTCGCCCCAAGGGAGCGTCGTCGGCACATGAAAGAGGATCGATCGCATCGGTCACCAGCTTCGCGGAGGCAGCAGCCGGTTGTCGATCAGCCGCGTCGTTCCGAGGCGGCCAGCGACCTGCGCGACGGCCGGCCGGCCAGAAACCACCGGCCCGAGCGATTCTGCGTCGGCGATGGCCGCGTAGTCGACGACGATGCCCCGGGACTCGAGTCGCCGTCGCATCGCGGCTTCGATCGCTGGACTCT
>CAZCHF010000011.1:0-51815 GCA_964498325.1 uncultured Candidatus Kuenenia sp.
AACAACCTCACCATACCGCAGGACGCTATCGCGAGTCTGCTCCAACGCCTGGTTCCACCCTCTTTAACGACTACAGCATGGGCAGCCAGCCCTGACCGGCCCCATGGAAAGACGAGGATGCGCAGCTTTGATCATCCGGTAGGCTACCGCGCGCTTTTCCACGCTATCTGCGTTCCGAAGACCCTTTAGAACTTCATCTACCTCTCGCTGTTCTTCAGCCGAAAGCGAGAGATAGCCTTGGACGACCAGTTCAGAATCATGAGTCATTTCAAAATCTCCTTCGTTTAAAGTTGCCACACACATCACAGTCGGAAGGTTCTAGCGATACTGGAATCTGCCCACAACTGGCACAAGCTTTCTGAAGTTGTCGCAGCCCAGCCCGCATACCCATCCGTTTTTCCTCGTCGGAGGCATCCCGCTTTTGATCGGAGGTGGACCTCGCGTCATTTCGCTGATCTAGAAGACGCATCTCGCTAGCGAACTCCTGAGGTTCCAACGTCAGGTTGCGTGCCAGCCTCTCAAAAGCATCTGCGAGCGCTGTGTTATCGGCGACGGACTCATCGGCATAGCTAAGGCTGCCGGTCCAATCATCGACTAACGACCATACGGACAACACAAACTGGGGCACAGCGGCAACGGCAGCCAGAGCCATCAAGTAAATGGTCGCATCTGCCGTGACGCCAAACGACCCAATAGAAATGCCAACAAGCCCGGGAACAACGAGGCCAAAAAAGGACATGAGTTTTAGTCGCCACCTGAGCAGCTTGGCACGTTCGCCAAATACGTAGGCTGTACCGTGGCAATGGAGTGACTCTGTGATGCAGTGCTGACGTTCCTCGGCCAGCGGCACAGGGGTGGGCACGGATTCAGACATATGACCTCTCTGGTGGAACAAAACAGTCGAGCAGCTCGCAGCCAGCGGAGTCCCACTCCGCGAAAATATATCACGAGGCTGCCGCGTCGCTTGGTCATGTGCTTCTCTTGGCCTCCGAACGACAGCGTAGCCCAGAAGTGGACTACCACAAAGCGCAAGCGTAACTTACGCGAGTCCGCGAGGTCAGTCCACGACTGTGTCATGTGACCTCGGAAGCGGGTGTATCTATCACGAAATGATGCTTGCCGGTCACGCTGTATTCCCCCAAGTCAGGAGCGGCCGTCGTGCAATGGCATGCGTGCATAAACAGGTTTGACGCGAACACCTTAAGCGGCAGATATTCGTTCCCCTCGGGCCGAATCCATTTGTTTCTAAAGCGCGTGCCCGAAACTGGAGCGACTGGGAATGATGCATCTAGCTCAACTCCGTCGTGCCCGGCGCCACAATAGTGAAGAAGCCCATCGGCAAGGCTCAGAATCGCATTGTGGCGTTGGTGAAAATCGAAGTTGCCGTAAATCTCATCAAAGGTTGACTTCATCGATAGCGAGAGGTCACAGTCGAAGTGGCTACAGACAAGAAACGTAAATACCTGGTCAAAGGAGATCGTTGCAGGATCATAGTTTCTATTCGTCAGTCCCCACCATCGTTTCGTAGGGGCTGGCCCTAGTCCTTCTCGGAGCCGCTTCACCTCCGAAAGGCGATGCAAGCCATCGATCAGACGTTCTCTTGTGAGTGCGGAGCGAATCTCTCCGACAGCAACAACGGTTTCGATTGGGAAGAATCGCTGTCGCTGCCTTGACTCAAGAGGAGGCGATAACTCTGAGTCGTATACGACAATGTCGATTTGCCTGCTAACCCCGCCATCGCAATTCACAACAAATCCGGAATCTATCTGGAATCGTTGCGGTAGAAAGGCCGACAAGAAGTCCGCTGTGACTGCTTCGCGGTACGTTCCGAATTCACCGGGATGCTTCAGCTTGTTTTGCTTTGAGTCGTCTCGGAACAGCACCTTCGCCGTTTGGAGGAATGCGCTTTTGAAGGAGTCGATTCTCTCCTCGATCAGGGCGTTTATGGTGTCGTTGGGCATATTCTCACATAAGGAATCCATGCATGTCGTGGGCTACCTTGAACACAGGAGCCCTTTTCCTCCCGCAGGAGACATGCCCTGAAGACGGAGAGCATTCTCGCCCGCGACCTCGGTCGCTTCAACAGCGTTCTGTGCTGGTGCGACCCCGCCACCCGTGTTGCCGAGTATCGCACGGTCCCAACCACTCCCGAAGACATCCGACGAGAACTCACCCGTGAGCCCGCGGGCATCGTTGTCTTCGAAGGCTGCTTCCAAGCTGACTGGGTCAATGACCTGTGCGAGACGCTTGGTCTCCCTGCTCGCATTGCGAGTACCACGGGGGATCAGCCTGGCAGTGGATGCGGGTGAAGCGCAAGATCGACCGTGACGACGCCCTCAAGCTCGCACATCTCGCAGCTGTCGGTGAGATCCACCGGTTGCCATCCCGGACCGTGTCGGCCACCAGTGGCAGTCACTCATCGGCTTGCGGAAGCGACTCGTGCCGGAACGCGTTCGTTGCCAGAACCGTATCCGGAGCCTTTTGGTTTCCTATAGGCTCGCATTGACCCGCCGCCATGAATGAAGCCCGTTTCTATCATCAGACTAGCCCTGCCAACCGAGCGGACGCGCGCTGGCCACAACACGAGAAAGGGATGGGCTCGCGCGCAAACTACCAGGATCGAATCCCTTCACTCGGAGGCGTTCCCAATGTCAAGGCTGCAGCCCATGGCAGGAACACGTCGAAAATGGCCTAGGAGGCCGGCGTTCGTCAAACTACTGTTCGGATCGTTCTTGGCTATCCTATCCTATACCGATGCGTCGACTTTCCGGCGCCAGCACATGGAGACTGCACTAATGCCCCTCAACAAAATACAGATTGCCAAGATCGACGAAATGATCGGCGATAACGCCAAGCGTCTGGCCATCATTAACGAATGAGGTGGACCCCGGATTTCGGGCGCCTTGATAAGGTGTAGTTTCCCTGGCGGGAGGCACCCTATCAGGAGCAGGATGATGGCCGGGAAGCGGCGAGTATTTGGGGCGGCATTCAAGGCGAAGGTGGCGCTGGCGGCCGCAAAGGGGGACCGGACGACGGCCCAACTGGCGAGTCATTTTGGAGTCCACACGAGTCAGGTAACGGCCTGGAAGAAGCAACTCATGGCGCAGGTGGCCGAGCTGTTTGCCGATGGGCGACAGCGGCGGCCTGACCAGGCCACGGACGAGCAGGAACTCTACGAGCAGATCGGCCGCCTGAAGATGGAGGTCGAATGGTTGAAAAAAAAAGCTACCGAGGTCGGCTGAGATCAAGCGGCAATGCATCGATCCCAAGCACAAGCATTTGAGTCTGTCTCGCCAGTGCCAACTCCTTGGTCTGGCGCGAAGCAGTTGGTACTACGAGCCCCGAGGCGAGTCGGCCGAGAACCTTGTGTTCATGAGGGAGATCGACCGTCTGTACACCAAGCATCCGTTCATGGGCACCAGGAAGGTCCGAGAGTGGTTCCGCATCAATCGGAAGCGAGCCCAGCGTCTCATGCGGCTGCTCGGTCTCGCGGCAGTATGCCCGAAGCGATCAACAAGCCGCCCGGCCCCTGGGCACAAGATTTACCCATATTTGCTGAGGAATCTGAGGATCACGCGTCCCGATCAGGTGTGGGCCAGCGACATCACATACATCCCGTTGCAGCACGGCTTCCTCTATCTGACGGCTGTCATGGATCTCTACAGCCGCAACGTCTTGTCGTGGCGACTGTCGAACACGCTCACTGGCGACTTCTACATCGAAGCCCTCGATGCGGCGCTGGCGAAGGCGCGCCCCGAGATCTTCAACACCGATCAGGGATCACAGTTCACGGCGAGGGCCTTCACGAGCCGATTGAAGGAGAGCGGCGTGGCCATCTCGATGGACGGTCGTGGCCGGGCTCTCGACAACGTCTTCGTCGAGCGGCTCTGGCGCACGGTCAAGTACGAGGAGGTCTACCTGCGGGACTATGCCGACGGCTGGCAGGCCGAGAAGTCACTGAAGAAGTACTTCGAGTTCTACCGGCACGAGCGACCGCACCAAGCCCTCGGGTATCGCACGCCGTCGCAGGTCTATGCGGAGAGCTGACGCGACAAACTCGTTCGCGCTCAAATCTCCGTTGAGGCGGACTCACTACTTACGTCAACAGGAATGGAACCCGTAAACAGCCTCGTGGCCGCGCGAGACCCTTCGTAGGGGTCTCGCGGGCCACCGTCTAGTGGCGCTACACCTTAACCAAGGCCCCCGACTGTCCAACAATTGGGGTCCACCTCAGAACTAGTTGGTAAGTTGGGGGCCGATGCTGCAGAAGTCGAGGCGTACATCAAGGAAAACAAAACTCTCCAAGGCATGCTCAAGACCATCACGCACCGGACCAAGGATGTGATCTCAGCTGGAACCGAGGCCGAACGCAAGCGTGCGGCAAAGGAGATTGAAACGCTTGCCAAGAAGGCGATCAAGGTACTTCAGGGCAAGGCGAACCAGTAGGTCATCAAGACTGCACCGTTGGTGCCTGCACCATCGCTAATGAGGGCGAGAGCCGCCAGGCGGGGAAGGGATCCCGACACATCCCGTCCTTAGGCCAAAGTACCTAGTGGGTGGACATGACTGACCTGCCCCGCGCCATACACATAGGTCGCCACGACGGGGTTACCCCCAAATAACTTCCCGAGCGAACTCTTGTGAGAGAATCCCTATGCCCCGAGTGGGTTTTGGAAGGTTTCCTTGATGAAGACGACGGGGCAGAGCAGATCGTTATCTTGCTTCGACATGCTGACCTGGATGTTGGGATGGGTAAGAACTGGCCCGATGCTTGCCGATGTCCAGGATCGAACTATGCGACGCTTGTAAGCGATCCCTTGGGAGCGGAACTCCCAGCGATGAACACTGGTTTCATCCATGGGGGGGCAGGTCACGAATGAACCGCGACACTCGAGGGTCTACTTGCTGGTGTCGACTTTCCGTCAGGCCACGGCGCACATGACCGAGGCGATGGCAGTGGACTCCTTTGACGTGCCATACAGGCCCATGACTTCTCGGTGTCCGATTTCTCCATGCCTGCCCTCCAGGCGTTCAAGAAGTCCGTGACTGACTCACCCATTCTTGTCGCTGCAGCAGTAGCTGAGCCTGCCCTACGGCCGGCGACATCCGCGGTTCCCCACCCGGGTGCCATAGCCGTAGCCGCCACAAGTCCGTTCCCAGGGTACACGTGTCAGACAAGCACGTACTCCCTCGGAGAACGACCGTGGCTCACAACTTGGCTTCAACGAACGGCAAGACGGCCATGTTCTATACGGGAGATGCCCCCTGGCATCGTCTTGGAACAAGGCTCGACCAACCAGCCACGGCAAGCGAGGCAATGGACGCTGCCGGCCTTGGCTACGGCGTCACGCTCAAGGCGTTGGCCACAACCGACGGCACACCAGTGCCCATGAGGAAGGCGGTCATCCGAAGCGACAACGGTGCTGTTCTTGGGGTCGTGGGCAACACGTACAAGCCTGTCCAGAATAAGCAGGCGTTCGAGTTCCTCGATGCCGTGGTCGCGGACGGAAGTCTGCGATACCACACAGCAGGAGCGATCGGCCAAGGCGAACGGATCTGGTTGCTCGCCAAATTGCCAGATACCATCCGAGTGGGCAACACCGATGACCTGGTGGAAAAGTTCCTGTTGCTGAGCAACACCCATGATGGCAGCACTGCCTTGAGGGTGTATTTCACGCCGATTCGAGTGGTGTGTCAGAACACGCTGAACCTTTCTGAGCGCCGCGCGGAAGGTCAGGGCATTGCGATCATGCACAAGGGTGATCTCTTCATGAAAATCGCTCAGGCTCAACAAGTCCTTGGACTCGCAGATACCTTCTTCCACAACGCTGCGGAACGCATCAATCTCTTGGCCAAGCACTCTCCGACCGCGGAGCAACTGGAGGGGTACTTCAACGAGCTTGTCCCAAATCCAGAGGACGGCTCCGTCACAAGAGCCTGGGGAACAAGGGAACGGCTCCACGAACTCTTTGAGAGAGGTATCGGTCACGACCTGCCCGGCATCCGAGGCACTACCTGGGCCGCCTACAACGCAGTCACCGAGTGGGTCGACCATCACCGTCCAACAAGGGCAAAGACTCCGGAAGCCAGAACCTCTCGCCGATTGCAATCAAGCTGGTTCGGCTCCGGAGCTGCCCTTAAGACGCGTGCCTGGCATCTCGCCATGAACATGGCCCTCTCCGGCTAGGTGGCCTTCACGGGGGTACTTGGATCATCACTCTCACAATCACAAGGAGTTTCTCATGTTGCTTGCCAACGTCGGTGTCTCACGAAAAGTTTCCCGCGACTATCAAAGCACTGGCTACACGGTCAATCTGGATGGGGAAATCCCATTTCCGACAGAGGACTCCGAGGGCGTGTTGTCCAAGATCCAAGAGCTTTTTGACCTGGCCCACGAGGCGGTCGGTCGAGAAATCGAAAGGGACCAGGGCGATGCCTCTATCGCTCGTCGTGATGAGCCGGCAAAGGCTCCAGCTCCTCCGAAGACTGCCGCTCCAAGGCCCCGCTTCAACGGTCGCTTGAAAAATCATTCCCCCCAACTCGAATCGCCTTCGACTTCTCCGCCCGCCGGCAACGGAAGGGGTTCCCCGAACGATCATGGAAATGGCACGACTGAGCCCGCCACCAATAAACAAGTTCAGTTCATCCACACGATGGCCAGGCGACTTGGCTTCGGTTCCGCAGACATCGCCGAGGAGATCAAGAAGATCGTCGGCCGAGAGTGTGGCCCGCATGCGCTGTCCAAGGCCGAGGCCGGCAAGGTCCTCGACCTCTGGACGGCTCAAGTTCCCGCCTGAAGGGGCCGTCGACGCACACGGCCTCACCTCCAGAGAATTGCCCTGGCCGCCCTCACTCACGACTGTATTAGATTTCTGGAAGGTCATTCGGCTTCGGGAACACGACCAATGACTACGCGCCCGCTGAGGGCGGGCTAACACCTCTGGTGGATCAAAGATGGGGATGCAAGCCAAATCGACGTCTGCCGTGCCAACGCCTCGGAAACCGGGAAGTCGCTAGAGGAGGCATTACCTCATGTTTTTGAACGCACGGCGTTTGTTCGACGATCGGGTTCTCAGTGACTCACTTGGTACGGCTGAAACGGGGTAATCGTTGGTGGCAATTGTGGTTATCGGAGGCCAGTCAGTCTGCAAGATGCGGCGGTTTAGTATGTCAACGTGATCTGTGCGAGTGAAAGTCGCAATCGTCTCGTTCGCAATGCACAACCTGTCGTCCATCCCTGCCTGATGGTAAACCAGGAGACAGTTTGAGAGTGGTACCCGGACGACGGGCGTTCTAATTCTTGCTGAACGCTTTCGAGTATTTGCCTGCCTGGCATGATCCTTGCGTCTCACAGGCGTCGCTGTTATCACAATGGAGATCGGGCCCGTGTCGGGCCTGTTGAAAGGCACGGGCTACTCCCCATCTCGCCAGCCGATGTACACCACCGCCAAATTCGTCGGCATGATGTATTTAGTGCCACTTTTTGCATGTTTGGCGGACTGGGGCTCGGTATCTCTCGCGGCTGATGGTCCGGACGCGGCCGCGGTTGGCGCGATTGCCAAGGCATGGACGGCTATTTACAGAAACGAGCCAGCGGCGGCAGCCGCCGCGGTGGACCGACTTGTGGCATCACCCGAACCTTCGGTGCGGCTGACTGCACTCCACATTAAGGCGCGAAGCCTTTGGCTTACTGGCGACCTGGCGAGCCGCCAGTCCGCCCAGCAGATTTGGGCGCATCTTGCGAGCGAAGCCAAGGCAGACAAGGAGACCGTCGCGCGTATCGGTATCGCCAAGAGTCTCGGCCTCACTGCCCGCGGCCAACATCGAGAAGCCGTGGGCTCGCTTGAAGCTGTCGCAGAGAACGCGATGTACTCCTCCGCCGCGCTCGAGGTTGCGATTGAATTGGCGATCCTTCATGCGAAAGCCGGCAACCCGGATGCCGCGAAGGCTGCGCTTGCGGCCGCTACGAAGGAGCTAGAGAAGGCTGAAAGCTATAGGATACCAAAACCGATTGCAGACGCATTTGCCGCTGCGATTGGGTCAACGCGTGAATCCCTAGGGTCGCCTGCGCGAATGCTCTTACTGCGGGCCTTGGGGATGCAGCGAGAGAAGGAATATCAGAAGGCGATCATGCTGTTCGGCGAGGTGAGCAAAGAGTTTCCCGGGACAGATGAGGATCATCGCAGCCAGTTTGAAATTGGCTCGTGCTACGCCAGCCTCGGGCAGACTCCAAGAGCGATAGAGCATTGGCAGAAATTCACGTCGTCGGCCCCCGCGGCTCCATGGCGGGGCAAGGCATTTTTGCGACTGATAGATTCTGCCCTCTTGGAGCGGCTCGATCTGGACGAAGCCGCGAGGTATGGCCAGCAGGCCAGTCTGGCGACGCCAAGAGCGTTCGCGGATGCTGCGGCCCGCGGGTCTTGGCACGAAGTTGGGTATCCACTTTCTCTGCGTATCGGCATCGTGGCTCTTTGTCGTGGTCGTCAGGCTGAGGCAATAGCGTCCTTCGGCGAGGCGCGTAGTCATGCTAAGAATCCCGTGCTGACCGAAAGAGTCGACAGCTTGGTCGCCGCTGCCAAGAACGCGAGCGGTCTCATTCCTGAGGACTGCCGCGACAGTCGGTCGCTTGCGGATCTACGCGGCGCCGAATCCTCGCAGCTTGCGTTGTCGTTGGGTATGGCGTTTAAGGTTGCCGGTGAGCCGACGCTTGCCACTGGGTTCTTCGACCGTGTTCTTGGGAAGCCAGCGACGCGAGATGATCAGCGCAAAGCGGGCCCGCCAGTCGGTCGCGGCATCTCGCGGGCCACTTCGGCGCAGCTTGCGTTTGCGTCGTTTGGAAAAGGGGCAATTCTTGAAGCTGCAAGAAAGCCTGATAAAGCCCAATCAACGAACGCGTTTGTAGCGGCTCTTAATCTTCATCGCGATGCTACTTGGCACGACGAAACGCTCTATCGCGCCGCGATGATTGCGGCGACGCCAGAGGATGCAGTTCCTTTCTGGGTCCAACTTTTGCAGAGGTTTCCAAAGAGCCCTCGCCGGGAGGTTGCGTCATATCGATATGCCTTGGCCTTGTGCGATCAAGCCGGAGCATTGGCCAAGAAGTTTGCTGGCGGATCGTCGACGGCAGCCGAAGCGACCAAGGTCGATCAGGCGTGGGAGGCTGCGGCAGCAGCGCTCGCAACACTCGCGGACGCTTTTCCCAATGGACCATATTCGGGCGAAGTCCTAGTAAGGCAGATCGACATCAGTCTTGAGCACACGTTTGATCTTGAGGCTGCCGACGCAGCATGCAAACGTGCGATGATGTGGCTTGAGCGAGAGCCTCCGAGGGCATCGTCTCTGGAAACTGTGAACTCAACGGTACTTCCAGTTTGGGCAGCGCCGCAGGCGTCGTCGCCAGAGGTCGCCCGTGATGACTTGGCGTTTCGAACATACGTGGCAGCGGGGCTCGTGGCCCTGTTGCAAAAGCGCACCGACGAAGCCGTGACGATGTTCGGCAAGGCTTCCAGGTTTGACAAATCACGGCGTCAAGAGATCGGTGCTGAGACTTCGATGGGTCGGATGATCTCGGTGGCCGAGGGCCGCGGGCCCGAGTTCTCACCCCATGCGATGCTCAAAGCACTCAAGAACGACAGGCAGCGAACGGGGGTACTGCTCGCCGACCTCGCTCTGTTGACATTCGATCCCCAGCGAGCCGGATTACTTTACGAGCGCATTCTAGCTGGGCAACCGCCTTTTGGCCGGCCTCCTGAGGAGCTAGAAGCATATCTGATTCTCCGTTTGGGCCAGGCCCTCGAGTTCCAACGAAAACGGACCGAGTCGCTTGCAATGCTTTCGAAACTCTATGAGCCGAAGTATGCCAAGTATTCCTGGGCTTCCGACGGCATCTTTCGACTTGGCACATGGACGGTAAACGCTGGCCTGGGTCGGGCCAAGGCAATGCCCCACTGGGAACATGTCTTTACGAAGACCCCCAACCACCCGGAGGCAGAGCGCGCCCTATTTTACTATGGGCTTGCAGCGAAGAAGCAAGGAGATCACCACAAGGCGATTCACGCCTTCGAAGAGTTCTTGAAACGGTATCCGGACTCGCTATGGACCAGACGGATTCGCGATTACGAACTTCCCGACCTTAAAGCACTCACGGAGAGCACGACTAGATGAATTGTCCCGTCAGCCGCCGCGACAACAGCCGTCCCCTGACGTGTGGGGCATTCTTGGTACTGCAATTGCTCGCCAGTACCAACGCTTGCGCCGAGCCAGCCCCGACCAATGAACCACTACGAACCCACGCCCGACCGAAGTCAATTGTTGATGGAGAGCCAGCCGCCTTAGAAGGGAAGTTCCTCGAACCCGCCAATGGCCTGACGGACATCATCCAGGTGCTCAACCATAACGTCAAGGGTAAGGACACGGGTGCATACGATCCTCTTCAAGACGGCACAATGATAGAGATCACGCAAGCCTCGAAACCGGTCATAGCAGAGATCGAAGGACGCAGAGCGATTGGCGAGATCTTTTGGATCGACGTGGAGCCCTTCGGCGGTGGCGGTGGCGGTGGCGGCCGCGTTGCGGTGCGCAAGGAACTGCGCGCAGATATCGGGGATGCTGACTCCAACGCAACCCTCATCCTCACGGACACCATAAGTGGCCAGAGTGAGCGAGACACGACGACAACAGACATCGACACGAACTTGCTGGTGTGTTCACCAGCAGACGATGATGGAACGATTACGTTTAGCCTCCTGGTATCTAGCGGTACTTACGAGTGGACCATTACAGGGCATGACACGGACGCCACAGGCTCGCTAAATCGCGCGAATCAGTGGACAGTTCGTAACTTTGACATCCCTCCTGGCGAGTACCAACTGACCGTAAGCAACGGACAGGTGCGCCGCCGAGTCGACTTTGTAGTGTTCGGCGTGAGACTCGACTTTGTAGACACACAGTTCGCACCTAGCGTGGAACGACTAACCATCAAGTATTCAATATTGCCCGAGGGCTTTACCGTTGACCGAGCCCGACTTGAGATACAACGCGTAGCTGACCCCACACAGTTTATCTTTCGCGACTTTTCGCTTCCGACTACCGGAACGCAGATTGAGTATATGCAGGACGACAGAGCTGGATGGGATGGCAGATACCAACGGAGTGACTCATTCGTATCGCCTCACTTGTCAGCATTCAGCGTTCGTGTGGTAGCCTGGATGGACAACCGCCAGGGCCAAGCAACTGCCACCACCGAGTTCGGCGTAAAGGTCCATTCGCTGACGCTGGAGCCCGCCGAGGATGCGATGGTAATCATGAATGACCCCCAACACAGGATCGCTGTATCTGCCACGGTACGGCTCACGAGCAAGGACGGCTCTGGTGTTATTACACGCATACCGATTGGGGTCGATTACTCTTTTTCTGATCCCGGAGAATCAAACACGCTGGAGCCCCACTCATTCAATCTTGGCGGAGGTAAGTCTCTCGGCAAGAAGGGCGACCCCAATGCTCGCTACTGGGACAAGCACGCAACGTTTCTGTCTTCACCTAGCGATGATGGACTCACAACCCGTGCAGTTACACAGACTCTACGTGAAGACGACCGAGGAGTCGCTCGGGTTTACTTCCTGCCTTCTGGCGTCGGCGGAGATAACTTTATTCTTCGTGCTGCGGTTGAGCATCATAATGGGGATGTACTGAAGTCGGCCGACAGCGGAACACTCACCGTGTGGCGGCAGGTCAGATTCAACAAGCTTTATGAGATGGACGGAGAAACCCATATATCTAGGAGCCGCACGAAGGAGAAGATTCAGCCACGGTTCAATGAGGCATTTGTCGACTACGAGCCCGCTGGAGACGTCCAGAAGATTCCTGCGGACAAAAGTGTTGAATACATCGGGCTTTGGACAGCTGAGGCCCCCTACCAGCTCGACTGGCAAACGCTATCCAAAAAACTCCCGGAGGAGACTCCGACCGATGAACAACGCACTGTTGCGAACGGGCCTCCAGGCGAGGCCCGAGATTCCGCTCGCGAGGAAATTACCATTAAAGCGAGGGCCTGGGCAGCCAGGCTACTTACGTCGTTTGAGGTCTCCGTGGAGAACTGGAGAAAGGACAACGGAGTGACAGGCGACGCGATCGTTGGTATAAAGAAGTATCATCCAAAGCTTACTCTTGGAGTCGCGGCCAGTACTGACGAGTGGGACAACTGGGTGAGAGTCGACGTCCTAGGCAACGGCGCGATCGACCCGGATGGCTCGTGGGGTGTTATCGCAGGGCTGACAAGTGTTAAAGATGGGTCAATTACGATCTCCAGCGCAGATGGCGATGAGTACGCCGCCCACGTTCTAACGCATGAAATCGGCCACGCGACCGTCAGCCAGTTTAAACGACGGCTTTTTGGTTACGATGGGGATGACCACTCAGTTGAGGCGGGGCTTATGGACAGTACGGCATCAAGAGACATGTTTTCGCCGAGAGAGATTAAGATTCTCAGAGGCATTGAACCGGGGCTTTAGTCATTTATGGCATCAAAACTATTTGTGTCTTTGTGGATGTGTCTTTGGTTAACGCAACTAGCGCAGTTGCCTGGTGCGGAACACAGCAGGGCAATCGAGCTCGGTATTGAGGAGCCCATCGGTGAGTTTGGGCGAGGCTTGCTGCTTAATGTCCGGTATCAGAATAGATCCGAGGCGGCTTGGGTAATTCGGGAACCGCGACAATCTACGAATGTCAATGTTCGGTATGGGATGGTGCGTGGTGGCGCGCATCCAACTGGGTACTCATTGGGCGAGCGGCGGCCAATCGAGCTCAAGCCCAATAACGGTCCAGGGTTCAAGGCATTAATCTCGAGTCCGCCAAAGCTGGTTCGGATCGAAGCAAATGATGCCCACGAGTTTAAGGTGACGATCGAGCGAGAGTGGACGGGATGTATTGTCCCTGGAATGCTACGTGTGTGGCTTGTAGACCAGTCCGAATCCCTGGAATCGAATCGCCTGACGGTACCCATCCGCTTTACGCGAGGTTCGGTGACAGCTTGCCGCGGCGTCGCCGCCGACAGTGAGGAGACAATCTACAAGCGGGGATGGCACGCTGCGTACCTTAAACAGGTCATGCCCAGTTTAGTTTTAACTCCGTGGCAGCACCGGGAGGAGGTTCTCCCAAGGAGTCAACGAGCTTCCGTCGACGCTGCTATACAGAAGGAGATCGCGCGTTTTGATTCCTTCTGGCAGAACAACGCGAACGCTGACACAGTTGACGAGGCCATTGACAAGATTAACGCTGACGCTGGCGTGTCGACAGAGGACATTGCTGCTATGGGACTCCAGGGAGACCCTTGAAGGAGTGTGAGACTTGTTGGCATCGAGCGTCGTAAGAATACGGTAGAACGTGAGGTCATCTAGGCATGCCGAACTTGTTGTCACGCGTCTGCGATAACCCGAATCGCCTTAGGGCGGCACTGACTCGTTGGGCTTCTGTGTGGCTTGTGGCCTCGGCCCTTGCGGTCGTCGCAAGGGCCACTTTCGGGGGTGACGGTATTGTGTGGGGAGGTGTATGGTGGGCCTTTCCTGTCGTAAAACAACTAGCGGTGACTTTTCATCAGTCGGGGGCCGGTCCGGTGATTGAAGTCGATTGCTGGGACGATGTAAACAGTATTGAGAAGTTTGTTGAAGGGCGGGAACGTTGTGAGGTGTTATATCATCGGCGGCTGCCATCTGGGAACGAAGCCCATCTACTCAATAAGAGCAGGCTTGGTGATGCATCTGGACCGAGGACGGTGATGATCGGACAGGTTCGCGTGGCTGCTGTGGCAAATCGTACGAATTCGCTTGAATGTATCACTCTGCAGCAGGTTCAGGATATTCTTCGTGTATCTCCTGGCGGGATCGGCGAACGTGGTCGCGTGTATGGCGAGGGCGAACGCGACATTAGTCGGCGAGTGCTCCGGGCGACCTGCATGATGGTCGGTAGTAATCGCCCACGTTCAGCATTTTCCTTCCGGCCAGACTTTGAAGCAGTGGATGATACTGGTGCCCTCTGCGAGAAGCTGCGCAAGGATCGACGCGGCATCGGTTTCTTCCTCTACACCGGACAAAGGCTTCCGCCGCATATCAAGTTCCTGGACGTGGCCCAATCGGCCAACGAGAGACCTGTCACACTAGAGCCTGGCATCGTAATCCAAGACGATTACCCCCTCGCCGAATTCCTCGTGCTCTACCTTCGGGCCGACGCATCCGCCGCCGCACGTGCGTTCTGCGAGTTTGCTGTGAGTCCCGCCGGGGCTGAGATTGCTGCCAGGCACGGCTTGGTGACACCCGTGCACCATGCCAAAGCCGCTGGCCAGAAACGACTCGCCGACGCCAAAGCCGGACGCGGTCACAAGATTTTTGTAAGTGGAGCGCCCATGCTCCGTACGATCATGTCGGTTCTTGCATCCGAATACGTACGAGTCCACGAGGTAATCCAAGTTGCCTATACCGCGATGGAGTCGGATGCAGGAGTGGTAGGCGGATTTGTCAGCGATCGCCCCAACCGGCCGGACGTTGTCTTTCTTGGTGGACCACCGGTCGGTAAAGCTCTTGAGATTCATGGCGCCCGCTGGAAGGAGCTCCAGCCCGAAAGCCATCTCCTCGCAGGCCGGGCCACGGCTCTCGTCGTGAATGCTGCAAACAAGATCGACTCGCTCTCGCTTGAACAGCTCGAATCGATTTGGAGCGGGGAAGCCGACGATTGGTCCGTGATCGATGGCACCGGGCTCACGCCACCCGACTGGCCTCTCCCTGGCACCAAGGGCCCGACCGCCATCCCCGTTCATCGCTATGGCCTCCGCAAGAACGAGCGGGCCACGGAGGTATTTGAGCGAGCCCGTCCGGCGCGTGCAAAGAATGGGCGCATGGCGTTCTTGCCTAGCACTGAAGAAGTTGTGGCCTCGGTCGGAGTCGATCCCTATGCCATCGGTTTCGTGGACCTGGCCGCCATCCCTAAGACCGGCCAGACGATCAAGGTGATCGGCATCATCGGAACCAAGAACAACGCAGGAGGCGACGGACAAAAGCCGGAAGTCATTTACCCGTCCGCCGCCACGATCCGTGACGGTACGTACCCATTCGCGGAGCGGGTTTTTCTCTTTGTGCATCCGAAGGCCAGCGAAGCCGCCAAGGGTTTTGCAGAGTTCTTGGCGAGTGAATCGTTGGAGCAGGCTTACCATAGCCATGGCTTGTTACCACTCGTCAACTCCAAGAAGGATCAAGTGGTCTCCCCGCCGCCGTCCGCCAAGCCGGTGCCAACCGAAGGCTGGTCGTTTCCATGACGAAGGTGTCTAGCGAACGTTTCATTACCCACCGATCACCTCGTTTGTGTGCGGCGCGGCTCTGTTGCCTAATTTCTCAACGTCGGTGTCGCCCGGTACGGAAAAGCCGGTCTGATCACTCCGCCGACTCATCGCGAATGATGCCGCCGAGACTGTTCTGGTGATTCTCGCCGGCCCCCGGGTTGCCGCCTGTCGGGGATTGTTGAGGACGAGCGTCGCCTATCGCTCTTATGCTGTAACTGGCAAGTCGGCAATACCAAGGACACCGGGAAGGCTACAGTCGTGAGATAACGTCCTCAAGTATGCGCACAAATGAAAAAGGCAGTCCAAAGTTGTTGGCGGGGAGATCCGGTCAGAGATCTCTATCCAACACCAGAGGACTGCCATGATGAATGTAACAGAAGAGACGATTGATCGTGTGATTCCGGACGTGATCCGTGTTGACCAGGAGCAGGTGAGGAGTCACTTGGACGAGGTCAATGGGTGAGTGCCGTCGTGTGCGTCAGGCGCCAGTGAGTTGCACTGTCCCGCGGGTATTTCTGAGTGAAGGGAGCCTCACATGCACCGGCAGCGGCCTCATTGGAGCTACAGCTCGATCAGCCAATATCTGACCTGTCCCCTCCGGTACTACTTCCAGCGGATTCGTTGTCTGCCGCAGCCGACCGTCAGTAGCGGACTTGTGCTGGGCTCGGCCGTCCATGCCGCACTCGCTGAGTACCACAAGGGTATCCAGAACGGCACAGGTTCCCGCCGCGATGAAATTCAGCGGGCGTATTCCGAATCGTGGAACGAGCGAGACAACTCGGTCATTGCCTACAAGGACTCGGAGTCCCGCCAAGACCTTTTTGACCAAGGGATGGCCCTCGTCGACCTCTATCTGAAAGAGCCACCACCGGAACGAATCGTGGCAGTCGAGCAACCGATGATGGCACCTGTGAAGACTAGCAGAGGCGAGTACCTCGAGACTCCGCTGCTCGCGGTGGCTGATCTCATCGTTGCCGCCGATGACGGCCTCGTTGTGCGGGAGTTCAAGACATCGGCACGAGCGTATGCAAGCGGTGAAGCTGCCGCATCCTTGCAGCCCACCTGCTACGTCCACGCGGTTGAGGAGGCATACGGTGAGCCCACCACGGTCGAATACGTGGTACTCGTGAAGACCAAGGTTCCAAAACTCCAGCGCCTCGACGCCACTAGATCGCCTGAAGAGTTGGGGCGATTGGGCGACATCATCGAGACGATCGAACGGGCGGTGCAGGCCAACATCTACTACCCGGTCGAGAACCAGATCCACTGCAGTAGCTGCCCCTATCGAGAACCGTGCCGCGAGTGGGGACGGCCCAAGATCCCCGCGGAATCCCTGCTCCCCGTTGTAGACGTGGAGGCATAAGCAGTGCTCACCGAAATGCATGGCAAGGGAGGCCAGATCTGTGAGCCGGCCCGACTCCAACAGCTCCGATGCCCACTCATCATCCGCAACACTTCGGAAGACGTCATCACTGGGGAGCTCGTCCAGGTGATGCGACTGATCAACCCACGGTGGTGGTTGCCGGGGTTTCTGAATGCGGCATTGGGATCCGAGCGGTTTCGGACCCAGGTGTTTCGGGATCTTCGGGTTGAGCCCTGGGTGAACCATCCTCCGTACCCCAAGGAACTACTGCCGTGGAGTGAAGGCAGTACCCAGGTCGACATCGAAATCTCCTGGGAAAACCCTCCTACAACCGTGTTCATCGAGGCCAAGTACCAGTCCGACCTTTCCTGGAAAACGTCCAACAGCACAGGCTCCTCACAATTTCCTGGTGACCAGCTCAGCCGCAACATTCGTGTGGGGCTCCATCACTGCGGATTTTTCAGAGGGAAGGAGCTTTTTGAGACACAGCGGCGGGACTTTATCGTGATTGTTCTGAGCCCGATGGCGAATCATGCCCTCGTCCGCCGGTACCGAAGCGAATCAAAGCTCAGGAAGGCGATTCCGAGGAGTGAACTGATCGCGGAGCTGCCCAGGCCACCGTTTGTTGGCGAGATCAACTACGCCCAGATTCGTACGGTTCTCCAGGCGAACAAGCGATTCATGACTCGGGCGGAGCGTGTCGCCGTGGAACAGATTGACCAGTACCTGCAATACAAGAAGGGGCCAGCCGTGCTCGCCAACGGCAACGGCAATGGTGTCCATCGATACCCACCCTACCCGCCAGGCCGTAGTTCCTAGGCCGCAAGACCACGCTGACCCACTACCGGCAGCCTCCCTCGCGAAACATAGTCCCGCGAGCACGTGACTGTGGGCTGCTGGTCCCCAGAGATGGCCTCTTTGCCCGTGCCGACCAGTCCGTCCGCGATGCAGTGTGGTCGATGTGCTCAGTGTCGGTGTTGATCCGTACTCAGACCAGCACTCTCAACTGAAAGGAGCTCGATGACCACACCATCCCTCACATCGCCAACTGCAGAAGAGTCTGTGACCGCAAGTGAGCAGGGCACCATCCCCTTCACCACCTACGACGAAATGCTTTCCGAGGCCGACGCCCTCTTTCAGGCACGGCGGCAGTGGCAAAAGGCAGCCAGTTCCAACAACGACCACCTTGAAGAACGCTGCGAGCAACGATATCGGGACCTTCGTGCCAAGTGGCACGCTCGCGCTGAAGTCAGTGATCTGCCACTGTGTAGGCGAAGTGCCGAGGCAGGGCTCACCAAGCTAGAGCGAGAACTGCTGTGGGGCGTCATGAGTCTGAATATCGGCGAGGGGCGGGAAGGGAGTGTGTCTGATTCGGCTTCGGGGCTCCTCAAGTACATCGCGATTGAACGCGGTGAACGACTTGCCGCTGTGCGGTGCCTAGATTCTTCCGCGTTGCTGTTCACGCACAAGTTCTTGTCCATCAACGAGAACTCAGACGGTGAAGCACTCCTCAACGAAGTGTTTGTCGACCCGGGCATCATCTCCGAACTTCTGCATGGCAAGCCCCAGCCCATGGACTATTGGAATGTCGAGCATGAGCACGAGCTGTACGACTCCATGCGAAAGCTCTATCGGCTCTGGGAAATGAACGCAGACGAGTACGTGGGAATACTCACGCATGGCTCGGACAGTGCCACGTTTCGGAAACGGAACCGGCAGATCGACCGCGAGTGGAATCGGCTCATGAACACCCTCAAACGTCATCCCACCTGGTCGTGGAACCGCCCCGAAGTTCAGCACTTGGCCGATACAGAGAAGAAAACCCTCTTCGCCCTATCCGCCGTGGTGCTCGGAATCCTGCCCGAGGAGTGCACCCTTTGCACGGGCCATGGCCTGGCTTCAATGCTCACAGATGATCCCGAACGGTATCGATCGAGACTTGCGTTTCTGAAGCCCAATGGCGTGCTGCTGAGCCAGCAATGGATTCGCCCCATATCCGAAGGTGCGGAGCAGTACACCTGGGCCGAGGGCGCGGTGCACGAAATCCGCTTCGAGCTGGACGACCGCGCCTTTGAAGTCCTGAACCTTGATCGCCCAAAACACAATCGAGTGACCGGTGTGACCATTCGCGAGCCAAAGATCCCGCTCAGTCAGTTGGTTCTGTCACCAAAGATTGAACAATCGCTCCGGCTCACGATCACGCAGGCTCGTGCCGAGCGAACGCTTTTGCAGGAGTGGGGCTTGGCGGAGCGAATCCAATACGGGCTGCACCCAGTGCTGCTCTTCTACGGTCCGCCTGGCACGGGAAAAACGGTTACGGCCGAAGCGCTGGCCCACGAGCTTCGCCGGCCGCTGATTGTGGCCGACTACTCCAAGATAACGAGTGCCTATCTCGGGATGACCGAGAAGAACATCGTTCGCGTGTTCCAGGAGGCCCAGCGGCGAAAAGCTGTTCTTTTCTGGGACGAAGCCGACGCGATGCTCGTTGACCGCGACGACGCGTATCGCAGTTGGGAAGTGCGAGCCGTGAACGTGATACTTCAGCAGCTCGAACGATTTGAGGGGGTTTGCATCCTGGCAACCAATCGCCGTCACAAGCTGGACAAGGCTTTGTCTCGCAGGATCTCGATGCACGTGGAGTTCCGGCGACCGCAGACCGCTGCGGAGCGGCTTCGCATCTGGAACGCGATGCTCCCGCCGCAACTTCCGCTGGATTCCACAGTGGACCTTGGTGTGCTGGCCGAGGAAGACCTCTCCGGTGGCGAGATCAAAAACGTCCTGCTCAATGCCGCCCGGTTTGCAGCCGCGCGGGGCGATGATGATCCCAGACTGACACAGGCCGACTTTGCGGACGCTGTGCGGTGGGAGACCGAAGCCCGGCAACAGAAGCGAAGCCCGATGGGATTTGGTCGAGCGTCGCTCAAGTGAGCTGATTGTGACCTGGTCTCTGAAGCTCACAGGGGGTGCTGGAGAGAGCAACGTAACCACTGGGAATTCTCGATTCGATGACGGCTGAAAGCAGACGACCATCGATCCCCGGGGAGACTCCCAGTCATGCGGCGCATCTGGACGGCGTACGAGCGCATTCAAGTTCTCAATCGATACGCCGAGGTGGGTGCTCTCGCCCTGGCTGAGGAACTTGGACGCAGTGCTGACTCTGTCAGCAGCGAGGCACGCCGGAATGGACTGGTGACTCCCGGCTACCGCATGCGGCAGGGCAAGAGGCGGGCGGCAAGATCACCCACGGTGAACACCAGATTCTTCGATGAGCCTACCGCGGCAGTGGCTTGTGTGCTCGGGTACATATGGGCATGTGGCAGCATCAAGACAAAACACCGTCATGTCCTGCGGTTATCGTGCCCTCGCGACGAACTCGCTGGTCTCAAGCACATCAAAAGCCTTCTAGGCAGCAAGCATCTCATTCAGACGTACGAGAACCGGAACGTCCTCGAAATCTGCAACAGCCGACTCGTCGAGTCGCTTATCCGCCAGTTCGGCCACCCTCCCGGCCGAAAGTCAGACGGCGAACCCCCAGAGCTTTCAGATGGGCTCGTTCCAGCGTTCGCCCAGGGACATCTGCTGGCCACCGGCCGCCGTGGAAAAGACTTCCTCTGCTGGAAAGGCCATCGCTCCGTGATTCGCTGGCTCGCCGACCGAATCGCATGGCTGGCCGTGGTTCCCATGCCGATTTTCAGGGCGGAGACCCAGCGAATCTCGATCCGCTGGGACACCGAAGCCGCCGTCCGAACCATCACGGCATGGCTCGAATCTGCGCACTGACCCACAGAAGTCACCGGCGTTCGCGACCCTGGTGGAATGAACCAGGTGGAGTCGTTGATGCCAGAAGAATCACAAAGCCGTCGCGCGAAAAAGCCGTTTCCGGTGAGTAATCGGTCCGATGCTGACCGCCGAGCCCGGCAGGCCGACCGGATTGCCCGAGTGCTTCGCGTCCTCCAGCTCATTCGCAGTCGAGGACGCTGGGACGCCAATGCCATCGCCCGGGAACTGGAATGCGCCGTACGCACCGTGTACCGCGACTTGGAAGTGCTCCAGGTCGCCGGCGTTCCCTGGACCTACGACAAGGAGACCTCCTGCTATCGGCTCAGGCCCGATTTTCAGTTTCCGGTGGTGAACCTGACCGATGACGAGCTGCTCGGCCAAGCCACTGCCACCGCCGCGACAAAAGCCGCCGGCCTTGATGTCACCAAGGGTGCCAAGCCCACGACTGACAAGGTCGTTGCGAATGCGACCGAACACACGCATGCACTCCTGCAAGAAGCCCAGCAGTTCACCGAGGTACTCGACCTGAAGCTAGCCGACCACAGCCGGCACCTCGACTTCATTCGGACTGTGCAGTGGGCGTTGATCGAGAAGAAGCAGCTCACCGGTCAGTACGAAAGCCCGTACGAAGCCAAACCCGTCAAGGTCACACTCCATCCGTACAGGCTCTGCTTGATCAAGAGCGCCTGGTATCTGATCGGTAAGGTCCGTGGTGACGAACAGCCGCGGACTTACCGCATCGTACGGTTCAAGTCGCTCCGAATGACCGACGACACTGCTGTCATTCCGAGACTGTTCGATCTTCGCGAGTACCTGGGCAACGCCTGGAGTGTGTACCGTGGGGCCGAAAGCTACGACATCGAGCTCTTGTTCACCAAGGAAGCCGCGAGCGTTGTCACCGAAACCATTTGGAATCACACCCAGAACACCCGCCGCAACAGTGACGGAACTGTGACGATGACTTTCACGGTGGATGGACTCGATGAAATCGTTCGCTGGATTGTCGGCTGGGCCGGACGAGTGAAGGTGGTCAAGCCCGAAGCTCTCCGAAAGAAGGTCGTCGAGCAGCACAAACAAGCGATCGCTGCCAATAAGTGAGCGAATACCCCAAGGCACATACGAGCAACCGCATGGACGTAACGATTCACCGTGGCACGAAAGAAATTGGTGGGAGCTGTGTCGAGGTCTGCGCTGGTGAAACGCGGATCATCCTCGACGTCGGATTGCCACTGGTGACACCGGAGCGAGAACCGTTTGATTCGTCCGTCATACGCGGCAAGTCTGCCGAGGAGCTCATTGAATCTGGCGTCATCCCCCGCGTACCTGGTCTGTTTGGTGAGGGCGAGCGTCCAGATGCGATCCTTCTGTCGCATAGCCACCTGGATCATGTCGGGCTTCTGCACTTCACCCGCCCGGAGATCCCGATCTACGCCACAAGTGGCACAAGCAAGATGATGCTGGCGGGGGCAAAGTTCGGGGGCGGAAGAGTGCTCGACCGGGATCGTCACCAACCCATTCAATCTCAACGGTCCTTCACGATCGGCAGCCTGACGATCACGCCCTTCGCCGTCGATCACTCATGTTTTGGGAGTGTGGCGTTCTTGATTGAAGGGGATGGCAAGACGCTCCTCTACTCCGGGGATCTCCGTCTTCATGGCCGAAAACCAGGTATGGCCAAGAGGCTTGTGGCGGAAATGGCGCGTCGCACGATCGACGTCCTTCTCATGGAAGGCACCCATGTTGGATTCGACCGCCTCAAAGAGAAGAAGTCCGAGGTACAGCTCGAGGCTGAGATCTACGAGCACATCGTCGCCAGCAAAGGTCTTGTCCTTTCGAGCTTTTCGCCCATCGACGTGGACCGGGTGGTCACCTACTACAAAGCCTCGACAAAGGCAGGACGGACGTTCGTCGCCGATGTGTACACGGCGTTCGTGATGCACTTGGTTGCGTCCGAGGTGAGGCTGCCAGACCCAAAGGCTGCCAATACCAACATCCGGGTCTTCTACAACCAAGCCTTTCTGCAGCGGCCCGAGCAGAAGCGAGAGTTTGCCGAGGGGCTTTTTGAAGGGAAGCGCATCGCACTTGAGGAGATACTGAGCGACCCGAGTCGGAACGTGATGATGTTCCGACCATCCATGGTGGACATGGAATTTGGAGGGAGGCTGCCGGACGGATGTCGGTGCATGTACTCGTGTTGGCAAGGGTACCTCGATAAGCCGGACTGGGAGATGTGCCAGGCGCAGCTTCTTGCTGCCCGCGGTGACCTTGTTCGCGCCCATGCTTCCGGCCATATCTACGAAGATGACCTGATCGAGCTGGTGAAGGCGATCAAGCCCAAGACTCTGATTCCGATTCATACTTTCGAGCCTGCGGGTTTCGAGAAGTTCCACGAATCGGTGACCCGGCCTCGCGATGGCGAACGGTTCCGGGTGCCGTGAGCTTGGACCGCATCCGTTCCTCCGGATGGGTACTCGGATTGAGGCCCGTTACCAGGAGGCACGATGGTCACCGCCGCTCTCGGTCACTCGGAAGAAGCTCCGCTTGTGACTGTCCAATTGTCAGGCACCACGGAGGATCGGCTGATTCCGACGATTCGGGGTGATGGTTCCCCTGCCTCACGAAAACGACGCTCGCAGACCCTTGAACGCCTCGACCTCGAATGCACGGCGATCCAGGCTGCAGGCTATAACCCGGCCGTTACCGTGCTCATCCGGCTCGCCCTGGAAGTCGAACGACGTGGGCACACGCTGCTTCTCGAAGGAGCTGCTGGGGGAGCAACGCTCTTCTATGTCGCAGGGCTGACGCCGTCCGACCCACGTGACCACGGTTTGCTCACGGAACGATTCTTAGCAACGAAGGACGCCGGGGGCGGCGACCTGTTCGACAGTTCGGACAATGTGCCGATCGATCTTGTGCGGGCGCAGATCAGCATGAGCCTGCCCGATCTCCTCACGCTCCTGAGACAGCGTGGCTATAGCTTTAGTGTCGAAACCGACACGATTCCGGGGTATCCCACCCGAACGATCGTTGCCTCGGTGCAGGGGCTGCGTGCCTTGGGGCGCACGATCAGCCTTGTCGTTGAGACAACGGACCTGGCAGTGCTCTCAAACAGTCTCGGCAGGATCACGCCGCCGTCTCTCGAAACAGACAAGCAGACGTGGGAAATGCTTGGGTGGGGTGACACCAATGGGATAACACCACTTGCTTCACCAAACGTCCAGGCCGCCCTTCGGACTCGCAAACCACGATCGCTCCTCGCCCTCGCAGACATCTTGGTAGCTACGAGAAGCGATGCTGGAAACGCTTCTGAGCATCCGGTCGTGTACCAAGAAGACCTGATGGAAGTTGTGCGGGAACGACTTGGTACTGACCTCCGAAGTGCATGGAATCTCATTCGTGTTCTCTCGCGACCGCAGTCACCGCGGAGAGCTGAAGCGAGGCAGTGGTTCTTTGGAGAAGCAGGCAGGACGGCGAAGCAGATCGATGGCCTAGGACAGCTCTGGGCGGATCTGGCTGAGTGTTGCCCGGTAGCCGTGTGCAAGGCGCACTACCTCACAATCGCCTATCACTGCTTTCGGGCCGCATTCCTGAAGTCGCACTATCCGGGTGACTTCAAAGGTGTGCTCGCAGCGATCTGAACAGGGGAACCTGAGCGCTGCGAGAATCTCAGTGATTCAATCGCCGGACGCGGGCCATAGAAGCGCGCCGGCGAGGGCCATTTCCTGAGAGCCACTGCGCCTGCGGCTTATCAAACCCCGTCTCGGCAAACCGGAACGAGAGCGTCACTGAATCACTGCTCGCGCCACCGGCAAACTCTCGCCAACCGTGCCCACGTCCAGACCCTTTTCCTGATCGGGTATGGGTCGCGAAATAGCCTGGCGGAGCGAGCACGATCACTTCGTGGCACGCATCGACGTTAGGACGTACCGCTGCAAAGAGTTCGGGCGGGAACGGATGGTCAGCAGGGGCAGTCTTTTTGCGATCCGCATAATTCTCGGCGATCTTCTTGAGGTTCGCCTTCAGCGTTAGGTGAACGAGGTAATCCAGTCCCTCGAGTACCGCCATGAATGGCGAGTAGTTGTTGTCGGCCCGCTTCGCTTCGAAGACCACGATACCTCCTGATTGATTCAGGCCGACCAAATCTGCCCGCCGCCCCCCGTTTTTCTGGTTTGGTACCTGCCACCCCAGGAGCAAGAAAGTTTCCGTGCCGATGGTGAGGATCGAGTCGGTCTGTTCGCTGCACACCTTGAAAAGTTGTCTGACATCCTTTTCCTCAGGCTTACGGCATTCCCGATCTGACCGATGGCCAGCGACGTTGCCCTCGTATGGCGTGAGCTGATCCTGTTGCCGTTGATACTCGGCTGCCATAAGTTGGCGGAGCACGATTGGCCAGTGTGCTGTATGTCCCTTCGTTCCACTCAACTGATCGAAGAGATCCCGAAAGGTGCTTGAATTGCTCATGCCTTTACCCCGGTCAGACTCATGGGACACCGCGCCATATTCGCCTGGCAGAAAGGTGCCCGATGCCACCGCCATCTATGGGGCGGGCGCTATGGAAGTCCTGCATTCACCGAGCCGATAAGGCACCGACCGTTTCGGCCGGAGACCCATAGCTGGCAGTGCCACGGTCTACGTTTCTTGGCATGGCCAAGAAGCGGAAAACCCCGGAATTCACGCGCACCGACGCTGAGCGGCGGGTTCGCCAGGGTGAGCGTCTAAGTCGGCTGCTGCGGGCCCTTCACTGCATCATGGGCCCAGGGCGATGGGACGCCGATTCCCTTGCTCGTGAGCTTGAGGTGAGTCCACGCACCATTCACCGCATCATGCAGTCGCTGTCCATGGCAAACGTGCCGTGGTACTTCTGCAAGAAAGATGGCTGCTACCGCGTCCGATCTGGGTTTCGGTTTCCGGGTGTGCAGGGGGGGCCGGCTGGAGGCGTTGCTCGAACGGCGGCTGCTCTTCGGGGTGTGATCGATGCCCTCATCAAAGATCTCACGCGGGCAGTGGAGTCGCTCAAGCGATTCAGTGACGAGCTTCCGGACGAAAGGGATCCCACCTGAGGGTTCAACAGGGGTCCAATCAAATCACTCAAAATGCATGCCTTGAAGATGCGTGAGTGACGATATGCACCAAAACCCTCTGGGATCCTTGTTGACCATGACGTATCCCTCACGGTCGTTCACCAAGCCCGCCTTGCTCACATAGCGACACTTGTAGAACACCATCATGGTATTCGGCTCCGGCGGTCCGTTCATGAGCTGAAAGGGACGCATGCCCGTACGCTGGGCGGTCTCGACGGTGCCGTCGGCAAGGAGGCGTTCTACGTAGCGATCGGCGACGACCTCAGGGGTCGCATTCCGTTGACGGAGTTGTTGAAGTGCCGCAAAGTCTTCCGGTGTATAGACGACCCCGCCGTCCTCGACGTACTTGGGATCACCTGGGAGAGGGTTGTTGAGGAGGAACCGAAGACGTGCCTGCTCGTGCTGCGCTGGTAGGCGCTCGAGTTCCGCGTCGATCTCCTCGATCCGTCTTTCCGCCTTCTTGAGAACGTCCTCAAGCTTGCCGGCCTCGCGCTTGATGATGTTGACCTGTGCAGCAGTGCGAGCCATCCGCTTCTTTTGGTTGAGCTTCTCGAGCTTTTGCTCCTGCAGTTTGGCGAGTTCCCTTTGCTTCTTGCGTTCTGCCTTGAGTTCGGCCACTTCGGCCTCCTGGGCGTCTTCAAATTCGGCACGAGCCTTCTCACGATCCGCAGTGTCGTCCGCGAACCCGACCGAGCCTGTCAGGATGGCCGCTGTGAGAGCGACTCCAAGGACTAGAGCCCGAGCCAGCAAGTGATGATTCATTGCGTCCTCCGAAAGATGGCCAAGCGAAGCAGGCTGTAGCACAGTGGCCCATGAGCCTTCCGGCTGAAGGATCGCTCCAGGGTCTGCCGCCTGAAGGTCAGGGGTAGTTTTCGGCCCCAGCCCGGCTGAAAGGCGGTCACCGCACCCAGTCCACATCGTCTGCTTCGAGCGTCGTCAGCAGGCCGTCGTTGATATGGGCTGCCTTCGAGACTCTTCGAGCGTGACGGACGAGGCACTGCTCAAAGAGGTTGCGAGCGAATCGAGCGTTTCCGAACGTGCTATCCCGCTGGATGAACTGCTCCTGAAAAATGGCTTTGGCGTTGGATGCAGCCTCGCGGGACAACGCAAAACCACCCTGCCTACAGAACCCTTCAAAGATGCTCAGGAGTTCCGCGGGAGCGTAATCCTGAAACGTCATGACACGGGTGAAACGGGAGCGAATCCCGGGATTGACGTCCAGAAACGCCGCCATCTTGTTCGTGTACCCGGCCACCACGACAACGAGATCGTCGCGGTGATCCTCCATGAACTTGAGGAGAGTCTCGATCGCCTCCGGCCCAAAGTCCCGCTCCTTACCGGCAAGTGAATAGGCCTCGTCAATAAAGAGAACGCCGCCGAGCGCCTTCTCGCAGACTTCCTTGGTCTTGATCGCCGTGTGTCCCACGTATCCCCCAACGAGCCCGGATCGATCAACTTCCACGAGGTGCCCCTTCGAGAGCAGTCCGAGGCTCGCATAGATCTTGGAAAGCAGCCGAGCGACGGTGGTTTTGCCGGTCCCAGGATTGCCACAGAAGACGAGATGCCTGCTGATGGCCATGGGTGGCATGCCCCGCTCTTTTCGGATTCCCTGAACCTTCAAGAACGCCACGAGGTCATCGACTTCCTGCTTCACTGAGGCGAGGCCCGTGAGACCACTCAGCTCCGACATCAGGTGAGCTACGGATTCCCGGCCTTGGGTTTTGTCTGCCCCGCGAGCTGCCATCACGGCCTCACGATCTGCATCGATCGGGAGACACAGCGACTGCTCGAGCCACTTCGTGAGTTGGGAAAGTACCGCTTCTTCTGAATCCGCGACCATGCCATCCGCACGGGCCAGCAAGCGATAGAAGCGGACCATCATGCGGACATAGTCCTGGGCATGCTGGGTCTCATAGATCGAGTCATATGCCTTCAGAAAATGCACTGCCAGGCTCTTGGCAGGCAGCGACCAGTCCCAGCCGACCGAAGTTCCCCAGTCCTTACTGATCGCAAGATTGCACTCCACAAGCTCGCGGACGACGTTCGCATCCATGAAGGGACACTCGGCGAGACGGAGTGCCCCACGGTCGCCGTCAGTTTCCAGAAGAACATCGAGCACAAAGAGCTTCTCGGCCATGCCGAAGCATCCATCCGCGAGACAGACCATTTCGGAAGTGAGTAGCAACTCCCACCGCATGATCGAGAAGAGCATGTCCTCAGGGAGTTCCTCTGGCAGGACACGAAACGTGGCATGAGCCGCAAGGCGTGGGTACACCTGAAAACGCCTCGCCATCGTGGAGCAAGCTTGAGCGTACGTGCGACGCCGAATCGCAGGCCGTTGATTCTTGGGGAGTCTTCTGGGCCTCGATTCCAACTGCATCTGATCGTCCCCCAGGCCGTCGTCGCTATCCGGTGATTCGCATTCATCATGACTGTCTTCATCGGAACACACGACGATTGCGAGCTCTTCATCGACGGCGCTTTCGCCATCACTGCCCCGGGCTGTCCGTGCCCCTGATAACCACCACTGCTCGAACTCATCGCCCTCGGGAGCTTGAGGGTGGCGGGAGGAGAGGCGCAAGGCCTCTTCGGGAATGATCCGATTCATGGGGTATCTCTTTGTGTTGAATGCCGGGTGTAGGTGTCGCAGACGCCCTCGCCGAGCAACCGGCGTCTCTAGAACAGTACGGCTCTTCATTGCCGTCTGTGGGACAGCGGAAAGTGAAATGCTGGGCGATCACGGAGAGCGGCGTGCACCTACTATTTCCGTGAGTGGTGGCGTGATCTCTTGCAGTACCGCGAAAGCCACGCTCGTACCCCAGGAGAAGTCAGAACTTGCGCCTCATCGATTACGTGGTTCCCGATGCGATCGTCCTCGACCTGAAAGCCAAGACCAGGGACGAGGTGTACCGCGAGCTGCTGACACTTCTTGGAGCAGCCGGTGCAATCGACCCGGATGGGGTCGAAGACGCCATCGAGAGTTGTCATCGCCTCAACTGGTGGTGGTGGATGACCTTCGAGGGAGGGGTCATCATCCCGGAGGCTTTGAGCCCATCGGTGCGTCGGTGTTGCGTGGCAATCGGCCTCAGTCGCGACGGGATCGCTTGGGAGGGGATCGACGAAGGCAAGGTCCACGTGGTCGGCTTGATCGTCCGAGATCCGAGCACCAAATGGCTCAATATGGCATTCCTCCTTGAAAAGGCCGTTAAGCGACAAGAGCTTCGCGATCGACTCTGGCGGGCCCGTACCCGCGAGGAAGCCTTGGCGGCCATTGACGCCGAAACCCTGGATCTACCGCCCCGACCCGTCCGTGCTTTCTGACACGTCAGTCAGCAATGCCGGGCAGTCCATGGACCATTCGTTTCGTCGCACTCTTCGCCGCGAACTTCTCCGGCTGAAACGCTCCGCCAACCCACTCCAGAGTCGCTTCGTGCTCCTCGTGGCCCGGATCTTGAAGCGCCTCCAAAAGACCTTGGTAGCCCCATGGACCGCCGCAATCCTCCGGGGGGCAAGCCCGTTCGCCTTCCACGCAGAGTGGGTACTTTGTCTTGGGTTCAGGCGTTGGGGTGCCCTCGAAAAGAACCTCATGTTCCCAGCCGTCGCCAAAGTCGTAGGCATACCTCCATCGACAAGGCTTGCCTGACCTGGGGATGAGCTGGCTCAAGCGGACCCTGGATGCGTCCTTGAGTTTCATCCCGAGATCATCGCCATCGGGGGAGTGGGGGCCGTAGCGTTCGCCGTCGATCACGAACAGGTGGAGATGGCAGTTCATCCAGCCCATCGCTGTCTGAATGTGTTCATGGAGCTTCGCGAGCGTGCAGTCCTCGACCTGGATGCGCCGCCAGATCGAAGGTTTCACATCGAGGAGCGTGATCTTGAATTGGTAGAGCGTGGTGCTTGTTTCTCGGGCCTGGCGAGCAGCGGCTTCAAAGAGCCCCTGATGTTCGGAGGACAAGATCTCAGTGACTCGGCGTCGGACCGCCGTGAGTCGTTTTTTGTGAGGGCTTTTGGCATAGTGATTGGCAGCTCCGACTTCGTCGTGGAGTTGGTCCAGCTCCCTCCGAGAGAAACCAACTACCTGAGTACCAGCACCGGCTTCTTCGAGTTTCTTGCGGAGTTTGCCCGCCATTTGGACGTGGTCGAGCAACGTTTCACGCTGGTGTTGCGTGAGCTTCAGTGGATAGAGGTGGCTGGCCGGTTTTGCAGGCTTGAGGCTGAACGAGACTGTCCCGGGATCGTTGCCTGCCAGCAATTCATTGAAAGCTTGAGCAATCTTGTCTCTCGCTTGGGCGAAGTTGAGCGGCTTGTCTGGATGGGGCTTTTTGCGTGGCATGATTTTGGCGTGGAGAACGCCGTGTTAGTGCGGCCCTTCTCCGTCCTGGTCATCAATCTCGCGCCGCCTTGTCTTCTTTTCAATCCGCTGGACTTCTTTCTCGAAGTCGCTTTCGAACTCCTGGTCCTGCCTGATACGGAACTGAGCGTACTGCTCCTCGGCAAGCTGCCTCGCTACCTCGGCTGACACGGACCCCGCATTGGTCAAGACGTCGTACTCGTTGAAGTCGAGGAATGCATCAAGTTTCTGTACCCAGTCGGCCATTTTCATGGGAATCTGCCGGGCCGCCTGATTCTCGGCGTAGTCGAGGTACATGCTGACGATCCGTTCGAGCTCCTTGATCTCTTGCTCGATCAGGTAGTTCTTGGCTACCGACACGTCGCTTTTGAGAACCTTGCCCTTGGGGGCGTTCTTCCACGTCGTGAGTCCCATCGACGGCTTGGTCGCATCGGCCCGGTCTTTGATGATCTCGGCTGCGGTTTTGCCTGTCACGGCCCAATGCAACTTGTTCTGGACCGTCTTGAAGAACGTCTGCGTGATCTCGGCATCCTTGTCGTAGTCGATGCTGCACTGCTCGTAGATGTCGGTGATCTTGAGGTAAAACCGTCTTTCGCTCGCGCGAATCTCGCGGATGCGTTCGAGCAGCTCGTCGAAGTAGTCCTTTCCGAACCGCTTGTTGAGCTTGAGCCGCTCGTCGTCCAGGACAAACCCCTTGATGACGAACTCCCGGAGTGTTTGGGTGGCCCAGATTCGGAATAGAGTGGCCTGGCTGCTGTTGACCCGATATCCCACCGAAATGATGGCGTCGAGGTTGTAGAACTCGATCTCTCGCCGGACCTCCCGGTCTCCCTCATTTTGAACTCTCCAAATTTTTCGGAGAGTTCCTTCTGGGGCTAGCTCCCCGGAAGCGTAGATCTCTTTCAGGTGGTAGCTGATTGTCCGGAGATCCACCCCAAAAAGCTCGGCCATCCGCTTCTGGTTGAGCCAGAACGTCTCGGCCTCGTAGAGCACCTCCACACGGACCGTACCCTCGGCCGTCTGGTAGAGGATGAGCTCGCCCTCGTAGGGCTTGTCTGCGTCAGTCATCGACGAACCTTCTCAATCGCAACGAGAGGCACCATGGGGAGTGAGTGCCATTTAGAACAACGGCGGTGAATTCATTGCCCCGACACACCGAGTACCGTCTCAATCCGTTCCTTCAACGCCTTTTTGCGTGCGTCGTAGAACTTTCTGAATCCCGTGAGCGATTCCGGTACGGCGCCGACCAGGTGATTGTCGCAATAGTTCTTCCGCGCGTCTTTGTTCATGGTCTCCTCCAGCCAGTCTGCGGGCATGCTGGCCTTCTTGATAATGTTTTCCCCGCCCTCAAGGAGTTGGAGATTCGGAAGACGATTGGCCATGTCTTTGAAATCCTCCAGGTCGTCATCGTCCACACCTGCCTTCCGGAGCTTCGGCTTCGTGAATCGGACAACCGGGAACACGTGATCAATATGAAAGTGATGCCTGGCGACATCTACGAACGGGAACAGCATCGTCAGGAGCGTAAACAAGCGCTTGTCGCCGTACTCCATCTCCGCAAGTTCTTCAATCTCGGCGTCGGTGAAAGCCAAGCTCTTTCCACGCTTCGCCATGACCTCATACAAGGCCTCCTCAGGAAACGCTTCGGTGCCTTGGTTACTGATGACGTCTCGAATGGCCGTTAAGAGCGTATCCAGGCCGCTCCCCCAGATGCCCGATGCTTTGAGAAGGCTCCGCGTGAGCCAGAGCTGAATCTTTTTGCGGTCGTCGGCGTACTGTGATCGCGTGATGTACTTGCTATCCAGGCCACGCTTTTGGATGTAGTAGGCGATTGGCAGGATGCTGCTGTCTGCCCGAAGGGTCTTGCCGCTGAAGCCGAAGCTGGCGAGCAGCTGCACCGCCACAATGAGCGATCGCTGCACCTCCGGCCACTTCTGCTCCAAAACCTCCATATTCGTGCGACTGAAGTTCTCGACCTTAAAGCCCACACTCCCGATGTCGGACAGCATCAGGCCTGCCTTCAAGACGAGGTCTTTGGAGAAGCCAAAACCGTCACCCGTATCGTTCAGTTCGTCCACGAGCGCATGGATTTGGGTACGGGCGTCGGCCGACCACTGGGCAACGGCGATGGACAGCAGGAGGTCGGAGTATGACAAGACCGTTCCACCGCTGTTCGTGCGGATGAATATGTTGAGAACCTTTTCGAGGCTCTGGCTCTTCTCCTCGTAGAACGAAATCAGGCGCAGATTGTGGACGACCTGGAACAACTGATCGAGCACGGTGAAGGCCTGGGTCGTCTTTTCCTGGGGAAGTCGGTCGTTCAGCCAGGCAAGCATCGGCGGCCCGTTTCTCATTCCGAGGATGTCCCCGACTTTGAACCAGCATTCGTCGGGATTGCCACTCTGTGCTTGCTCGGCCGTCAGAAACTCAAAGCGATACTTCTCGCCCCCATCGTCCGCATCTCCATGCTCGGCCAGTAGGTCGAGATAGAGATGCTTGACGGGATAGGCGTTGGGGTTGTTCTTCCACTTGTAGGGCAACCTTCGAGCCATCGAGCCACATAGGCCAATGTTCAGCGCGGTAAGTCGCTGCTGTCCGTCCAATACCGCAGTGACTTCCGTGTCGTGAAACGGTGGCAACTGCGGGCAGTGCGGGTTGTCCCGCTGATGGTATTCACGGACAAAGCTGTAGAAGTTGTAGTGACCGCTGTTGCTTTTTTCGACTTTCCAGAAGAGGAAGGTGCCGAATGGGTAGCCTTGCATCAGGCTGTCGAACAGTCTCGCGATCTGCTCGGGCTGCCAGACGAACTCCCGCTGGATGGCAGGCAGAACGAACTTGTTCCGCTTGATGTCCTCGAGCGTCTGCTTGATGGTGTCGCCAGTCTGGTACATGGAGGTTCCCTAGGCTACGAAGTGGGCCTTCGTGAGGCATCGCAGCATTGCACATTCCACCAAGATCACCACCTCGACAAGCGGTGCGAGGCAGTAGGTGATGGACGTTGGCTGCGATGGCAAGCTCAAGCCCTGCACGGAGTGTCGGAGAGGGAGTCTAGCCTTTCGGAATGCGAGCTGGCGACAACTCCCTCCCCGACGCACCCGCAAAAGGCAACTTGAGCCACACAGCAGTCTTGGCTCACTGTCGCTTCGGGCTATAGGCATCCACGTGTAGGCTCCTGGCCCGGGCCAGGGCAGCAATCCCGAGCCATCACTCCTCGGGGGTCATCGTGAAGCTCTCGCCATACGCGGCGAGGTCATAGCCCGCCCCTTCCTCAGCCTTCTGAAGGAACGCCGGGTACACCTCGCCCTGCTTCAGCATGGGCGGGATTCGTGGTCCGGCAAATCCATCTCGCGTATCGGGGATCGTGTAGGAGATGGTGATTTCCTTTCCAGTCGCCAAACCCGACCCCGATCGCTCGACTCGGAGGACAGTGCAAACCGCGTTCACGTTCGTCTCGCCAGCAGCAGCCTTGTCGGATTTGACCTTGGACACTTTGACGACGAGAGCCTCTGGTGCTTCTTTTCGGCAAGCGTCGTAGGAACCGGGAGGTAGTTCGGCGAACACATGTGTCGCGGGAACAGTGGCAAGTGCCACTGCAGTGAGGGCTACCGACAACGGAAGACGACCAAAAGCTGGCATGAAAACGGATTGCATGACACGTTTCTCCTAAATGAAGGGAAATAGAACTGGTCTCGAACACTCAACGCTTGCGGCCGGAAAGAATCGGTGACGCTGTTTTGATGTGGGTTGGGTCGCCGGTTGCGATCCGACTATGGATCGGCCCGAAGTGGTTGGTCACCACTTCGACGTACTTCTCCATCTTGTGATCCGTGGAATTCGGTAGCCCTTGCGCCAGCGTGGACTCGCCTTCAGGAGGCGGTGCCATTTGCCTCAATACCTTGGCCTTCTCGCGATCAAACTGCCGATCGGTCAACCGCTTTGGGCCCTCGTCATCGTTCTCACTTGGGGCGTCGTCGCCATCACGGCCGGCATACAAAGTCATGAGAGGCTGCCCAAACTTCAGGCCCCCTTCTTGGAACCAGACGTAGCTACCGCCCCCTCGAAGGCCCGGCACGACGCAAGGAACGATGTCGTCTCTGTGAATAATCCTGAGGAACCGATCGTCGAGCTGACTGTTTGCGGTTCTCGCGAACTTTGGCTCCAGGAGGAGGGGCTGCCCAAACGTGATCACTCCGCGAATGCGGACATCGTGAGTGCGTTCCAGATCAAGCGCACATAGCACCGCCATGGCTCCACCCAGGCTGTGCCCTGTGACCCAGACGTGAGTGATGCCGTTCTCTGCAAGAATTTGATGCACTTGGTCTGCCACAGAGCGGTAGGCCTTTAGAAATCCACTGTGAACCGGATCATTTGGTGGACGTGCCAGTTTCTTGTCGAGGTTTGTGAACCAGTCGCCAACATCGTCGAAGCCGTCTGTTCCTTGGAAGGCGATCACGGCTTCTGTCCCCACAATCATCACGACGCCCTTCGCCGAGCCCTTGTCCAACGGGACGTGCTTTGAGAATCCAAGCCTTGGGATACTGGTTTCCCATTGGACGGGAGCCTCATAAGCAACCTCAGAGCACCGAACGAGCAGAGGAGCTATGGGTAGATGCTCGATCTTGAGACTGCTCCATGGATGCTGCAGTAGATCAACGAGAACATTCGGCCCAGCCGGACGGGGGCCCGGATGAACATCGCCGCCGTTTCGCGTTTCCAGCGGGTGAAGGGTCGTCCCGACCGCAATGACCACGGCAAACGACCCGAGCCCCACGGCCGTCATAGCGAGTGGCGTTCCTCGGCTAGCGGGGGCGCGGCATGCGGCAACGAAGAGAGCCAGAATCGTCGCCAAGAACCAGAGCGTGACGATCTTCTGGCTGAGCTGCTCGGCTTGCTCGGGAAATACCTGGACCGTCGTCAGAGCGACTGCGGCCAGCAGCATTGCGACCACAATGAATTTGGCAGGCGTCTTCATGCGGAATTTGAACCCCATGGGTGTGGCCGCCCTCCTGTGGGCGAGCGACTGAACGCCAGTATATCACTTTATGACGGCCGACCAAGCCAAAATCTCTAAAACATCAAAAACGCCGTAAAAACAGACCTCATAATAGACGACAAGAGATCAATCGCGTACAAAGAAATGCCCACACAAGTCATGGCGATTGACCGAATGCATAATAGATTGTGCAGTTCTTTCCGGTCAATCAGGTCGAAAGTGGGCAAAAAAGGCCGCCAATCCGATGATTCTGCGGAGTTTTCCGCGACGGACAATTGCCTGAAGTCGAGAGGTTGAGCGATGTCGGACACAAATCAGGAAGCCAATCCCACGGCTATAGGGAGCCTCATCCGCGGCCAGCGCGAGGCTCTTCATATGACCGTAGCGAAACTCGCCACGCGTGTGGGGGTGAGTCGAAATACGATCACGAACTATGAATCGGGCAAGACCGAGCCGAGTGCTAGCGACTTGGTGCGGCTGTCTGCGGCGTTGGGGTGTACGGTGCAGGATCTGCTCGGCGAAGGCGTCTCGTCGAACCTGCCTCGTTTCGCCTTCCGGGCCCACGTCCCGTTGCGAAAGGATCCTGAGGTCATTATCGCCGCACAACGGTACTTGCGGGCCTATGACGAGATTGAGGAGATCACCGGCTCGCGGCTGCACGTAAAGCTGCGGACATTTGATGGCGATGACCCCCTCTCGGATCGTGAAATCGAGAGTGCCGCAGATACCCTGCGGCAAACGAGTGGTTTGCACGACACGGGCCCGGAGAACATCGCCAGCGTCCTCGAAGGCCTCGGCGTCCGCACGCTGTTTTTCAGTCACGATGTCAAGGGGCTGGAGGGGCTCAGCACGATGCAGGGAGAAATGATTCTGGTCCTCCTCCCGGATCGCAAGCGGGCCGTCGAACGCACCATTTTCAGCGCTGCTCACGAGCTTGGCCACCTCGTCCTGCATCCACATTTGTTTACGGATGACGACGTCGAGGAGGCGACGAACACTAAGCGATACGAGGAAGAGGCAGACAAGTTTGCAGGAAGCTTCCTCGTCCCGAGTGATGAACTTGTGCGTGTGTGGAAAGACGAGCGGCTCAACAAGCACTCGCTCTTCAATGCCCTGATTCTTCTGAAGCGCGTGTTTCACGTCAGCTTTCACTGCCTGTACCGCAGGGTGACTGAACTCAAGTTGCACGATCGCATGGACTGGCCAGTTTTCGTCAACTACATCAAGGATCGGCTTGGAATCGATCGTCGGTGCCGTGCCAGCAAGGAGGATCTCGAGCCGGAGCCACTCGACCCGAACGTGCTGTATCGCACGACTCGCTTCGACAGGCTTGTTCATTCTGCCTTCCTTCAAAACCTTATCGGCGTGTCGAAGGTGGCAGAAATGTTTCAGGTCCCAGTGGATCGGGCAAAAGAAATCACCGCGGAGTGGCTCAAGCCAAAGCATGCACCGTTGGATGACGGCACTCTATGACACGTGTTCGCTGATCACGCTCGACAAGCTTCTGGAGGAGAATTCCGCGCTCGCGGCCCACTTTCCGGAGAGAGTGCTTTGCCTCGAGGTATGCCTGTCGAGGGATCAGGTGTACCCAGAGACTGCCGCTCGGCTGGTGCTGCGGGTTGAACACCTCGACCTACCGCCAGTGAAGGTGCTCACAGAGCTGCTATCGGATCCGGAATTGCCGCGGTCTCTGTCAGAGGTTGACAGGCTTATCTTCGCCACGGCTGTCCATTCCGGCCTGAGCGTGGTGACTGGCGACAAGCGGTTGGCCAAGGCTCTCCAGAGACGAGGGCATGCTGTCGCCGACATGGCCATCATTCTTCGTATCCTCGTCCTCTCGAAGAAGCTGAGGGCCTCTGAGGCAGAGTCCTTGCTTAAGCGTCTTGCGGCGCGGCAAGAGTTCTTGGTGGGGATGCCGAACCCATCGTGGAGTGACCTAAAACGCTACTCGTTCCCGGACTAGACCGTCTGGCTGGTGCCGTGTGTCGTCAGGCTGCGATCGGCCCCGGTGCGGCGCTCTGCTGCCAGATGTGCTGATAGACGCGCTTCGCCACTTCCTGCTTTTCTTCGTCTGTGAACGGAGGAGAAGGCAGATTCAGGAATACGTGATCGAGGATGAACGTCTCGACTTCAGCCTGCGTTTGCTCCTTGTCGGTCCAACGTTCCACGGGGGCGATCAGCTTCTGGACCGACTCTAGCAAGCTGCGACTAGCTTGCTTCACGCGTTCGCGATCCGCCTTGCTGAGCGTCTCCCTTGTTAACAGGTCGAATAGCGCCAGCTCTTCCTCGCTCAGCCCTTCTTCGGCTGCACGCCGTTGTTCCGCGTCGAGGCTTTTTGCCAAATCGACGAGCTTGGCAAACGTCTCCTCGATGGTGACTCGGTCTTTCTCGCGATTGTAGTCAGCAACGATGTCGGAGTACTTTTTGTAGTAGTCCATGCGTTGTGGATTGCGGGCGAGCATCTGAGCCAGCTTCTCCTCAACGATCTCGCGGACATCCTGTAGCGCGGTCGCCTTGCGGTTGCACTTCTTGGCGAACTCGTCGCGGAGCTTTTCCAGGTCGATCTGGCTCAGATCGAAAACCTTAGAATCCTTCTGGTCATCACCTGGTGCCGCGGCGAGGACGGCGTCGTTGACGATGCGATGCAACTCCTTGAGTAAGTCGGTGACGTCCGCCGTATCGCGGCGTTCTTCCAGCTTCTTGTAGATCGCCTCGATGTTGTCGTGCCGCTCGGCATAGGTGAACGCTGCTGGCTCCATAATGAGCGCCTTGAACCGAGTGAAGACCACCCGTGCCAGGATTTCGAAGCGCCGCTTGCTTTCATCGGACGTATAGACGGCCTCGACGCCATCCGCGATAGCCTGAATCTTCGAAAAGCCCCGAGTGCTGATCAACCGACTCGGTTCGAAGCCTAGGGTGCGGAGGTGTGCTTCCGTTTCGTCGACGGCGTTGATCAGCGACTGCACACGCTCCTCAATGGGCGCTACGATCTCCTCGTCGTCGCCGCCCTCATCTCCCAGTGCATACTGCGCCAGTGCTTCGCGGAGGCTTTTGAGCATGCCGTTGTAGTCCACGATCAGCCCAAAATCCTTGCCGGGGTAAACGCGGTTGGCCCGAGCAATCGCCTGCATCAACGTGTGCGCCTTCATTGGCTTGTCGATGTAGAGCGTGGAGAGGCTTTCCGCATCGAAGCCAGTCAGCCACATTGCACAAACTACGGCGACGCGGAACGGATGGTCCGGATTCTTGAACGCCGACTCGACATCCACCCGCCGGTCGCCCACCTCGAAGCCCTGCTTCATCAGTGCCCGGTGCGGAATGATATCGAAGCCCCACTTCTTGAAGTCCGCGACTTCATTCTGCGCTTCGCTGATGATGATCTCGATGATGGTTTCCGCCATCCAAGCCGCTTGCCCGCGCAACCAGATGAGCTCTTTCTCTTTGGCTGTGCGAACGTCGTCGTCGATCGTCGCTGCCAACTCAGCTTCCAGTCTTGGAATCAGTGCTTGCACTGACGCCAGCTTCGCCTGCCAACGCGGAAGGATCCTTTGGTGCATGCGGGCACACGTGATCTTGTCGATACAGACCAACATCGACTTGCCAGACTGCCAGCGGGTCGAGCAGTGCTCCACAAAGTCCGTCGCGATCTTGTCGAGCCGGTCATCGGCCGTGATGACTTCGTAGTCTTTCCCCAGCAGCTTCTCGAGTTGGGCTTCCTGGTCGGGATCGAGCGTCGCCCGTGCAATCGCATCGGCAATACGGTCGTTCAGATCGAGCCGGGCGATACCGAGCTTCTCGCCACGGTTCTCGTAGACGAGCTTCACCGTTGCGCCGTCCTCTTCGCTCCGCTTGAAGTCGTACCGCGACACGTAGCTGCCGAAGATGCGCTTGGTCAGGTTGTCATGCTTGAACAGCGGCGTCCCCGTGAAGCCAATGAAGGCGGCGTTCGGCAACGCTAGCCGCATGTTCCGGGCGAGCTTGCCGGCCTGGGTGCGGTGGGCTTCGTCGGAAACGACGATGATGTCGTCGCGAGTGCTGTATGGCTCGCGCGGGTTCACGTCTTGGTTGAACTTGTGAATTAGGCTGAAGATGAACCGGTGGTTCTCCTTCAAGACGCGACGCAAGTCTTCGCCGGTGCTGGCCCGCGGCGTCTGCTCGTCAGCCACGCCGCAGCCGACGAACGTTCCGTAGATTTGGCTATCCAGGTCGTTGCGGTCGGTCATCAGCAGAAACGTGAACTTGGCCGAAACCTGCCGGCGCACCTTCTCGGCGAAGAAGGCCATCGAGTACGACTTGCCGCTGCCCTGCGTATGCCAAAAGACACCCAGCTTGCCCAGGTCGGGATGTGCCGACTCCACCACTTCCAGAACGTTGGGCGTCTTCAGGTTGCCACTGGGCGGGACAAGTGCGGCGAGGTCGGCGTCGGTCGCAGCCTCCTTGGGGACTTCGACCACGCGATAGGAGAGCCGCTTATCGGGCGGAAACTGCTTCTTCAGTTCTTCTTGACGCCGCACCGAGTCCACCGCCGCATTGACACCCAACACTTGATGATTGCGGGCGACAACCTTGCGTGTTGCCCCCGGCTTGCTGGCGTCAAACAGAATGAAGTTTTCGACCAGATCGAGAAGCCGGTCGTGGGCCAACATGCCGTTGAGCAACACTTCGGCTTCCACGCTCCCCTTGTCCTTCTCGCCCTGCCGCTTCCACTCATAGAAGTGCTCCCACTGGCTGGTGATCGAACCGTAGCGGGCGCGGTGGCCGTTGCTGACGATCAGGAAGGCGTTGTGATGGAATGCATGAGCGATCACGTTCTCGTTGAGGTAGTCACGCAGGTTGCCGTCGAAACCAGCGCGGATGTTCTTGTAGACCGCCTTGAGCTCGATGAACGCCAGCGGCAAGCCATTGACGAAGCAGACCAGGTCAGCGCGGCGGTTGTAGCTCGGGGCCCGGAGGCCGGTGATCTTGAGTTCACGCACGGCCAGAAAGCGATTATTGGGCTGGCCATCCGCGCCGCGGCCGTTGGCGAAGTCGATCACGCGGGCTTGGGCGTGACGCAGTTGGCCCACGCCATCGCGGAAGCTGACGGGCACGCCGTCGCGGATGAACTTGTGAAACGCCTGATTGTGTGCCAGCAGCGAGCGGGTGTGGTCGTGCTGCGTCAGCTTGGCAATCGCCTCTTCCACCGCCGCCAGCGGTAACTCGGGGTTGAGTCGCTGGATCGCCCGCCGCAGGTCGCGCGTGAGCACTACTTCCCGGGTATCGTTTCGCCCTAGTGTGCCCTTGGGCCCGAACGTTTCATCGTTCCAGGCATAGACATTTTCCCAGCCCAGCTCGTTTTCCAGATGCTCGGCAAACGTCGCCTGAACGAGCCGGTCTTCGGTGTTGATGTCGGTGTAGGCCATTACCGTCTCACGGTTTCGTGATCGTGAGTTTGCCAGATTCAGCGGTGGATTTCAGAAACCGCACAAACGCCAAGCCCTTAATCAGCAGTCCTTCAAATACTTGCCTTAAGGATTGCGCATCCATGCCAAGCTTCTCGGCGATCTTCTGATAGTTGCTTCCCTTACGATGTGCTGCGCCGCTGGATCGCAAATCTTGGAGGTCTCGCAGGAAGCGAATGTGATCCTCATAATCCGGCACACCACAATTGGTGCATGCCTTCTCCAATCGTGAGATGCTGCCCTTCACATCGGCTAATTCAGCCGGAGCAACAAGCTTGTTCAGTTCCTTTTCGTTCAGCGAATCGACCAAGATCTTGGTCAGCGCAAGTATGACTTCATCGAAGTCACGTTGCTCGTCCGTCGCCGGAATGCGGAGTGCACGAAGGTAGTGTTGGTCTTCACTCGAAAGGGGCAAAAGGACCTGCCAGCCCAGCCGTTTGTGGGTGTCGTTAGCCAGTGCGCCATATTCGTACTTGAACAAGTGCTCGGGATGGTTGGTACCAGCCCATTCCGAGAGTATTTGTTGCCGGAAGAATGTTTGGCTCATGCCTCCAGCAGGCGGCACGTTAAAACTCCGCCAATGAAGCTGCTCCTGATGCGGCAAATCCCGACCGAGATCACCGAGCCACGCCACGACGTAGTCGTCGAGGTGATTGTCTAGCGACATGCCCCACAGGCCGGCGCATCGCAAGTAACCTGGCTCCACCGAATACTTGCCGGCTTGTTGGTAGTACTTATCGAGCACGGCTTTTCGGAAGAAAACTGGCGTCAGGTAGTGCGGTCGTCCAGGAATCGCTCCGAAGTAGTTACTCAGCTCTGCCTCGGAAGAGGTGCTCACTACCTCGTTGCCGTCGTCATCGACACCAATGACGAAATCTACGAACTGGGCAGGCTCCGGTTCGCCGTATCCCCAGAACCCGCTCTTTTCCTTTGGCAATGGTGGGACGAGTCGCTTGGCGAGTAGCCGACTGATTGCCTTCGCGTCCCTCATATCCCGACAATCGGCATGGTTAAGTCCATATACGGTCAGTGCCTCAACGTGATCGCCACCACCTTCGGCAAGCCCCAACTCGCTCAAGCTGTGCCGCGACTTCTCCACTGAGTCCATGTAGATCGCCAGATGCAGCTCTCGCACCGCGCAGAACTGCCTGATTTCCAGCAAGCGGATCTTCACGCAGTTCGATTCAATCGTGGCAACCAGGTGCTCGTTTCCGGCGTCGTCAAACTTGTAGAAGCGGTCAGTCTTCCTGTCGTGAAATAGATTGTGAAATAGGCGGAACTCTTCACTGATCTCGACATATGGATCCCGGAGACCGTCAAAGCTGCGCCAGAGAATCAATGGCTCGATGCCGTCGTCGTTCCCGTGGCGGAAGTACTCGGTTCGACTTCCTTCACCAGCGCCAAACTGAATTGCTCCAGGTCCACCGCTGCCGATCATCAGATCCCATTCTGGGCGACTTAGGCTTTTCTCGACCAGAGCATTTGGGATCAAGGCGCAAAACATGCCGCGACGATGCTCGTCGTTGTCATCCTTGAGATAGACCGTAAGCAAATCGTGGAGCGGTAGATTCGCGGAGAACGCCGCGATCCGTTGAGCTTGGAGCAACCTCTCTTTGTCCCGTGCAGTCTCCTGGCTCATACGACCACCTCCCCGCTCATCAGACGCGGCAGCAAAATGTCGCGAGCTGCGTGAAGCCTTTGGTTTTGGGTCCAGCAGTTGTCCCACAACGTGTTCATTGGGCCTACGATGTCGGAGTAGAGACGCTGCAACCGTTCCGAAGGAAGCATGATCGAAACTGCGGCCAGGACCGGTGTGTCGAGCTTCTTGGTACCGTGCGACGCCTCGCCGGCCCGGTCGCGGATCTGGTCACGTTGAGCAACCAGTGCGGCGAACAGGTACTCTGGCCGGACTCCCGGCACGCAAACCAGCGCCTTCAGGTCCTGGTTGAACGTGACAGGCTTGCTGGCGATCGCGAGGCGAAATTCTTTTGCCAATGACATTCCGCGAACAACCGCCAGGATCGTATTTGCGGGGACCAAACGACTTCCCTGCTCAGCCCCTTCTTGGGTCAACCGGAGCGATGAGTCTTGGAGTCGGAGTTCGGTCATCTCCCCGGAACTGATCCAAGGAATGTCTCCATCCCAATACTCCGCGCGGCCTTTGCTCGGCGTTCCACCGGAGAGGAACTTGGCACACTTTGCAAGCGGTCGCCGCTCCCACCCCTCCGGGATGCCGTTGGTGATGCGGGTTTGTTCGTGGCCGGGGAAGCGGAGGCAGACGAACCACTCCTGAAACAATCGCCGCGCGGACTCCTCCAACAACGCCATCCGCCGCCGGTTGTTCTCGATCAGGTCGTCGTAGGTGGAAAGTATCTTAACGATGCGTTCTTGCACAATGCGGTCAGGAGCCCGAACCTTGATTTGGTGAAGGACATTGCGGTCAACACCAGGAACCGCTGCCTTCTCGCTTTGATAGTTGCGAAGGACATTCCGCAGAAAGTACGCCGCGAACCTGGGATCTGTGCCCTTGAAGTCAATGACATACAGAGCGGTGTTAAGCGGCCAATAGTCCTGTTCCAAATAGAAAACTTCACCAATCGTACCGTAGCGGCCCGTTACGACACCGGGAGCGTGAGCCCTAGCTTCGTTGTGATAGCCGGTAATTCCGGAGGACGACACTACAGGCACGTCGCCATCCAGCCGGGAATCAGACGGCAAATCGTGGCCACGCTTCAGCGTAAGCACGTCCCCCAAAGTACAGTCACGCCAGGTCATGTTCCCAGCCCTTCGAGGTTCTCCTGAATCTTCGCGGCGAGTGCCACGGCCTCCTCGTTAAGGTCGGCTAGTTCGGTATGGATGTCCTTGATCGCTTGCTCGAAGTCGAAATCCTCATCGAATTCGGCCGGCGCGACACCCACGTAACGGCCCGGTGTCAGACTCCAATCGGCTGCTTCGATCTCCTTAATCGTGACGGCGCGACAGAGCCCGGCGACGGGCACGAACGTGGCGTCGGGAAATCTCGACAGCAGCCAATGCGCCTGGCGCTCGAAGTAGGCGGTTCGCTTGAGTTGCTCGACCAACTCCTTCCGCTGCGCGTCGACGTCTTTCTCCAAACGGCCTATTGCCCTGGTGTCCCACTCCTCGTGTTCGCGGGCGTTGGCGTCCTTCTCTGCCGCATCAACGACGCGACCAGCCAGCTTGCAAACCAGATCGACCTCCTTCACGAGCTCGCGACAGGCCTGCGCCAGCGGATCGAGTTGTTCCAGCCGCTTGCGCTGGGCTGACGCCTTGGGTTCGACGGGCTTCTTCCAGTCCTTGCCAATCCGGCCGGTCCATTCATCGAGCGACGCCAGACACGCCTTGGCTGCGCCGTCGCGTTCCTTGACCAGTTCACGCAGGGGCGAGTCCTTCGCCAACGTCTTTAGAAACGGCGCGGTCGCATCAACGAATGCCTGGTAAGCAGTTTGCAGTGCCGTCGCGCGCCCGGCTATCAAGGCTGCTTCGCTGAGCGTGCGGTCCAGGTAGCTCTGCACCAGGTCAATGAAGCGGTCGGACTGGCCGCGATATAGCCAGACGATGGCGGTGAGGTTGGCTAGTTGCTCAGGGCTGAAGTCGTAAATCTTGCGTGTGACTTTGCGGTAGACGTTTCGCGCGTCGAGCATCAGCACCTGGTCGCGTCGCTCTTTTGGTTTGCCTCGGTCAAGATGCCACAGTTCGCAGGGGACGGTGCGGGTGTAAAAGAAGTTGGAGCGAATGGAAATCATCACATCCACGTCGCCTGTCTCGACAATCTTGCGGCGTACCTCCGCTTCGCCGTGGCCGGCGCTCGACGCCTGCGACGACATGACGAAGCCGGCTCGGCCTTTCGGCCCCAGATAGCTGTGAAAGTAGGAAATCCAAAGGTAGTTGCCGTTAGAAACCTTTTTCTCCTTGTTGACGCCCGGCAGACCAAACGGCAGCCGGCGGTCGTCCTTCACCTTCTCGGCGTCGACCTTGTCGACATTGAAGGGTGGATTGGCCATCACGAAGTCGCATTTGCCGTACAGATCGTGCTCGTCTTGGTAGAAGGTATTGGCTTCGACAATTTCCCCTTCAAGACCATGCACCGCGAGGTTCATCTTGGCGAGGCGGATGGTCGTGCCCGTCTTTTCCTGGCCGTAGAACGTGACGCGATGGGCGGTGTCTTTGCCAAGGCGTTCGATGAAGTGACTCGACTGCACGAACATTCCGCCTGAACCGCAGGCCGGATCGAACACGGTGCCGTGGTCGGGCTCGATGACGTTGACGATGGTTTGCACGAGCGACGGGGGTGTGAAGAACTCGCCGTTGTCCTGCGCTCCCTGCATGGCGAACTTCATGAGGAAGTATTCGTAGATGCGTCCGAACACGTCGCCGCTGGCGGTGCGGAGCGTCTCGCTATCGAACACGCGCAGCAGATCTTCGAGCAAGTCATTCTCGAACTTGTCGTAATCCTTGGGAAGTTGCCCTTGCAGCGGCTCAAAGTCGCGCTCGATCGCGTCCATAGCCTTGACGATGGCCGTGCCGAGGTTCGCTCCCTTGGGGAGCTTGAGGAGCTCGTCGTAGCGGGCTTCCTTCGGCAGTAGCAGGGCGCGGCGCTTGAGGAAGTCCCCTTTGACCAGCGCCCGTTTGGGCATCTTGCCGATTGCTTGCTCGTCCGCGATCTGCGCTGCAGCGGCGTCGTAGCGATTCGTCGCATGGCGTAGAAAGATGACCCCGAGTACCGGCATGCAGTACTCCGACGAGGTCAGCTTCGAGTTGGCCCGGAGATTGTCCGCTGCTGCCCAAAGGTCAGCTTCGAGCTGTTCGATGTTGTTCATGGCGTGATCCTTCATACCGCTATCGGCTCAGTGGTTCTGTCGCGTCGAGGTACTACGTCGCCGTCCACTTGCGGGCAGGTGGTCTCACGGGCTGTGCAGTCTTCCGATGGCACTGCTCTAGGTCAGTGCATCGAAACAGGCGATAGCCGTTGGCCGGGTTTCGGTGCCTGAGAATCTCCCTGGGGCCAGTCCACTTTGCAACGTGGTCTGGGTGACGTTCAGGATCCTGGCAGCTTTGCTCGTCAGCACATGCGCCGAAAAGCATGGACACGTCCATTCACTGCTTTGCCCGATTCAACCTGGATAGAACGTGAAACAGAAAACGTCATCAGCCTGCCTGTTGGTTCTGAACGGGGCGGTCTAATCAACGCCTATTCGGAAAGAAGCCCCGATTTCTACCGTTTTTTTCGGGTGCGGCGAGTATTTAGTGGCAGGCGCGCTTGCACTTTCCAGGACGGCTGCTTACCTTGAATTTTGAAAGAGCGACCCGCTCGTAACACCTCACCGCCTGCCCATCGCAGGCAACGCTTCCGATAGCTCGAATGCGTGTGAGGGGAGTTCTCGGCGAGAAGCTCGTTGCTCGAACGGCAGTTCGCTCCTGGGGGTAGTTCCCTCAGGCAACAGCCTGGAAGGCAGCCAAATCCACGGCGCTGTGCGCCAAGGGAGGCTGCTTCCATGGCTCCAAAAAAGCATCCCGTCGGCTTTTCCGGCGATTCTCCTGCGGGTGACTCTGCTCGCAATCCCGGCTCCTCGCTGCCTGCGCGTCCTCGCGACCGGAAACCGCGTACGTGCACGCTCGTGCATGCGCCGTCGCTCGGGCCCGATTCATCGAATCCCCAGTCGGCTTTGAGCCCAGAAGAGCGTACGTCGCATCGGTACGCCTTGTTGGCTCGCGTGCTCGTGCGGCTCGCGCTCGAGCGGCAACTCCCGTCGAATTCACCAGCGGACTCGACACCGCCAACATGACATCGTCGCGAGTTAAGGGCGGGGGCCGATCGACAAACTAGGAACCAGGAGTACGGATGGTGGCACGAAAAAAGAAGCAAACCGCTGAGACAGAAACCGCGAAGCCGCGAAGGATCGCGGTGTATGTCCGGGTGTCCAGCGTGAGGCAAGCGATGGAGGGCGACTCGATTGCCGCTCAGCAAGCAGTCATCGACCGCTTCATCGAAATGAAAAAGCTGTCGGACAAGTGGGACATCGAGCGTGTTGAACTCTACGTCGAGCCCGGCAAGTCCGGGAAAACCCACAATCGCCCTGCCTTCCAACGGCTCTTGGGAGACGTCAAGCGAGGCAAGATCAACACCATCATCGCCGTGAAGCTCGATCGCGTTTCGCGGAGTGCTCGTGATTTTTTGAACCTGTGGCACGAGCTGTCCGAGGATGGCGTCGAGCTGTACCTCGCGAAGGAGTCGTTCGATCTCCACAGCCCATACGGCAAGTTGATCCTCACTGTGCTGATCGCGGTTGCAGAACTCGAACGCGAGAACATCTCGGAACGAACGCACATGACGATGGCCGACAGGGCCGAGAGAGGGCTCTCAAATGGGCCAGCACCGATCGGTTACTCGAAATCCGCGGACGGCAAGCTGACCATTGACGATGGAGAAGTCACACTCGTTCGACGGATATACGACTGGTTCGAGGAGTTGGGTTCAGCGGGCGCCGTCGTGCGGGAGCTGGCCAAGCGGGGCATCAAGACTCCCGTCCGAACGATGGTCCAAGGAGGCACCAAGGGGGGCCAACCGTTCAAAAAGCAGCAAGTCGTCCGGATCCTCGAAAATCCGGTCTATGTCGGCACGGTCGAATGGGGCGATTCCGTCGCGGAAAACGCCCACGAGGCGATCATCACGGCCGAGCAGTTTGCCCGGGTTGGCAACCGGCTGGAGGACACCCGCTCGCGACGCCGAAACTTCCGAAGGCATCGGAAGAACGTCTACCCGCTGACGGGGCTTCTCCACTGCGAGTGCGGGGCCCACATGGTCGGAGCGTGCTATCCAGGGCGGTCACGCTCATATCGATACTACATCTGCACCCGCCAGTCCCACGAAGGCACCAAGGCCTCGTGCCAGGCTCGACGACTACCAGCCCATGACCTCGAGATGGCCGTCTTCCATCGCCTCGTGGAAATCTCCCAGCGCGATGACGTGAAGGAGGGCATCATCGAGAGGGCCGCCCTCGGCTTCAGCGGTAGACGCGATGAGTTGGCAGATCGCGAGGCGGCACTCAAGCAGCAGTTGCTGACAGCGGCATCGCGAAGGCGAAATCTTCTCGACGTGTTTGCGGATCTCGGAAAAAAGACACCCGACTCAGTCCGAGAGGAAATCCTCCAGGTCGAAAAAGACGAGAAGATCTACCACACGGCGCTCGCGAAGCTCGACGACGAGAAGGCACTGCTCGACCAGCAGGCCGAAAGCGCCAAGGCATTCATGGCGACATGGGCGCACGTCGGCGACATCCTGGCCGCGACCTCGGACGAAGAACGAGCCGAGATACTTCCGCTTTTCGTGGAGGCGATCGTCCTCATGTCCGCTCCGGCTGGCCGCGACTTCGGCACCTACTCCATGCACCTCCAGCCGGAACTCCAAGGATCTGCCACGGTCGGGGAGAAATGGGAGTTCTCAACGGACAAGGAGCCCGATTGGTCTCTGCCAAATCGGGGGAGCCCGTTAACCGGCCGGGCCTTGGTTTGTTTAAGCGATCAAAGAGCTCCCCCGCCAGGGCTCGAACCTGGGACACGCGGATTAACAGTCCGCTGCTCTACCGACTGAGCTACAGGGGAATGAGACTTGAAGAATAGCCGGTTTTCGCCCTGAAATCGAGACTGGCTTCCGAGCCGTCGCTTTGCCGAGTCACGCGCTTGATTTCAGGCGTCTGCCGGCATCGCGTCACGGCGCTTTTCGAGCAAGACACTGTTGCCTTTGGCGTTGTATTCGATGCGGGTCATGAACGACCGCATGAGCATGACGCCGCGCCCCCCGGGGCATTCGAGGCGCTCGGCCAATGTGCAGTCAGGCACCTTCTTGGGGTCGAAGCCTTCCCCTTGGTCAGTGATCTCGAGCCGCATGAGATCGGGCGAGACGACGTACTCGACCTGAACCGTCTTGGTCGGGTCGAGCTTGTTGCCGTGGACAACCGCGTTGACGAGTGCCTCCTCGGCCGCGAGGTGGATCGCGAAAATGTCGTCGGGGGGCCAGCCGAAGTTTCCAAGCTGCTCGAGCAAGTCGTCGGTCACGAGCCGGCTCGACCCGCGCTCACTCGGGAGCGTCACCGATCGCTTCCACTCGGTGGCCTGGGGCTCGTCCGCCATCACTGTCGCTCCACCACTGGTTCGTACCCACCAGATCGAAATGTCAAAATGCCGCCAGTGCCTCGGCTCGATCAGCTCGAATGTCAAACACCTTGTTGAGCTTCGTCACCTGGAAGACTTCGAGGATGCCAGGGACAAGACCGCACAGTTTGACCCTCCCCTTGGCCGTCTTGAGCTTGCGGTCGAACGTAATCAGTTTGCCAAGGGCGGCGCTCGAAAGAAACTCGACGCCGGTGAAGTCGAGGAGGATCGCCTTGCGGTTGTCGACCTCGACGAGGCCGAACAACTCGCCTCCAAGCTCCTGAATCGCGGTCTCATCCAGGATCTTCTGATCAGTGAACGTGACGACCGAGACATCCCCCGTTTTGGAAACGTCGATCCGCCGGTGCGTCGCCATGCCCGAATTCCTCCGCCACTCCCACGCCACCCGCGGGAGCCTGAAACCTTACTGGTTCTGTCCCGGCGATGCCATCAGGCCGGATGGCTTCGCTGCCAAACTGGCAGCAATCAATGGGTGTGGCGGAGTGACCAATTGTTAGCCCGGCAGCGGTCCTGCCCCTCGGAAAACCGCCGCACTGCCGCTTTTTTGGAGGTTGGTCGCCTTCTGGCGCGCGAGTTGCTCCCGTGGGGTCTGCCGGCTCCCGACGAACCGGCGACGGCAGGTTTCTCCTCAGGGCTTTCAAAGCCGCATGGAAAACCACCGTCTCAAGCCCCATCACTTTCCCACGCCAGGCAGAGGACCCGTCTCGTATGTCAGCCGCCGCTACCGCCACTGCTCCGAAATCAGCCCGTAAGAAAGCGACGCTCATTCCTCTCGGCGACCGCGTCGTCGTGGAACGTGAACAGAGCGAACAAAAGACCTCCGGCGGCATCCTGCTGCCCGACTCTGCCAAGGACAAGCCGGCTCGTGGCACCGTCGTGAGCGTCGGCGAAGGCAAGTGTGACGACAAGGGCGTCCGCCACGGCCTCCAGGTCAAGCCCGGTGACCGCGTCGTCTTCACGAGCTATGCCGGCGAGCCTTTCAAGATCGGTGACGATGAGCTTCTCCTCATGCGGGAAGACGACATCCTCGCCATCCTCGGCTGAATTTTTGGAGCTGAACGACCAACTGAAGTTGCGTCGTCAGCCTGACACACAACCTTTATTCGTCCTCACTCTCGGAGTTCAAAACCATGGCCAAAATGATGGCATTCGATCAGGAAGCACGCGAAGCAATGCGTCGCGGTGTCTCCAAACTCGCCCGCGCAGTCAAGGTCACGCTCGGCCCCAAGGGCCGCAACGTGATCCTCCAAAAGAGCTTCGGCTCGCCGACGGTCACCAAGGACGGTGTCACCGTCGCCAAGGAGATCGATCTCGAGGACGTCTATGAAAACATGGGCGCCCGCATGGTCCGCGAAGTCGCCAGCAAGACGAGCGACGTGGCCGGTGACGGCACCACGACCGCGACCGTGCTCGCCGAGGCTGTCTTCAACGAAGGCCTCAAGGCCGTCGTTGCCGGTGTCAACCCGATCCAGATGAAGGCTGGCATCGAGAAGGCCGTCGAAGACATTCGCGCGAAGCTCTCCGAGATGTCGATCCCGGTGAAGGGCAAGAAGGAAATGGCCCAGGTCGCCGCGATCGCCGCCAACAACGACGGCGAGATCGGTGAGCTCCTCGCCGAAGCCATGGACAAGGTCGGCAAGGACGGCGTGATCACGGTCGACGAAGGCAAGAGCCTGAAGACCGAGATCGAGTTCGTCGAGGGCATGCAGTTCGACCGTGGCTATCTCTCGCCCTACTTCGTCACGAACCCGCAGCAGATGCAGTGTGTCCTCGAAGACTGCTACATCCTCGTGTTCGAGAAGAAGATCTCGAGCATCAAGGACATCGTTCCGCTGCTCGAAGCTGTCGTGAACTCGGGCAAGCCGCTGCTCGTGATCTCGGAAGAGGTCGAGGGCGAGGCGCTCGCCACGCTCGTGATCAATCGGCTCCGTGGCACGTTCCAGGTGTGTGCGGTCAAGGCTCCTGGTTACGGCGATCGTCGCAAGGCCATGCTCGAAGACATCGCGATCCTCACTGGTGCCACCGCCGTGTTCGAGAACCTCGGTATGAAGCTCGAGAACCTCGGTCTCGCCGAGCTCGGTCGGGCCAAGAAGGTGATCATCGACAAGGACAACACGACGATCATCGAGGGTGCCGGCAAGGCGTCCGACATCAAGGCTCGCATCGAGCAGATCCGTCGCGAGATCGAGAACTCGACGAGCGACTACGACCGCGAGAAGCTCGAAGAGCGGCTCGCCAAGCTCTCTGGTGGCGTGGCCAAGATCAACGTCGGGGCCGCGACCGAGAGCGAGATGAAAGAGAAGAAGGCTCGTGTCGAAGACGCGTTGCATGCCACGCGTGCGGCCGTCGAAGAGGGCATTCTTCCCGGTGGTGGCGTGGCGCTCCTGCGGGCCTGCTCGCAGGTGAAGCCGAAGGGCCTCTCGGATGACGAGCAGGTCGGCTACAACATCGTCCTGCGTGCGTCGCGGGCTCCCCTCTCGATGATCGCGACCAACGCCGGCCAGGACGGCTCGATCGTGTGCGAGAAGGTGCTCGCCGGCAGCGGCAACTTCGGCTACAACGCCGCGACCGGCGAGTACGAAGACCTCGTGAAGGCGGGCGTCATCGACCCGGCGAAGGTGACTCGTACGGCGCTTCAGAACGCCACGAGCGTCTCGACCTTGTTGCTCACGAGCGACGCGCTCATCGCCGACAAGCCGAAGAACGAGTCGAAGGCTAAGGGCGGCGGCCACGGCCACGGCGGCGACTACGACATGTATTGATTGAGGGCCGCGACAGCGGCACTCAACCAATGCCGATTCAACGATCGGGGCGGCCTTCGGGTCGCCCCGATTTTTTTGCGCCCGCTGCGAGGTCGTTGAGCGAGACAAACCCATCGGCGCCTTGAGGCGTGTTCAGCGAAGGGCCACAGGACGGTTTTTGAAGGCGACGCCACAAGCTCCAGCCAAGCCACAAGGCGGTCGCCGCGGCGATGGCGATCGCGATGGCGTCCTGAACGGTCATCGATCACCAACCCATCCATGTGCCGAACTGGTAGATGGCAAAGGCCCCGACCCAGGCGAGCACCGTCATGTAGATGAAGGTCACCACCGGCCAGATCCAGGAGCCGGTCTCACGGCCGATGACGACGAGCGTGCTTGCGCACTGGGCGCAGAGCGCGAAGAAGACCATGACCGAGAGGGCAACCGGCAGGGTGAACACGGGCCGATTCGTGCCGTCCCAACGGGCGGCCTGGAGTCTCCTGGTGAGGGCAGTGCCTTCTTCGTCTTCGTCGGGCGGGAGGTTATAGAG
>CAZCHF010000011.1:51825-82709 GCA_964498325.1 uncultured Candidatus Kuenenia sp.
CACTGACAGCGTGCCGAGCACCACCTCTCGTGCCGGAAAACTCGCGACCGCGGCACAGCCCAGGCGCCAGTCCCACCCAAGCGGTTTGACGACGGGTTCGATGAATCGACCGGCACGTCCCAAAATGCTTTGCCGCTGGATCGCACCGCGGCGAGCAGGCCCGTCGGGGTCGTCGAAATCGGCAAGTTCTTCAGTCAGGACCTCGCGATCCGCCGCAGGTGTGGCCGCGTCAGCGAGGCGAGCTTCGATCGCGGCACGCTCGGCTTTCATGTCGGCTGCGATCGTCTCCTCATTCTTCGGATAGTTCGAGAGCGCCCACACGATCACGCTCACCGCGAGGATCACGGTGCCGGCATTCTTGAGAAAAGACCAGGCCGCCTCGCGAGCCCGCTCGAGCACGACCGCAGCTTGAGGCCAGCGCCAGCCGGGCAACTCCAGGACGAACGGCTGCGGCGGGCCGCGAAAAATCGTGCTCGACAGGATCCACGCAACCGCGGCGGCCACGATGACGCCAAGGGCGTACATGCTCGTGAGAACGACCGCTGGAAGCCGGAGGAAGGGGATGCCGACAGGCACGTCCGGTACGAACGCGGCACAGAGCAAAAAATAGACCGGAAGCCGCGCCGAGCAGCTCATGAGCGGGGCCACCAGAATCGTGAGCAGGCGGTCACGGCGGTTCTCGATGGTACGGGCCGCCATGATCCCCGGGATCGCACAGGCGAACGACGACAGCAGAGGCACGAAGGATTTGCCGGAGAGGCCGAGCCCGACCAAGAGCCGGTCCATGAGATAGGCTGCGCGGGCCAAGTAGCCGCAGCCCTCGAGGATCGCGACGAAGAGAAACAGCATCGCGATCTGCGGTACGAACACGACCACGCCGCTGATGCCTGCAAGCACGCCTTCGACGAGCAGATCCCGCAGGGCGCCGGGTGGCAGCCGATCGCCGACCCACGCCGCGATCGAATCGACCGCGCCCGATACGAGATCCATGATCGGCGGGGCGAGCCAGAAGATCGAACTGAACAGGAGGAGCATGACCGCCGCAAAGAAGAGCGTTCCCCAGAGCTTGTGGGTGAGGAGCCGATCGATGCGATCTTCCGGCAACGGCTTCGCGGGGCGGCGGCTGACGACTCCCTCGAGGATCGTGTCGATCGCCCGGTACCGGGCGATGGCGTCTCGTGCGGCGGGTGAGCGACTGCCATCGTCGGCGCTGTGTTCAAGGGGAAGTGCCGGGGGCTTCCCACGCCCCGGAGCGTCAAGAATCGCGGCCTTGAGGGCGTCGAGACCCTCCCCTCGCGGTGGTGCGACTCGGATGACCGCGCAGCCGAGCCGATTGGCAAGCGCTTCGGTGTCGATCACGATTCCTTTGCGGTCGCTCACGTCGGCCAGCGACAGGGCGATGACCAGTGGCACTCCGGCTTCGGTCACCTGCGACGCGAGAAAGAGATTGCGCTCGAGATTGGTCGCATCCACCACGGCGACGGCGACGTCGGGCTTTGGAACGCCAGGCTGGCGGCCGTAAAGGACGTTGACCGCCACCTCCTCGTCCGGCCCTTGAGGAAAGAGGCTGTACGTGCCGGGGAGATCGACGAGATCGATGTCGCGGCCCGCGTGGCGAAACCGACCGATCTTCTCTTCGACGGTCACGCCGGGATAGTTGCCCACGCGCGTCGGGATTCCGGCCAGCGCCGTGAAGAGGGTGCTCTTTCCGGTGTTGGGATTACCGACGAGGACCACCGTGAGTCGGGTGTGCCTAACTGCTTCCTCTCGAATCGGGCCGAGCCCGGGGCCATGAGAAGCGTGTTCCATTTATTGAATGGTCACCCGTGCAGCCTCGGCTCGGCGAATCGACAGACGATAGCTTCGAAGTTCGAGCTCCAGCGGATCGCCGAAGGGAGCCTTCCCGACGACGCGGACGGTCACCCCCGGCGTCAATCCCATCTCCAAGAGGCGGATCGCCACCGCGTCGTCGCCGGTGACATCGACGACGCGCCCGGCCTCTCCCAGACGAAGCTGGTCGAGACTGGCCGACACGGAAAGGACCGGCGCGGCTATCGGTTCGCACACCGCGACAGAAGGGCTGAGAATCGTTCTCATGATCGATGCGAGTTTAGGACCACCTTCGCACCGGGGCAACGGTGGTTCATCATGGAAGGACTTGTATGAGTTGCCGAGGCCTCTTCATCACTGGAACAGACACCGACGTCGGCAAGACTGCTGCCGCGGTGGTGATTGCCAGGTTGCTCACCGCGACTGGCAGGCGTGTCGGCGTTTACAAGCCGGCTGCCAGCGGCATTGCGGCGGCCGACGCGGTCGGTGGCGATCCGATGCGTCTCTGGGAGGCGGCAGGTCGCCCGCTGTCAGTCTCGGCTGTTTGCCCTCAGGTTTTTCAAGCAGCGATGGCGCCGCACCATGCGGCCGCCGTCGAGAATCGTCGCGTCGATGAGCAACTCTTGCGAGGTGGCCTTTCCTGTTGGATGGCGTCGAGCGATGTCGTGGTGGTCGAAGCTGCCGGAGGGCTCTTCTCGCCGATCGGCGAAAGCACCCTCGGCGTGGATCTCGCGAGAGATTTTGGTTTTCCGATCGTCATCGTTGATTCGACACGGCTCGGTGCCATCGGTCGCACGCTCGCGACTGTTCGAGCCGCGCGCGCCGAAGGGCTCGTGGTGGCTGCGAGTGTGCTGTCGGAGGTTTCACCGTCGCCCGACGATGAGGGTCCTGCGGGCACCAGGGCCATCACGCGCTTGGCCCTCGCCGAGATCGCGCGACGTTTGCCAGGCGTTCCGGTGACGTTCCTGCCACATGGCGGCGACACGTTCGCACCGACGGTCGACTGGTGGGACGTGGCTACCCGGCCGTAGCGGCGACGGCACCGGGCGCCTTGGTCGCAGGCTCGCGTGATTCTCCCAAGACGAGCTTCATCGCCACCTTCCACACGCCGTCGGTGTCGGGTGTGACCGTCCAGTGGGGCATCACCACGACCGACTGATGCACGAGTTCGAAGCCGCTTTCGGATTGGCTCACCGACTGGATCGGAAACGTCCATACGCCGGCCTGCGCGCCGTTGCTCGCCTGGGCAATCGCCAGCTTGGCGTCGATCCTCATATAGCCATCGACAAGGCCGATGAGCCGGCAGTTCGCAAGATCGAGACAGTCGCCGAGGTCGCCGAGGTCGTTTTCATTCTCATCGAGAAAACGCCGGCCCGGTGCATTCGCTGGCAGCCCTGCAAAGTTGAACTCCACGGCGAGGTGCTGCCTGAAGTCACGCGGCAGCCCTTCGAGCTTGTAGGCGATCTCGAGCGTGCGGGAGCCCGCCTCGAGCGTGACGGCCTTGGCGATCGCCATCGGAATGCCCCAGACATTTCCCGTACGCGACAGCAGCACCTGAATCCGGCCCGGGTTGCGGCGGATGCTCGCCTCATAAGCACCTGTCGCAAAGTCTCCGCGCTCCATCGCCCGGCCTTCGACGACGTCTTTCGCGGGGGTACCCACGTCCCAAAAATGATCGACGAGGCTCTTCCGCCGGGTCGCGTCGTAGCGAACCATCTTTTCGAGGCCCGCCTGCTTGAAGGTCGCGGCCTGCGAGGGGTCGACAATGCTGCGTGCCGCCCCCGGCCCGGCGAGCACCTGCGCATGATAAGCCTCGGGGCGCCGGTCGAGCGTAGCCAAGAGATTGTGCCGCTGCTCCTTGAGATCGAGCTCGTAGAGCATGCCCCCCTTGGCCGGCGCGAGCCACGCGTCGAGGCCGTCGTTGGCGAGCCTCACCTCGGTGCGTCCGTCAAAATCAAAATCGGCCGCGGTCGCTTCGATCCAGGTCTCTTCACGACCCTCCGCCCGGTCGCAGGCCAGGTCGGCCGAGATCAGTTCATGAAAAATCGCATTGCGGAGATGCGGGAGATAGATGCCGCCAAACGCACCGTGCCAATAGGCACAGTTGCACTGCCCGCGGTAGAGAGCCTGTTCTGCCTCGTGCACGAGTTGCTCGCCCGCGGTGCCACTCGCCCGCAGCGCCGCGACGCGATCGCTCACGGCCATCATCCGCGCATACATCTCGTTGGTTTCGGGATACCGCAGCCGAAAATTCCGCCAGGTGCCTCCGCGCATGAAACGTGTCACACCGGCGAGCTTGGGATCGCCCTCGGTCGCCCGTCGGGCCTCGATGCAGGCCAGCTGCGCTTCCGGTGGCAGCGCCCACTCGGTCATCTCACGGTAGCTGCACTCCGGGAGCCAGACCGTGCCGGCCGGCGGGGTCTCGGACACGACTTCGCTCGGAAGCTGCATCGCGATCCAGTCACGGTTGGCCTCGAGCAAGGTAAAGAACTTTTCGAGCCAGCCTTCCTCGATGCACGCCCGGTAGGTGTCGGGCCAGACACCGAACTTCTCGCCGTCATCGCCGAACACGGCAAGGGCCCCGTGGCGACGGTTGGCCAGAAACCGCAGATGATCGATCGTGGCTTCCGGCGCCGCAAACGGAATCACGTACCGCAACCGCTCGCTCACGGGGAACACCGCGACGGTTGCCCCCTCGCATTCCGTGAGCCAGTGGCGATCGAGCTGATCTTCAGGAAGCCCTGCCGCCTTAAAATGGCTGTCGTCGAGAATCGTCCAGCGCATGCCGGCGGCGGCGATGTCGGGGGTCATGCCTGAGTCCCAGACACGCTCGGCCACCCACATGCCGCTCACCGTCGTGTCGAGCCGCCGTTCGAGCCAGGTTTTGAACTGCGATATCTGGCCGATCCGATCGCGCGAAGGCAGGATCGCGAGCACCGGTTCCTGGAACGCGCCGCCGACGATCTCCACCTGGCCGCGGGCCGCAAGCGTCGCAAGTCGATCCAGATAGTCGCCCTTGTTGCGGTCGAGCCATTCGGCGAGCGGACCGCTCGTGTGGATTCCCACCCGCACATGTGGATGCCGCTCGAGCAGTTCGAGCATCGGGTAGTAGGCATCCCGACAGGCATCCTCGATGACCGAGTCAAAATTACCGACCGGTTGGTGGTTGTGGAGAACGAAGACGAGCCGAACGGCGGGAGACATGCCGGGATTCTTCCTGCGAGCGGTGCGGGCCGGGGACGAACGCGACGAACGAACCCGAGCTCACGATTCTCTGGCTTTGCTACTGGTGCGCCAAACCCTCTTGGGGCGCAATGAGGGCTGCGACGGTGATTCGCGGCGCGGGCCGTACCGGGTATTCCGGTCGGCCAAACTTTCCGGTGGTGCCGGCCCGCGGGAGCCCGTGCCAGGTCGCCGGACGTTCGCGACGGGCATCGTGCCCTCAGCTCGCTCGGAGAAAACATGCTTGGCGGCCGAAGGGCCGCCGTGACAAGTAGGCCAAGGACGGCCAACTTGTCATTCAGCAGCCTCGCCGTCGACTCTGGCACGGGCTCCCGCGGGCCTCCGTTGCCTTGAATCCGGCCAGTGCCCGTCTTCCAATGCGTTGCCTGTTGACGCTCGACCACGACCCTGGAACCCAGACATGAATCGCTTTCTCGTCGGCTTGTCACTGTTCGTCTGTGCTGTTCCTCGGATCGTCGTGGCTGGTGATGAGGCATCTACGCGGTCTGGCGTCTTGTGGATCAACACCACGCCCGACGGTGCTGATCTTCCCGCATCGGCATCGCTCGAAGGATTTCCGTTGCTCGTGCGACTTCGTGGAGAGTGGTTCGACTTTGCGAAGGCGCGCCCGGACGGTGCCGATCTTCAGTTCGTAAGCGCCGACGGCAAGCTGCTCGCCTCGCAGATCGAAGAGTGGAATCCTGGGGAAGGCACCGCGAGCATCTGGGTGCGGATTCCGCTCATCAAGGGCAACGAGCGTCAGCCGATCACGCTTCGATGGGGCGGTGGACAGGCGGCACCACCCGCGAGTGAAGCGGTCTTCGATGGGTCGAACGGTTTTGCCGTGGTCACGCACATGACGGCCGATGCCAAGGACGAAACCGGCGCGCTGGCACTCAAAGACACGGGCACGACCGACATCGATGGCGTCATCGGCCGCGCCCGACGGCTTGTCGGCGGAGTGGGCATCACCGGTGGCAACGACATCATGACGCTCCCCCAGGAAGCGTCCCCCAGCTCGACCCAAGCGTGGGTGCGGGCCCACAAGACGAATGGGCGGATCGTCGCCTGGGGTCGCGAACAGGGCCAAGGAAAGATCGTGATGCAGTTCCGAAGCCCGCCGCACATCGGCACCGACTGCTGGTTCTCTGACGGCAACGCCGAGAGCAAGAGCCGTCTGCCGATGGACGAATGGATCCACGTCGTCCACACCTATGTTCCCGGCGACGCCAAAATTTACGTCAACGGCAAGCTCGACAGCGGCCCGCCAGTGAGGTCGGGTCCGCTTGCGATCAAGACACCGTCGTATTTCCGGGTCGGTGGTCATCGCGATGCGTATGACTTCGTCGGTGACATCGACGAGGTGCGGATTTCGAACGTCACCCGCTCGGCCGACTGGATCCGCATGGAATACGAAATCCAAAAGCCGACCCAGACCGCGGTGGGGCATCTCGTCCAACCGGGGAGCACGTTCTCCGTGTCGCCCGAGCGACTTTCCGTCGACGAAGGAAGAACGGCGACCGTCACCGTCAAGGCAGGGGGGGCCGAGAAACTTGTATGGAACGTGAAGCGAGATGGGAAAGAAACGACGCTGGCGACCGATCGGCTGTCATTGCCTTTTGATGCCGGCCGCGTCACGGGCGACGCAACGTGTTCACTGGTCGTGAAGGCCGTGTATCCCGGTCGCGTGCAGACCCTGGAAATTCCAGTGGCCATTCGTGACTCTATCCCCGATCCGGCCTTCACGCTCAAAGCACCGGCGTCATGGGATGGCCGGTCGCCGCTGGAGATGCTGCCGGTCGTCAGCAATCAGGCCGCGCTCGATGCGGCTGGCCATGGCACGTGGCGCGCGGTGTATGTGATCGACGGCGTCGGCGTCGCGAGCAATGCCGACCGCAAGCGTCTGCACCTCACACGGGCTCATAAGAGCGGCGATCTCCGGATTACGGCAACCGTCGACAACGGCGGCACGCCCGTCACGCAGTCGGCGGTGATTGCCGTCACGCTTCCGGCCAAGGATCCGTGGGTGACCAGGACACCAGCCGCCGATGAAAAGCCGACAGATCATCAGTTCTATGCCCGCGGGCCGAACAACGAGGGCCTCCTCCACTACAACGGCACGCTCGACGCACCTGCCGACTCGGTCTTTGTCACGCTCACGGCTGACGGCAAGAAGCCAGTTCGACAAGTAAAGAAACTCGGCGCCGACCGCTCGTACCAATTTGCGGTGCCGCTCGAAGCGGGCCTCGTGACCTATACGGTCGAGTTCGGCTCGATCACGGGCGGCCAAGAGAAGATTCTTCATACGGTCACCGACATCGTCTGCGGTGACGCGTATGTGTTCGACGGCCAATCCAACACCGTCGCGACCGACTGGGGCAAGGAAAACTACGAGTTCACGAGTCCGTGGGTCCGGAGCTTTGGGAGCGCGTCGACCAATCCAAAGGACGCGCGAACGGAGCTTTGGGGGAGCGCCTCTGGCCGCGGCACCGGCGGCAAGCTCGAGATCGGCCTGTGGGGCATGGAGCTCGGTCGACGGCTGGTCGAAAACCACAAAGTGCCGATCTGCATCATCAACGGCGCCGTCGGGGGCACGCGCATCGATCAGCATCAGCGCGACCCGGCCGATCCAGAGAACGCCGCGACGATCTACGGCCGGCTCCTCTGGCGGGTGCGGCAGGCCAAGCTCACCCACGGCATCCGCGGAATGTTTTGGCACCAGGGTGAGAACGACCAGGGTGCCGACGGACCCACCGGAAAATTCGGTTGGGAGACGTACCGGCAGTATTTCATCGACATGGCAAGCGGCTGGCGGGAGGACTACCCGAACTTCCAGCACATCTACGTCTTTCAGATCTGGCCGAAGGCCTGCGGAATGGGCATCGACGGCTCTGACAACAAGCTCCGAGAAGTGCAGCGAAATCTTCCGACCGCGATCGCCAATCTCCATGTGATGTCGACTCTCGGGATCGACCCTCCTGGCGGCTGCCACTATCCACTGGCCGGTTACGCCGAGATTGCGCGGCTGATCTGCCCGCTCGTCGAGCGAGACGTTTATGGAGTGTCACCAAAGGGATCCATCACGCCGCCGAACCTTCTGGGTGCGTCGTATGCCGACGAGAAGAAGGATCGGATCGTGCTCGAGTTCGATCAGCCCGTCGCATGGGACAACGCGCTCGCGAGCCAGTTTTATCTCGACGGAGCAAGCGGTGCGGTCGCGTTGGGCAGCGTCGACGGCACCAAACTCCTTCTGCAACTCACGAGCCCGTCCGCCGCCACGCGGATCACGTATTTGGACAGCAAGTCCTGGAGCCAGAAGACGCTGCTTCGCGGGACCAACGGCATCGCCGCCCTGACGTTCTGCGATGTGACGATTGCTGCACCGCGGTAATGCTGGCCTGCGAGGGATCAGCGCGCGTCGTTAGACCGTTCACAACGGCACTTGGCTGGTTCACGAGATGCTCTCCGCGGCCAGTCACCTGGGACAGTCGCCGCGCTCGTGATCGGTATCGAGCCTTCTTCGTACTCGACTTCGAGCGTATTGGTTCGTGTGCCATTCGTGGTGGAAGCCAGCCACCAGGGCCACGGATGGCTACCGCCGCCCCGGCCTCAAGGTTGTGAGGAACTCGACCACGTCGGCCAAGTCCTCGTGGGACAAGGCCTTCTGCAGGTCGGCAGGCATCATCGAGATACGTTGCGGGTGCACTTCCTCGATGTCGCTTGCCTGAAACGTGCGGACCAGTGCGTCGGCGGTTTTGACCGTGAATTCGTCATCTGTTCGGCTGGTAATGATGCCCGTGATGACGGTGCCGTTGGCGAGCGTCACGACATGTGATTCGTAGCCATGACTGATGCCTGCGCTGGGATACAGGATCGCTTCATACAGCGCATCGCGGCCGAGCTTGGCCCCAATTTCTGAAAGGTCGGGACCCACCTGCTTGCCTTGGCCACGGACCACGTGGCAGTTGCCACAGGTGGCCGTCGAGAAAAAGAGCTTCTCCCCCTTGGCGGAATTTCCGCGCGTTCTCAGGAGCGTCGCCAGCGGCGGGAGCGGTTGGTCGTCCTGAGACGCCGGGAGCGGCATGAGTTTCGCGGCCCGGCCGGATACATCCCTCCACGGAGCGGCGTTCAGTGGTACGGTCACTGCTGTCACCAAATCCGGTTCGAGTTGCTGGGCCTCCACGAGCTTTAGGAGCGCCTGCCCACCAGGACGTGTCACAGCGAGGGCCCGGGCCGCCGATCTCCGTAGCTCCATCGGGCGGCTCGCATCGAGGATGACCGGGAGGAGGAGCTCCGTGTTTCGAGGGTCAGCAGTCTTTGCCAGGGCCTGAACCGTCGCCGTCGCGACATCCGGATCACCCGCCTCCAGGGCGGTGCGAATCAGGGCCTCTTGTTTCTTTGCCAACAATGTCCGGATCGCCTCCAAGCCAATTTGCTCGTCTGGGTGCCTCTGGGCGAGGCCGAGAAGGGCTGGATACCGGGCCTCGATGTTGAACCGGTCAACCAATCGCACGAAATCGGGTGTGCCTTCCAACCGGCTCAGGAGTTTTTCCAAGGCAGCTGCATATCGGGACGCGTCGGCACTCTCAACGGCGTCGAGTCGCTTGATGGCCTCGCCGACGATGAGCATGTGCCGCGCGGAGTCGCCGTCGGGCTGACTCAACACAAGATCGACCAAAACCCGGTGCTTTGCTTCGCTCCTCGGTTGGAAATCGAACCCGCGAAAAAATCGAGGCAACTGCTCGGTCGCTTGGGTCGGATCGCGGATGAGTTTGGCAAGGTAGTCAGGAGTTTGGCCGGACCGTGAGCGCCAGATGATGTCGCGGCCCGTGGGTGTATTCCATTGATTGCCCGCGTGGGCGAGCCAGGCTTCGAAGCAGGCGTCCCAGTTGCCTTCGGCCCCGATGCCCAAGGCTTCCAAGTACCAACGGTCTCGGCCGTCGTGCTGACCGGCGAGCTCGGCCCACAATGCCGCTGCGGCCGAGGAACGTTCGCCATGGAGCGCCAACGCCGCCTCGCGCCGCACCTGAGGCGACGGGTCGCTGACCAGCTTCTTCACGACAGGGAGCAGATCGAGTTTCTGCTGCCGAGCCAACCGAAGACCGGTGATGCGAATGTCGGCGTCCGCATCGGAGGTTGCCATGCCGACGTACTTCTGGCTGCATCCTTCGATCGCACCAAGGAGCCACAGGGCTCGCGCCCGATAGCGGGAGTTGCTGCTTTGGTAGAGCTTCAGGAGGGCCGGCTCGGCCTTGGCCCCCATGTCGTGGAGGGCCGTCCACGCCAGATAGCGGACGGCATTGTTGGGGTTTTGAAGTGCAGCCACGGCGCCCTCTGGCGTCGCAAAATCAAACGTCGGGATCGTATATGGCGTGCCGGGCGGCGCGATGCGAAATAAACGCCCGCGATCAACATCTCCCATCCGGTGGCCGCCGACCCCTGGGTCATGCCAGTCGGCGACGATCAAGGAGCCATCCGGGGCCACCGAAACATCTGACGGTCGGAACCAACTGTCCCGCCTTCCCTCGAGGAGTGTCACCATGTCAGCCGTATAGCCGGCACCGGCATGCTTCACGGGATAGCCGCGGACGATGCCAGGGCCTGCATCGCAATGGATCATTTGGTTCCGGAAGGGTTCAGGCAACAGCTCACCTTCGTAGATCGTCATGCCTGTCGGTGATCCAGCGCCCGTGATGAGGACGTTGGGCACGACACCTGGATCATTTTGGTGCCAATGGCGTTCGGAGACTGAGTGCTCGAGGTTGGTTCGATCCGCCGTCCACCCAGCACCCGTCAGTTCGTCGACGTAGCCGAAGTTGCCATGCTCCATCACGTAGTTGATCCGCGTCGAACGATTGCCGTCGTCATCATTGTCGGACTGCCAGACGGTTCCAAAGCTGTCGACCGCAAGTTCGTAGTTGTTGCGAAAGTTGTGCCCCAAGACCTCGAAGTCCGATCCGTCCAGGGCGCATCGAAAGGCCATGCCCTGCCGCCACGGTTTCCCTTCGCTTCGAACCTCGCGGCGGGCGGCATCGACGACGATCGCGCCATCCTTGTCATGGACCTCCTTGCCGGTATTGCCGAAGTTCCAATACAGCCTGCCATCCGGTCCGAACAGGAAGGCGTGTGTCGAGTGGTCATGCTGCGGCAGGCCGACGTTCGAAAACAAAAGCTCCTTCGTGTCGGCTTTCAGGTCGCCGTCCTCGTCGGTGAAAACCAAGACGTTCGGCGCGCAGGAGACGATCACGCGATTGCCCAAGACGCACACGCCGACGGCTGAATCGACGTCTTTCCCTTGATAGAAAACCGTTGACGTGTCGGCGGTGCCGTCACCGTCCGTGTCTTCGAGGACAAGGATGCGGTCCCCCTCCGGCCGCGTGCCCTGACGCCCTCGATAGTTCTGCACTTCGCACACCCACACGCGCCCCTTGTGGTCGACATCGATATTCGTGGGGTTGAGCATCAAGGGCTCAGCCGCGAACAGCGTGGCTTCGAGGCCGGCAGCGGCAACAAGGCTCTTCACCGCGGCTCCCGGCTCGCGGATCGATGGGGCGTCGATTTCGCTCGCGTGCACGGTGGCGGCCAGCATGCCGAGGATCAACAGTTGACGTGCCATTTTTCGGGACACCTTTCGAGGCAGAAGCCGGAGTGGACACAGCTCCAGGGAGTGTTGCCGGACGCGCTGGCCACTGCAAGCAACGCGACGGCAATCCTGGCCTTCGCCCGCTCTTGAATGGGTATACTCCTCCCCGCGCTCGTTTTCGGCCCCGGCTCGGGGCGCGGCAAGGGTGCCCGCCACGCGTTCGGCTGCTACCAGACGCTTTTTCGCCGGGTGTCGCTCGAAGCCCGCGGTGACGTTGTCAATTGAGTGATCGCCAATCGACTTTGAGTGCGTTTGTCACAGCTATGTGGCGATCGGCCACGACGCAGTACTCATGACTCATCCGCTTCGATTTACCTTGCTCGCTTGGACCAGGCTTCGGTCCGTTGTCTAAGCCTGCTCCATGACACGCGCGACTCCGAGCTGATCTGTCACGGAGCTATAGATTCACGCTGCCCTGTAACACTCCGGCCGTCGGTGACCGCGTCACTCGGGTAGGCGATCACCTGCGCGCCTTCGGCAAGACCCTCGAGGACTTCGGCCTCGCGCTCCCCGCGGCGGCCGATCCGTACGGGCGCGAGCCTGGCTCGACCATGCTCCACGACAAAGACCGCCTCCTGGGCGCCATGGCTGAAGACGGCGGCCAGCGGCACGAGCACCGCATCGTGAACCTCGTCGATCGTGATTGCCACATCCAATCGAAAATCGTCGCCGAGGGCGAGGGGCATGTCTGGTGGCACGTCGAGGTCGACGATCACATTCACGCGTTGCTCCTCCACACCGAGCGGTGAAACCTTGGTAAAGCCACGGGGTTCAATGACCCGCACGCGTCCGCTCAACGGTTTGGTGCCGCCCCAGCCGGTGATCTCGCAGCGGTCACCGGGCTTAACCCGCACGGCGTCTTCCGTCACGAGGTCGACGACGGCTTCGAGATCACGAGGGTCACCCACCTCCACAAGGTCAGTCCCCGCTTCCACCAGCCCTTCACCTTCCCGAAGCACCCGCAGCACTCGGCCACTGATCGGGGCGGTGACCGCCAGCGACCAGTCCGCGGTGCCGATAGCCGGATCGCCCTCTTGTGGCGGACGGGATCGCACCAAGGCCGCCTTCATGACCGACACGAGGTGGTCCGCGACGTGCATCTGCTCCTCGGCCTCGGACACCTCCTTCGACGCCGTCAGCCAGAGTCGCTCGGCGAGGTCGAGCTGCTCGTGCGTGACGACTTTTGATGGGTAGAGTTCGCGGGCCCGCGTCAGATCAGCCGCCGTGTATTCAAGTTGAACCTTCGCTCGCTCGAGGGCCTTTGTCGTGAGCTCATGGAAAGCCTTCGCGGTCTCGACGCGGGCGACCGCCTCGGCCTCCGCCCGCGGGTCCAAGAGGGCGGGGTCCGGGGGCATGATCGTCGTGATCATCGTCGTCGAAGCGACCACCTCGTCGCCGGCATGGATCGTGACACGGGCCATGCGGCCTCCGAGCGGCGCTCGGACCAGGTGTCGCTCCTTGATCCGCGTGACGCCGTCGTCGCGAACCCGGACGGCGAGGTGGCCGCGGCGCACCGTGCGCACGTCTGCGGACACCGGCGACGGCAAAAGTCCCCAGATGATCCCGCCCGCCACGGCGGCAATCACGACCACGCCAAGGATCCGTGATGGCACGCGCGAAGAATACATGGTCAGTCTTTGGCCTTGAGCACGGAGACAAGATCGAGCCGATCGAGCGCCCTCCGGACGCCCCATGCGGCGGCCATCGCGGCGATGAGCACCGTCGCTGCCGCCACGGCGTAGGTCCGTGGGAAAACCACCGCAGGCACGCGGAACAATTCCGTATCGTAGCCCCAGGTCGTCACGATCACGAACCCGTATCCAAGCAGCAGTCCTGCCGGCACGGCCGCGAGCGTGAGGATGGCCTGCTCGCCGAGCAGGACCGAAGCAACCTCACGTCGCGTGAAACCCAAAACCCGAAGACTGGCGAGGTCCCGCGATCGGTCGGCGACACTCTGCCATGCGGTCGTCGCCACGACTCCGCAGGCGATCGCGATCGCAAACAGGGTGTTCACCGTCCGCATCCGCAGGAGCGTGCGGGCGATCGTCGCGCGGAAGGTTTCGAGTTGAAGCGTGCGGGAGACGACGCCGGCCACACGCGGGCTGTCGGCGAGCCGGGCATCGAGGTCTGCAGCGTAGCGGTCGTCGACAGTGAGAAACACGCCCGATACGAGCGGCCCTTCACCGAGCAGCCGGTCGAGGCTTTTGGCATGAAGCCACGCCGATGTGCCCACCATGTCATCGACGGTGCCGGCGATCACCAGCCGAGTGCGCGGCCGCCGCCCTTCGAGGATGTCCACCTCGATCTCGTCGCCGATCTTTGCCCCGAGGAGTTCGGCCAGCCTCGTGCTGACGACAAGACCATCCTGACGTGTTTCATGTTCGTTTCCATCGACATCAAGAACTCTTAGAAGCTCTCCATCCGGTGCCGGGGCCATGATCTCCTGACGACGTTCACGATGACCGAACCGGAGCGTCGCCGCCACGACTCGAAACGGCTCCACGCCGACGACCCCTGGCAAGGCTGCGAAGGCCCGCGCGACATCCGGGCCCGCCGGTTCGACGAGGGCCACCGAGCGATCAAAACGTTGCGCGGCACTAAACTGAAATTCAGCGAGATGTTCGACCGCGTCTCCCACGAACATGCCGAGCACCATGACGGCGGCGGCCATGGCGAGCCCGAGGACCGACAGGACGCTCGCGACCCATCGGCGTTCGAGATGCCTGAGCATCATGCGCGTCGTGGGGGCAAGGAGGGCCGCACACCCCAGGCGCTCCGGCAGCGAAGGCCTGTAGATGGCTGGTGGCTCCGGCTGCATCGCTGCGGCAGGCTGGATGCTGACCGCCCGCGCGACCGATTGGATGACGCCTGCGACCGCGGCCATCGCCGCCACGCCGGTCGACCAGCCCACGGCATTCGGATCGATTCGGAACGTGAGCTCCGGAAACCGAAAGAACCTGGAGTACATGGCCGCGAGGTTTTCGCCGAGCCACCATCCCAGGGGTACGTCGAGGGCGGTGCCACCGACGAGCACGACGATGGCGAGCTTGAAGTAATGCAGTCCGATTTCGCGGGGCCCGAGGCCAAAGGCTGCAAGCGTGGCAATCTGTTCGCGTTGGCTTCCGATCAAGCGCGAGACCACCAGGTGGATGATGATCGCCGTCACGACCAGGAATACGACCGGCGCGACCCGTCCCATGTTCCGCAGTTCGCGGAGCTCGTTGGTGAGATAGCGGTGCGAGGTCTGAAACTCCCGGCCAAACGCGCCGAGGCTGCCGTAGCGATCAAGCTCACGATCGAGCGATTGGCACACGTCGCGCACGCTGGCTCCCGGCGCGAGCGTGGCCACGACGTCATTGAAGGCGTCGGCCATGTCGAACGCCGCCGCCAGCCCCGTGCGGTCCATCCAGAAGATGCCGAACGAGCGGTCGTCGGGAAACAGTCCGCCGGGGCCGATCGTGTAGACGTATTCAGGTGAGGTGGCGATTCCCACGAGGTCGAGTCGTGTCTGGCGACCATCCAGGATGGCGACCACATGCTCACCCGGCTCGAGTCCGTGAGCCTCCGCAAATCCCTGGCTGACGACCGCCTCGGTCGGTCGCCGCGGGTCGGGCAACCGTCCACGCACGATGTGGAGTCGGTTGAGGACACCACCACGACCAGTTGATCCGGGGAACTCGGTTTGATCAGGCAATGAAATAAGCCTGCCGATCACGGGCCCACGGTGGTTTCCGGCTCCAGCGAGACGAAGCGTGACATCCTTCACCACGCGCGATTCGACGCTCGCGATCCCGGGAATCGTGGCAAGGCGACGCACGGCGATTTCGGGAGCGCGCTTGAGGCGCACGAACACGTCGGCAAAGCGGGCCTCTTCCTCGTACGTCCGCTTGGTGACGTCGAGCGACCGCAGCATGCTCCACGACATCACGAGCACGGCCACGCCACAGGCCATGACAATCGCCGCCGCGGAGAGTTGCGGGGCGAGCCTGAGGCAATCGCGGACCACTTTGCGGTCAAGGGTTTTCATGAAGTGAGGTCATGACCATGCGTCACCAACGGAGATCGCGCGGGGTGGCACGCGTGGTGTTGACGTGCTCGCCGGCAATGCGGCCGTCGGACATCGTGAGCACGCGATCGGCGATGGCGGCGATGCCGACATTGTGCGTGATGAGAACCGTGGTCGAACCGATCTCGGCGCTCACCCGGGTGAGCGCTTCGAGCACGACGACGCCCGTATGCACGTCGAGGGCTCCGGTCGGTTCATCGCAGAGGAGCACCTGCGGCCGCTTGACCACGGCGCGGGCCACCGCCACCCGCTGCTGCTCACCGCCGGAAAGCTGCGCCGGAAAATGATCCGCGCGGTCCGAGAGCCCCACGAGCGCCAGGGCATCAACGGGTGGCATGGGGTTCTTGGCGATGTCGGCGACGACCGCCACGTTTTCGAGAGCGGTGAGCGCCGGCAGGAGGTTGTAGAACTGGAAGACGAAGCCGACGTGATCGCGGCGGTAGGCGGTGCGCGAGGCGTCGTCGGCCCGCGTCAAATCGTGGTCCTCGAACATGAGGCTGCCGGAGGTGGGGGCGTCGAGGGCGCCGAGGATATTGAGCAGCGTCGACTTGCCGCTTCCGGAAGGCCCGAGGATGACGATGAACTCTCCCTTCGCCAACTCGAGATCCACGCCGCGCAGTGCCGCGACTTCGACCTCACCCATGCGATAGATGCGGGTAAGTCCGCGGGCGGTGAAGGCAGGGGTCAGCATGCCGGGAATTCTCCGAGCGCGATTTTATCCTCCGCGCGACTCGGCTTCTCACATCGCCTCGCGGAGGCGACGGGCAGCTTCGGCGGCGGGCCAGGCCGTGACGTGGCAGCCGGTGCCCAGTTCAAAACCGGCGAGCTGTGTCGCGCGCGGGAGCATTTCGAGATGCCAGTGCCAGCGGTCGACCACGGTCGGGGCATCGCGCCACGGGGCTTCATGGAGCCACCAGTTGAAGTCGATGTCTGGAAGGACGCTGGCAAACCGCGCCGCGATGTCGCGTGTGAGATCGGACATCGCTGCGACGCGAGCCGGGTTCGTCGCGTGAAAAAACGCCTCGGGTGACCGCGGCAGAATCCAGGTCTCACAAGGCTGGCGCGGAGCAGAAGGGACGAGGGCAACGAGCTCACCGCACGCTACCACGACGCGATCATCGGCCTCGGCCTTTCGGATGAGCTCGCCAAACGGATCTGGCTGCGTCGCCGCCGCAGCAAGCTCGGCCGCCAGTACGCCTGGCACAAAATCCATCGCCACAAGCTGGCTGTGGACATGCTCGAGCGATGCTCCTGCCGCCGGCCCGGAGTTCTTGAAGACAGTTCCCCAGGCGAGGTCGCCGCGTGCCGCGAGATCGGCGAGGCGCTGGTGGATGATCCGCCATGCATCCCGCCATCCTTCCGCGTCGATCGAAAGGATCGAGGTGTCGTGTCGTGGGGATTCGACGACGACATCATGCACGCCGTGGGCCGGTCGCGCTCCTGCCGGAAACGCGCCCGTGGCGTCGTCGGCATCACCGACGAAGGGAAAAAGGTTCGCGAAGATCCGGGCGTGCCAGGTTTCGGGTGACGGTCCTCGTGCCTCGAGGACAGCTGGCGGCGTGCGATGCTCGTTGCCGGCACAGAACGGGCACCAGGTCGACGGCGCCCCGCCTGTCGTGGCAAGTTCGTCGTCGCCTGGTCGCTCGTCGCGACGCGGTGCCACCAGCACGGTTCGGCCGCTCGTGGGGTCGTGGCAGGCAAGCGGGTCACGGGAGAGCAGTTCAGGCATTATCCTCCAGTATGACCTCAAGTTACCGTCGCGTCAGGCCGTGACCAGCTTCCACCATGCCGGAGCTTCCAGAAGTCGAACAGGTCAGGCGATCACTTGCTCTCCAGGTGACTGGCCGGCGGATCGTGCGGGTGGAGCTCCGCCGAGACGACGTCGTGGACTTCGGACGCACAATGCCGCACGCCGCCAAGGCCAGGCGGGTGGCCCTGCTCGAGGGGCGATGCATCAGCGCGATCCAGCGTCACGGCAAACAGTTGGCTGTCTTGAGCGACGACGAAGCGTCACCCGCTTTGTGCATTCATCTGGGCATGACGGGATCGATGACGCACCATTTGCCACCATTGCCGCCCGGCGTTCATAAGCACACCCATGTCGTCTGGCATCTCGACAATGGCCGTATGGTCTCTTTTCATGATCCACGACGCTTTGGCGGGGTGTGGTGTTTTTCGAGTCGGGCAGCCCTGGTTGCGGCTCGCTGGAGCGGTCTCGGGGACGATGCCCTGTCGATCGAACCCGCCACGTTGCACGCGCGCTTGCGCCGCACCACGCGCGGCCTCAAGGCAGCCCTTCTCGATCAGTCGGTCATCGCCGGCTTGGGCAACATCTACGTCGACGAACTGCTGTTTGCTCGCGGTCTTCACCCGCGGCGCAAGGCGAACCGATTGAAACGGGAAACGGTCGAGCACCTGGTGCTCGCCATGCGCGACCTGCTCGAGCGGGCGATCGCTTCGGGCGGAAGCACACTGCGGAACTACGTCGATGCCGACGGCAAGGCCGGAGGGTTTCAGTTCGAGCACAGGGTCTACGGGCGTGGTGGTGAGGCGTGTTGCCAATGTCAGACACTACTCCAGAGTCAACAGATCGCCGGACGGACGACCGTGTATTGCCCGACGTGTCAGCGGTAGGAGGCAATGCCTTCGTCCGCGAGGCTGTCGCGGCGCAGAAGCGCGCCGAGCCCCTGTGTTGAACCTGCTGGAAGCGGCCCGTAGACTCTCGGGTCTGCTGTTATCCCACCTCCGGAGGACCCCCATGCTCACCGTCGGCGATTCGTTTCCCCAGTTCGCATGCCAGGCCTGCGTCGGCACCGGCAAGGACGACGTGAAACTGCTTTCGAGCGACGACTATGCGGGCAAGTGGGTGGTCTATTTCTTCTATCCGAAGGACTTTACGTTCGTCTGTCCGACGGAGCTCGCGGAGTTCAACAAGCAGCTCAAGGCCTTTGCCGACCGCGACACGAGCGTTGTCGGAGGGAGCACCGACAACGAGTTTTCGCACCTCATGTGGCGGCGGTCGCATCCCGACTTGGAGAAACTCGGCTATCCGCTCATCGCTGCCCAAACACTCGCCCCTGAGCTGGGCATTCTGGAGAAGTCCGAAGGGTATTGCCTGCGGGCCACGTTCATCGTCGACCCGAATGGCATCATCCAGTGGGTCGATGTGAACCAGGGTCGAGTCGGTCGCAACGTCGCCGAAGTGCTTCGGGTCCTCGATGCCCTTCAGAGCGACGAGTTGTGCCCATGCAACTGGAAGAAGGGCGACCCGTACGTCAAAGTCGCTTGACGTTTCATCAATGCCTCTCACCTCGGTGAGAGGACGCGAGCTCACCTTTGAAACCGCCTCCCCGCACCTGGCTCGGAAAGTTCTACGACGCTTTCCGGGGGTTGTATGTTGCGGTCCGCTCGCAGTCGAGCTTTGTTCCACACTTCGGGACGGCGGCCGCCGCGGTGGCGCTCGCCGCGTGGCTCGGGGTTTCTCCCATCGAGTGGTGCATGGTGACGCTCGGGATCGGCCTCGTCCTCATCGCTGAGGTCTTGAATACGTCGATCGAAGCGATGGCCAAAACCTTCAACCGCTACCCCGACGACAACCTCCGTGACGCCCTCGACATAGCCAGCGGCGGCGTCTTCATGGCTGTTCTCACGGCCGTGGTGCTCGGGGTGATCGTGTTCGGCCCCAAGCTCTGGGCGCTGCTCGGGTAGGTCAATCGCCGGTCCTGGCCGCCCGCCACCTAGGCGAAACATCTGCCGTCGAGTCGGAAAGAACAGGCAGAATCGTGAGCAGGCGGCGACATGGGGCGGTAGCCTTTCCATGTCTCTTCAATTCATGCCTTGGGGAATTGCCATGCGGTTGCGGATTACGTTCTGCGGTGTCTTGTGTCTCCTTTTCGTGGCCTCCGTCGCAGCCGTCGCCGCGCCCAAGCCGATCGAGGTGCCAGATCTCACCACGCGCCCCGAGGTCGACACCAAGAAAACCTACAACCTCGGGGCCACGGGATTGCGAGGGTGGATCTTCACGAAGCCACCCACCCATCTGGATGCGCTCCAGGGTCGTACCACAATGCTCGCTCGGCAGATCCTGGTCACGCACGTGGGGGCGAAGTCACCCGCCGATGGTCTCGTAAAGGTTGGCGACGTGATCCTCGGCGTCGACTCAAAGCCATTTGAAGACGACGCTCGAAAGCTCTTGGCTCTGGCGATCCAGCGGGCCGAAAGCACGGCTGGCAAGGGCGATTTGAACTTGCTTGTGTGGCGAGACGGCGCCACGCAAGACATCCATCTCACACTCCGCGTCCTCGGTGACTACGGCGCGACCAATCCGCTCGAGAGCCAGAAGGCCAAAGCCATTCTCGAGGAGGCCTGCCAGGCGCTCGCGAAGGAAAAACTCACAGATGACTGGGCCGGCCCGATCAGTGGCCTGGCCATGCTCGCCAGCGGCAAGGATGAGTTTCGTGAAAAAGTGCGCGAGTATGCCCACAGGATCGCTGAAAAGACGACGTCGCATGACCCTGCGAAACCGGAACGTGGCACGTGGCAACTTAGTTATCGGGCCCTGTTTCTCTGCGAGTACTACCTTCTGACCCACGACGAGGCCGTGCTGCCGGCGATCGAGAAACTCTCGAGCGCGATGGCCCGTGGCCAGGGCATGTTCGGCACCTTCGGCCACAACCTCCTCCCGCCAGGTCCGAATGGCGAGCTCCATCGGCCGATCCCTTCCTATGGCCCGGTCAATCAGACGGGGCTCGTGACGAACATCGGCATCCTGTTTGGGGAGTTTTGTGGGGTGAAGGATCCCGAAGTGCCGGCCGCCGTCGAGCGCGGATCAAATTTCTTCGCGACGTTCGTGGGCCGCGGCTCGATTCCCTACGGCGAACACGAGCCGTACATCACCCACGACAACAACGGCAAATGCGCGATGGCGGCGGTGTTCTATGCCCTTCAAAAGGATCGCGTCGCCGAGGCTCGCTATTACGCGAAGATGACGTTGGCGTCGTTCAAGAATCGGGAAGCCGGCCATACCGGCCAGGGCCAAAGCTATCTCTGGACCGCGCTCGGGGCGAACTGTGCCGGCCCCCAGGGGCTGGCGGCGTATTTCAACGAAGCCTCGTGGCACTATGACCTCGTCCGCCGCTGTGACGGCTCGTTCACCTACGACGGCGGCGAGCAGTATGGCGCCGGCTCCACACACGACAACACCTACTTTGGGCACTCGAGCTACAACGGCCTGAGCCCGAATGCCTGCTACATCCTGACCTACGCGCTGCCGCTCAAAAAGCTGCTCCTCACGGGTCGCGACGCGAACAAGGCCGTGTGGCTTGATGAGAAGGAGGTCCAGTCAGCGATTGCGTCGGGCCATTTTGATCTCGCTCGAAAGACCGCCACGGCCGACGAGCTCGTCACGGCGCTCGGCGACTGGTCACCGATCGCTCGGAGTTGGGCTGCGCAGGAGTTGGCCACGCGGCCCGAAGCCAAGTCCCTCGTGCCGAAGCTCATCGAGTTAGCCGACGGGGCGGATCCACTCGCGCGGCAGGGGGCCTGCGAGGCCCTCGGGCTCATCAAGGATCCCGCGGCCCTGCCCGTGCTCGTCAAGCATCTTGATGCCGACGACCACTGGCTCCGCTTCAAGGCTGTCAGGGCGATCGGAGGCATGGGCGATGCGGCCCGCGCGGTGCTTCCTGATCTGCTTCAGGCAGTAATCGAGCAAGCCCGCTACGACACCGCGATCGACTGGAACGATCCGGTCATGATTTCGCAGTCAGAGCTGGGGGCCATCGTGTTCAACGGCATCCTTCGCAGGTCTATGGAGGGCGTCGATGACGAGCTCTTGCTCGAAGCGATTCGGGCGATGCTGACCAACACCGACGGCAGGGGCCGTGGCATGCTCGGCCCTCTCCTGAAGAACCAGCTCACGGTCGAGCAGGTGCGGGCCCTGGGGCCTGACCTCCGCCGGGCGGTCGAGGAGATCGCACCGGCCGACCGGATGTTTGGCGACAACGTCCGGGGTGCCGCCGTGGATGCGCTCGCGAAGTATCACTTCGAGGAAGGGATCGACATCGGGCTCCTCTATGCCCAGACCATGGCCAACCACAGCAGCCAGATTCGGATGGGCGATTTGATGAAAGTCATCACCAGCTACGGCACGGCTGCGAAGCGGATCGTTCCCGACCTCCGCAAGCTGGTCGACCAGATCCACGCCGACCCCGACTTCCCCGACTGGGCAAAGAAGATCAAGGCCCAGCACGTTCTCGACGGCATCGCCGCGATCGAAGCGGCGACCGAACAGCCCAAGCTCATTCGATTCGCCACGAATGACGCCAAGAAGTAGAACGCAGCCGCAGAAGGCATGGACGTACCTTTACCCCCATCTCACCGGGAAGAATCATGAGTCCAGACCAAGTCGCATTGCCATCGCGTCGTACATGGTTGCAGGGTGTTGCCTCTGCGGGGGCGCTCGGCGCGATCGGCGGTGTTTCGGCCGCCGAGACATCCTGGAAACCGCCCATGCTCACGCTCGAGCCGGGAAGTGTGATCCTCTTCCAGGGCGACTCGATCACCGACTCAGGCCGCGACAAGAGCGTGCTGGAGCCAAACAACGGCAAGGCGCTCGGCAAGGGCTACGCTGCGATGGCCGCCGGCGAAATCCTGGCAGCGCACCCGAAGCTCGAGTTGAAAGTTTTCAACCGGGGTATCAGCGGCAACAAGATTCCCGACCTCGCCGCCCGCTGGGAGGCGGATGCAATCACGCTCGAGCCTGCGGTCTTGAGCATCCTCATTGGAGTCAACGATCTCTGGCACACCTTCGCCTTCGGCAACAAATACAAGGCGACGGTCGCCGACTATGAAACTGGCTATCGCGAGCTGATCGACCGGTCGCTCGAGAAGATTCCCGGGGTCAAGATCGTCATCTGCGAGCCGTTCACCACTCGCACCTCCGACGACTTCAAGGTGCTCGCCGACTACCGGGCGGTGGCCAAGAAGCTCGCGGATGAAAAGAAGCTCTCGTTCGTACCGTTCCAGTCGCTCTTTGACGAAGCCGTCAAGGCCGCCCCGGCCGAGTTCTGGCTCTGGGACGGCATCCATCCGTCGATGGCGGGCTACGCCATCATGGTTCGCATGTGGCGGGACGTCGTCGGTATCTGAATCCAACCCCGACGTGTCGAGGCGTTACTTCGGCTTGCCCAGTTCCTGGATCGTCAGTTCGGCCTCGCGAAGACGGCGCTGCTTGTCCATCTCACGCAGGGCGGCGGTGATCTTGGCCATGTCGGCACGGCTCGGCGGCATCTCCGCGTCTTCAGCAACGACTCCCGTCGGTACGGAAAGGATCGGCCAGTCGTCGCTTCGCTGGGTCGCCAGAGGGATCATGTTGAAGTCTCCCTCCGCCTTGATGTTGGCCAGCGGGCTTCGGCCCCAGGCGTATCGATAGGCGACTGGCTCCGGCACCATGATGCTCGTGAGTTTTAAGGATTTGCGGTCGATCTGCGGCTGGTTGCGGGCATCCCGACCGGTCTCGAGATACTCGACCTTGGCCGGGTGAAACCTGCGGTCGTTGCCGGCGATGGCGAAGCCCCGCATCGCGCCGTTTTCAGGGTCTTTCACCGGTTGGTCGAGGGTGACCACGATGCTGCCACCCTTCACTTCCATCTTCGTGATCACCGGCGGCCGCCACGGCACCTCGCGCTCGTTGACGCCATACTGCGTTGCCAGCGCCCACCGCGCGGCCCGCTCGCCTGCCGGCACCTTGAGCTGCGGGTGATACCACTTGCGACGGAAGTCGAAGGTGCTCGCGTAGCCGATGTTTTTGTCGCCGGCCTTTTCGAAGTCCCGGAACGTGTCGTATTGCACCTCGCGGATGTCGATCCCCAGGTCGAGCATTTTTTCAGAGTAGTCGTCAAGAGTCTGCGGCTCTCCTTGGGTGCAGAGCGACAGGATGCAAAAGGGCATGTCGGAATCGTTGAAGGCGGCCCGCCAGGCCTTGATCATCTCGGGAAACACTTCGCGGTACATCCACGGGCCGTTGAAGCCCCCGAAGGCGTTGTTGTAACCCTGGTGCCAGAGGGCCCCTTTGACCGACAGGCCAGCGACGGTTCTCAGCATGCCGTGGTAGCACGCGCCGGGGTGATTCATGTCGGCGATCGGTCCGGGTCGCAGGTCGCTTGGCAACACAAGCTGATCTTCCGGGATCGCCTTGCCGTCGGCCTTCATCTTGGCAAGCCTCTGCTCCTGCTGCGCGATGCGAGCCTCCAAGTCCTTCTTGGGATCAAACTCGGCAACCTTCTGATCCCAGTCGGCGAGCACCTTTTTGATCCAGGGCTTGTCCATCCCGCGAAGCACTTCGAGCGGTGTCCAACTCTCGACGGTGGTGCCGCCACGCGACAGGTCGATCACTCCGATCGGCACTTTTCCGGCTTGGTGGACCCGCCGAGCAAAGGCGTAGCCGATTGCCGAGAATTCGCGGACAGAATCGGGGCTACAGACATCCCAGTAGCCCTTTCGGAAATGCTGCCCGAAGAAGCCGATCCATTCTTGGAGGCGAGGAAAAGCCGCGACGGGCTCCTGGAGCTCCCCTTGGGGTACGGAGAGGATCCGGATGTTCGGGTAGTTGGCGCTCGCGATCTCGAGGCCTCCGTCTTCGACCGCGCGGATCGGGTGCTCCATGTTGGACTGGCCGCCGAGGACCCAAACATCACCGATCAAGATGTTGTCCAGCGTGACGGTCTTGGCCTTGCCCTTGATCGTCATCGTCTGAGGCGTGGCGTTTGCCGGGAGCGCGGGCACTTCTGCTTTCCAGGCCCGGTCCTTGTCGGCGGTGGCGGTCGTGGTCTTGCCGGCAAATGCCACCGTCACCGTCTCGCCCGGCTCGGCCCAGCCCCAGATGAAAATCGGCTTGTCGCGCTGGAGCACCATGTTTGTTTGAAACACGTTGCTGACCCAGAGCCCTTCGCCCACAGCGGGCACGTCGATCACGTCTTCCTTGGGCAGGGGCGCGGCGTGCGAGGGTTGGGTGGCAATGGCAACCGTGACGATCGCCACGAGGAGAGGCAGCAGGCGAGCCATTTTCACGTAGCCGATCATGAGCGCGTGTTCCGGAGAAAGCTTTGGGAAGAGAAGACCAGTCGCATCATACAAACGGCACGGCCCGGTTGCTCTATCCAGACGGTCGCCCACGGCCGCGGGCACTTCGAAACGCGCTCGGTGACATGCCGGTGTCGTGCCGAAACTGGTTGTTGAGCGTGCGCGTGTTGGCAAACCCCGTCCGTTTCGCGATCGCTTCGATCGTATCATCCCCTGCCAGGAGCTCGCGCTTCACGCGTTCGATCCGCAGCCGGGCGATTTCGGCGGCCACCGTCACGCCGAGCGATTGTTGGAACCATGCATCGAGCGTGCGTCTTGCGATGCCGAGCGTCTTGGCGACGACGGCCACATCGAGCGTCTTGTGCAGGTGCGCCGCGATGTACCGCAACGCCTGGCCGACGAGCGGATTGTCGACCGCGAAGAAGTCGGTCGAATGCCTGGCGACGAGGCCGACAGGTGGCAGGAGAATGGTTTTTGGATCGGCGAACGGCGATTTGCCTTGCCGTTTGGCTTCGATGAGGCCGTCGAGCATCTCCGCCGCCTTATAACCACGCTGCTCATCGGGCAACTCGACGGAGGTGAGGCCTGGCTCCGGCTGATCGCAGTGGATCTCTTCGTTGTGCGGGCAGACGATCGCGATCTGTTCGGGGCAGTGCCATCCGCGCTCGTGGGCCAGCTCGACGATCACGCGGGCCCACGTCGGATCGGCAACGATCAGTCCGAGCGGAAGTTTCCAGGTAGCCATCCAGCGCTCGACGACGCGGACCCCTTGCTGCCATTCCCGATGGCTCTTCGGGTCGGAGATCGTCTCGATGCCGAGCCAGCCGTCATAGCCGACCTCCTCGGCATGGGCCTTCATGGCTTGGGCTTGGAGACGGATCCCGAGTTCATCGCTTTGCCGCAGTGCCGCGAGATACCGAAAGCCGCGGCCCAAGAGATGGTCGGCCACGAGCTTGCCGGAGGCGGCGTAGTCGGGGAACACCCCTGGCAGGCCCTTGGCGGGGGAGGAGCGCCACAGGTTCACCGCCGGCACGTCGAGCCGACGGGCGCGGTCGCCGCCGAGCTTCGTGATCCTGCCGATGATCCCGTCATAGGGCACGGGCGCCCCAGGCCGCGATGGCAACGACTGGTCGGCCCACTCATCGACGACGAGCTTCCAGTCGGGCTTGTGCCGTGCGTATTCGAGGATGCCGGCGTAGACCAAGACATGCCGCTTGAACGGCTTGTCGAGGTCCATCATCACGCCGATCCGTTTGATGTCGCCCATAGGGCGTGAGATTATCACGGCCGATCATGGCGGTGCTGAATGGCTTCGTGATCGCTCATCCTTGCGAATGCCGGCGGCGCGCGAGCAGGGCCATGCCGCCGATCGCCGCTCCCAAGAGCGCAAGCGAGCTGGGCTCGGGCACAGCGACGAGACCCGTATTGTTGGTGGCGTCGAGCACGAGCGTGAACGACGAGCCCGAGCCGGTCAGTCCCGCGGAGCCTGGCAGGCCGGTGGCATAGGTCCAGGTGAGGGCGCCGAAGTCGACTGATCCGCTGGCGTCGTCGTGGACCGTCTTCAGCAGGTCGAAGGTCCCGGCGTCGTAGGCGAGCTCATTGCTGTTGCCCACGTCGAAGAGCCCCGTGACTTCGTCGGCTGAGAGGGATTCGTTCCAGATGGCCACGTCATCGATGAGGCCGAGAAAGTCTTGAGCGTTCGTGTTGTTCGCGAACCGGCCGATCTGAAGAACTCCGGCCTGGGTAGCGACCGTCTGCGTCCCTGAGCCGGTGTACTGGAATCCGCCATCAACGTAGAAAGCGAGATCTGCGATCGTGGTGCCGCCTGTGGGTAGTACCACCGTCACCATCCGCCAGGCACCGTTGTTCACGGTCGCGCCCGAGCCTGTCGTCCGGCCGCTGTGCACGCCGACTTCGAGCGTGCCGTTGGCTGCGACATCGAAGTCAAACTTTGATCCTGGTGTCGCGGTGGTACTGCCCCATGAGAGAACCGTGTCGAGGCTCGTGGTCGTCGTGTTCACCCAAGCGGAAACGGTGCGGGTCGTGTTGCCAGTGATCGGGCCAGTCCCAGCGGCGATGAAGTCGCCCAAGCCGTCAAGCGAAATGGCGCTGCCGAGTTTGCCAGGAACATACGTGGCGCTGCCGTTGAGCGTGCCGTCATTGGTTGCTCCGGTCGTGCCGCCGTTGGTGGCGTTGTCGTTGAGATTCAGGTGGACGAGCAATTCCGCCACCGCATACCGTGGCAAGGCAACGATCACCGAGGCGGCGAGGAGAGTAACTGCCGCGAGAAGCCTGTTTTGCATCGCCGTCTTCCTTCGGTTAATAAAGAAACCGACAGGGAGTATACGGTTGGTGTCGTCAGGTTTTGGGGGGCGGCCAGAGCGAGTTTTCGCGGAATCTGCCATAAGTTTCCGATCAGAAAACCAATATTTCCGAAACTATCAGCTACTCTCTCAGGCGTGGAAAAGTCTGTCGGCTTCAAAAGGTTCGTGCGTCTTGCTTGGTGCCGAGTTGATTGACCGTGCCGCTATGGCTTCGTTTCAGCGAAAGGGTTGTCCTATGAACGTTCGTCTTCGCTCGTTCCTTTGTTGTGCTGTCGCAGCATCGGCCGCGGTCATGGCGATGCCTTCGGCGTATGCCCAGTACTACTGGGACAACGACGGCTCGACCCTTGGCTTCGGTACCGCGTCCGGCACATGGACAGTTCCGACAACGGGCAATTCGACGCAAGGCTGGAGCACGAGTTCGAACGGCACCGTCACCCCGACCGACTACACGACCACGACATCTGACTCGCTCAACTTCGGCACATCGGCCTTTGGCCTCGGTGCCGGCACGATCAACGTCAGCGGCACGGTCGATGCGGGCGACATGACGTTTGGCTCCGCGTCTGGTGCCATCACGCTCTCCGGCGGCACGGTCAATCTCGCCGCCACTCAGACCACCGCGGTCAACAGCGCGACTGCCACCCTTGATTCCGTCCTTGCCGGGACTGGTGTGACGTTCACGAAGGCAGGCACGGGAACGCTCGTCCTCTTGGGCGCCAATTCGTTCACTGGAACCACCGCCGTGAGTCGCGGCACGTTGCAGATTGGCAATGGAGGCACCACTGGCTCGCTCAGTTCTGGCACGCTCTCGATGGGCGGCGGTTCACTCGTTCTGAATAACACGGCAGCGAATCAATCGTTCAGCACGACCAATATCACGCCAGGAGCGTCGTCAGTCTCGGTCTCGGCAGGCACGCTCAATGTGAACGGCCTCACCCGGAGCGTTGGTGGCACAGTGAATTTCACGAACTCGGGCACGCTGACCACCGGGACCGGTGTCACCAACAACATCCTCGGTGGCTATGCGACCTTCGGTAGCACAGGCTGGGCGTCGAAGAGCGGGAGCAACATAATCACGCTCGCGAGCTACACAGCGGCGAATGCCGGAAGCACGGGCGGCGGTGGCACGACTGCCAACACCGATATCGCTGGTGTCTCTGGAAGCTGGGGCACCCAGACGATCTACAGCCTCCGATTCAATAGCGCCAGTACTACGACACTCACGCAAAGCAACTTCAACCAAACTCTGACGATCACGACCGGCGGCATTCTCGTGACGAGCGGGGTTGGTAATTTCGTCTCAACGATTCGCCAAGGCAATCTTTTGGGCGCCCCGAACGCCGATCTGATTGTCCACCAACACAACACGTCCAACGCCATTGGCCTCGACATCGCCTCATACATCTACAACAACACCTCAGCGAGCGGCCTCACCAAGTCGGGGGCGGGAAATCTGCGGCTCAGCGGTTTGAATGCCTTCACCGGCAACATCCACATCAATGACGGCACGTTGGAGATCGGTAATGCTGGGCAACTGGGGATTGCCTCGATCGCTGGTGTCTCAACGGGCGGTGTTGCCAACTACGGCGGAACGATCTTCAATGCCGGCACGTTCCGCTATGGAAGCAGTGCCGACCAAACGCTCAGTGGAGTCATTAGCGGCTCAGGTGGCGTCACGAAGGACACGAATGCGAGCAGCATCCTGACGCTCACCGGCGCGAATACATACACCGGAGCGACGACGATCACTGCAGGCACGCTTCGGATCGGCAACGGTGGCAATACTGGCTCGCTTTCCACGTCGAGTGCCATCAGCAACACGGCGACGCTGGCCTTCAATCGCAACGACACGGTCACACAGGGAACTCATTTCGCAAGCGCCATCGGTGCCGGGGCTGGTGCTGTGGTTCAGGCAGGTACTGGCACGTTGGTCCTCAATGGTGCCAATCTCTACACCGGCGCCACGACGGCGGCGGCCGGAACCCTGCGGCTCGATCTCGCCACTGGCTCTCTGTCGTCGTCGTCACCGCTATCGATGACTGGCGGCAGATTCGAAATCAGAGGCAATGGCAGCGGTACGAGTACCCAAACCCTCGGTGCCATGACCATGGCTGCCCGGACCAACAGCGTCATCGCCGTGGATCCGAACAACGGCACGAGCACGACACTCACGCTCGGCGACGCCTGGACACGAAATGTCGGTTCCAGCTTGCTCATCGACTATTCAAGTGGCAACACGGGCACCCGCGAGGTCGTGACGGCAGGTGCCACGACAGGATACGCGCTCACCAACGGTATCTATGGTGGGATTCTTGTCCGTGACGCGACTGGTGTGGCAGGTTTTGCCACACGCGCTGGAGGAGCTAATCAGGCGATCTCCCGTTACGACGACACCACCGGTTCCACGCTTGGCACGGCGAGCGATACGGGAACGACGAATTTCACAACGCTGAACTCGGTATACAGCGCGGGCACGCTCGATTGGACCGCCGGCGGCGCGCTCACCAATCGCGCGGTCAATTCGCTGACGATCGACACCACCAATAGCGGTGGCACGATCGACATGGGGGAGTCGACAAACATCCTCACGCTCACGAGCCTCGGCATTCTCTTCAAAGGCCCCAACAACGCCACTCTCACTGGCGGTCAGGTCGGTGCGGCCGGTTCTGAGGTGATTGTTCATCAGGTTGGCACTGGAGCCCTGACCATCAATAGCCAGGTCAGCTCGGGCGCCGGTTCGCTCACCAAGGGCGGCTCGGGTGCGCTTGCGCTCACCGGGCTCAACACGTTCACTGGCGGCATTGCGATGAACGGCGGCACCCTCAGTCTCAATTCTGCCAACAGATTCACGGGGGATGTCACTATCAGCGCCGGCACCGTCCAACTCGGCCATGCGAGGGCTCTCAACTCCACGCCAGGTTCTGAAAATGGCGTGATATTTGGCTCTGGGAGCACCGGTGCACTGGCGGTCAATGGCCAGAGTGTGGTGGTCAGGAATCTGACGACGGATGTTCTCGCGCCAGGTGCTGCGGTCGTTCAGAATGGGGGCGCCACAAACGCGGTCCTGACGGTTGGGAATGTGGGGAATCAAAGCGGCACCTTTGCCGGCGTCATCCAGGATGGCTCTGGGGGCGGCACGCTTGGGCTCACCAAGGCGGGTACTGGCGTTCTCACTCTCACAAATGCAAACACCTACACCGGCACGACGACGATCAACGCCGGAACGCTCTTCCTGACGGGAGCCGGCACGCTTGCTGGTCCGGTGACGCTCAATGGCGGCGCTCTTCGGATCGCCAATAGTGGCACGGATGTCGCCGTCAACCGCATCAGCGACTCCGCGGCTTTCAATTCAAACGGTGGTGCCTTGTTCTTCAACAACGCGACCGGTGGCGGCCTTGCCTTCACGGAAACCGTCGGCCCGACAACGCTGAATGCGGGCCATACCTCGATGTGGCTTTCCGGTACCTCGCCAACTCTCACCTTGACTTCGCTGACGAAACACAATTACGCGGTTTTGACTGTACAGTCGGTCGGCACCGTCCGGGCCTTGAGCGGCGTCCCTGCAAACCTGGTTGCAACAGGTTCGATCGTTGGCCCTTGGGCCAATGCAAGCAATGGAACAACCATCAATGAGTATTTGACGACGAACGCGGCAGGTAATTTTGACCCCCTCCCCAAATCCTGAGCCAGTTCTTGTGAGAGAATCCTCGTGCCCCTT
>CAZCHF010000012.1:0-26921 GCA_964498325.1 uncultured Candidatus Kuenenia sp.
TCGTCATCCCGACTGAGGAAACTGGTGACTCGAGTTTCTTCGAAGCTGCCACGGACGACTCGGCCTCCGTCTCGTTCGACGGGTCGAGCGAGGCGGTTGATTTCGGTGATGCGGCCGGCGTGGGCTTCGCGGGCATGGACGTCGTCCCTGCTTCACCGCCTTTTTCGGTGTGGCAAGTCGTCGGACTCATCTTGTCGACGTTTCTCATGGTGCTCATCGGTCTCGTCGTCTTCGACGTGCTCCAAACGGTGCGTGCTCCAACGGGAACTCCCATCACGGCGCCTGTTTTGAACGCCCTCACCAAGGCGTTTGGTTGGTAATCGGGCCTGGTATCGTCGTCGGGCTATAATTCCGGCAGGTTGTCACGCTGCCCGCCCGCCGATCGTTCCTCTCCCATGAAGATTGCCTTTCAGTCCGGCCCCGCAATCACTCGATGGGGATGGCTCCTGCTCGCTGCATGCGGATGTAGCGACCCGGCGGCACTGCAGCCCGGCGACGTTCGCACCTATCTGGCACCGTCTCCACCGACGACACCCGCGAAGGCTTCGCCTCGTCCGTCCGCCGACCGCCCCCTCTCTGTTGCCTATGACGTGCCTGATGGCTGGACTGACCGCGGTGCGACGGGCATGCGGCTCGCCACACTCGTGATCGGGGGAGGGGACCGGGAGCATGAAGTAACGGTGATCCCAGCGGCCGGCACTCTCGAGGCCAATGTGTCGCGCTGGCTCGGGCAACTCGATGCGTCGGCCACACCGGAATCGCTCCTCGAGAAAACCGCCCGCGCCTTGGCTGCGGCGAAGCGGCTTCCCGTCGGCGAGGTCGAGGCGACCTTGGTCACGCTCATGGAGGATAGTGCCAAGGACGCCGACGAGGTCATTCTTGGAGCGATGGTCCCACTCGACGAGAAGGCCTCGTTGTTCGTGAAGTTCAAGGGGCCGGCCGAAGTTGCCCGTCGCGAACGCGAGGCATTCGAGGGGTTCGTCTCGAGTATTCGCTGGAACGAGGAATCACGCCGATGAGTGTCGAAACTGCCTCGCCGGCACGCAGCCACACGTTCGCGCGGAGTGACCGCGTCGCACCAGCCACTGGTCCGTCCATTGCCTGGGATCTGCTGCGTGCCGCGGGATCGCTCAAGATCACGGTCGTCATGTTTCTCGCGGCGATATTCTTGCTCTTTGTCGGCACGCTCGCTCAGGACGAGATGAACATGCCGGAAGTGAAGGCGACCTACTTCAATTCTTGGGTGGCGTGGATTCCCTTCGCCGACTTCTTTCCGGTCACGATCTTTCCCGACTACTCCGTCCCAGGGGGATTTCCATTTCCGGGGGGCGCGACCGTCGGCATGGTACTGCTTCTCAACCTCGTGGCCGCCAAGGTGACCAGATTTCATGTGGCCGCCAAGGGCCAGCGACTGGTGTGGGGCTGCGTGCTGAGTTTGATTGGCGGCCTTCTGACCGCCGGCGTCATCCTCACGGGCCATCAAGCTGACGGACTTCAGGGGAAGCCTCCGTTCGACTACGCGATCGTATGGCGCATGGTGCAGTCGGCTGGCGTGCTTTTGGCAACCGGTCTTGCCGCGGCAGCCTTCGTCGCCCGAACTCGTCTCGCCCGTCGTGTCGCCGGAACAGCCGCTTTCATTGTGGCGGTGGCGACCTGGCTCACGATTTTTGGCGGGCGTGACTGGCAGATGAACGAACCAAGCCTTCGGATCATGTGGCAACTCATCCAGTCGAGCGTCGCCTCGCTGACGCTCTTGGCCGGCCTGGTGGTGGTGTTCGGCCAGCGGGGAGGCAACGTGCTCATCCACCTGGCCGTCGGACTGCTGATGGTGGGGCAGTTCGCCTTTGGCGATCGTCAAATCGAGGAACGCATGACGATCCTCCAAGGCGCGACCACGAACATGGTCTGTCGCACCGATGAAGTCGAACTGGCGGTCATCACCCCATCGGACGGCAAGGACCGTGTGACGGCCATCTCCGATCGCCTTCTCCAGGCCCGCGCCGGAGGTCCGCCGATCGACATCGACGACCTTCCATTCACGATCCGGGTCACCGACTACTTCCGCAACTCGGATGTCGTGGGCGTTGGCCCGGTCGCTCCGAACAGGGCAACGGCAGGGGCTGGTAAAAAGTGGCTCGCCTCAGGTCGGCCGCCGGAAGGGGGCGCGTCGTCCCGAACCAACATTGCTTCCGCGTACGTGCAACTCACGGAACGGTCGAGCGGCCGCGACCTTGGCACGTTCCTCGTGTCGCAGTTCCTCAACGATCAATCCCAGGTCTTCGGTGGCTCCGCTCCCGACGAGTTCGACGCCGTCAACGTCAACGGCCGCGACTGGAAGCTGGGGCTCCGATTTCGCCGTGAATACAAGCCCTATTCGGTGACGCTCGAGGAGGTCCGACGGATCAATTATTCGGCGAGTGACACGCCCCGTGACTACTCGTCATATGTCACCTTCACGGACCAAGAGACGGGAGAACAGCTTCGCGGACAGCGAATCTGGATGAACAACCCAGTGCGCTATCACGGCGAAACGTTCTATCAGAGTTCCTACTCAGAGATGGATGCCGGAAACGGCGAGAAGACGAAGCTGACCGGGCTTCAAGTGGTCGAGAACGCTGGTTGGCTCGTGCCCTACGTCGCGTGCGTTCTCGCCTTCTGGGGGATGCTCGCCCACTTCGGCTCCACGTTCCTACGCTTCGCCGATCGGCGTGAGCGTGGGCGATCGCCGGCAGAAGATGTCGATGCAAAAACCGCAATACGGAATGCCCGCGCCACGCCATCGGGCTTCCGCGCCGAGTCGGGCGAGGTCTTCACCCCAGCGCTGGCCCTGACCATCGTGGCGGCGCTGGCACTCCTGACAGCCGTGCAGCGACCGCCACGCGGTGGGGCGGCAGACTTCGCTGCTGTCGGACGGATCCCGGTATTGCACGAAGGACGCGTCAAGCCGCTCGACACTGTCGCCCGCAACATCGTGCAGTTGCTCAGCAACAAGACGAGCGTGAAGGTTCCGGCTGACACGATGGGCACGGGACCGAGCGGCCGCGTCTCAGCGACGCAGTGGCTGCTGGCGACGATGGCGGGAAGCGAATGGGCGACCAAGGTTCCCGTGTTCCGCATCGATGCCAAAGAGATCGTCGACTGCTTCGACCTCGAGCGACGGCCCGGCCACCTGTATTCCTACGCTGAGTTGGCGCCCAAGCGGGAGGAATTTCGCAAGCAACTCATGTCGATGCAAAAGGTTCCCGAATCCGAGCCATCGTTCGCCCGCCAGAAGTTTGGAGAGTTTTCCCAGAAACTGGCCACCTATGACGTGGTACGGTTCGCCTACGATGCACCGGAAATGCCGGCGCTACCCGGCGATGACGCGGAAGACCGTGAGGCGTTCCTCGGCAAGGTCATGCACCTGATGCAAGGATCACGCCTTATCGAAGAGGGACACCCACCCGCCATAATTCCGCCCGTCGGCAGCGGAACCGCCGATGTCGAATCTGACTCCGATGACCGCTGGCAGGCGCTTCAGCCGGCGCTCGTCAAGGCCTTGGTGGCAAAACTCTTGGCTGGCCGTCCAGGCCAACCACCGTTCAAACCGAATCCGGCGCTCGTGCCACTTGCCGAACTCATCGAGGCGGTCGACGCCGATGGCCCGGTCTTCAATGCGGCGGTGGCGACCTATGTTTCCGAAGCTTCAGCGCTCGATGCTTACCGCGACGCCGCGTCCAAGGCAGCCACCGAGGCCTGGCTCAATGCTTTCAACCCGACCGAACTGGCCAAGTGGATCTACGTGACGGCCGCAATCACCTGTTTCATCGGGTTCTTGGCTTGGGGCCCTGTGATCCGGCGGTTCACTTGGTGGCTTCTCGTCGGCACATTCGTGCTCCACTCCATCGCGATCGGATTGCGAATCTGGCTCACCGGCCGGCCACCAGTCGTGAATCTCTATTCATCGGCTGTGTTCATCGGCTGGGGATGTGTGGGCGCCGGTCTGGTTCTCGAGCGGCTTCATGGCATGGGCATCGGCAACCTCGTCGCGGCGATCGCCGGCGGCCTGACCCTCATGGTGGCCTACGGCCTTGACTCTGGCGACACGATGCATGTCCTCCAGGCGGTCCTCGACACGCAGTTCTGGCTTTCGACGCACGTCATCACGGTGGCCCTCGGCTACGGCGCGACGTTTCTCGCGGGGCTCCTGGGGACGTGCAGCATTGTGCACAAGGCCGTGAGCGATGTGCAGGGACGTGCGGGCGAGCCTGAAAGCCGCCGGATCCAAGAGCGTCTCTTCCAGATGAACTACGGCGTCGTCTGCTTCGCGCTGTTCTTCAGCTTCATTGGAACGGTGCTCGGAGGGCTGTGGGCCGACGACAGTTGGGGGCGCTTCTGGGGCTGGGACCCGAAAGAGAACGGCGCGCTCATGATCGTGCTCTGGAACGCTGCGGTGCTCCACGCCCGATGGGACCGCTGGATTGGCAGCCGCGGCTTCGCCCTCTTCACCATCGGCGGCAACATCATTACTGCCTGGAGTTGGTTCGGTACGAACCAACTCGGCATCGGGCTGCATAGCTACGGCTTTACCAAGGGTGTGCTCCTCGCCTTGGGTGCATATGTCGTGAGCCAACTTGTGCTGCTGGTCATCGGTGGAATCTTGACGCGTTCGTCTTCGGCCTCGCCCGCGTGATGAGCGGCGAGCCGAACGTGCTGCCACCGACCTGCTTCAAAACGTTCGACATCGATATCGGCCGCGGTGAGCATGACCGCGATTGCCCCCTCGGAACCGGTCTTCAGGATCGACCCCGGAGAAACCGCTGCGGCTGCGGCGTAGCCTGATTGCACGTCGTGCCAATGGTTGCCTCCGCGCCCGCTCACGAGCACCAACTGCGGCCTGGTTTCGGCCGCGATGTCGGCGGGCAGACTGGTGCGGCTCCCGTGGTGCGGGGCCACAAGCACGTCGCAGGGGCCCGGATGGGTCTCATTGAACGCCGCGAGCGCCCGCCCCTCCAGGTCGCCAGTGAGGAGCACGCGACGCCCTGCCGCCTCGATCGAGAGCACGAGACTCGATTCATTGTTCGAAAGAAACGTGCTGGCCTCGCCGGGTGATGGATGGAGCACCCGGACTCGACAGAGGGGATCGATCGCGAAGGCATCGCCTGCTCGCGCTGTTCGAATTGGCACACCATAGACGCTCGCCGACGCGAGCAACTCAGCAACCGCGATCGATCGACTCGCAAGAAGCGGCTCCGGAACGAGCATCTCGCCGACGCGAAAGCGAGCCAGAAGCCCGGGAACTGCGTTGAAGTGGTCGGTGTCGGCATGCGAGATGACAAGTGTGTCGATCCGCGTGATCCGCTCGCTCCAGAGCACGGCCTCGATCGTGCGACGAGCCGACGCAGCCGCACCGAGACGCCCCGCGTCGTAGACGAGGCACCGTCCGCAGGGAGACGTGACGACGATCCCGCAACCGTGGCCGACCGCAGCCATGGTCACCCGCAGACCTGGCCCGCCTGGACGCGAGACGAGAACCTCGCCCACGAGCCCGACGACCGACCAAGCCGCAGCCAGCGTCGCCCAGGTCGCGGCCCGCCGAAGCAGATCCGCACGCAGGGTCAGGAGAGCCGTGAAGAAGACGACGAACCATCCTGCAACCCACCACACTCGTGGCCCTGCGACCCAGAAGTGGCCGTACGGCACGCGGGCAGCGGCCGAAACCATCGCCTGAATGACCGCCAGCGATGCGTCGCAGCCTGCCCCAAAAGTGCCCGAAAGCCAACTCGAGAACGGCGCTGCAAGCAAACACAAGAAGCCGAACGCCATCGCCGCCGGCACGATCGCCGCGACAAGAACGTTGACCACGAGGCCGATCAGACTCACCACGTGAAAGCAGGATGCAACGAGGGGAGCGGTCGCAAGCCACACGGCGGCCGACGTCATGAATCCGCTCGCCGCCCAGGTGCCGACCTTCCGTCCGAACTTCTCGCACCTCGAACGGCTCCGTTCGATGAGCCGTTCGATCGGATCATCCTCCCTCGATGCGCGCATGACGTTCGCCACGCCAACCAGAATGCCGGTCGAAAGGAACGAAAGCTGCGCCCCCACGCTGAACACTTCCGCAGGACGCCACGCGCAGATGATGATCGCGGCACATGCCAGTGAATTGATGCTGGCTGGCCGCCGTCCGACAGCAAGCGCACCGCAGGCGATCCAGACGAGGATCGTGGCCCGCACGACGGGGGTTCCGGCTCCCACGAGCAGCATGTAGCCGCCGATGATCACCGACACGATCATGCCGGCCCGGTGCCTCAGGACGCCCAGGGCCCGGAGGACGCCAAAGAGCCCGATCGCGAGGAGAGTCACATGCAGCCCCGAGATGGAGAGAACGTGGATCGTGCCCGTGACGACAAACTCGTCGGTCACCTGCCGAGAGAGTCCGTCACGCAGTCCGAGGAACAGGGCGGCAGCCAGCCCCACCCGCTCGGGATCAATGTGCTCGGCGAGCACCGCCGCGGCTCGCGTTCGGAGCTGGTCGATGGCCGTCGGGAGCGACCACCAAGCAGGCTTCGACAGGACGCGGACATTCTCCCAGCCGTTGACCCGAACGATCGACAAACGTCGTGACTCGCGGGCCCGACGGGCCATGTCCGGCTCACCCGGATTGAGCGGTTCGGCAGGCCGCAGGCCGCGACCGAAAATCCGGATTTCGGTTCCGACCGGAAGATCGATGGGCGCTCCGGTCACGAGCACACGGGCCTCGCCGCCAGCAGGTTGCCATCGGCTCTTCCACCGGGCCGCCGTGACGGCGACCACACAGCCGCTCGTCGGCCCAATGGCCGCGACTCGACGTTCTTCCCCAGCGGGGACAGGGAGGAGCCGTGGCGACTCGACCACCCTGCCACGCACGGCCACCGGGCGCGGCCTCGTGTCGAGCTGCCAGGCCAGGTCTTTGGACGCGAACATGTTCACGCGTGCCGCGGACCACGATGCACTGCACGCGGCCACCGCGACCAGCAATCCCCACGCCGCCTGATGCGGCAATCGGTTCCGGGTGCACACAGCCCAGGCGACGATCGCCGCGAGCGCGACGGCCCACCCGAGAACACACACGCTCAGACCGCGGTCATCGAGCCATGGCCCTGCGATACACCCAGCCACAACCGTCACGGCCACGACGACAAGTGGTCGCCGTGGGAGAGCATCGTGCCGGAGAAGCCCTGAAATGCAGGCCCAGGCGAGACGACTTCGGCCCATGGTCGTGATCCGCTCGGCGAATGACGCAGATGTTGCAGCAACACCTCGCTATCACAAAAACGAGCGCGAGCCCGGCCACCGGCAAAATCGGAAAAAACTTCTCGAGCCGAGCTTCTCCGGGAGAAATCCAACGGGACGCGTCCCCCCGGCCGCCATCACCGGCGCCGGGCTTGGAAAACCCGAGGGAGGCCCGCCAAATCGGAAATGACAGCCTCTGGCGCGAGGTCTTCTGTGGCCGCCAAGACAGCCTGCACGTCCTCGGCTACGAGTGGACCGGCCTCGATGACCAGCCAGCCCCCAGGGACGAGCCGCGCGACAGACTCGGCCGCAAGCCGCTCGATCACCTCCACCCCACGAGGCCCCGCAACCAGGGCGCCGCGCGGTTCATGATCTCGAACATCGCGCGGCAGCGAGGCAAACTCCGACTCGCGGACGTAGGGCGGATTGCTCGCGATGACGTCCCACGGCCCCGCAAGCCGCCCGTCCGAAAGCAAATCAGCCTCGACGAATGCGACCCGATCAGTCACGCCGTGCCGTGCCGCATTGGCCTTCGCGACGGCGAGCGCTGCCGGCGACACGTCACTCGCGGTGATCGTGGCTCGTGGCAGCTTTTTTGCGAGCGTGACGGCGATCGCGCCGCTCCCCGTGCCGACGTCAAGGATGTTCGGCGCCGCAGCTTCGCGGCACAGATCGAGCACCCGGCTGACGAGCGTCTCGGTTTCGGGCCGCGGCACCAGAACGTCCGATGACACCGCAAACGGGAGCGAGAAAAATTCGCGGTGGCCTACCAGATAGGCCACCGGTTCCCCCGCCGCACGACGACGCACGAGTTCGCGAAAGCGTCCCCGTGTCTCCTCCGGCACCTCCTCGTCAAAGGCCGCGTAGAGCATGATCCGTTGACATCCTCGGACGTGGGCAAGAAGCACTTCGGCATCGAGCCGAGGCGATTCACTTCCCTTGCTGCCGAGCCACTCGGTCGTCCATGTCAGCAAGCGCCCGATCGTCCAACGCTCGTCACTCATGCCGGCGAGGCTCCCTTCGACGACGACGCCATGTCGCGTTTTCTCGCCGCTCGGGCGTGCTGCTCGATCGCGTCGATCACAAGCCCGAGCCGCCCAGTCATGACCTGATCCAACGTGAAGCTCTCGTTGATCCGGTGGTCGGTTACACGGTTCTGCGGGAAGTTATAGGTGCGAATCCGCTGGCTGCGGTCGCCCGAGCCGACGAGGCCCTTCCGTTCACTCGATCGCTTGTCATGCTCGATCTGGCGCTCGTGCTCGTAGAGCCTCGTCTTCAACACGCGGAGTGCCTTGGCGAGGTTCTTATGCTGGCTTTTTTCATCCTGGCACTGCACGACGATCCCCGTGGAATGGTGCGTCAGGCGGACCGCCGATGCCGTCTTGTTCACGTGCTGACCGCCCGGGCCGCTGGCGCAAAACAAGTCCTTCCGGTAATCGTCCGGCGAGATGGAAACTTCCACGTCTTCGGGTTCGGGCATGACGGCCACGGTCGCCGCGGAGGTGTGGATACGGCCTTTGGTTTCGGTGTCTGGAACGCGCTGCACGCGATGACCACCGCTCTCGTGCCGGAGGATTCGGTACACCGCTTCGCCGGAGACGCCCAGGATCAGTTCTTTGAAACCGCCGAGCTCGGTCGGGCTGGCATCGAGAACTTCGAAATCCCAGCCTTTTTCCGACCCGTAGTGGCGATACATCTCGAACAGGTCGCGCACGAAGAGGGCCGCCTCGTCCCCCCCGGTGCCAGCGCGGAGTTCCACGATGCACCGGCTTCGATCGGCATCGTCGTCATCCGAACAGAGGTCACTCAATTCGTCCCATGCGACTTCGCGACGCGCTTCGAGGTCGGGTAACTCCGCCTCGGCAAGCTCACGGAGGTCGTGGTCGTCGCCTCGCCGCAGTTCCTCGAGGTCGGCAATCTGCCGCTCCAAAGCCACGAAGTCGCGATACTTGAGCGCCACCCGCGCCAGCGACCCATGCTCCCGCGCCGCAGCGGAGAGACGCTGCCCATCGGCAAGGGTCACCGGGTCGACCAGAGCACGCTCGAGTTCTTCAAACCGAGCGAGCTTTGACTCCAGAAGGTCGCGCATGGACTACCGCGACAACCGCGGCTCCGGCCGGTACGGCGTCAAGACGCCGATGCCTCGGCAGCGGCCTTTTTCTTTTTGAGGCTGGCATATCCCGCGCCCGCAAACTTCGACTTGAACTTCTCGATCCGCCCGGCGGTGTCGACGAACTTCAGTTTGCCAGTGAAAAATGGATGACAGGCATTACAGATGTCGACCTTGATCTCCGGCACGGTGCTCCGCGTCGCAAAAGTGTTGCCGCATCCGCACCGCACCACGGTGTGAATGTAATCAGGGTGAATGCCGTCTTTCATGGTCGAATCGCCAACGAAGGGAAAGGACGGACGACCAAATGGTCGCCACGCGAGCCCCGAAGTTTACCGCGTCAAGCTGCCCACGGCAATCGCCACTTCACGGTTCCTTCTCTGGCCCGGAAACCTCTTCACCGGCACTCTCGCCCGCGGTTTTCTCGATGCCAGGATCGATTCTTCGGGCGGTCAGGCGGCTTCCAAATCGCTGGGGTGAGCCGTCTTCGAGAAGATACCGAACTGCGTCAGCGGGCCGACCGAGACCGACCAGGGCGGTTGCCAAGTTGACACGGGCTGCGTCGGTCCATCGGCTGTCGGGCGACGCCTCGAGCGTCATTCGGGCCAGATAGTCTTCCGCGGCAGCGAACTGCCCCTCCGCCAGCATCGCAAGACCGAGCCAATACGTCGCGTCTTCCTTCACACGCACGAGCCGCTTGGTGACGGCCGCAGCTTGCCCCTCCGGCACCGACGCCACCAGGCTCGCGATGATGGTCCGGGACGGGCGAGCCGCCATGTACGCCGCCTTGGCACCGTCCGGCCCATCGAGATCCCCGCGAAACTCGCGAACCCTGCCCGCAAAAAGCGGGCGATACAGTGGGCCGCCACGGCTTGCCTCGTCCCGAGGCAGCGCCATTTCAAGTGGACCGAGTTCATCCACGAGCGCCTGGGACGCACGCTGTCGTCGCGCGATCGTCTCCCAGGGAAACGTCCATAACCCACGTGGTGCGGTCGCCCCCAGCGGCGTCGCGGCGGCGGCGTGCTCGGCAACCGCCGACGCGTCGACCACGACATGAATGCCATGCTGTGGCCCCAACTCCGTTTCCAAGTGAGACATACGGGCCGAAAGACTCCACGGATCGGCAACGATGAGGACCCCAACGGTCGCAGCATCGGTCGACGAAACCGGGTAGGCCCGCTCGGGGAGCGACAAAGCAGCCAAGACAGAGGGGTCGCTCGCCGCCTGTCGAAGGGTGGCGATTCCATCGCCCCCGGGCCCCGGCACCGGGAACCCGTAGGCTGTTTCAAAAAGATACGCCTCCCTGCCGATCACCACGGCCGGAATCCACGGCCGCATCGGCCCCTCGCCCGGGCTCGGCGTGGCGAGCATCACGCCCTCGAGCCCAGCCTGCCGGAGGAGTTCGATGAATACCCAAGCGCGTTGCGCCCCGCTGGCCCGGCCAGCCAGGAGGATCTCGCCTGGCAGAAACCATCGGCTTCCAGGCGTTGCCTCTGACGGGACCATGGGCGGGTCCGCGACCGAGGCCAACGATCGCACGACCCATCGAAAAAGGGCCTCGGCGACCTCGAGGTCATCGACCGCATCACGACGCGCCGTCCGAGCGATGGCCGCGAGCCAGCACCGGTCACGCACGGCGACGACATCCCCCGCTGCATCGAACATGTCGCGGGCGAGGATTGGCTCGCCGGACTTCCGGAGCGCGGGAGGCAGGGATTCGAGCAGCGGATCCAACACGCGTGGCGCCGCCGGGCCTGCGGCATGACTCCACTGCACAAGCCGATCAAAAACTTGCTCGCTCCCGCGGGCTTCGTCGTATCGATCGAGCTCTGACAAAATGGACACCGCACCCGCGACCAGTTGCGCCCGCATCGCCTTGCCGTCAGCACGCGACACCGCCGCGGACCGACCGGCGCCCTGCGACTGGCCACGGCTGACCTGCCCACCACGGCCACAGCCCGCCAGGACCGTGGCCGACACGAAGGCGATCACTGGCCACCTGACGCGGCGACGGTTGTTGAATTTCACAGCCGGGGTGCTCCCAACGATCCTTCGGATTCCCCTGCGAGCCGTGCGTCGTGAATGGCAAGCACGCGGCGCACCACGCCCTCGAGCGCCTCGAGCGGGACCATGTTCGGTCCATCGCTCGGGCTCGTGTCGGGATCGGGATGGGTTTCAAAGAACACGCCGTCGATACCCACGGCCGCGGCCGCCCGGGCGAGCGGTTCGACGAGGCGGCGATCACCCCCTGTTGCCTCGCCCAGGCTGGCAGGTTGCTGAACGGAGTGGGTTGCGTCGAAGATCACCGGCACACCCAATGATCGCATCGCAGGAAGCCCGGCAAAGTCGTTGACCAAGCGGCCGTAACCGAAAAACGTTCCACGCTCGCACAAAAGAATGTCTTGGCACTGGCCAGCGAGCAGTTTGGCGACGACATGCCGCATGTCAGTGGGAGCGACGAACTGCCCCTTCTTGACGTTCACCGCCTTTCCAGTCGCCGCAGCGGCCAGCAGGATGTCGGTCTGACGACACAGGAAAGCCGGGATCTGCAGCATGTCACACACCTGGCCTGCCGCCGTGGCCTGTTCTGGCAGGTGGACATCGGTGGTTACCGGCAGTCCGGTGACCTGCCGAACACGCTCCAACACGGCAAGCCCTTCGTCAATGCCCGGGCCTCGATAGGAGTGTCCGCTGGTGCGATTGGCCTTGTCGAAAGATGCCTTGAAAACGACCTGAATAGGGAGGCGGGTGGCCATCTTGGCGAGATGCTCGGCGATCGAGAGGCAGAGATCTTCTCGTTCGATCACGCATGGGCCGGCAATGACGAGGAGAGGTTCGCCGGGACCACATCGATGCGGGCCGATCATCGCGGGCAGACGAGGGTTCAACGTCGTGGCTCCAATTCGCGAATGTGCAAGTTTATGAACCTACGCATCATACCGGTGGACGAGTGTGGCGCGGGCGTTCATGGAACGGCCTGGCAGCGCTGCAACTTGCTCCGGCGCGCTTCAAAATGCGTCATCAACTCATCGGACTTTCGATGGCGTCTCACTCTGAGACGGATCGTGATCGTGAAGGGCTCGGTGCCTGAGGCCGTTTGAATTCGCGGTATTCCCCTGGCAATGCCCACTGCGCCAGGTATCGGTCCTGCCTCGTGAACCAACGCCACGTCACGTGGCATGCGGCTTGCATATCCTCGTTTTTGAAGGGGGGCCTTCCGGTCCCCTCTTCACTCCGTTTTTTCGACGAAAAGGCGGGGTCTCCGACCTCTCGTTCGGGCGTGCGGTTCGCCTTGCCCCTGACCCGCATTCCCAAGGCAGGACGCTCCTGCCGGGTCGGGGGCCCCGCCTTTACTTTTTGCCATGACGTTCGAAAAACGCCTTGGCAGCGGCCCCGGCCCCGAGGAGTTCTGGCCGCGCCTTGACGATAACCCGCCCTCTGCGCTACTTTTGCGGTTTGGCGACGATTCGGTAGGCCAGCGGAAGACGTCGTGCCTTCAGCCATGTCAGCCGATCGTGACGCCAGCGTAGCTTCAATTGGCAGAGCACCGCATTCGTAATGCGGGGGTTGCGGGTTCGACTCCCGCCGCTGGCTCTCAACCGGCTCGCGTCGTGACACGAGATTCGGTTTCCTCGCACGACAGGCACCTTCGATTCCACTGGAGAATTCCGCCCGATGACAGCGACCGCGACCTTGGATATCCGTGACCTCATCACCGGCAATGGCCCTTTCGGTCCCGCTGAGGTCTCGGGAATCGTGGCTGCCCTCGGCGAAGACCCGACGGCCCATCGCGAGCTTCGGGCCGCTGTGCACGAGCTCGAGGGAATTTCCGACCGCAGCCCTGCGGCCTCGGTTCGACTCGGAGTCTGCCAACGGCTCTTGGGCCGTGCTCGCGATGCAATTGAAACGCTCAAGGGAGCCGACGGGGGAGCGCTTGCGTTGTTCCACCAGGGCCTGGCCCATGCGGCTTGCGAGATGCACGACAAAGCCAGCGAACTCTTCGAGGCGGCGCGAAAAGCAGGGTATGACGCAGGAACATGCGTCGCCGCAGCAGCCGAGTCACTTCGCAAGCTTGGTCGCACCGCTGACGCCAAAAAGGCGTTGGATTCCCTGAGTGAGTCGGATGCCGCTGGATCGGCGGACTATCACACGGCACGGGCCGAACTCCTGGCCAGCGAAGGTGCACCACAGCAGGATGTCGCGCAGGCGCTGGAAAAGGCCTTGCACGCGGATGCAGGTCACCCCAGGGCCCTTTTCCTCATGGGCGTGCTCCAGGACCGCCATGGCAACGACGACGAAGCCATCGCCTGCTACGAGCGTTCTCTCAAGCGATATCCTCCAAGTGTTGGAAGCCTGATCAACCTTGGCATTCTTTATGAAGATCGAGATGATTTTTCGAACGCGCAGCGGCTCTACAAGAGAGTCTTGGATGCGTTCCCGGATCATCCTCGCGCCCGCTTGTTCTTGAAGGACTCCTCCGCGGGGAGCGACCTCAAGCAGGACGAGCAACTGCTCCGCAGCCGGGATCGACTGGATCAGGTTCTGAGCCTTCCTGTGACCGATTTCGAACTCTCGGTCCGCAGCCGGAACTGCCTCCAAAAAATGGGGATCATGACGCTCGGCGATCTGGCCAGGACCACGGAAGCGGAGATTCTCGAAAGCAAGAATTTCGGCGAGACGAGCCTGGTCGAGATCAAGGACATGCTTTCAAGCAAGGGGCTTGCCCTCGGACAGCTTGCGAGCCCTGCAGCTACCCCCGAACCCGATCTGGGCCCGACTGAGCCGGTGTCGGAAGACGACCAAGAGATCATGGGGCTTTCCATCGGCGAATTGAACCTCTCCGTCCGGGCCCGGAAGTGCACGACGAAGCTCGGGATCAACACGATCGGCGAGCTGGTTCGTCGCACCGCTGAAGACTTGCTCGAATGCAAGAATTTTGGTGTGACGAGTCTCAACGAGGTCCGCGAAAAACTTGCCGAACGGGGGCTGAAGCTCCGCGGAGAGTAGGTGGTTTTCGTTGGATCGTGAACGCCGTCCCACTCTTCGCAAACCTTTCTTTAGCAAGGACTTACGAAGCATGCGACGCGGCACGGCATTTGCCATCGTGTTCGGCTCTGAGTAGGCTCCTGGGTGGAGTTGCGCGGCTCGGTCACGGCGAGTCGGCTCCTGTTCCTGGCCCCTCGGAGTCGCCCGTATGACCGCAGCCAGCCTCAAAGAGAAGCCCGTCCGCGACCTGGCCCGCCTTGCCAAGCAGCATGGTGTGCAAGGGTGGCACTCCATGCGGAAGGACCAGCTCATTCGGGCCCTGGTGCGGAAGGCCAAGTCTGGCCTGGCAAAGCAAGGCACCGTGGTGCGGAGCGGGCGTGAGGCGGCGCGACACGTTCCGGCAGGCGGCCAGCGGGATGCCGAAGTGGCGCGGCGGATCGCCGAAGTTCGCGATCGTCTGGCGAAAGCCAAGGACCTTACGACCCGCGCCGAAGGTCGAGCGAGCCGATCCTCCCCACGCGATCGCATGGTGCTGATGGTGCGCGGCCCCCACTGGATGCACGCGTATTGGGAAGTCACGTCGCGGAGCATCTCACGGGCCCAGGCGGCGTTGGGGCAGGAGTGGCATGCCGCAAAGCCGGTCCTGCGCGTCCTTCAGGTCGAGTCTGACGTCCATGGCTCCCCATCGGAGCAAGTCGTCCGCGAAATCACCGTCCACGGCGGCGTGAAGAACTGGTACATCGACGTTCGCGAGCCGCTTCGCTGCCGGGTCGAAATTGGATACCTCGTGCCATCGGGCAGGTTCCACTCGCTGGCACGCAGCAACGCCGTGACCACGCCGAATGCATCGCAGTGCGACACGCTCGATGCCCATTGGGGCGACATCGTGGACGACTGTGAGCGGATTTACGCCATGAGCGGTGGGTATTCGCCCGAGAACCACAGCAACGAGTTGCAGGAACTCTTCGAAGAGAAGCTCCAGCGGCCGATGGGCCCGCCGGCCGCGCAGGCGGCTTCGGAGCAAGAGCCCGAAGATGACCAGCCAGTGGACTTTCAGATCGAGGTCGACGCCGAGATGATCGTCTACGGAGCCACGAAGCCCGAAGCCTTCGTAACGCTCCAGGGAGAGCCGGTCAAACTTCGACCCGACGGCACCTTCCGCGTGCGGGTTGAAATGCCCAACAAGCGGCTCGTGATTCCGATCATCGCCAGTGCCGCCGACGGGTCGGCCCGCCAGACGGTCGTCATGGCGGTGGAACGCAACACCAAGTCGATGGAGCCGTATTCGCGAGACTCGGGCGAGTACTGATTTCACGGATTCGCGGCCATCAGTGGCCCGCGAATCCGTGCCCGGCCTCCGCCGGGAACCCAACCCGGCCCTCCGGGCCTGGCGTCGTAACTGAACGCGATATAATGCATTTGGCTCCGCGCGGGATGCGGGGCGATAGGTTTTCTGCCATGTCCGTGCTGCCGTCCACCCATGCCGGTGAGCTCTTAACGAGGCTCGTTGGGGGCCGGAAGAATGTTCCGGTTGCGTGTCAGGCCACAGACCCCGGGTTCGCCCGAGTCTGCGGATCACATGCCCCGGGATCCAAGGCACCCCCGTCTTTTTATCAACGAGCTCTCCGCATCTCGTGACGCCACGGCATTGCGGTGGAAAACCTAGCGCCCCGCGTTCCGTGCCGCCCAGGCTGTGAAGGCCTGCTCGGGCGTACTTCGAAAGACCTTGGCAAAAGCCTCGTCGAAGGAAGCACCCGTATCCACGAGCCCGATCACCAAGGCGAGTTTCCCTGCCGGCGCCAGGGATGACACGAATCCTCCGGCGGCCACAGCGGTTGCCGATGGATCAGCGTGACCAGCCAGAAAATCCTGGGCCGATCCCAGTTGCTTGATCGCCGCACCGACGTCGTTTTTCCATTCCTGGACGAGGGGCGCCTTGGGAACGATTTTGATGGCCACGGCGCGACCCGCGCCTCGGCAGAACCAGGCTGGAAAACCACGCCCCACGAGGGCCGCACCGGCAAGTTGCTCGGCGACAACGAGCTTCGTGGAATCGCTCGAGTCGTTCTGCGAGGGGACGAGAACCGCACCATAGACGACGTCACCAGCCATGCCGGCGTTGCCATTGATTCCCTTTGGGCGCTCGCCATTGAGCACGACCTGCCAGAGCGAAGAATAGTCGTACACGTTTCGAAAGGCGTAGAGAACCACGCCCCCCTTCAGCAACGATCCGTTGGCGCCGACGAGCTCACGGCGAATGGCGGGCAGGAGTTCGGCGGCGGCATCCCCGAGTTCGCGAAGCCGCGACTCGGGGAGATTCCCGATGACGACGAGGCCATCACGGCGGTCCACGACCGGTGGTTCGTCGGGAATCATGCGAGCCCAGAGCCTCTCCGCCGCTTCACGTCGAACGTTCGCGAGCGCGTCGTCCGACAGTCGCCGCGACTTCCCTGTCGCCATGATTTTCTCGATCGGGTCCGTCGCCGTCAGCAGGTCGATGCGAGCCCCTTGATTAATCCACGTGGCAATCGTGGCAATGTCCGCATCGGCGAGCGGCGGCGCGTTGAGCGGCATCCGCTGTCCTTCGATACCGGCTCCACGAAGCTTTTTCACGAGCAGGCTGTCCTCCCCCTTCCCCGGCACGATCGCCGGTCCGCTGCGTCCCCCCTTCACCAGAGACGTGAGCGTGGTGATTGCGAAGTTGTTCTCGGGGTCGCGGTCGCCATGGCACTTCCCGCAGCGGTCGATCAGGATGGGGGCGACGTCCGTCGAGAAGGCGATGTCGCCGGGCTTCAGAGGCGCAGGAGGGCCCGCCGGAAGGACCGGGGCAGGGGTGGGCGCCGCAGCGCCTCCCCGAGCGAGCAGGTCGAGCCCAACGGTCGGATCGCCATCGCAAATCGCGCCGCGGTCAATCCATGAGATCAACGTGCCGACCTCCTCTGGCGAGACCTTTCCGCCTCCCCGGGGCATGTCGCCCGTCAATATCACCTCGACCAGTCTGCTCGCGTTCCCGGCGCCGCGCTGCACCATGCCCGACTGGATGAGCGCCTGATAGGTGGCCATCTGAAAATTGCCACGTCGGCCCGTCACGTGGCAGCCGCCACACGACCGCACGAGCAAGGGGGCGACCTGTCGCGTGAACGATACGCCGGCCGCCACGGCTGCTTGGGGAGGAGCCGGACGGGTCGGCACCGCCACCGGGGCTGCCGCCGTCGGAACTTCGAGCGCGGCGACGTCGACTCCGGCCAGTTCCAGCGCCTTGCGAGCCGCTGTCGCCCGGCTGGCGAGAACCTTGAACCCGGCGGCCAACTGGGGCTTGGACTGCATCGCCCGCAGCCCCTCGATGCCCACTGCCAAAGAGGCTCGCGCATCGTCGGGTTTGCCCATGGCGATGAGCTTCGCAACCGCGTCGATGCGTTCGCGGATCTCTTTCGGCGAGGGATCGGCAGCGATGCCCCGCGCCGCGAGGGCGAGGAAAACGCCCGCGAGCAAGGCCCCGACCAGGCGACTGCGAGCCTCGAAGGGACGCATCGTGAGTCCTCTCTACAGTGGTGACGAGTCAGCCCGACCGATCAGCGTCTGGCTCTCCGCGGCCGGGCCGGTGGCGGCGCGAACGCCACCTGGGCCGATCACGACGATCGAGCGAGATGAGTGCGGAAAGCGCGGCGGTTGTCACGACCGAGCCCCCCCACATGATCCCGAGCCCAAGAGCGATCCACCGGCAGGCAGCCGCGGCCAACGAGTCCCCAACGGCGTCCAGCAGTGCGGCCGTTCCGAGCGTCATCGCCAGGATCACCGGAAACACGAGGAGAGCCGTGAGGCTCACCAACAAACCTCGACGGAGCGGGCGATGCAGCATGGGTGGAGAGCACGACGACGCACGGAAGCGGAACAACGAACCATGATTGTCCCGAGGCCGGCCCTGTCGGGTCAAGCGGCCAAATCCCGTCCCGCACGCTCTCTACCAGACGTGGCGTGGAGGTTGCCCTCACTCATCGTCCGGGTCTTTGCCATCCCATGAGACCCGCCCTGCGACATCCTCGTCGGCGACCGCGTCGCGCAACACGGAATCGAGAAAGGAATCCTCTTCGGCGTTGACGGGCAGCGGAGGCAGGGGAGGCAAAGGAGGCAGCTTGACAGGAGCGGGCGGCGGTTCCTCGGCAGTCGCGGCGAGAGCAGGTGCCTCGATCGGCTCTTCCTCGACCGGGCTGGCAACCTCGGGGGGTGCTTCGGACGCCGCGCTCGCCGCGGTGGTTCCCTTGGGTGCCTTCTCGGCCAGCGTCGGTTTGGTACGTACGGGCTTGGTGCGAGATCCCCTTGAGGCCACACCGCCCGTCGACGGCTTTCCCAGATCGGCGCCTGTGATCTGCAGCCGGCGCTCTCCCAAGGCCAGCAGAATCGCGCCGGTTGCCGTGGTCAACGTTCGCGGGCCGTAGCCGACGTCGCTGTTGCAGTTGGCACGATCACGGCCCCAAGGCTGGAGGATCAACCCTCCGTTATGGGTTTCCGAAAGGATCAAGAACGTCTTCATGGCGCTGAAGTAGGACTGGAGCATCGCGGGATTGTCACTCCTCGCCGCCCCCAAAATGCTCCAAAAGGCATGGAGATTGGACGCCGCATGGCCGTCGAAGGCATTGCCTGGTCCGAGCGCGCAGGTGTTGGCCGCGTGGCGGCCGAGGAACTGCCAGGTTGGCTTGTCTTCGTTTCCGATGAGATGGGCAAGAGCGCCCATCCCTACCGGCGCCAAATGGCCACCGCTCTTGCTCGTGCGAAAAGGGCCGGTGGGTTCGGGCATCCCACGGTACTGCGGATGGTTGCGATTGATCTGCCGCATCCCAGGCTCACCCAACTCGGTCACGGTATTCGTGGCCGCCTCGGCGGCAATCCAATCGGTCGGCTTCCACCGAGGGTCTTCCCGCGTCGGCCACACGATCTCGAAATCGCCGATGCCCTTCATTCCGGTCGGGCAAACGTAGCCAGGCCCCCGACCGCTGAGCCCCTTGGAAGGATCCTTCACCCTGATGACCGCATGCGTGGCATGGATCGCCGGCGGGTTGAGATGATCGGCACTCTTGAAGGCGTACGCGATGTCGACGGACGTCGGTGACGTTGAGTTGAGGTAATGCTGATGAATGTTCTGGTACAGGTTCTTGTCGTATGGAAGACCAGCCTTCTTGAAAAGGCTCATCGCGACCATGTTGAGGCCAGAAATTGCGGCGATGGCGGCATAGGGTTTGGAGCCACTTCGGATGATGGCTGGGTAGGAACGGTGCGTGTAGATTCCATTGCCGGCTTGGCAGCCCTGTGGCATCACTTCTGCGAGCGATTGCATCGCGGGCACGACGCGGGCATCCTTCGTGAGCAGGTAATATTCACCCAAGACGATGCCGTCAAAACCCCAAGCCCAGGTTTGAAAGCCGCCTCCCTCGGGGTCGAATCGCTTGCCGACGTAGCCGCTCAGCTCCCGCATGATCACGGGCTCATACTTGGGATTGCCGCTGGCCATGAGAGCGAGCATTGAATGGGCACGGCCATAAGACATGCCGCCGAAACTCATCGGTTTCTTCCAGTTCGCCGACATGTAATCGGCCACCAGAAAGTCACAGAGCTCTTCGAGCATCCGCTTGGACCGGGGGCAGTCGTACGGAAACGTAGGGGCAAAGCGACCGACTTTCCGAAGCGGGATGCCGACCGTCTTCTCCTGACCGGCATTGCCCTTCGGCCACACGATCAATTGCAGGACGCCGTCTTTGCTGCCCTGACTGTCTTCGATATGACCGGCGAGTTCCATGAGCGGTCCATCCCAACCGCCACCAGCAGGAAGGTTGCGGCCGAAACGGTGGGGCGTCGAGAACTTGCGGCCATTGGCGCCGGCAATCACGTCGTCGATGGCGACCTTCCCCTTGGCCGGCGAAAGCGCGTCTTGGAAGACGTACTTGACGACCAGCAAGTTGGGCCGTTCGGGATAGATCCGGGCCCGGATGCCTGTGGGCCCGAGATTCAACAGCCAGTTCCCATCCGGGAGGGCTTGCTTGAGTTCCTGGTCATAGAAGCTCTTGAGATCGACGTTCCAGGGATAGCCCTCCTTCTCGAAGATGGCCATCGCATGAGGCACCACTCCGGCGATGAGAAGCAGCGCCACACACAGCGACCACGACGCGGACCTTCCCCGCCTCGGCACAGGGTGAGCTTTTCGAAGAATTCTCGGCTCGATCATGGCGCGCTCCTGGTATTCCCGGATGGACAGTAGAGCCTCCGAGAATTCTTCATCGTCGGCAAGGTCGAAAAGCGTGTCAATGAGCCGGTTGTTCAGGATTCACAAGCCCCCGGTACACTCAAAAAATCTCTGGGAGTTTCCTACTGATGCACTCTGCTTGGCGCTCGCGAGGTTCCATCGGCCGGTCGATCACGTGGGGCTTGATCCTCGTCGCTGCAGGCAGTTCGCAGGCCGTGCATGCCGACCGCGTGGAGCTCTTGGACGGCCGCGTGCTGGACGGTCGACTTGCGACGCTTCCTGGCGTGGCGATCGATCCGGTCGAAGCTGCGAACCGGCCCGTCGCGCCGAGCGAGCCGATCCTCATGTGTGATGACGAACTCGCCCGCACGATGGTTTCAAAGAAGCGGGTTCGCAACGTCGAGGAGGCGGTCGTCGATCCGGGCATGGAGCGGATTCGGATTCCGCAAAGGGTCCCCGACGGTGGGCGAGTCGTGGCCGGTGTGGGGTCGATTCTCGGAGTCACTCCCTTCGATGAATACGGCAGGCGGGTGCTCACGCTTGGCACCGCGTCGGGCAAGCTGGATGTGATCCAGGGCATCACCGAAATCACGCCACGGTGGACGCGCGTGCAAGGCATCCAAACCGAGAAACCGCTCCAGCTCGACATGCGGCTGGCGACGACATCCATTCCGCGCGACATCCTCGAGCGGGTCATTTCCAAGCAGGTCGATCCCACGAACGCTGACGAGCGGCTGCGGGTCGTGCGACTGCTCATGCAAGCAGAACGATACGATGATGCCCGGGAGGCACTCGACGGTGTCCTCGCGTCGTTTCCGGAACTGGCCGACCTCGCCCAAGAGCGCAAGACCCTCGGGCGCCTCGCAGCCCGCCAACTCCTCGATGAAATCCTCGCCCGCGCCAAGGTGGGGCAGGACCGGCTCGTGGAGAGCCTTCTCGAATCGTTCCCGGTCGACAACGCCGACGGCGAACTACTCGAGGAGGTTCGGGAGGAACGCGATGCCTACCGGAAGCGACGCGAGCGCGCGGCGACGATCGTGGCATCGCTTCGTGATCGGTCCACAAAACTCGAAGCAGACGTGGCGAAGGAGGCGACCGCGGCCGTCGACGAGATTCAACGCGAACTCTCCTTCGGAGCCCTGGAGCGATTTGCGACGTTTGAGCGGGTCGGGCTCGATGCGGAGCTTCCGGCCGACCGCGCCGTGGCCATCGCGATCAGCGGTTGGCTGCAAGGAGCCGCCTCCGGTGAGAGCAACCTCAAGCTCGCCCTCTCGGCCTTTCGGCTCCGCAACAAGATTCGCGAGTACGTCGCGGCCACGACGGAGCCGGCCCGAACGACCATCCTCGCAAGCATGCGGCAGGAGGAAGCCTTTTCCGTTGCCACCCTCGCCTCGCTCGCGGCATCGATGCGGCCGCCGGTCGATCCTCCTTCGCCGCGGTCGCCCGGTCTCTACGAGTTGGACGTCGCCGGCCCGGATGGAACGCCGACCCGCTGCCTCGTGCAGCTTCCCCCGGAATACGATCCCCTGCGACGCTACCCGGCCGTGGTGACGCTGCACGCCTCTTGGTCCACGCCCCTCAACCAAATCGAGTGGTGGGCTGGGATGCCCGGAGCCGATGGAGTCCGCCAAGGCCAGGCGGCTCGCCATGGCACGATTGTGATCGCCCCAGCTTGGGCCCGCGAGCACCAGAGCGCCTACGAATACTCGGCCAGGGAACACGCAGCGGTGCTCATGGCGCTCCGCGCGGCCATGCGTAGTTTTTCGATCGATTCCGACCGCGTTTTTTTGTCGGGACACTCCGGTGGCGGCGACGCCGCATGGGACATCGCTCTGGCTCATCCCGATCTCTGGGCTGGGCTCATCGCGGTCGTGCCCACCGCTGGCCGGTTCGTGACCCATTACTGGCCAAACGCGAGCGACCTGCCCATCTACGTCGTCGGAGGAGAACTCGACAGACTTCGGCTCCAACAAAACGCCGTCGACCTCGATCGGTATTTCAGCAAGGGCTACGACGTCACGTACGTCGAGTACCGAGGCCGGGGCCACGAACACTTCTCGGACGACATGCTTCGAATCTTCGATTGGATGAGCCGCAAGCGACGCAACTTCTTTCCCAAGGAATTCTCCGTCGTTTCGTTTCGTCCATGGGATCGTTTTTTCTGGTGGCTCGAGTTCGAGGGCGCGCCCCAGAAAACGGTCGTGCTCCCGGAGCAATGGCCGCCTGCCACCGGCTCACGGCCACTCTCGGTCGATGCCAAGAAGATGGTGACCAACGCGATCAGCGTGCGGTGCGGCGCCGACACGGTGCGAGTGTGGCTCGCCCCCGAACTGGTCGACTTCACCCAGCCACTCGCCGTGACCGTCGACGGACAGAAGGTCCACAAGACGCCACCGGCGTCAGACGCCGCAGTCCTTCTGGAAGACATCCGGCTCCGTGCCGACCGCCAGCATCCCTTCTGGGCCGTCATCGAATCGACACGGAGTCAACGCCGGTAGCCTCGTCTACCGTCCGACCGGTGTTGCAGGGTTGCGGGCGACCCCAGGCTCGGGCTCGCCCGGCTTGGGCAGCACGACGCCACTCAAGTACCAGCCTTCGGGGAGCGTTTCGAGCACGACACCAACCGTCCCAAGATACTTCCGCACCACCTCGAACTCGGGCAGGGCGCTCCCGTCGATCTTCTGTTCGCGAACACTTCCGGGCTTCCCATCGCCCATGATCCCGTTGAGGATCTGGCCGAACACGCTCTGCGACTTGGGCATCGACCCGCTGCGGAGAAGCTCATACGCCGGGCGAATCGATTCGTCTTCCCGCCCGAACGAACGGGATGCGACGCTGCCTGGGGCATACTTCGCAAGCTCCGCCATCATCGCCTTGAAGTCGGCCGCCGAGGTGATCGCATCATCCCCACCGGGAGCGGTGAGCACCTTCTCGAGCATGTCGCGGTGCGAGGCGATGAGCAGGTGCCCGTGGGCCACTGTCACGGTGGCATGGGGCAGGAGCTTTTCTTCCTTGTCACGAAGCTTCTCACGGCGGCTCGAGGCCGACTCGTCGTCAGCATGGGTCACCGTGCCACCGGGCGTCTCGATTTCGAGCGTGGGGATCGCATGCGAGCGATCGACGAGCTGCCAGGCCGTGTGGTCACCGATGGTGATCTTCTCCATGTCGCCGTCGGCATTCATCACCTTGGCGATCGTGGCCGCAACGCGCGTCTCGTCGGCACACGAAACCGCGATCACGATCCGTTCGGAATCGGTGCCGAGCGGCTCGACATGATCGGTGATGAGCGACACACGCTTCCCGAGGCAGGCTACCAGGTCGGCCTCGACGTCGATCTGCGGTCCGTCTGGATCTTCCTTGAGCGACGCGATCACGTCCTGGAACACGCCCTTGTCGCCGACAATGTCGTCCACGAGCGTTTCGGCGGAGGCGAAGGCCGTTTGGAGATCCCATTCGAGAGCCATCCACCCGTCAGCGTCCTGCGGTACCCACGCTGGCGGCGTCATGTCCTTCGAATTCGGAAAGCGGAGCATGCGGGCTGCCAGGTCGAAACGATCGACCGCATCCGGTTCCCGGCCTTCGAGCGGAGGTGCATGGACGAGCGTATGGTGCCGCAGGGCGTGGGGCCCCTCGCTGAACGTCAGCAGGCCACCGGCCCCCTTGATCGCGTCAAAACCCTGTCGGCCAAAGATGGCGACGTAGTCGGGGCCCTTTCGCTTTTCGAGTGGCGGATTGGCCTCTTGCCAGAGCCGGGCGAACGGAAGCGGCTCGACGAACCACCGCAGGGGGGCTGCCGTGGCCGGCATGACTTTCCCGCACCGGCCCATGACCATCTTGAAGGATGCGTTCGTTTCGAGACTGTCGGCACGCCCCCCTTCGAGCACGGCAAACGCCTGCCCCACCTGGATGGCGTCGTCCCCCACGACAAGAGCCGACTTGGCGAGGGCAAATGCCACACGCCGGTCACGAGGGGCCGTCGCACGCCGTTCGTCTTTTTCAGGAGGAAGCTCGTAGACCGTCAGTTCACCTGGGGCGTCAGGGACCACGATCTTCTTGGCTTTCCGCTCCACGAGTCGATCGCCGATTTGCGTGACGATCTGCCTGGCCGTCGCTTCGTGGCCCGTCGTATCGACGACCATCACCGTTACCAAGCGCCCCGGCTGCGGCTCGATCGCAGCCACCGCGATCTCACCGCCGACGATGCTGGCGAGGTCATCGAGCGTCAGGCCGAGCTTGGCGAGCCGTTGCTTGCTGTTGCTCTCGATCTGCTTCTTGCAGCTTTCGACAAAGGCTTCCATGGCCGGATCGGCCACTAACTGCCCGTACTGCGAGCGATCGAATCGTTCACGGAATTCCTTGGGCTGCGGGACGCTCAGCCAGGCCCGCGTCGTCGCCGGGAAAACTTTCTCGCTCGGCACGAACCCGGCGGCTTCCACGAGTTCGTTGCCAAAAATACCTGTCACGACGAACGCAAGGGCGAGCCCACGAGAACGCATGCTTGAGAAGAATTCGCCCACAGCTAGGCTCCTGAGAAGGCTGACAAAATCGTCACGACCCGCACCACGCGACTCTCACTGGTATCGGGCGCCAGGGCCGACGTTCTCGACACCTCTTCGCCACCAATATTGATGCCGTGGCAGACCGCAACGACTACGTTGGCTTGGAAGTTTGGCAGGATCGCCCGCCAGGCTCAACACCGATCAGCCCAGACTCAAACCCGGCAGGCCTGGCAAAATGAACAGACCAGAGAAAATCGCCGCTGCCATGAGGATGACACAGGCGGCCGCCACCACGATGACGCCCACAAAAAGGCTCCGTCTCGCCCCTGCGAGGCGGGCGGCTGCAACGAACGCCCCAGCGGTGCCGACGAGACACCCAAGGGCGACCCAAGGTTCTGTCGACCGCTCCGAGATCGGCGAGGGCAGGGCGGCGGCGACGGCCGCTGGCAGCGCAAACAGGCCAAGGAGGGTGCCAGCGAGTCGGAGCGTGGAGACAGAGCCACCGGGCAGTTGCTCGCGCCCCGGCGACGCGTCCAGCAGACGTTGCCCAGCCACACCACAAGGACCGCTGGCCGCGGCCGACACCGCGAGCGTCACGTACCCGATGACGGCCACGATCGGATAGCCCCATGCGAACTGCGGCGCCAGAAAATAGCAAAAAGCCATCGCTGCGAGTGTGATGCCCTGGGCGGCCACGAGACGTGAACGGGGCATTCCAAGGAACTGGCCGCGCATGGGCCCGCTCGGAACGAACGCAGACGGATCAACTACGCCTCGGGCCATGACCCATCCGTTTCACTTCGCTCGCTCACACGAGACCGCGCGGACGAACCCGCCCCTGCACTCGCAACGGCAAACCGAGGATGCGCAGAAATCCCTCCGCATCGGTCTGGTCATACGAGCCGCCCCCCTCCATCGACGCAATCGCTGCATCGTAGAGGCTCTGACCGCTCTCGCGGCTCTTCACGAGCATGTTGCCCTTGTACAGGGCAAGCTCCACACGACCCGTGACCGGTTTTTGAGTTTCTTTGATGAACGCGAGGAGCGCATCCATCTTCGCGCAATACCAGAAGCCGTAATACACCATCTCGGCCACCTCGGGGGAGAGGCGGTCGCGGAGGTGAACGAGGTCGCGGTCGAGCGTCATCTGTTCGACGAGCCGATGGGCTTCATAGAGCAACGTCATGCCGGGCGCTTCGTAGACCCCACGGCTCTTCATGCCGACGAGCCGATTCTCGACGATGTCGGTACGGCCCACGCCATTGCGGCCACCGATGTCGTTGAGTGCGAGGACGATCTCGTGGGCCGCCATCGCCTTTCCATTCACCGCCACCGGCACGCCCGCTTGGAAATCGATGGCAACCGTCTCGGGCGTATCGGGCGCCGCTTGCGGCGAGACCGTCATGCCGAACTCCACGAGCCCAAAACCGTCCGTCGTGAGCTCTTCCAACAGGCCAGCTTCGTAGCTCGTGTGCAGGCAGTTTTCATCGGAGCTGTAGGGTTTGCTCTTCGAGGCCTTCACCGGGATGTTTTTTGATTCACAGAAGGCGATGAGTTCGGTGCGGCCGGGAAACCGCTCGCGGAACTTCGCGATGCGCCAGGGCGCCAGCACCGTGATGCCGGGGTCCAGGGCCTCGGCTGCCAACTGAAAACGGCACTGGTCATTCCCCTTGCCTGTGGCCCCGTGGGCGAACACCGTGCAGCCCTCTCGGTGGGCGATCTCCACGCAGACCTTGGAGATAAGGGGCCGGGCGATCGATGTGCCGAGGAGGTAGGTGCCTTCATAGCGGGCCTGCCACTGCATGACGGGGAACGCCAGGTCGCGGCAGAGCTCCTC
>CAZCHF010000012.1:26931-78370 GCA_964498325.1 uncultured Candidatus Kuenenia sp.
CCTCACGTACGTCGACGATCATCGCTTCGACCGCGCCGCAGGTGCGTGCCTTCTCGAGAATCGCTTTGCGGTCCTCGCAGGGCTGGCCGAGGTCGACGTAGACGGCCACGACGTCAAAACCCTCCTCGATGAGCCAGCCGAGGATCACCGAGGTGTCGAGGCCACCCGAATACGCCAGCACGCACTTTTTCTTCATTGCAACTCCTCAGGCCACTTCATGAACCAAAGCCATATTGTGGCCGCCGGTTCCAAAACCGGTACCCGCCACCAGCAAAATCCGGTCCCCGCGGGCAATCCGCCCTTCGGCAAGCCCCCAACTGCAGACATGCTCGAGCAGGGTACCGGTGTCCGACGCCGCAGCACCGGCCAGCGGCGTCACACCCCAGTAGAGCGCCATCTGCCGGAGCGTCGCCGGATTGTCGGATACCCCGACGGTAGGTACGGCCCCGCGCCGCTTCGATCGGGCGATCGCCGTGAGCCCCGATCGGCTCGCGACGACAAAGAGCTTCGCGTCGAGTTCACCGGCGATGCGGCTGGCCCCATCGACGACCGCCTGCGTGATCGGATGCAGTCCTTCGACCAGAAACTCAGGCGAAGGCAGAAACTCCTGGACGGGCACGCCAGCGCTACCGCGCTCGGCCATGAACCGTCCCTCCATGTACCGCCAGCGATCGGCGAGGTACTGCTTCTCAGTTTCGCGGGCGATCCGTCGCATCATTTCCACGGCCAGCCGCGGGTGCTCGCCGATCGCCGTCTCGCCGGAAAGCATGCAGGCATCGGCGCCGTCGAGAATGGCGTTGGCGACGTCGGTCGCCTCGGCCCGCGTCGGGCGTCGTGCATGCTGCATGCTGTCGAGCATCTGCGTCGCGACGATCACCGGTTTTTGGTAGCGCTGACAGGCACGAATCACTCGCTTCTGAACCATCGGCATGCTGGCGACATCGGTCTCGACGCCGAGGTCGCCACGGGCCACCATCACCGCGTCGGCCGCGTCGACGATCATGTCGAGGGCTTCGACGGCCTCTCGCTTCTCAATCTTGGCCACGACTTTCGCCGCTGAGCCACGGGTTCGGAGCAGCTCCTTGAGGAGTTTCACTTCAACGGCCGAGCGCACGAACGACAGGCTCACGAAATCGATGCCCGCTGCCGCCGCCCATTCCGCGTGCCGCCAGTCGTCAGGACTCATGGCCGCGACCGACAGCCGCACGCCTGGAAGGTTCACCCCCTGCCTGCTTCGAACGGTGCCCCCTTGCACGACGCGACACTGCACCCGGTCGGCCGTGCGGGCGACGACCACGAGACTGATCGTGCCGTCAGCGATCATCACCGAGTCGCCGGGCGAAAGCTCGTCCACCAAGGGCGCGTACGTGACGGTGAACTCACGTGGGTTGCTTCCCTCCGGACCGCGCACGAAGGCGACCTCCTCCCCCTCGACGAGATCGGTGGAGCCCCCCGGCAGTTCACCCAGGCGAATCTTGGGGCCGGCGAGGTCGGCCAGGGCGCCGACCGGCCGGCGGAGTTCCTCAGAAATCTTGCGGATTCGAGCGAGTGACTCCGCATGTTCTTCGAGGGTGCCATGCGCCATGTTCAGGCGAAACACGTCGACGCCTGCCTCAAGGAGGCCACGAATGGCCTCTTCGGAGCGGGACGCAGGGCCGAGCGTGGCCACGATCTTGGTGCGGACGATGTCGGGCGGGGTGGTCGGGGCAGGTGTCATGGCGGGCGTCCAGGCGGTAGTGGGGAGCAACGAGAAAACGGAGCCCAGAAGGTGCCGGATGGTACCATCCAGGTCGTGAATGTCGGGAGGACGCCCGAAGCCCGGCCCTGACTGGGCACGTTCTTCCGCGGAGCACGAGTGGATCATGTGGCACGGACGACGCGTGATCGTTGCAGGAGGGACGGCCGGATTCGGCCTGGTTCTCGGACGCCATCTCGCCCGTCATGGGGCCCGCGTGCTCATTGTGGGCCGCTCAGGCGACGGCGTTCGCAAGGCCCTTGAAATCTGTGAACGCGACGGTCCCGTTCCACACCCGGTTCGTGCCATTCCGGCAGACCTTGCCCAGCCCGGTGAAGGCAATCGCGTGGCTGGCGAGGCTCTGCGAGTGCTGGGTGGAATCGACGACTTGTTTTTCTGTGTCGGCCGGTCGGGGAGGGCGGCGATCCTGCGAACCGATCGCGCCGAGCTCCAGGCCTACGTCGACGCCAACCTCATGACAGCCGTGGAGATCACGCGTGCCGTGGCCGAAGACATCGCAAGTTCTCGCGGCCACATTGTCTATATGGGAAGTCTCGCCGGAAAACTCGTGACCTCTTTCATGGGGCCATATGCCGTCGCGAAATCGGCGCTGGCCGCTTATGCCGACGCCGTGCGGCTCGAGCTGGAAGCCACCGGCGGACACGTCTTGCTGGTTTCATCGGGCCCGATCTCCCGCGCGGTCGATGACCCTGCGGTCGATCGCGGCGCCGATCGCTACGCGGCCGATGTGGCGGCGAGTGACCTCCCCACCGAGGCGACCGCCCCCGGTGGCACTCGGGCCCTGCAACCGATCGACCCCGACACCCTCGCCGCACGCATTCTCGCCGCGTGCCAAAACCGAATCCCCGAGCTGACCCTCCCCGCTCGTGGAAAGATCATTGCCGGGCTGATTGAATTTTTTCCCAGATTGGGCCGCTGGCTCCTAGCCCGCGCGACACGACGGTAGCCGCGTCCACGATGAAGAACGCTCGAAACATCCCCTGGCTGCCATGGCCCCTCGTTTGGGCGCTCGCGAGTTGTATCGTCCCGTCAGCGAGTGGAACACCGCCTGCTGCACGAGCCGAACGTGATGAAGTCCGCCTCGAAAACGGCACGGCGTCGATCGGCGTCGACCGGGCCATGGGAGGCGCGATCACGTGGCTATCGTGGCGGGGTCATCCCGACAATGTGGTGAACATCCACGACCCTGGCCGCCTCATCCAGCAGTCGTATTACGCCGGTCAACAAATCGATCGCACTGCCGATGGCCAGCATGAACGCTGGAGCCCCTGGTCATGGAATCCGATCCAAGCCGGTGGCGTCGGCAGTTGGGCTCGCGTCACAAGGCTCGAGCAGAGAAAGGGAGAGATCTTCAGTGAGACGATCCCCAAACTCTGGGATATGCCAAACGAAGAGGCTGCGGCCGTCATGCGACAGTGGACGGCGTTCGAACCCCGCATGCCGGACGTGATCGTGGTGCGGTGCGAGTTTGAGTCACTCCGTCAGCCAGGCGACCGCTGGGGTGACAAGCCTCTGCCACGAAACCAGGAACTGCCGGCCTGTTACTTCACGCGTGCGTTCAGTAAGGCCAAGAGCTATCTCGGCGGTGGGAAGTGGCGAGACGAGACCCCTCCCCTCGGGCCCCCGTGGAGCAAAATCACACCGCCCAAGAAGGTTGTCGCCTGCTTTGACGCTGCAGGCCAAGGCGTGGCGATCTTCAGCCCAACGGCCACAGAGCCTTGGAACTACGGGCCCGTCGGCCAGGGTGATTCGGACGATCCACATGCAGGCCAATGCATGCACGTCGCACCATTGGCGACCCTTCACCTCGCACCAAGGAGTCGCCTTGGGTATCGCTACTGGCTCGTCGTCGGCACGGCCGCAACCATGGCCCCGCGTCTTGACGCCCTCATTGCCAAATACGCTGACGAACGGGTCGGCTTGGTCGGCGCCGCGAACCGGGAAGATTTCTTCACGCCCGCGCGCGACAAAAAGGGGATGCGAGCCGAGCCCGACACGATCGATGAATCGCTGCCGAACGTGCTCATCCTTGGCGATTCGATCTCCATCGCCTACACGATCCCCGTGCGAAAGGGTCTCGCAGGCAAGGCCAATGTATTTCGCCCCAAGGCCAACTGTGGAAGCACCGTCGCTGGCCGCGAACACCTCGAGCAATGGCTGGGCACGCGAAAGTGGGACGTCATCCATTTCAATTGGGGTCTCCACGACCTGTGCTACCGTCACCCCGACGCGAAGACCCAAGGCAACCGCGACAAGGTGAAGGGCACACAGTCGGTTCCGCCCGAAGCCTACGAACGCAACCTCGAAGCGCTCGTCAAGCGGCTCGAGGCCACCGGTGCTGCTCTCGTGTGGGCGAGTACGACGATCGTGCCCGAAGGGGAGGTCGGTCGCCACGTCGGCGACGACGTGAAATACAACGAGATCGCCGCCCGGATCATGGCGAGGCACGGCATCCCGACCGACGATCTCCATGCCGTCTCAAAGAGCTTCGAGGGCAAGCACTCCTCGGGCCCCGGAGACGTTCACTTCAATGCCGAAGGTTCCCGTAAGCTTGCCGACAGTGTCGTGGCCTCGATTGAAGCGGCACTCGAGAAGCGCGTGGCCACCAATCCCGCGAATTGATCCCGAATAGCTTGCTTGTTTGAGAAGAGCGATTGCCCCTTGGTGACGACCCTCGACATGCGACGTTCCATCGACACTGTTGTGGCCTGCCGAAGCCGTAGGTTCCACGTCGCCGCTGCGGCGATCCTGATCGCCATCCTGGGAGGCGACGTTTTCACCGTGGCGGCGAGGGCTGACGATCCTGGCCAAGACCAGGCCGTGCAGGTCGGGTCGCGCACGGCGAAGGGGGGCTTTCGCAACGAAGAAGACATTTGCGCCGCCTTCAATCGCTGGAAGACCGATGACGACGCCCGCGCGTGGCTGGCGATCCTCCACGGCCCCCTCGACGACGTCGAGTCGGTCACTGCGTCGATCCCTCGGGGGGCAAAGGCCAAGACCGACGTCGAGGTGCGGGTGACTGCGGGCGGCCGTGAGACACGGTACGGGATTTCCATCAAGCTGGTGAGCACCAGACGAGGATTCAACCAGATTGACAAACGCTGGCTCGATTCCTACGCACAGTTGTGGGACATGCCGGAAGACGTGCATGCGGCGATGAAGCTCTTCGTGGGTGAAGTGCCACCGAACGGAGCGTCTCGCCGCGACGACCGCATGTTCCTGAACGAACTGCCGCCCGCAACCCAAGAACGTGTCGTCGATTTTTTTAAGAATCGCCGTGATGCCATCGCCACCTACCTCTTCGCCGGATCAGGTGACCATGCCGCCGGCTGGCTGCTGGTGACCGTGCGCGACCAGGCGGAAGGTGTCGCGTCGGATGCCGACGACGAAGACCCGGCCGATCACGAGCCAGTCGAGACTGACATGCTCCCTGATGGCATGCGCTCGGTCCTCGTGCCCGCGGCGGATGCTGCCGCGTTTTACGGAGCGGGTGACGTTGTGATCACACCCGCCGGAAATCTCCGCATCGGTCGGATCACCATGCAGCGAAAAGGGGGCGATGGCGGCCGCGCGACGGCAAAAATGCTCCAATTCAAGATCGATCCCACGGCCCTATTCGACCGGGAGGAGTCTGGTAGTCTTGACGCGGTTTCGCGGCAGGTCGCGGAACCAAACCCATGACGAAGCGGAGCATGAGTGATGGCACAGGCGAGTGAGGCTTTCCCCGAAATTTCGCGTATCAAGTTCGAGGGCCCGGCCACGAAAAACATGCTGGCCTTCCGCCATTACGACGCCGACGCGCTGGTGGAGGGGAAGCCGATGCGGGATCACCTCCGGTTCGCCGTCTCCTACTGGCACACGCTCCGCGGCACGGGCGCGGATCCCTTCGGGCCTGGCACCATGGTTCGCCCCTGGGAATCGGGCGGTGATTGCCTCGACATGGCGCTTCGCCGCGTGGACGTCGCCTTCGAGTTCCTCGAGAAGCTCGGCGTGGATTTTTACTGCTTTCACGATCGCGACGTGGCCCCCGAGGGCGCGACCCTCGCGGAGAGCAACAAGAATCTCGACGCCGTCGCCGACCGCCTCCTGGCCTGCCAGCAGCGCACCGGGAAAAAGCTCCTCTGGGGCACGGCGAACCTCTTCTCGAATCCACGGTACGTCCACGGCGCGGCGACGAGCCCCAACGTCGAATCGTTCGCCTACGCTGCCGCCCAGGTGAAAAAGGCTCTCGAAGTCACGCACCGGCTCGGCGGCGCGGGGTATGTGTTCTGGGGTGGTCGTGAAGGCTATCAGTGCCTCTGGAACACCGACATGAAGCGCGAGCTCGACCATCTCGCCGCATTCATGCAGATGGCCGTCGACTACGCCAAGGCCATCGGGTTCACCGGGCAGTTCTACTTCGAGCCGAAGCCCCGCGAGCCGATGAAGCATCAATACGACTTTGACTCAGCCACCTGCATCAACTTCCTCCGGACCTACGGGCTTGAGAAGCATGTGAAGATGAACATCGAGACCAATCACGCCACGCTCGCCGGCCACGAGATGCAGCACGAGCTCGAGTATGCCGGGCTTCAGGGCTTCCTCGGGTCGATCGACGCCAACACCGGCGACACGCTCGTGGGCTGGGACACCGACCAGTTCCCGACGAACATCTACCTCACGACGCAGATCATGCACTCGATCCTGAAGTATGGCGGCCTTGCCCCCGGCGGGATCAATTTCGACGCGAAGGTACGGCGCGAGAGTTTCGAGCCCGTCGATCTCTTTCATGCCCACATCGGCGGCATGGACGCCTTCGCCCGTGGTCTGAAGATTGCCGCAGCGATGCGGGCCGACGGGGCGATCCAAAAGCTCGTCGAAGAGCGGTATGCCACTTGGAGCAGTCCGCTCGGGCAGCGGATCGAGTCTGGCAAAGAGTCCCTGGCGTCACTCGAAAAGGAAATGCTCGCCAAGGGCGAAGCGGAGCGCTGCCGCAGCGGTCGCCAAGAACTCTTCGAGAACATTATCAACTCCTATCTGTAGTCGTCTCCGGTGAAGACCTCGCCGCGACCTTCGCTTGCCCGTTGCTTCGGACACGTTTCCGCGATCACGGTGTTGACAGCGATCGCCCCGGCCGCAGCTCTGGCGCAGCAGGGCTTGGCGACCGCGCCGTGGCCTCTTGAAGCCATCGAGTTGAAAGACGGGAGACGACTCGAAGGGCTCGTGCTCGCGCCGGATGACGTCGCGGGTACTCCCTCACACGACACCCGTGACATCGAGTTTCTCCAAGTTGTCCGGCGACCGGGTCGACCGATGCACCTCGTCTCTTGGCCGCCATTTCCCGGAGGCCGTGTGCAATTCGTCGACCGCCTCGCAGAACCAGACCGTGAAAAGCTCCGCGCCCGGGTCGAAGCGTTTCGCCAGGAGCGGCTTCGCCAGGACGACGTCCTCTCCGTGCACCTGACGAGGGAGGGGGAAGACGGGCCGTGGAGCTACCAGGACACGTCGTTCGTGCTCCTCAGTACCGCTCCCCCTTCGGTCACGCGCGGAGCCGTGGTCCGACTCGTGCTGACGATCGAGGCTCTCGAGTCTCTCGTGCCACCTGTCGCAGAACCGACCGGCGTCCTGACGGTCCGGCTCTGCGGATCGCTCGCCGAATATCGTGGGGTGCAGGAGGAAGTGGGCCTTCGGATCGACAACCCGGCGTTTTACATGCCCGCCCGACGGCTCCTCGTCGCCGGGAGTGAGTTGCCCCAACTTCTCGAGGAGCAACGAGCCGCCGATGACCAGCTCGATGCTGCCCGCCAACGCCACGTGGAGCATGGCGATCTCCTCGATGAGCGACTTCGGCTTCTCGCGGCCGATCTGGCGAAGTCAGAGATGCCGAAGAAAGAACGGAGCGAGATCGTCCGACGGGCACGTCTGCGTGGCATGCGGGAGCAGTCCGAAGCGATGGCGGCTATCGAGACCGCCCGCCGGGCCAACGCCGGCGTTGTGGAACAGGCGCGACTCCGGTTCCACGAGCGGCTCGCCCATGAAGCGTGGCATGCCTACGCCGACGGCAGGCTCCGCCGGCGCTCAGCACCCGGTCTTCCTGCCTGGCTCGACGAAGGCCTGGCTCAGGTCGTCGAGACGGCTCCGCTGGAGGCCGGCGAGTTGAGACTCGACGCGCCCGACCCGAAGCGGCTCGCTCGGATCAGGGAGATCATGACGGCAGGTGCCCTCATGCCGGCCGCTGAGATCGTGGCGTCGGACCAAGACGCCTTTGTCGGAGGGCACGGCGGGAACGAAGCGATTGCCTATCTTGCGGCCTGGGCGGTCGCGTTCGACCTCGCCGTCCTGCATCCGGTCCTGACGCCCGAGAAAATCGTCGCCCTCTCCGCCAGCGCAGATCAGGATCCGATTGCCGCGTTCGAGTCGCTCGTCGGGATGCCGATCGATCACTATGACCGAATGTGGCGGCAGCGAATCCTCGACCTGAAGCCCCGAGCGATCACTCTGCCGCCGCCGTCGGTTCAATCACCTGCTCAATCGCGTGCCGGACACGCGCCAGGCGATCGGCATCGGTGACCTTGCGGCCATCGTCGCCGGTCACATGGAAGGCATCGACTACCTGATCGAGGTACGTGCCGATCCGCGCGGAACGCACCGATAGCCGTTCTCCATGAATCGCGCGGGCAAGGCGAAAGAGAAGGGCGGGGGAGTCATGGGCGAACACCTCGATGATCGTGGCGTCTTTCGAACTCTCGGTGTCGAACAAGACTCGCGATGGTATCGCGGCAGCCGGCTGCTGCACCTGCGGAGCGAACGGATTCCATCGCAACGGAATCGCCGGCGGTTCGGCCCGCACGACCGCCTCGCGAATGGCCGCCACGATATCGGCGAGGCGGTCCGGTGGCGGCTCACCGTTGAAATCGTCATCCCGGACCGAGAAGCGGTCGAGTACCGAACCGTCTCGGAGCGTGTGGATGTCTGCTGCAAGGATGCCCAGCCGCTCGGCCGCCAGCGCCCCGGCCACCCGGTGAAAGATCCCGTCGGCCAACCGTTCGTGCGTGCCCACAGAAATCGAGATCGTCGCCGTCTCCGGTTGCCAGCGCGCGATCGCAAAGACCCCGTCGTCCGGGAGCCGGGAGAGACGCCCGATCTCTTCGACGACTCGTGCGGGGGCCACGCCACGAAATGCTGCCGGAGGCAAGTCGACGATGCGCTTCACCACGGGATCATCGGCCGGCCGTTCGGCCACGAGCCGCATCGTGGCTTCTCGTGATCGCGCCGCCTCCTCGCCGGGAGCCTCGCCAGCCAACACGTCTTGAGTGCGGGCATGGAGGTCGCCAAGCAGGTCGGCCTTCCATTTGGTCCAGACACCCGGCCCCACCGCCGACACGTCCGCGGCCGTCAACAGCGCGAGCATGCGAAGGATCTCAGGTGAACCCACTTCCCGGGCGAACTCCACCACCAAGCTGTCGTCACCCACGTCTCGGCGGAAGGCGATGTGGGCCATGATCAGGTGCCGACGCACGAGAAACTCGACGATTACGGCTTCCTCGTCAGGCACCCCGAGCCGAAGGCACGTCTCACGGGCAAGCCTGGCTCCAACCTCCGAATGATCCTCGGGAAAACCTTTCCCAAGATCGTGGAGAAGCGCGGCGAGGAGCAACGGGCGCGGCCGCGTGACCGCTCGCCACTGCCGCCCCAACCAGCCGTTGTCGGCCTCGAAGCGGAGGCACGCTTCGACCGTGTGGATGCAATGCTCGTCGACGGTGAACTTGTGATAGTTGTTGAATTGCAAGAGGTCGCGGGCGTGGGCGAAGCCGGGCACGAAATGCTCGAGCACGCCGACCTCATGGAGACGTCGAAGCGTGTCGCCGAGCGTGTCATTCCACTGCCGCACGGCCGCCGCCGGCGGTTCGAACAACCGCAGGAACGTTTCCGACGCAGCGGCCGTGGGGGGCCCGTCGCCCCAAGGCCGCTCACTTCCCGCGCGGCGAACCGCATCCCATGTGGCCCCGTTCACCGGCAGGCCGTGGAGCATCGCGAGCTCCTGGAGGCGCAGGATCGCAGCGGGATCACAGGCGATGCGTTCCTCCTGGCCACCCAGCGCCGCCACGTCGACAGGGCCCACGCGATAGAGACCTTCCACACGATGCCCGAGCAACCCCGCCGCAAGCCTGCCCGTCGAGGATCGGCCCGACACCGAGGCGATGACCGAATCGGCAACCCGTTTCACGCCTCGGGTGTGCCCGGTGTAGACACGCATGAACCGCTCGACCCCGAGAAGGCCATCGATTGCTTCGATGCCCCGTTCGGATGCAATGCGAAGCTGGTGGTCGCGGGAGAGGTCGTCCGTGGCGCGGGAAGTGGCGAGGTGCATGTCGAGCCGAACGCCCGTCAGGAATCGCGCCGCCATGCGGAGCACGGCGGCGTCGCTCCGGCTGATCCCACCCGTCGCTGCCAGTTCGTCGAGCGATTCCGCCTTGTGGAGGATGACGGCGAGCCAGCGGACGAGTTGGATGTCACGCAGGCCGCCCGGAGACCGTTTCACATTAGGTTCGAGGAGCGAGACGGTCTGGCCGAAACGATCGGCCTCTTCCTGCCTGGCGTCGATGAGGGCCTCGGCATACCGGCGGGGCGACCGGCGGACGATTCGGCGCAGCCTCGTCGAGAGTTTGTCGGCAAGCGCGGTCGGACCGGCGATCGTTCGACAGTCCAAGAGCGTGCTCAGGATCGTGGCATCACCGGTGGCAAGGCGACAGGCTTCCGACACCGTGCGCACGCTCTGACCGACTTGCAGTCCGGCGTCAAAAAGGTCCTGCACGAACCTGGCCGAGACGGTCGCAATCGCCGATGCGTCTGCGGCATCGTGCAGGATCATGAGGTCGATGTCGGAGTAGGGCGCCATCTCGCGGCGCCCATAGCCCCCGTGGGCAACGATCGCGACCTTCGCGGCCGTGGCTGCCTGGGCGGGCGAGAGGTCGCCGAGTGTCGCTGCCCACACGTCGCACACGACGGCATCAAAGAGTTCGGTGGCAAGCGCGACGGTCGCGAGCGGGTCAGCTCCGGAGGCGCGCTGCTCGGCGATCCGCTGCCGAAGTTCCACGACAGCGCGGGCGGCCCGGGATGCAGAAGGCCGCACCGCGATCGACATGGCGTCGTTCGGCATCATGACGCAACCCATGGATCGTCAGTCACACCGGCCTGACGGTTCGCGGCTCGGGCCAACACGAAGAGCAGGTCGCCGAGGCGATTGAGGTATTCGATCGCGTTCGCAGGAATCATCGTGTCGACCTGGTTGGCGAGCGTGACTACCCGTCGCTCAGCCCGCCGACACACAGTCCGCGCCACATGCAAAGCGGCCGCCAACGGCGAGCCTGTCGGAAGGATGAAGCAGGCGAGCGGTTCGAGCATGGCCTCGTGTTCGTCGATGATCTTTTCGAGCCGCGTGACATGTGCCGGCGTAATCCGCTCCGCCCGACTGTCGGGCGTGGCCAACTCTGCCCCCAGGTCAAATAGTTCGCACTGGATGCGTCGCAGGTCGGTATCGAATGGAGTGTCCCCAGAAAGTGTGCGGACCATGCCGAGATGACTGTTCAATTCATCGACCGTCCCGAAGGCCTCGATGCGGGCATGGTTCTTCGAGACCCTCGGCCCCCCGAAGAGCCCGGTTTCACCCTGGTCACCGGTCTTCGTGTAAATCTTCATGGATGACTGCGACTCCGGAGGACACTCGATCAATGCACCGCCTATACTGCCGACCATGCATGAAAGCTGCAACGCGAACCGCCACGCCACGATTGCCATGATCGGCGGAGGCCGCATGGCCTCGGCTTTGGCCCAGGGATTTTGTGCGGCCGGGCTCGCCCGGGCCGAGGCGATCGTGGTCTACGACCCTGCCGAGCCGGCGCGCGCCGCTTTGGCGAACAGCCTGCCTGCCGTATCGTTCGCGGCCACGCCAACCGAGGCAGCAGCGTCGGCTGACCTGGTGTGGCTCGCCGTGAAGCCGCAGCAAGTGGCGGAAGCCTGCAGCGCGATTGCCTCCGTCATGCGCGGGCGCACGCTCGTGTCGATCCTCGCCGGGATATCGACTGCAACGCTCATCCGGCTCTCAGGCACGTCCCGCGTCATCCGCGTCATGCCCAATACGCCCTGCCTGGTCGGCCGCGGGGTTTCCGTCCTGTGCGCCGCGTCTGATGTTCCGCCCGACGTCGCCGCCCATGTCAAACGACTGCTCGGAGCCGTTGGCGCCGTTCATGAAGCGGACGAGTCTTTGATGGACGCCGTCACCGGTCTCTCGGGTTCGGGCCCAGGCTTCCTCGCGCTCGTAGCCGAGGCACTCGTGGAGGGAGGCGTGCGGGCCGGGCTCCCACGGCCGCTCGCCCTTGCCCTCGCGGCCCAAACGCTGGCCGGCACGGGCGAGCTCCTCGATCAGACCGGGGAAGAGCCTACGGTCATCCGCGATCGGGTAACCAGCCCTGGTGGCACGACCCTCGCAGGGCTGGCGGTCCTCGAGGCCCGTGGCGTTCGCGACGCGATCACGGCCGCGGTCGTCGCTGCCACCCATCGCGCCCGCGAACTCGGCGGTTGACCTGTCATCGCCCCGACAACCAGAAACGCCCCATGCGCGATCCCCTCGCAACGCTGCGAAACCACCGATTTCTGCTTCTTTTGGTCGCCCAACTGTTCATGGCGGTCACGCAGCCGATGGCAGGGATGCTCGCGGGCGGTCAGGCGACGCACGACACGATCATGTCGGTCATGATTTTTGCCGTCGTGATGGTGGTCTTTGATCGCCCGCGTGAGCGCGTTGTCGCGGCGAGCCTGGCGCTCCCGGCAGTCGGCACGCGATGGTGGCTCCACGCGGTTCATGGTGACGCCGCCGAAACGCTCGCCGTGGCCCACCATGGCGCCATCGTGGTATTTTTAAGCTACGCCATCTTCGCGATTCTCCGAGGCATTTTCGAGGAACGCTCGGTGAAGACCGACCACCTCATGGGCACCGTGTGTGGCTATCTGCTTGCCGGCGCAGCCTGGGGCAATGCCTACACGGCGATCGCCATCGTCAACCCGGAGTCGTTCCGCATTTCCCCGGAAATTCTGGCCACGATGACGACTGACCACGACCGCGCGGTCGCCTTCAACTACTTCAGCCTATCGACGCTCACCAGCGCCGGCTTCGGCGATATCCTGCCGACGGCCGCCCCCGCCACGACGCTCACGTGGCTGGAAGCCACGTTCGGGCAGTTCTACATTGCCGTGGTCGTGGCCCAGCTCGTCGGCCTTCGGCTGGCGCAAGGCACGCGTTTTGAGCAGGCACCATCGTGAGCGGAGAACCGTCCTGCTCCGCCGCATCTATCACTTTCGGCGACGGGCTTTCGCTTTCGGAGCTTTCGCCTTCTGCTTCGCGACGGTGGTGGCCTTCTTCTTGACGACACCCGCCGTCGCCCGCTTGGTGCCGCCGCCAAAAATGGCATCCCAGCCTTCGGCGTACGTGTTCGTGCTTCCGACTCGAATCACCGACATTCCTCGTTCCTCCTTGGAAGTGATCGCAACTGACCGCAATCAGAGTATAGAGGTTGCTCGTCTTTGACACGAGATGATCCGGACTTTGAACCGCATCGTGGACCACGGGGTTCGCCGCGTTCTCACCCCTCGTCGCCAACGGACTTACCGTGGCGAGTTTCGATCTCGAGACGCACGGAGCCGAACTGCGGATCGAGTGCCCGTCGACCAGTCGACGAAACTGGGGATGTCGTTTCGCAAGAACGACCCGCGTCGATCGCCACGACGGCCGAGGGAACGAGGAGAAGTTCGTTTCGTGGTTCGAGCAGATCAGCCACGTCATGACGGGCACATTCGGCCGAAAGGCAGACCCCGTTGAGAACGAGGGTCGCGGGGAGGCCTCCATCGACCACGAGCCACACCCGATCGCCCGGCTCGAGGCCCGACGGTTGCCCAAACCTTCGCACCCACGCCCGCGAACCGTCTGCCGGTGGCTCCCAGGCGGTCGCGAGATTGATCACGTGCCGCTCGCTCACAGGATCACCACGCCGCGGCCTACGGTCTCTCCAGCGAGCATGCGACGAGCGTAGTCGCCCACATCGTCGAGTCGAAGCCGCGTGACTGGGAGCCGACCGGCGAGCGTTGGCCACATCGCCCCGAGCCGGGCCCAGAGGATCCGACGGTCATCCTGGGAAGGCTGCACCGCGATGTCGATCCCGGCGAGCGTCACGCCGCGCAGGATGAACGGATGCACGGTCGTCACGAGATCCGCGCCCCCCGCCATCCCGACTGCTGCGACCGCGCCGCCGATGCGAACCGATCGTAGGATGTCGGCCAAGAGCGATCCGCCCACGGTGTCGATCACGCCGGCCCAGCGTCCCGTCGCGAGGGACTTGGGCGCAGGATCGACGACGTCGCTCGGCGACAACACGTCCGCGGCGCCAAGGAGTCTCAGCAGCGAAGCCGCCTCGGACTTTCGGCTGCACGCGACGACCCGCTTGCCGGCAGCTGCGAGGATCGCGACCGAGAGCATGCCGACACCGCCACTGGCTCCCGTAACCAACCACGCCTCATCGGCCTTGGCATGCCGTGGATCGACAAGCTGGTCGAGACGGTCGCAGGCCATGAGTGCCGTCAAGCCTGCGGTGCCAAACACCATGGCATCGGCCGCCGACAAATCCGGAGGGCGTGGCAGCACCGCCACTTCGGGCGCCCGCAGGGAGGTGGCAAAGCTTCCGTCCAACCGTTCGCCGATCGCATGCCCCGTCACCACCACGGCGGCTCCGGCCTGGAGCCCCGCAGCAGGTTTCTGGAGAATGCCTGCCGCATCGATGCCCGGCACCAGGGGCGACACCCGCATCACACCTGGGTGGCACGCACAGCACAGTGCGTCTTTGTAGTTGAAGCCGGCGGCCTCGACTTTGATCACCGCGTCCGAACCGGCCGCGGCTTCGGGGTTCCATCCCAGGGAGTCCACCCCCCCCTGGCAGGCACCGGAAGCGTCGCGATACACCCTCCAGCATCGCCCCTCGATCTGCGGGTCACGGTGGTCGCTGGCCATGAAATTTCCGTTTCGCTCCAGAATCCACCACACTTGCCCGAGGCCGCTATAATCTCGCAACTCGGATCTGGTCTGCACTGCTGCGGTGCGGCCGCCGATACCAAGCGTACCGCGTTGTGCGGATCACAGGAATTGACAGGAGTATCACAGCACCATGGGACAAGCCCTCGAGTTCACCGATTCCAACTTTCAGTCCGAGGTTCTCAAGTCGGACGTTCCGGTGCTCGTCGACTTTTGGGCCCCCTGGTGTGGACCGTGCCGGATGATCGGGCCGGTCATCGAAGAACTCGCCGTGGAAAACGCCGGCTCGTTCAAGGTGGGTAAGGTCAACGTCGACGAGAATCAACAACTCGCGATGAGCTACAACGTCGCCAGCATCCCCGCCATCATGATCTTCAACGGGGGCAGGCTCGTGCAGCAAATGATGGGCGTGCAGCCGAAGGCTCGCCTCCAGCAGGCCCTCGACGAAGCGAAGTCGGCGTAGGGCCTGGCAGGAGACCTCACGCTCCCACCGGCTCCAAGTCCGTCACCCCTGCATCCCGCCAGCGCTCCGCAAGCCCTTCGGGCACGAAACTGGCGAGATCCACGTCGCCGGTCGGCTGTCGCAGCTTCTCGACGGCCTTGGCCTCGATCTGGCGCACCCGTTCACGAGTGACCTGAAAGATCGACCCGACTTCCTCGAGCGTGTAGGCGCAGCCGTCCGCGAGTCCGAATCGCATCCGAATGATTTCTCGCTCGCGGTAGGTGAGCCCTTCGAGGGCGCGGCCGATTGACGACCGTAGTGCCTGACGGTTGACGTCGTGCAGCGGATCCACCTCGCGCGTGTCGCTGACGAACTCGCCCACAGTTCCCTCGTCGCCGTCACCGAGCGGCTGGTCGAGCGAAACGCAGCGGCGGGACATCCGCCAGACGCATTCCGCCTCCTCGACCGTGATACCGGCAAGTTCCGCCACTTCTTCGAATGATGGCTCGCGGCCGTTCGCCTGAAGGAAGGCCCGTGAGAGATTCCGGAGCTTGTTCATCGTGTCGGTCATGTGCACCGGCACGCGGATCGTGCGACTCTGGTCGGCGATGGCCCGCGTGATCGCCTGCCGAATCCACCACGTGGCATACGTCGAAAACTTGAAGCCGCGGGCATGCTCGAACTTGTCGACGGCCCGCATGAGCCCGGAGTTGCCTTCTTGGATGAGATCCAAGAACGACAGGCCACGGTTCCGATACCGTTTCGCAATCGAGATGACGAGCCGGAGGTTGCCTGCAGCAAGATCGCGCTTCGCCGCGTCGTAGCGCTGCTGAAGATCGTGGAGCCGCGTGAGGCGACGCTCCAGTGTCTTTCGACTTTCCCGTGTCGCGAGCAGAATCTGGCGCCGCTTGGCTTGCAGCTCGGCCATGCGACTCCGGTCGCGGGTCTCGCTCCGCTGCATCGCGAGCGATTCGTGCCGCTGCCACAGGTCACGAAGCTGTTTGAGAAGCGGATAGAGTCGCTGGATCCGCAGGTGCATCTCCTCGACGAGCCGGACCGCCTTGTTGCGCTGCCGGACAAGTTGCCGCCACGCTTCGCGGCGTGTGGCCATCGGCAGGCTCTTCGCCATCGCCACCCGAAAGAGCCGTCGCTTCTCCTGCTCGATCCGATCGAGCGTGGCGAGATTGGGGCCGAGTCGCTTCAGGAGCCGTTTCTTCTCACTGGTGTTCGTCACCGATACCTCGATCGTGCGATCGAGCCGAAGCGTTCCGGCATGGACCCGCTTGAGCAACTGGACAGCACCAGCCAGGACAAAATCGTTGGCGAGCAAGGTGTGTCGAAACTGGCGTCGCCATCGCTCGATTTCGCGAGCACTCGACACCTCGGTTTCCCGGTTGAGGAGGGGAATGCCGCCCATTTGCAGCAGGTAGAGACGGATCGGGTCGTCGATCATGGCGGCGCTCCGACGAGGGCTTGCGGCACGGCGGCGGGACGGAAGGGCGGTGAGGGTGGGCATGGTGCGGTCCTGGTGCTTCGTGAGGGCAAGGGTCTGCCGAGAGCGGCGACGGTCCACGAGGGCAGATCTGGTGCCGATTCCGGCCGCGCGAACCGATCGCCTCGAAAATCAGGGGAAAACCGGGATGCCGTCCTGGCCGAGGTAGTCGGGCCGTGTCGCCGGCCGGCCGCGCGTCGAGGGATCGTGTCGCCCGGATGCAACGCGCCGGGGAGGCGGGCTCAAGATCGGAAGGCATCGGGAACGAAACGAGGACAGGGGGCTGTCCACCGCGGTGGATATACTCCGATTATTCCGGTTGCGCGAGTCGCTCCGCCTCACGATCCCTCGGGCCTCAGGCTGCTGAGCATGACCTACGTCGAGATGGCCATCGTCGGTGGCCTTTTCATCGCGATCGTCATGACGCTCGTGGCCTTCGGTGTGGGCCACAAGCGATGGAGCATCGTCTCGGTAATCGGCGCGTGTCTCGTGGCGCTGACCCTTCCACTGTACCTGTACTACTCGTTTTTCCTTCTCCATCACGAGTGGCAATGGGCCCAGGCGGCTCGCACGCTCGAAACGAAGATCGCCCGCGTCCGCGACGCCATGGAGCCTTCGGCTGCAGAAAAGAGCGACGGCGTACTCGTGAAGATCGATGGCATGCCGTCGATGGAGGATCTTCGACAGACGCGCGACCGCTGGGAACGCGCCCTGACACGGGTCGACAATTGGCGCGGGCGTCACTGGGAAAAGGCGACCTTCACGCCTCCTCCCGCAGATGACCAGAACGGCTCCATCGTCCTTCCTGCGGCTTCGGCAGAACCGGGCGCTGCGGCCCCGGCAGAACCTCCGGCAGACGGTGGCGAGCCGGTTGCCCCACCCGCGGAACCGGCAACTGCCCCGGAAGGCGACATTCCTGCCGGTCCGGCCGTGGCAGCCGCACCGATCGATCCGGGGGCGACGGTCTATGTTTTTGACGACACGCCCATGGCGGCAGGCGAGGGGGGCAAATATCTCGGCGCCTTCATCGTGCAAGCGGTCGCCACGGCGAATGGCCGCCAAGAGTTGTCGATCCAACAGACTGCTCCGCGTGATGCGTACGACGCGAAGGTGTGGAGCCAGCCCTACGAGTCGGTCACCGTGTACACGGAACTGCCGAACGACCGCTGGCTCGCGTTTTCGGAAACCCGTGGAACACCTGCCGCCGAACATCCGACGAGCGACGACGCGAAGATCGCTCCGCCTCCCGTCAAGCGGGTCGAGGAGGCCATCGACGAGTTGGTACCCGAACTCGACGTGCCGAGCAACGGCTTGGCGAAGTACATGAATTTCCGCGAGCGGGTCAAGCAACATGCCCTCTCGGCGAACGCCGTCCCTGAAGCCATCGATGCATCACAATGGCAGGACCTCCGCTCACGGATCGCCAGTGGCGACATTTTGCCGGGCGAGTATTGGGCTGAGGTGACCTTCAAGGAGCGGGCCGACATGGATGCGTTTCTGGGAGTCGATGCCGACGCCCTTGGCGACGATCCTTCCTTGTCGATCGAAATGGACCTCGCCTCTGCGTTCGAGCAGGCCGAAGCCGATACGATCACGATCGACAAGGTCTTCTATCGCCGGCCCCTCGTGGACGGTCAAACGCTCATCCATGGCACGGCACTGCCGGGCAATGCCGACACCCTGGTGTCGGACGGCCTGGCGGCGCTTCGACTCGTTCTCCAACGCGAAATCGCGGCCCTCGAAGCGGCGAAAATCCGACTGGACACCGGGCTCGCCAAGGCTCGCGGTGAACTGGAAATTCTCGACACCCAAAGAGGGCAGTTCAAGGACGACCTCGTGAAGTGGGAGCGCGACGTGGTCGAAGCCACTCGCTTGGCGGATCGATTCGAGGCCGAGTCCAAGGCGGTTGCCAAACGCTTGGAAGAGGCGGAAGCGATGGTGGTCGAACTTGGCCGGGAGTTCGTGAGCGAGATTCGCAAGGCGGTCCAAGAGGTGGACCGCGCGGCCCCGACCGCCGGCCGCCGCGATGCGGCGACGTACTAAACCCTGCTGGCATCGACGGGCTGCGGGCCGATCGGCTACATTTTTGGGCTCACCACGTTCGGAGTGATGCCCTGAAAATGAGTCGCCCAGTGATCGCCCCCGGCAATACCCAACGCCTTCGGAAGGCGGTTCACCACCACAAGCTCGCAAGCCGCCGCGGCATGCTCGAGCGCATGTTCACGCTCTGGTTCCGGGGCTTCATTTACAACCAGATATGGGAAGACCCCCGGGTCGATGCCGAGGCGCTGCAGATCGGGCCGCACACGAGCCTGTTCACCATTTCGAGCGGCGGCTGCAACATCCTGAACTATCTCGTCCACCAGCCCAAGCGGATCGTCGCGGTGGACCTGAACGCAAACCACATGGCCCTCACGCGGCTCAAGCTCGCCGCCATCAAGCACCTTCCCGACTACGAGACGTTCTACAAGTTTTTTGGGTACGGGAAGCATCCCGACAACATCCCAAACTACAACCGCTATCTGAGGGATACGCTCGATCCGCTGACGCGGTCGTTCTGGGAGTCGAGTGATTGGCCGGGGCGGAAGATCGGCCCGAAGCGGCTCAATTATTTCAAGCGGGGGCTTTACGACTACGCCAAGCTCGGTCAGTTCTTCCGCGTGGTGCATGGCCTGGCCAAGCGGATGGGCCGCGACCCGGCAAAGCTGCTTGCTGCCAAGACGGTCGCCGAGCAGGAACAGGTTTTCGACGAGTACTTCGCGCCGCTCTTCAACAACCGGCTCGTCCGCTGGATGGGCCGGCAGCCCGTCGCCGTCTACAGCCTCGGCATTCCGCCGAGCCAGCATGCGGCCATGCTCGAAGAGCAACAAGGGGACGGTGGGCGTCTCTTCGACATGTACAAGCAGCGAGTCCGCCGGCTCGCTTGCGGGTTCCCGCTCGACGACAATTATTTTGCGTGGCAGGCCTTCGGGCGTCGGTATGACCACGAGAATCGCAAGGCGCTTCCCGACTACCTGAAGCCGGAGAACTACGAGCTCATCAAATCACTCGTGGATCGCGTGGAGACCCATGTGGCCTCGCTCACCGACCAGATGCAGGTGGAGCAACCGGGCAGCCTCAATGCGTTCATCCTCCTGGATAGCCAGGACTGGATGCCTCCGCACGTGATCGACGCGCTCTGGGGCGAGATCCTGCGCGTCGGTGCCCCGGATACCCGAGTCATCTTCCGCACGGCCGGCGAGAAGTCGCCTGTCGAGGAAGCCCTCTCGCCCGACAAACGGGCCCAGTTCCACTACGATCCCGAGCGGTGCAGGGCGTGGCATGCCCAGGATCGCTCGGCCATCTACGGGATGTTCCACCTCTATGAGCGGGTGGGCACACAGGCATGACGGCTGATCCGAATGCCGCCACAGGGAGGGCGTCTGACCAGGAGCCACCCAAGAAGGAGCAGGCCGTGGCCATGGACCGGATGTACCGGTTCACGCGTCACATCTACGACATCACCCGGGCCTACTACCTTCTCGGTCGTGACCGCATGTTGGCACAGGTGCAAACCGGTCCAGGCACGGCGACGGTCGAAGTGGGCTGTGGTACGGCTCGCAATCTCATCAAACTCGCGAGGCGTCCCCAACCTGGGTTGCTCTGTGGCCTTGATGCCTCGCAGGAAATGCTCGACACGGCCGCCGCGAGCATCGCCCGCGCCAACGTTCCTGCTACGGGCAACGAGCCGATCCGGTTGAAGCAGGGCCTCGCCGAGGACCTTGACGCGGCCGCCATGTTCGGCCGCACTGAGCCATTCGACACCGTCTTCTTCTCGTACTGCCTCTCGATGGTTCCCACCTGGCCCGCGGCCATCGAGGCGGCGCTCGCCAACCTGAAGCCTGGTGGGAAGCTTCTCATCGTCGACTTCTGGGACCAGGCCGACCTACCGAAGCTGTTTGCTGCAGGCCTCAAGAAGTGGCTCGCGCTGTTCCACGTCCACTACCGCCCCGAGGTCCACGACGCCCTCGTGACGCTTGGACAATCTGGGCGCGCGGACGTGGCGTTCGAGTCGGTCTACAACCGCTACGCCTACATCGCGACAGTCACGAAAAAATAAACGGCCGGCGGGGCATCCATGCCCCCGGCGGCCTTGGCGGCCCTCCGGCCGCCGCTCGCCCCTCCAGGCTTGCGTGATTCCCGACACTGCCCCGAAGTGATAGGGCTACAGGTGACAGGCTCGGGGCTGCCCGTGTCATGGAGCGGGCGTAGAAGATCGAGCGCAGTCAGGATGGCGAAGCGAGAGCTTCTCCGAGCGAGCGAAGGCCTGGAGGGCCGTAGCGAAGCGTCCCGCGAGATGACACGGGCAGCCCCGAGCCACGCAGGGCGTGAATTCAGAAAGCACTATGGAAACAGGAACACCAGACCGGTGATCGTCGCAGCTTCGACCGCAAAGCCGCGGGCGCTGATCGGAACGGCCGGAACGGTCCACGGAGCACAATTGCCCGGACGGTAATGGCCGAGCGGATACATGCACTCCCAGGGGAGTTCCACGCCCGTCTTGTACGGGAGCACCGGCAGCGTCACGAAGAAGTGGGCAGCCGAGATGAAGGGATCCGCAAGCGGCCCATACGAGTGGCCGTAGCGTTCGAGCTGCCAGTGTTCGAAGTAGAGCGGTTTGTGGCAATAGCCTGCCGCGGTCCATGTAAACGTCGTCGAAGCAAACCGACGCGGTTCGTAGTTCTTGCCTTCGAGTCGACATTCACAAGGGTAGTCGTTGCCGGCACGTCCCCCCACGCGGATGTCGAGGTCGATGGAAGCCAGACGATCTTCAAAGAGCTTGTCGAGCGCGTCCCGACAGCCTTCGGCTTCTTCCGCACATGCATCGCCAGCCGTCGGCGCTTCTGCCGACACGAGCACCGTCGAAGGCTCGTCGGCGTCGTTCCCACCCGCGCGGTGGACAACCGGTCGATCGGCCTTCAGGGGGGGCAGTTCGAGTGCCTGTTCAGGGGCTTGCACGAAACCCAGCCAGTCCGCGGCCGAGGCGAACCCGGCGGCCAAGATCATGCAGCCGACGAGTACCGCCACGACGGCGATTCGCCACCGCTCATTCCTGCGACTTGGAGTGCTCTGCCGAGTAGTTCGGCGCTTCCTGCGTGATGGCGATGTCATGGGGATGGCTCTCACGGACGCTGGCGGCAGTGACCTGGATAAAGCGGGCATCGCGACGAAGTTCCTCGATGGTTCGCGCGCCGCAGTAGCCCATGCCGGCCCGGAGGCCGCCGACGAGCTGGTAGACGAACACGCTCAAGGGGCCCTTGAAGGGCACCCGACCCTCGACTCCTTCCGGCACGAGTTTGTCGCCGGTCCTTCCCGTGGCCTTTTGACGGTAGCGTTCGCTCGATCCCTTGACCATCGCCCCGATCGATCCCATGCCGCGGTACTGCTTGAACGTCCGCCCTTGATAGAGGACGGTCTGTCCAGGACTTTCCGCGGTACCCGCCAGGAGTCCGCCCACCATGACGGCGTGGGCTCCTGCGGCGATCGCCTTGGTGATGTCTCCGGAGTATCGAATGCCACCGTCGGCGATCACGGGAACGCCGGCACCGGCCGCCTCCTGCGCCGCGTCCCAGACCGCCGAGATCTGAGGTACGCCGACACCGGAGATGACCCGTGTGGTACAGATCGACCCGGGACCGATCCCAACTTTGATCCCATCGGCGCCAGCGTCGATCAAATCGCGACACCCCTCCCGGGTTGCCACATTCCCCGCAATCACCTCGATCTCCCAGCGTCGCTTGATCGCCTTGACGGTGTCGATCACGTTCTCGGAATGGCCGTGGGCGCTGTCGACCACGAGCATGTCGACTCCCTTGGCGATGAGCGCCGCAGCCCGGTCTTCGTCAAACACCCCAACTGCCGCCCCCACCCGAAGTCGCCCCTGACGGTCTTTGCAGGCCATGGGGAACCGCTTCATCATGTCGATGTCTTTGATCGTGATGAGGCCCGTGAGGAGACCGGCCGCGTCGACGAGCAAAAGCTTCTCGACCTTGTTGGCCATGAGAATCTTTTCGGCGTCGTCGAGCGAGACATTCCCGGTGGCCGTGACGAGGCCCGACTTCGTCATTATGTCGGCAATTGGCGTCTCGCCGCTGTCGAGGAACCGCAGGTCGCGCCGCGTGATGATGCCGACGAGTTTTCGATTTTCGGTCGTGATGGGCACGCCCGAGATGTTGGCCTGATCCATGACCTCGCGGGCCTTTGCGACGGTGGCCGTCGGTGGCAGCGTGACCGGATCCATGATGATCCCGTTGGCACTTCGCTTGACCTTGTCGACCTCCTCGGCCTGCCGTTCGATCGAGAGGTTTTTGTGGATGACGCCGAGCCCGCCTTCCTGGGCCAGGGCGATGGCCATCTCGCTCTCCGTGACGGTGTCCATCGGGGAGCTGACGATCGGAATATTGAGCGTGATGCCGCGGGTGAGCCGCGTGGCCACGTCGGTCTCGGCGGGAACGACGGCCGACCGCCTGGGCACGAGGAGAACGTCGTCGAACGTGATGCCAGTGGCGACGATTTTGCCTTCCATGAAACGGTGATCCTCTCTCGGTCGAAAGCCTGTATGGAAAGCCGCGGATTATGGGCGCGCGAAGCCTGCGGCGACAACGACGGAGAGCCCGATCCGCAGGACTTGCGTGCTGCGCTCGCATTCGCAGCGTTCTACCGATGCGCCAAACCGCCGCTTCTGCCACCCGCTTGACAGGGGGGGGGGGGCGTAGGCTACTTTCCCGAATCGGTGACGGTTGCCGGCCAGCGTGGCTGCGACGAATCGTCATGGCAGAACGTTTCCGTGCCCTCTGTCCCACCCTTGCCATGTGGCACCGCCTTCGAATCGCGTTTGTCATTGCTGGCCTTCTGGCGTCGGCGACGATTCTCCCGTCACCCGCGGTTGCCCAAGAGGTGATCGAACCGGATGCCGCTGCGGTATTGGCCAGTGGCTGGTCATCGTTCTTTGACCGCGAGCCGTTCTCGGCAGCCGCCGCTGTTGAAAAGCTCACGCTGTCGCCGCGTCTTGGCGAGAAACTGCATGCTCTCCATGTGAAGGCCCGAAGCCTTTGGCTTGCCGGTGACCCGGCGAATCAAAAAAGTGCTCAGGCCATTTGGAGTCAGCTTGCCCGCGAAGTCCAAGGCGATCCGTATGCGACGGCTCGAACCGAAATTGCCCGCGGCCTCGGTTTTGCCGCTTCCGGCCAGAATGCGAAAGCGATCGCCACGATCGAGCAAGTTGTCAAGCAAAACCTTCCCTCCTCGGTGACGGTCGAGGCTGCGATTGACCTGGCCCTGCTGTATGCCGAGGCCGATCGAATTGGTGAGGCGACGGCAACGCTCGACGAAGCCGACAAGCTTCTCGGCTACCCCGAAGGCATCGGCCTCGATGGAAAGCTCCAAAAAGCATTTGCCAAGGGGGTCAAGCACGCTCGCGAATGGATTGCCAGCAAGGGCCGAGCGCTGTTCGAGCTCGCACGGGGAATGCAGCGAGAAAAGCAGTATCCGAGAGCGATCGTGCTTTTCAACAAAGTGAGTGAAGACTATCCAGACACTGACTACGCTCCACGCAGCCAGTTTGAAGTGGGCGAGTGCCTTGTCTCTATGAATCGGCAGGACGAGGCGGTCAAACACTGGGACGCGTTTGTTGCCGCTGCGCCTGCGGGCCCGTGGCGTGGCCAGGCATTCTTGCGACTCATCGACATCCATCTTGCCGAACGAATCGACCTCACTGAATCCGAACGCTACGCGGTGCTCGCCAAAACGGGGATGAACGCCGCTCTTGGCCAGAACTTTGGAGTCGCGAACGGCGGATGGGCCGAAGCCGCCTTTCGCCTCCACCTGCGGACTGGGATGATCGCCGTCTGCCGAGACCAACACCAGGCTGCCGCTGAAGCGTTCGAGCAGGCTCGTGCCGAGGCACCAGACCAAGCTGCTTCCGAACGTCTTGCCGCCCTCGTGAAGATCGCACGGGATGGCGGCAGCATTATTCCGGCGGATTGCCGTGATGCCGCTTCGGGCCGCGGTACCACCGCACAAAAAGTCGACGGTGCAGAGCGAGTTTCAATTGCTCTGGCGCTTGGCATGATGCACCACGTCGCAGGTCTCGAAGACCTGGCCGGTCGCTATTTTTCGCGAGTGACAGGATCACCGGCCATCTCAGCCGCGAAAGGGGGCAAGGCCAAGCCGGCAGTGCAGCCTTTGCCCGGGGCGACTCCCGTGCAGCTTGCATTTGCATGGTTTGGCAAGGGCGCCGTACTCGAAGCAAGCAAGAAAACGAAAGACGCTAAAGACGCGTTTCTCGCATCGCTGAAGACGTCAACGGACGGCACCTGGCACGACGAAACGCTTTTTCGCGTGGCGACGATCATCGAAGCCGAAGCTGAGTCTCGAGTCGGGAAAGACGATCAGCGCCACGGTGATCGCGCCGCAGCAATCCGGGCGGTCCGCGCCGAGTCGATGCCGTACTGGCAGGAGATCGTCACCCGGTTTCCGGAAAGCCCGCGCCACGAGCTCGCGATGTATCGGGCGGCCAGCCTGGCCTACGAACGTGCCGAGACCGCGTCGGCGAACGTGGCCGCCAAGCCCGGTGGCGGTGAAAGCACCGAGGCGAAAAAGCAAGTTGAAAAAGCCTGGACCGAGGCCGCAGCGTCACTCGCGGCATTCACCGAGGCATACCCTGAGAGCGAATACACCGGAGATGCCTACATACGGCAGATTGATCTTGCCCTGGAACGGCTTTTTGATCTCGAGCGAGCGGGAACGCTTGGGCCGCTGGCGGCGACTTGGGCGAAGGCAGGGCCTCGCACGGCCGAGGCCGTTCAACTTGCTCCATGGGCGCGGCCCGTCGCGGGCCCTTCGGCCGAGCAAGCCGCGGCGACGCGCCGTGACTGCCTCATGCTGGCCGGCCTGACGGCATATCTCGCGGAGCGTTACGACGAGGCTGTCGACTGCATCAATGCGGCAGGTCCGCAAGCGCCTCAAGCCGGTTTCACTGCTCGCCCCGACCTTCACGCCATCGGCCTCGATTACCTCCGACGGGCGATCGCAAATCGCAAGCCGGTGACGGATCCGCGCGCATTGGAGGCAGCAGCCAACGATCAACAGCGGATGGCGCTCCAACTCGGCGACCTCTATTTGGAATGCATCCGCCCCGATCGCGCGGAAGCGGTTTTTCGAAGAGTCATCGAGAAGGAGAGTAGTCTTGGAACGATTCCCCCGGCAGTCGAAGCCTACGCGATGATTCAAATCGCTGTCGCAGTTGATCGGAGTAAAGGCACTCGCCGGGAAGCCCTCGATTGGCTTGCACAACTCGTTGCGCGTCGCGATCTACGCGGTTCGTATTGGCACGGGGTTGGCATGTTTCGGCTTGCACTATTTTCGTACAACCAGACGCAAGATCCCGCAATAGCGATTCCATTGTACGAGGATATGATCGCGACTTACCCTGCGCACCCCTACACCGAAAGGGCCTTTGCCTACCTGTGTCTTACAACTATCTTTTCCAAGGATATTCCCAGGGCCGTCAGTGTTGTATCTCGTTTTGTGAAACGTTACCCTAAAAGCGAGCGGCGGACGTTGGTTGAGGAAGAACTTCAATCGATGATTAGAGAATCTTCACAACAAGAAAGGATTGCGACTGAATGACTTCCGCGTTTCAATTGACATACGTACCTCTTTGCCTAACCCTTTTCGTCGTAGTAACTACTGGCCGCGCTGAGATTGCTACAGCCCCAGTTGATGGCGCAATTAACCTCGCAGCACCGAACGTTCAAAAAAAAGACGTGCTGAACGTGAACTCTGGACAAAAAGTGATCCGTTCAAAGTCCACCAGGATGATCCAGGGCGACCCGGACTGTATCGTTAACGAGAAATTGAACCAGGGGGCAGGGGACATTCACGTTGCAGACGTATTTGACCGAGCTGGCGACAGCCTTTTTGAAGCAACTGGGGATTTCCTTCCCAATGAGAATCCGCCAGCTGGCGGAAATGTGGTCGCCAAAAAAGATTGGAACTCAGCGTTCAATAGCGGAAACCCGCGAATACTTTTGGAGGTGAACGGGCCGGGCACAGCCGATAACCGCTTGTCCTTGCCCGGCTTACTTTGGAATCCCCCGATTCCTGCTGTGGACGGTACGCTAACCGTGAGAGTTGCCGGCGCCGCCGCTGGAGACGTCGATATTACTTTTGATCAGTTGCCGCCAAACGGAGGGCGAGTAGCTGGCGACGTTATTTTTCCGATCACTCTAACCGGGCCGTACGATAAGGCTATTCTTGATATCCGGGCAGAAAAAAGCGGATCAGTCGACATCGAAGCCAAGTCTGACAAAGCAGAAAAGGGTTCAGTGAAGGTGATCGTGACTAGCCCCGACGACCTTGCCGCTAATTGAAGCACCATGCCTCGGGCGTGAGTCTTCGCTCGTACCCTCGACTCGTTAGTGTTGGTTCCGAGAGTACCCGCCTCAGCTAAAGTGGTTTCGCTCAAAGACTGCACATGGATCGTCTGCCGTCGAACGCGAGATCGTTTTGGCGGATCGCGTCCCGTTTTGTAAAGGTTTTTCAGTGTTCTCGCCAACGCCATCTAGAAGCTGTCATTCCAGATCGAGCGCGCGATGGCTCTTGTTTCCAGTCTTCATTGCCTTTCTGAGTTTCCCGGCTGTAGGTGGCACCGTTTATGGGCCTTGGGATGGCCATTCGGTGGATGTCGTTTCAGAACTTGCGGCGTTACACACAAAAACCGACGCTCGGCCAGGCGAGGACGCTGAAGTGCACGTCGTTAAGGACGACTATGCGTCGCTTGGGCGATTCGCGGACGATGACAACCCTTTCATGGGTTTGATCGTGCGGGAGCCGCCGGACGCTCACGCTATGAAATGCCTTCATCGCCGGTTTCCAGCGAAAGAACCGCAGCCCGAGATTTTTTGCCTAGGCGTACGCCGACTGGCCGTCGTCGTACATCCTCGCAACCAACTTCCACGTCTTAGCGTAGGGGAGATCGGATCCCTCGTTGCTGAATCGAAACAGGCGGCTGGTTGGGAGCAATTTGGTGGAGTGAGGCGTGCCGCGAGCGTTTACCTCCAAGGAGATTCGCCGGGGCTTCGCGATCTCGTGCGCGAGAAGTGCATGGCATTCTCGGTGAAGCGACCTGGTTACACATTGCTCAGCTTCTACCCATTTCGCGATGACATTCGATCGCTCGCGGACGGCGATGCAGTGATCGAGCAGGTGCGTCGCGATCCCAATGGCCTCGGCCTCTTCTGGTATCGCGGCCAAGACCTGAAGGGTGTGAAGCTTTTGGAAATTGCTTCGGACGAAGGTGAGGCGGCCATTGTGCTCGCGACAGAGCCGAAGATTCAAGAAGACTATCCGCTGGCCGAGCCCTTGATGCTTTATGTGCATCCCAAGGCCCCCAAGGAACTTTGGGAGTTTGGCCGTTTCTGCACTGGCCCGGTGGCGGCCGAGATCGTTGCACGGCATGGGTTCACGACGCCGCACCACGTGCGGGAGCATGCGGCGAACGATCGCGTGAAGCGTTTTCTCGACGGAGAAGGGGAGAAGATCACGGCCATCGGCCCGAGTATGATTCGAGGGCTCATGCCCGACCTCGCGGCCGAGTACGCCCGAGCGAAGGAGCCGACACAACTGTCGTTCAAGGGCGTGACAAGCGACACGGCGGCAGTCGCCGCATTCGTCACTGAACGCAGCGGGCGCCCCGAGATGCTTTTTCTCACGAGTCGGCCAACCGACAAGGTCTTGGGAGCCCACGCCGAAGCCTGGCACCAACGCGCCCCGACCGAACATGTTCTGGCCGGCCGAGCGACGGCAGTGATCGTCAACGCCGCCAACAAACTCGGCAGCCTTCCCCAGGAAACGATCGAGGCGATTCTTGGAGGCGACACCAACGATTGGGACCTGATCGGCGGCACGGAATTACCCGTTCCCGACCGGCGCCAGGGTGCCGCCCTCATCCCGATCAACCGGTTCGCCACCCGTGGCCATGATGCCGCCGCCTTGCTCGGGCATGGCGACAGAAGGCGAACCAAGCTCGGTCGCCACACGTTGCTTCCCGACACCAAGGCGGTCGTCGCCGCTGTCAGCCTGGATCCGCTGGGAATCGGGCTCGTGAACGTCGCCGAACTTCCCCGAACCGGGCAAACAATCAAAGTCCTCGGCGTTCAGGTCGCGGCACCCGGCCCTGGCCAACCGGCCCAGATCATCCACCCAACAGCCGAAACGATACGCGATGAAACCTATCCGTATGCCGAACGCCTTTTCGTCTACGTGGCGAGAGCGGAGCAGGGCGCAGCCCCAAACATCTTGGCCGAATTCATGGCCACGTGTGGCGGATCAGAAGCCTCGGCCGAATCCGACCCCGTGAGGCACGTCATGAGCGTGTACCAGAAACACGGGTGGCTTCCGCTGGCTGATGCGGCACGTCAACGGGAGGCCGAAGACGCCCGCGCCGAGCCTGCGGCCAAGGCGACGCAACCGAAGGTCGGCAAAGCGAAGCGAAAATAGGACTCCGAGCGGACTCCGTGCGGTTTTCTCCCACGTCGAGCATACGCTGAGCCGCCATCGCCTTGGGGCGTGAAACCCGAACCGCCGACGCTCCCGTGCCGGACTCGCTATGCTCGCTCGAGATTCCGGAGTCGGGCATGCCTCAGTTCATTCCAACAGAGATTCAGGCCGCTGCCGTTCATCACACGCAGTTGCCCTGCCTTGATGCCAACCAGCTGGCGCCCGTCTTGGTGGTGGGCATGCACAACTCCGGGACGTCGATTCTCACGAAGCTTTTGCACGAGAGCGGCGTGTTCTTCGCCGCCTCCATGCACCACCACGAATCCCGGTTCTTTTCGATCTTCGTCAATGACCTGCTCATCCTTGGCGGATCGGACACCTGGGCCAAGCTTCCCCTGATGGGCGTCGACGATGTCATGGCGTTTCGCGACACCGTCGGCCCCTTCATCAAGCGTCACTGGATCGCCGAGTATCTCCAATGGGGATACGACGGAACGTCTCCCTGGGGCATCAAGGACCCTCGGCTGTGTGTCCTTTTGCCGCTCTATCTGGCGATCTTCCCGGAAGCCCGCGTGATTCACATTCGCCGAAACCCGAACGATGTCGCGGCCTCGCTCCACGAGCGAGAACGCGCCCGTGGTGGCCCATCTCATGGCTTCGACCACTGGAAGGCCCTCAACTCGGAGTATGTGGGCCGCGTTCACGCATACGCGAGCCGTTGCCACGCCTACCACGAACTGGAATACGAGGCGCTCTGCACCACACCCGGCGACACGTTCAGGCGGGTCTTGGACTTCCTCGACCTGCCCTTCACAGACCACACTCCGTCGCTGTTGGCCAAGGTCACGTCATCACGAATCGGGTCGTACCAGCGGCTCCAGCAGCAGCCAGGCCCTGCCAAGGACCGACCTCTGCGAACGCTCCTTCGGAAGCTGGGTTTAGCGTCGCGGTAGGGAGGTTCCTTCTGCCAACCAGTGGCGCAGAAACCTTCCCCACTCAGCCGCCTGCCGTTCTTCATCGCCATGCACGCTCGCGATCGAGCCACGGTGAAACGCGGCGCCAGCGACCGGGAGCCTGCGGTCCGCGGGCGAGCGAAGTGCCAAGAGCGGGTCTTGCTCCGGGGGGGTACAAGCCAGGAGTTTGTCGACCAGTTCGGCAAAACGCGCCTCGAGAAACTGCGGTTTGCCTGTGCCGGGCGGCTGGTGGAGCGACCGGGGGGTGCCAAACTCGATCACCGGCATGTCATCGGTATTGAGCGGGTACTGCTCGAAGAGCTCCGCGGCCGCCGTGACGTTGCCGGCATAGAAAAAAAGGACGGTCTGCTCGTTGATCGGCAGCCTGACGGTGTGCATGTCGCGATGCGTGGCGCCCTGCACGGCCTGTCGCTTTGCGCTTTCCTCATCAAGCCTACACGCGGGCAACGGCGCGGCATCCGCATGGCCCATGAGAGCCGCGATTTCCGCGCCGGGGCGAAACGTGCCTCGCCACAGGCTCACTTGCGGAAAGGCGGTGAGCATGGTCTTGGCGATGACGCCGAATTCCCGCTCGGTCATCTGGTAGAGCGGCAGCCACTGCACAAAGACGCCGCCGGGCTCGAGACGGTCCCGGGCGACCTGAAAATGCTCGCGGCAGTAGAGATTACCGGTGCCCCGCCGGTAGGGCAGGAACAGGTCGGCGTTGATCATCGAATAACGGTCACGGCTCGCGAGCAAGTGGGTACGGCCGTCGCCGATGATCACACGCGCCCGCGGGTCACGGTACAGCCCGTTCGTGGGATCGAACTCGCCCACCTTCCCTGTGAAGTATTTCTGCGAGGCGGCCACGACGTTTGCAGAGAGCTCGCTGGCGACAACTTTCGTCACCTGCTTGAACGCGTCACGGCTCAATGCCTCGCCCGCTGTGATGCCGGTGCCCATGCCGAGAAAAAAGACGCTTTCGGTCTCGGGATACGCGAGCAGTGGAATGCGGGCCTGATAGATCTGTTGGCCGTACCCGGCGATCGAGCCGAGGCTGTAGTTCGAGTTGATCGTGATGCTGAGATCATTCTGAGAATCCCGCGTCACCGTGACCGTGCAGTCGCTGCCTTCCCAGGTCTGGACGACCGTTTCTTGCCGGTCCTGGAAATCCAGGCTCACCGGTATTCGCAGATGCGTCGGGGTCGCCATCGTGAAGATGAGCACCAGCATCACCAAGGCAGCCCCACGGGCGATCACAGTGGCCATGCCTCCCGTTGGTATCGCAAACGCCACAAGCAGATAGACCACTGCGATGATCTGGACGGAACCCCACACGCCGAGCCACTCGAGCAGCACAAAACCGGCGGCAAGGGATCCGAGGATGGCGCCGAGGGTGTTGATCGCGGCGAGTTGGCCGATGCTCGTGCCGGGCGCCTCGAGGAAGTCTTCCTCGCCTTTCATCAGAAAGGGAAACACGGTGCCCAGCACCAAACAGGAAGGCCCGAGCGCAACGCTACTGGTCAAGAACAGACGCACGACGTATATCGCGAAGGAAGCCTCGGTGTCGAGCATCCGCATGCCGTGAGTCAGGCTGATGAACGCGAGAGGCATGAACCCCAGCGTGATGCCGCCTGCCACGATCAGCCACACGAGCACCTGCGGTGCGGCTGCCTTCCCACGGGCCAGCCATGATGCCAGCCACGCCCCCAGGGCGAGGCAGACGAGCACCACGATCAAGACGGTGGCGAAGCTATAGACCGAGTTCTCGTGGACCTGTGCCAGCATTCGTGTCCATACGACCTCCAGGGCCAGGAGATTGAATCCGGATACAAAAGCCAGGCCGACGATGAGCAACCGCGGCATTCTTGCATGCGCCGCCGCACCAGGGCGGTCCTTCGGTGTCTTGGCAACGGGCCGTCGATGCTCGGGGTTTGCCACGGGCCAGTCAGATCGCGAGAGCCACACCGCAAGCAACGCCGCCACAAGTGAAACCGCCATCGCCGTGAGGCACGTCGCACGGATTCCCGCGAACCCGATCAAGAGAAACGCGGCGGCAAAGGCACCGGCAGCGGCACCGATCGTGTTCACCGCATAGAGCCGCGCCGCCGTACTCCCAAAAACGGTGGTGTCGGGTATCAAGGCCTGCCCCAGGATAGGAAGCGTGCCCCCCATGCAGAACGCAGCAGGGAACACCAAAAGCATGGTCCACCCGATTTGAAACACGGTCAGCGTCGGGCCACCGCCGGCCGCATCACCCAGGAACGGATACACGCGCGGCACGATGGCCGGACCCATGAGAATCGCACAGCCGGCCACGGCGACCCCCGCCTCCAGCCACGCGTATGCACGGAAGGGACGGGAAAGCTTCCGACTGCGCACGCCGAAATACCACCCGCCCCACGACATCCCGCCAAAGAAAACCGCCAATGTCAGGGCCGCTGCCTGCGAGGTGTTGCCAAACAGGAGCCCGACCTGCCGCATCCAGAGGATCTGATAGATCAGGCATGCAAAGCCCGACATCCCCACCATGAGCCACAGAGTCGCTCTGGTCCCCCGACGGATCTGCTCCAACGCGTGCGTTGCCACAGGGCTCAGAATCTCCTCTCGGGCTTGATCCATAGCTCATCATCGTACCTGTCGATCAGTCACGAACCGACCACGTATGTGCCCACGAGATGATGTCGTTGGTCGTGTAGAAGACTCGATAGCGCGCCGCCTGGATCGCCGGCGCAACGGTGCCGCCCCCTCGCGAGCGGGGTCTTCGATTGCTCACGTGGAGTTCGGCAGCGGCCGAACACGACCGTCGAGGAGGCAGCTCACGTTCACGTCGCCGAGGACGTTGATCGTCGTCCGGCAGCGATCGAGAAACCAGTCGACCGTGAGCAGGAGGGCGATGTACTCCACCGGCAGGCCGACCGCCGTGAACACGAGCGTCATCGTCACGAGCCCCGCCTCGGGGATCCCCGCGGCCCCGACCGACGCCACGATCGATGTCAGGACCACCATGAGTTGCTTCTCGAGCGGAAGGTGTTGCCCGAGGAGTTGCGATACGAACAGCGCCGACATGGCCTCGTAGAGTGCCGTTCCGTCGTTGTTGAAATTGGCACCCACGAGCGAGCCGAGACTCGCCGACTCTTCGCGGATCCCGACTTTTTCCTTGAGGCACGTGTAGGTCACCGGCATGGTGGCCGTCGAACTGCTCGTCGAGAAGGCCATGACGAGCGCATCACGCATGCCGCGAAGGACGTCCATGGGACGGACCCAAGAGAAATACTTGATTCGGAGGAGGTACCAGCACGCCTGGAGGGCCAGTGCCAAAAGCACGGCCACCACGAACGCCCCCATTGCCTTGAACGGCCCAAAACCCTCGGTGCCGATCGTCTTGGCCACGATCGCGAAGACGCCGAGTGGCACGATGTGAATGATCCAGTGGAGCATCGTGACGAGGACGTCGTAGGCCACCTCCACGAGATCCCGCACGGTCGCGAGCGGTCGGTCACGGCGGGAGCGGAGTGCCACGCCGAGCGCGATGGCGATGATGATGACGCCGATGATGTTCTGACGATCACCCAACGGTCCCACGAAACTCTTCGGAATGTTCTGCACGATGATGTCGATCGGGCTCGCCTGCTCGGGCCGAGCCGACGCCGGTTCCGGGGGCTTCACCTCGGCCCACGATCCGGGCTCCAGCACGTTGGCGACGGCGAGTCCGATACCGATGGCCACGAGCGTGTTGAGGAGCAGGAGACCGGCGAGGCGGATCGCCTTTCGGCCGCCGATTTCGGTCGTCATGAGGACGTGCATGACGGCCACGAGGATCAGCGGCGGCGCGAGGGCGCCGAGCAGTTGAAGCACCGTCTTGCTGATCACCTCGAGCACCGCCGCGTCGGCACCGAGGCCCATGCCGACCGGGATGCCGGCAAGCATGGCCAGAAGGATGCGAACATATAGTGGAAGCGCGTTCCAGTGAGCCAACACCGACCGGGCCGCAGGGGCTTGCTTGTCGGCGGTGTGTGCGGGCGGCTTTGTCATAGGCATCGGCATGGTACCGCGCCGTTCAAAACCTCCAGGCGCAGCCTGCGTCGGAGAAAAAAGGTGCCGCGTCGGGCGTGAGTCCCCACCCGACGCGGAGGCCGATCTCGAACCGCTGCGTCACGACGACGTGGAATCCGGGACTGAAGAACGGTCGGCTCGTATCCCGGGGAAGTCCCTGCGAAAACGTCCCGAACCACTCCGCGTGGACCTCGAGACGCTCGGTGAGCGGCATGCGGAGAACGGCCGAGGGGCCCCAGCGACTGAACCAGCCCGTGGTTCCCTCGAGGTAGGAGTAGCGGAGCGCGCCGTCGAGCCGCCATGGCCTTGCATCGCAGAGCGGGAAAGCTGCCGGCAGCTCCCAGCCGGTCACGAGTGTCGCAATCGGAACGGTGCCGAGGTGCTCCCCCTGGAATGGAGTGTCAGCCTCCATGATGAAGCAGCTTTGTGGAAGGAAGCCCTGTTGCTCGGTGATTGCCACCTTGAGCCCGTAGAGAATGCTCGCCTCGTGCGCCACCTTGCCTGGCTCATCGACCTCGCCCGCTTCGACACTCGTGACCACGTTCCCTTGGGATCCGACGGCATAGTTGGTCCCGAGCCGCCACTCGAGCCAATCGTTCACGCCGCGTCGCACCAGAAGCTCCGGGTAGCTGTTGGTGGGCCTTCCGACCTCGTTGTCGATGTAGACGTACGAGGCTTCCGTGAGAGCCCGCCCCGCGTCAACCGTGAAGGTGGAGGGCGTGAAGGCATCTCGGTCCGTGTTCAATTCCGGCCAGGTTTGTGACCGCACGTCGGAGCCGCTCCAGAGCAGTCCGATCGATGCGGCAACTAGGGCCACCCACCAGCGGGATTGCCGCATGGCCATCGAAGTCCGAAAAAACGGGGACTGAGCGTGCTTCCAATCGACACGTCTACCTGAATCGTCAAGGCCCGTTGATTCGATGGACCGTTCCCACGCACCTGGCACATCTTGCCTACCTCCCGAGCATGGATGGCGGCCGAGGCGATCCTGGGAAACCGCAACGGCGCCCACGCCCGGCACTCGTCCTCCTCGAAGCGGTATACAATGCGAGGCGGAGGGCAAAAATGTTCAAGTTGGTCTACGTCAGCCGGGCTGCCCCCCACGTGGGCCGCGACGAGGTGCGATCGATCGCCGACCGCGCCCAGGTGAAAAACTCCGTGCTGGGCGTCACCGGTTTCCTGTGCCTGCACGACGGCATCTTCCTGCAATACCTCGAGGGGGAAGAATCCGCCGTGCGCGATCTCTTCGGAGCCATCCGCTGCGACGATCGCCATACGATCCTGCGAGTGATCGAGCTCGGGCATCAGGCCGATCGAAACTTCGCCACGTGGGGCATGCGATACCTCGACGACGACTTCCTGGGCCACATGGCGATCGAAGACGTGCTCAAGGGCGTCGTCTTGGAGTTCGGCCGGGGCCAGGTCGAAGAATGGCGGGCTCACGCGATGGCCGATCGGCTCGTCGGCCGGATCGCCGCGCTCGCTCACTGATCGCGTTGACGCATGCCTCCCGGCGCACGCTCGCCCACGAAACGGACGACGCCGGTGCCACGAGCAATCACTTCTCTCTCACGTAGACGTGGTACCCGCAGTGCCAGTCTTTCGGGATCTCTCGCACTTCGTCGCTGTCGGGCGGAGCATTGAAGCCGCCGCGCTCGACGAGCAGGAAATCCCGACCGCCCATGGTTCGCACCTCCATCTTGAGGGCCTGATCGTCGTTCACGCCGATCAGCATGTCGCCCGACCAGAAATAGCCGTTGAAGAATTTCGACTTCGCAACCTTCCCACCGTCCATCAACTGAATCACATCCTTGGGCTTGTCGATCTTCGTTCCCGGCTTGCCGGCCTTCGACTTCAAGAACGCATTGAGGCGATCCTCGATCTCCGCAGGATTGTTTGGTGCCGGATACACCGCCCACGCCCAGGTGCCGACCACCTTCGGGTTCGGCGTGAATTTTCCGTTGTAGGCATACATGTCGGAGTTTTTGCCGCTCTTGTAGGACGCTAGCGTGGTGCGCGGCAGTTCCCTGACAAAGTCCTCGCCGCCAGGAACGAGTTGGAGAATCGTGCCCAGCCGTGAGCGGATCGTGTTACCCGCCCCTCCCAAGGCCGCATTCGTGACAGGTTCCCGGACGACGTCGGGCAGCGACGTAAACGCTTCCTTGAGCAGCGGATCGGCAAAGGCTTTCACCTGGGGGCTGGCTGCCTTCATCGCATCCGCGATGGCGCGTGCCGACCGACTGGATGCGGAGTCCACACGGAACGACGTGGCCTTCTTCACGAGCACCGGCAAAAGCGTCTTGTAGTGCTCGGGCTGGGTGCAGATCTGCGCGAGCGTGCAAACCGCGGCGGTCTGAACCCACGTGCAGTCGTACTCCAGAAACTCGAGCAGTCGCTCACGGTTTTGGGCGACGAGCTCCGGCGTCGTCCGCCCCAGTGCCTCAATCGCATGAAGCGAACCCCACCAGGATTCATTCGGGTCGTTCAGGATCTTGACCACGAGTTGGTCCATCTCCGGCGTGACACTCTCCCGCGGGAGGGGGCGTCCCTTGAACATGCCGGTGAGGGCAAGCAGGCCCGCCTGCCGCAGCCGCGGATCGCTGGATTTCAACAGCGGCACGACCATGTCCGCTTTGCCACGCTTCACGACCTGGTCCATCGTCGAACTGCGCAGGTCGTATTCCGGATGGTGGATGTACCGCAGGAGCGTTTCATCGGTGGTGCTCGGGGAGCCGATCGCATTGAAGACGGCGATGGAGGCTCCGTTTTCGACGGTTTCGTTCTTCAAGTCCTCGAGCGTGAGCGGGCCACCTGGAATGGGCTCGATCGAGTGAAAGACATCGTCAGCGGCGTTGCCCCAGGGGCGGGGCAGGGGGGCAGTCTTGGCCCACTTACTGCGAGGAGCGCCGAAGAGCTGGAGCTGCTTGCGCGGATACGTGTAGGTCAAGGCGAAGTACGTGCCCCAATCCATCCGGTCTTCGGTGGCCGAGCGATCGTAGCGATCGTCCATGCCGGCGATGCCGATGCTGCCGTCGAAGCGGCGGGACAGGTCCATCACCCAACGTCGTGTGTCGAGATACGAGCGATAGGGAATCGGCCGCTTATCGCGCATCTGACTGACGGCGGCGTGGTGCCAAATCTCGCCCATGCCGCCACCGGTGTGGGCCGCGTGGAACCAGTTCGTCGCGTAAAACGCCTTCATCGCGGAATTGTCTCGGGCCCGGGCATAGACAGATTGCTCGCCCGCGGGGTCGACCAGAGCGGCCGCAGCCATCGTGAGCGCGAGCCCACTGGTCTTGCCGTTGTCTCGGAACCCGCCTTCCGGGAGGCCGTTGCCGTAGGCGACATTGCCGTGGCCGGCGAAGCGATAGAACTGCTTGAACGTCTCGTCAAACAGGTACTGGTCAACTTCCACACCGCAGAGTTTGGCCATCACGAGGAACGTCATGCAGTGCACGCCGGCGGCGTGCAACTGCCCCGACCCGGTGGAGTAGGTGAACGCCGCCGGCGCGCCGCGACCGCTCCAGCCGCCGCTGTACATGTGGACCTTCAACTCTTCGGTCATCTTCTTGATGACCGGCAGCACGCTCTGGTCGCCCGTGCGCATGTAGTACTCGCAGAGCCCGGGCCCCTTGTAGCCCTTCTCCCAGTTGAGCCCGCCGATCGTCGTGATGCCCTTCATCCAGCGACGGACCACGTCGAGATCCTTCTCCTCCCCCGTGGAGAGCAGAAAAATCACCGAGCCCCACTTCGGTTCGGCATCCTTGGCCAAGAGGTCCGCAAGCTGCCGCACGATCTTGTCGGACTTCGGGCAGTTCATCGGCCACGTCTTCGCATAGCTGCCCATCACGGGAATCGTGACCGTAACGTCGCCGAGGTCCTTGATTTTCAAGACGACCTTCCCGTCCTTGGCCTCGGCGTCGGTGATGATGTCGCCGAGGATGATGCGGGGGTCTTCCTTTTCGAGCACCACGCCGTTGATGCTCTCGATGATCTGGCCCTTCTGAAGCTTCCCGGTGGCCTCCGCGGAAGAGCCCTTTTCGACGTTGGCGACCTGCATGGTCATTCCCGGGCGGATCAGACTGATGCCGATGCCTACCGGCCCAAAGTTCCGCACCAGCCACGGTCCACGGTCGGTGACGTTGGGAAAGGGGTTGAAGATCGGCTGCTTGCCCGGCGGGTAGTACGCGGCCAGGGGAGCCGGAGCGGCCTTGTTTTTCTGCGACCAGGCGTTCGTCGCGCATGCCAGGGTGAGGACTGCCGCACACACGCCGGCAAGCGTGGAAAAGCGCGGGGAGACCATGCGCATACCTTTCAGGGAGTTCCGTGGCCCGGCTGACGCGGTTTCCACGAGCTCACGATAACAGACCTCCCCGACAATCGCCCAGCGGCGACGGGACCGCCTACGCCCTGGCCGCTTCGACCATATCGCTGACTCCTCTCGTGCCCGACAGGAGCGACTGAGGGATCGGCGCGGAGCAGGCTAGAAGACTGCCGACCACCGATGCCCGATGGCAGTTGTCCCCACCGCAAAGGGCGTTGGCCACGATGCCCGCCGTGAAGTCACCGGCATGCCGCCAGGCGAGCGCGAGCGCCGCCGGGAACGCGTCGTCGATGTAGCAGGCGCTCGAGAGCTTGCCTCCGACGAGTTCGCGATCCGACAACGTGCTCCAGGCTGCAAGCTTCGAGGCTGAGATCCAGTCGCGGCCATGCTCGAGGATCGCTTCCCGCACGGCCGCGACATCCTCAGCTGCGGAGCGAGGCTCCGCGTCATCCCGGGGCATCGCGGCCACGAGGATTCGTACGAGCGCGTCGGCAGCAGCCAGGACGTCCGGATCCTTGTGCGTAAGACCCACATGGAGCCGAACGATCTCCCGCAGGCCAGGGTGCCGTGGCCCGAGCGCGGCGACCAGCGCAGGCACCGGCACGAGACCGCCAATGTGAACATCGCGAACACCAGAGTTGATAGGCTTGCGTCCGGCGGCGAGGTTGGTGAAGAAGTGCCGGTGGTATTCCTCGATGTAGGTGTCGCGGTGCCACCCCGGCTCGAGCATGAGCGACACGTACCGGTCGAGCCATGTCTCGGCGTCGTAATACCGGTTTCGACGGACCATCCGGAAGAGTTCGGTGGCCAGCCGGTAGTTGAGGGTGTTCTCCCCAGGGCCGAGGAACTGGTGGTAGTGAATTCCATGACGGCCCCAGTACTGGGCCTGATCTCGCAGGATGTCGAACTGTGGGCTCGGTGGTGTCCACTGGCTCCGCCAGAGGATGCTGCCTGGATGGGGATTGCGGGGCGTGAAAAAGACCTGCCGTGCGGGCGACGAGTCTCCCGCCAGACTTGAATCCGATGCCACCTCGGCAAGGTGGGGATAGTCACGATCGAGCGCCCCCTGGTCGTAGTACCAGTGAACGGGCATCGCCACGGCGTCGGCGACGAGGGCCCCGATAAATGGACACCGTTCGATCAGCATGGGATTCGGTAAACCGGTGGGGTTGAAACGAACGAATCAGACGTCTTCACGCCCCATGGTAGGCGGCTGCACGACATGGCCCCCTTTTTTCGCCCGCATGGCGCCCAAGCGTGGCCTACGTTTGAGGAGCCATTCAGGACCGGCTCCCGCGCCGGAAACGGTGGCCACTCATCCTCCTTTTCGCCGTCTGAAGTGAGCCATTCCGATGCGTTTCCTCGATGAATCGGCCGTCCCACGCCCGCCGCTCCCCTCGCTCAAAGCCGTCTCCCTCCCGGATGAGCCGGCCCAAAAGCCCGATCCGGTGGCCCTGGAAGCCCATATGGCCCGCAGCCAGTACGGCCGCTTTCAACTCACGGAGGCCATCCGCCCTGGCTGGCGGCTCGATATCGTGCCCCAGGCCGGGTATCGCCACGACGCGTATGTCGATCCGCATTCTGGCGCCAGGCTTCCGGCAGTTGTCGCAGCCGTGTCGGCCGAGAATCTGTTCGAGACCTTCTTGGAATTGATCGAACCCCTCGGCGACGACCTCGACGTCGTCCTGGAATCGTCACACGACGAAGCCGCAGGGGTCCGCGAGTTTTCTCGTGAGGGCGTCGAGCGACTCGTCCTCGAAAGTCTCCTGTGGGAGTTCGAGGATCTCCTGCTCAACGACGGCTGCACCGCGATCGCCGTCATGCACCCGGAGCAGTCCCTCGAGGTCCAGCTTGACGAACACAAACTGCTCGTCGTCTATGCCTCGGCTCGGCAGCCCTTCGAGCGGATCCTTCGCGACCGTGGACTTACCCGCGACGATCGGATCCGTTTCGTGTCGCAGGGGGAGCACATGCATACCTCCCACGCCCGCCACGCCCGCCAATTCGAAGAACTCGTCGCGCGCCTGTGCTAATGTGCGGGCAGCGGGGGGACGTCCCTGGGGCCTTTTTTCATGATTTCTGTCGTGCTTCGGAAGTCCGATCTTCGTGGCCAGCTCCTCCTCGGCATGGCGATCGTGCTCGCGTGCACGACGATCCGCGGAAATCCGGCCGGAGCCCAAGTTGCCGAGGGCTCACCTCGCTGGAAGGGCTTTCCAGTAGCCGCCTCGGTGCTGGTCGCCCCCTTCAACCGTGTGCAACGCGATCTCGCGTTTCTTCAGGACGGGGCTGACCCCGCGGCGCCGCGAACCGCTCGCGATTTGCTCGATGAGCTCGCCAAAGCCATCGACGCCACGCGGCCCGCTGGCATGGCCGTGCTGGTGGACAAGACATTCGTGCCGATCATCTTCGTACCGATCAAGGATGCCGAGCCCCTCCTGGGCTTTCTCCATGATCGCTTCGGCTGGCGATTCCACCGGGGGGACGATGGGCTCTTGCGCGGTGACGACCTCCGACTGGTGGCCCGGGTATCGGGATCATGGATGTATTTCACGGGTTCGGACCATCGTGACCATCTCACGAACCTGCCGGAGGATCCGTCCGCGATCGGCTCCTGGAGCGATCCCGGCAACCTGGTGCAAATGAACGTGATGGTGAGCGGCATGCCGATCGAACAGCGGGCGGCCTTCGCCACGCTCGTCCGCGAATCGTTGCCTGCTGCCTCCACGGCGATCACCGCCGCCGGCCTCGAGGATCTCCTGAACGAGTCGGAAGCATGGCAGACCGAGCTTCAGTATTTTCGACCATTGAATCAGTTCCATCTCACAAGTCGGATCATCCCGGTCGCTGAAAGCGACCTGGAGCGCAGGCTCGCGAGCGCTGCACGACGGCCGATGCTGATGGAGCATCTCGCCACGACCGATGCCGTCGCCGTCGCGACCGTTTCAGCCGTGCTCGACGGGGAGCGTCTGAACCTCTGGAAGAACGTGTGGGCCGGGATCGATGCGGCCGCAAGGCCGCAACTGCCGTCGCCGCGATCCAAGGACGTGGCCGAGCGCCGCATGGCGACGTTCGGTACGACCGTCCTCGACACAGTGAAGGCCGCCGTCGCAACGGGCACGATCGACGTCGGCATGGCCCTCCACAAGCAGGGCGACGAACTCGTCCTGCTGGCAGGGTCGAGCTTGGTCGGCGCCAGAAAGATCGACCAGGCGGCGTCGAACCTGTTTGACGCGTTGCTTGGTGTGCCGGCCTTCCAGGCCCTGCAGTGGGCAACTGGGGCCAACGGTGACGTGACAGTTCACGAATTCCAACTGCCGACAGACGACAACACTCGGGGATTGTTTGGCGAAGCCATGCACGTCGCCGCTGGGTTCGGACCAGACCGCGTCTACGCCGCCATCGGCGGACCATCAGCCATGGAAAAGCTCTCCCTCGCCGTCGACCGCTCGAGGGAGGATGCACCCTCCCAAGGCGCCCTTGCGCATATGTCACTGCGAGTCGCGCCGCTGATGGCCTTGCTCGATCGAGCGCCCGGCTCCGACACCGCTACAAACGCCTCGGTTCGGGAGATCGCCGAGATCATCGCTCGCCACCGCAAGAACGACGTCGTGGAGTTTGACCTCAACGTGGTCGATCGGGCGCTGGAGGCGCGCGTGCGGGTCGATTCCGGCGTGGTGCGAACGGTCCTCGCAGCGGCAGGCGACGTCGCTCCGCCCGACAGGCCGGGCACCGGGCCATCAAGTCCGCCGGCGACGGCCGGCACCGACCTCGCGCTCCGCGTCCGGCCGGGCGATCGTTTCCAACTCCAGTTCGACACCGATTCGGACGTGAAGACACGGCTCGCAAATGGCGACCGGATCGAGCGAGCCACCTATTCGTCGATCTACGAGTTTCGCGTGCTCGAGGCTCGCCCGGACGGTGCGGTCCGCGTCGAGGCCGTGTTGAAACGCGCGACGATCGCCAAAAAGAGTCCCGACGGAGACTGGGCCTTCGATTCGGCCGCCAAGAACCCGCCCGGCTCGATGAACCCCGAGATGGTGCTGTACATGTGCATGGTGGACGAACCATTTCAAATGACGGTCGCTGCCGACGGGACGCTCGACGACTTTGGCGGCTTGGCGGAAGCGGTCGATCGAATGGTCGACACCAAACTCGTCCCGCCGGCCGACGAACGGCCTCAGGCAAAAGCCTTCGTCGAAGGGTCGTTCAACCCCGGCGGGCTCCGTGACACGCTCGGGCGAGCGTTCGAGTTTTATCCGGGCAAAGCCACGGCTACCGGCGATCGGTGGACACGCACGTGCGCGAACGTGTCAGGCATCGTCTTCGACTTGAACAACAAGTTTCTCCTCAAGTCGCGAACGGAAAAGGAGGCCGTGATCTCCGTCCGGGGCCAGGTGGTCGAGAAGGGGGCCGACCCCTCGGCGCCGATCCACTGGGAGGTCATGGGCACGCAGACCGGCACCGTCACGCTCGATCCGTCGGACGGACGACTGCTCCATGCCGACTACACGCTCAAACTCGATGCCGAGGCGACCGTCGAACAGGATGGAAAACCGGTCGTGACCCCAGTTGAATCGACGATCTCGATGCGGATCGCACCACCGGTTCCCGCGAAAAAAGGGAGTTTCTCACCGCGAAAACGGGATTGAACCCGCGGGCACCGTTCGCGACCATCCTGGCCCGGTCTGTCGGCCCAGGATGGTGACTTGATGATGCGGCTCGCATTCGTCTTCGCGATGGTGATGGCAGGGCTTGCTTGCGCGGCAGGCCACGGCCAGCAGCCGCTTGTGCCAATGACCACGCAGCCCGACCCGTTCGCCCCGTTGCCGGAGGGCGCGATGATCGGCCCTGGCGGACCGGTGCTGCCCGGACCGCCGCCATCGCCCGGAAACGCGGTCGTCATCCCGCCGCTCGATGCGGAACTCGTCTGGATGAAGCTCGTCGACGTGACCGACGATTACTTCAAGGTGCGAGCCGAGCAGAGGGTCGTGTTTGCCAACGGCGTTCCGACCGAAGGGCGGATCGACACGTATCCCCAAACGGGGGCCACGATCCTCGAGCCTTGGCGTGGGGATTCCGTCGGCTGGCGGGAACGACTCGAATCGACGATGCAGTCCATCCGCCGGATTGGCACCCTCCGGATGTCGCCCGACCCGAACGGCTGGCGCGTTGAAGTCGTGGTCGACAAGGAACTGGAGTTTCTGCCACGCCCGATGAAGGCCACGACCGGCGGCGCGACGTTTCGAAATGACGACTCGCTCTACCGCTACGGATCGCCCCTTCAGACACTCGGCCAGCAGGTAGGCGATCAGCCTCGGCCGGTGGCGGCACCGACACCGAACGCCGGGTGGATCCCGCTGGGGCGGGACCCCCTTCTGGAACAAAAGATTCTGACCAAAGTGCTCGCCAAGCTCGGCGTACCCGCCGTTCCGCAGGCGGCCCCCTACTACGAGCCACCGGAAGGCGTGGCCCCACCGGGAGCCATGGGAGCCCCTCCGGGAGCCGCGCCTTCGGGCCCGCTCTACGGTGCGCCGATTCCGGCAGAGCAACTGCCTCCCGGCGCGGTCATCGCCCCAGGGCCGCCCGTGCCGATCGAATCGCTCCCGGTGCCTCGGTAATCCGGGGCATCACTCGTCGGTGACGCAACCGCGCGAGGCCGGGGCGACGCAGCGGATGTACTTCGCAAGTATCCCCCGCCTCGCCTTCGGGGCCGGTGCCTTCCACGCCGCCCGGCGCCGGGCAAACTCCGCTTCATCGACCTCGGCATCGATCGTCGCGGTGTCGGCATCGATGACCACGACGTCGCCGTCTTGAACCAGGGCGATGGGCCCACCTTCCTGCGCTTCGGGCACCACGTGGCCCACGATGAAGCCATGCGAACCGCCGGAGAAGCGGCCGTCGGTGATCAGGGCCACGTCATTGCCAAGGCCGGCTCCGACGAGGGCTGAGGTGGGCGTGAGCATTTCCGGCATCCCGGGGCCCCCCTTCGGTCCCTCATAGCGGATGATGACCACGTCGCCACGCTGAATTCCCCCGTGCTCGAGAGCGGCGAGCATCGCTTCCTCGCTGTCGAACACGCGGGCAGGGCCACGGAAGCGCGACCCCTCCTTCCCCGTGATCTTGGCCACCGCCGAGTCAGGGGCGAGGTTGCCGTGGAGGATCGTGATATGGCCAGTTTTCTTGAGCGGATCCTCGACCGGCCGAATGATCTTTTGGCCCGCGTTCAGTCCCTTGCTCGACGCGAGATTCTCGGCGAGCGTCTTGCCGGTGACCGTCATGCAGTCGCCGTCCATGAGCCCCTTGTCGAGCATGTATTTCATGAACCCGCTCGTGCCCCCGATGGAGTGGAGGTCTTCCTGGACGAATTTTCCGCTCGGTTTCAAGTCCGCCAGGTAGGGAATCCGGCGGGCGGTCTTCTGAAAGTCGGCGGGTGTCAGCTCCACCTCGACGGCCCGGGCCATCGCGATGAGATGCAGCACGGCGTTGGTCGACCCGCCGAGAGCCATGACCGTCACCATCGCGTTCTCGAACGCCCGCCGTGTCATGATGTCGCGCGGCTTGAGATCCTTCTCCAGCAGGTTGAGGATCGCCGCGCCCGCCCGCAGGCACTCTGCATGCTTGTCAGGATGCTCCGCGGGAATCGAGGCCGAGTCAGGGAGTGCCATCCCGAGGGCTTCGATGGCCGTGGCCATCGTGTTGGCGGTGTACATGCCGCCACAGGCACCGGCGCCCGGGCAGGCGTGGCGAACGATGTCGGCCCGGCGGCCGTCATCGATCCGGCCGGCGACGTATTCGCCATAACACTGAAATGCCGACACGATGTCGAGCACGGTGCCATCGGCGAGGTGCCCCGGCTTGATCGTGCCGCCATAGACCATGAGCGCTGGGCGGTTGAGCCGCCCCATCGCAATGAGGCAGCCGGGCATGTTCTTGTCGCAACCGGGAATGGCCACGAGGGCGTCGTACCACTGGGCCTGCATCACCGTCTCGATGGAGTCGGCGATGACATCCCGCGAAGGAAGGGAAAAACTCATCCCTTCGGTGCCCATCGAGATGCCGTCACTCACGCCGATCGTGTTGAACCGCATGCCCACCATGCCTGCGGCCACGACCCCCTCACGGACCTTGGCGGCAAGCCGGTCCAAATGCATGTTGCAGGTGTTGCCCTCGTACCACATGCTCGCAATGCCCACCTGGGCTTTGTCGAGGTCGGCAGGCTGCAGCCCGGTACCAAGAAGCATGGCCTGCGATGCCCCTTGCGAGCGGGGCTGGGTGATTCGAGCACTCGTACGGTTGAGTTGAGCCATCGATGATCCTTGCAAACATGTGAGCCGAAACAAGAGGGCACAATAGTATCATGTCGGCCGCCATGCCTCCTGCATTCGTCTACTTCGATCTCGGCAACGTCCTCGCGATGTTCGACCGCGACCGCGCTTTCCGCCAGATGGCCGACGTGTGCGGCGCCGATCGGGCGGCCGTCCGCGATGCGGTCATGACGGGCCTCCAGGCCGAGCTCGAAAGCGGCCGGATCGACTGGCCCGACTTCCACGCCGAGTTCTCCAGACGGACGGGAACACGCTCTGATCCGGCAACTCTTGCCGCAGCCGCCGCCGACATGTTCTGGCTCAATGTGCCGATCCTGCCCGTCGTCGCAGCCCTGGAGCGTGCCCGCATTCCGATTGGCATCCTGTCCAACACCTGTGACATCCATTGGAACCACATCCTGGGGTGCCGGTGGGGCATCGTGCCCGGAGGCTTTCGCGAGATCGTGCTCAGCTACCGGGAGAGAGTGGCGAAGCCAGACGTCGGCATCTTCGAGGTGGCTGCCCGGCGCGCCGGCGTGGCCCCCGATCGGATTTTTTTCTGCGACGACATGGCCGAGCATGTCGAAGCCGCGCGGCGGGCGGGTTGGGACGCCGAAGTCTTCACTTCAGCTCCCGCCCTGGCTGCCACCCTCGGGGAACGGGGCCTCTGCCTCGGGCTGTGAGGTTCGAGGCGCGAGCGCCTCGGCAATCGTCCGCTCGTCGAACCGCCCCTCGGCCACCACCCGCCCGTCAATTTCGAGCACTGGAACGCGGAGGCCATACCGGGCCGCGTCTTCAGGGCTGGCGTCCACGTCGATGATGGACGGGGCATGGCCAAGGACGGCCAGCAGGTCCTCGGCCTCGTCACAAAGCCTACAACCCCGTCGAGTGAACAACCTCATTACGATTTTTCCAACCCGTGCTACTCTTTGGGGTCGGGTGGGGGAGCCTGCCCCTCCGGAATCCACATTGTCCGAGCATGGCAGAACCTGTCCATACGATCGCTGACTTTCTCACCGTGGTCCGCAAGAGCGGGCTCCTGTCGGAAGGGCAACTCACCGAGGCCACCGCCGCCTGGCCCGATCCCACGCTGGAGTTGCCCGACGAACTCCCGGCCGCCCTCATCGATGCCGGCCTTCTCACGGCGTGGCAGGTGAAGCAGCTCCGCAAGGGGAAGCACAAGGGTTTCATGCTCGGCAAGTACAAACTGCTCGGCCTCCTCGGGTCCGGCGGCATGAGCAGCGTCTACCTCGCCGAGAATCCGACGATCGGCAAGAAGGTGGCGATCAAAGTTCTTCCGGTCAACCGTGTCGAACAGACGTCGTTCTTGGCACGGTTCGAGCGGGAAGCCCGAGTCGCATTCCACCTTGGCCACCAAAATATCGCCCGTGCGTTCGACAAAGAGCAGTCGGGGTCCATCCACTTCATCGTCATGGAGTATGTCGAAGGGATCGACCTCTACTCGAAGGTGAAGAACGAGGGCCCCCTCGACATTCGCGATGCTGCCGACTACATCCGGCAGGCGGCGCTCGGACTGCACTATGCGCACGAAGAGGGACTGGTGCATCGTGACATCAAGCCGGCCAATCTCATTCTCGACCGCAAGGGGGCGATCAAGATCCTGGACCTTGGCCTGGCCCTCGAGGACGACGGCGATGACGAAGCCTCGCTGACGAAGGCCTATGACGAAAAGGTGCTCGGCACGGCCGACTACCTGGCCCCGGAGCAGGCACGAGACAGCCACAAGGCGGACCGTCGGAGCGACATCTACTCGCTCGGCTGCACCCTCTACTACCTCCTCGTCGGCCACGCTCCGTTCGCCCAAGGCAAACTCGCCGAACGCATTCAAGCGCACCTCAACAAACCTCCTCCAAACATCCTCGAAGGTCGTTCCGACGTACCTCCGGCGATCGCCGAGCTCTACTTTCGCATGCTCTCCAAGAGCCCGCAGGCGCGGCCGCAAACTGCCCAGGAAGTGGCCGACACCCTCGATGCCTGGCTGAAAGGGGGCGTGGGGACGGTGGCCGTGGCTGCCGCCCGCTCCGCGCCGCCGCGTCGAGGGCCACCCAGGCGCGAAAGCAGCAGCATGGTGGTCGGCGAGCAGGGGCCGAAAAGCCTCACGGGCAGCAGTTCCTCGGGCAGCAGTTCGTCCAGCAGCAGCGATATCTCGCTCATTCCGCCGCCAGCTTCCGCACCACTCGGTGGGTCTGCGGGGCCCAATCAGGTCCAGCCTGCCGCAAGCAAACCGGTGCCAGCCGGCACACCGCGTCTTGCCAAGAAACTTCCGGCGGCCAAAGGCAGGCAGCCGGCCCCCGCCATTCGCGAAACGCCGACCGAAGACGCGCAAGACACCGCCGAAGTGCCCACCCCTTGGTGGCGCCGATTTCCTCGGCCTCCGAGGGAAATCCTCGGCTATCCGATCGGGCTCTGGATCGTCATGATCGGCGGCCTCGTCGCCGTCATCGTCCTGGGCGTGATGGTGTATCGCAGGATGCGCTGACTTCCGCAGGACGGCTCAGCCGAGCGTCCACGGCCCATCGGCGAGGGCTTCGATGCCGCTCCGATGTGTGAGGTCGTAGTCGAGCGGTGTGAGGGTCACATGGCCCCGCGCCAAGGCGGTCACGTCAGACTCGGTCGGCGATGGGGGGGGCGGGGGATCGTTCGTCGCCCACCAGTAGGAACGACCTCGCGGATCCACGCGACGCTCGAACGCTTCGCCGTACCGGGCCACACTCATGGGCACCACGCGCAACTCCGGGGTTCCTCCGAGAGCGGACGTCGGTATGTTGATGTTGAAGAGGCTGCCTCGGGCAGGCCGGCGATCGAGAAGTTGGCGGATGACCGACACGCCAATCGTCGCGGCCCGGTCGTAGTCGGCATGCTCATCCCACTCCAGGGACACGGCGATGCTCGTGATCCCGAAGAAGGCGCCCTCGATGGCGGCTGCGACCGTACCTGAATAGAGGACGTTGATCCCAGCATTCAGCCCGCTGTTGATACCGCTGACCACGAGGTCGGGGCGCCCGCGACAAAACTCCGAGATGCCGAGTTTCACCGCGTCAGCCGGACTGCCGTCCACGGCCCAGCCCCGGCGGCGGTCCCCGTCGAAAACTTCCTTCGCGGTGAGCGGCGTGAGGAACGTAATGGCATGGCCCACACCGCTCTGCTCGGTGGAAGGCGCCACGACCGACACGTCGGCAAACGTTCGAAGGGCCCGCTCCATGGCCGCGAGGCCGGGGGCGAAAATTCCATCGTCGTTGGTGAGAAGGACAAGCATGGCCGGCACTATAGCAGCCCGGAAACGACACCGGGGCGCCCGGAAACGCCGCCGCGGCCCCACCGGCTGCGAACCGCACAGAAGACGCGTATACTCTCGGGCTTTTCCTCATTCCCCTCTCGTCATCGCGCATGTCAGCCGGCACCGTTCCCGCAGCCCCCGCCGCATCCTCACCCGTCGCCAGCCCGTCGTCGCCGCAGCAGTCCGAGCGGGTGCTCGTGCTCGACTTTGGGTCGCAATACGCACAGCTCATCGCTCGCCGCGTGCGTGAGCAGCATGTCTATTGCGAGATCGTTCGCCACGACATCACGGCCGACCGGATCAAGGCCTTGTCCCCGCGGGGCATCATTCTCTCAGGCGGCCCCGCGAGCGTGTACGAGGCTGGCGCGCCAAAGTGCGATCCGGCGATCTTTTCACTCGGCCTGCCCGTGCTCGGCATCTGTTATGGCATGCAACTCGCCTGCGAGTCGCTCGGAGGCCACGTCGGCCGGGCGACCGCCCGTGAATATGGCCGCGCCGCCTGTGAGGTTCTCGATCACGATCTGCTGTTCGCCGGCGTGCCGCGCCAGACCGAAGTCTGGATGAGCCACGGCGACCAGGTTGACGGCATCTCTGACGATTTCCGCCCCCTGGCTCGCACCGCCACGTGTCCGATGGCCGCGGTCCGTCACCGAGTGCTTCCCGTTTTCGGCCTCCAGTTCCATCCGGAAGTCACCCACACGCCGGCCGGCGGCGCGATCCTTGCCAACTTTCTCAAAGGGGCGTGCGGCTGCACGGGCCGTTGGCGGCTCGATGACTTTGCTTCCGCGACGATCGAGCAGATGCGGACGCGAATCGGCAACGATCGCGTCATCTGCGGGCTTTCCGGCGGCGTCGATTCGGCCGTCGTGGCGGCGCTCCTCTCACGAGCCATCGGCGATCAGCTCTCGTGCATCCTCGTCGACAATGGACTTCTCCGAAAGGGCGAGGCAGCGGCGGTCATCGAGGAGTTCACGACGCACTTCAAGGCAGACCTTCATGTCGTTCCCGCCGAAGACCGTTTCCTCGACGTGCTGTCAGGGGTCACGGAGCCCCAGGAAAAACGCCGCCGCATCGGCCGAGCCTTCATCGACTGTTTCGCCGCGGAGGCGGCCCGCATCAAAGGGGCCAAGTACCTTGCCCAGGGCACGCTGTATCCCGACGTCATCGAAAGCGGCGCCGCGGCCGACGGTCCCGCGGCCACGATCAAGCTCCATCACAACGTCGGCGGACTCCCGGATGATCTTCAGTTCGAGCTCGTAGAACCGTTGCGGGATCTCTTCAAAGACGAGGTCCGACAACTCGGACTGCAACTCGGACTGCCAGAAAAAATCGTGTGGCGGCATCCGTTTCCAGGTCCCGGCCTGGCGGTGCGTTGCCTCGGCGAAGTCACCAAGCCACGGCTCGACAAACTCCGCGAGGCCGACGCGATCGTCCTCGAAGAACTCGAGGCGGCAGGGCTCATGCGAAAAGTGTCGCAGGCCTTTGCCGTTTTGCTCCCTGTGCAAAGCGTCGGCGTGATGGGCGACGCCCGCACGTATGACGACGTCCTCGCCGTCCGCGCCGTAGAAACCGAAGACTTCATGACCGCCGATTGGAGCCATCTCCCCTACGACGTGCTGGGGCGGATGTCGACCCGCATCATCAACGAGGTCCGCGGCATCAACCGGGTCGTCTACGACATCTCGTCGAAGCCTCCCGCGACGATCGAGTGGGAGTAGCTTTATCGCTGGCTGGCCATCCATGGCCCAGCCAGCTTGAGGCGGCCTCCGGCCGCCGCTCGCTCCTCCAGGCTCGCGTGACTGCGATCGCTCGGGCCTGCCCGTGTCATGGAGCCGGCGTAGAAAACCGAGCGCAGCCAGGATGGCGAAGCGAGGTTTTCTCCGAGTGCAGCGGAGGCCTGGACGGCCGGAGCCAACGTCCGGCGACATGACACGGGCAGGCCCGAGCCCCTGGTGACCCGGACGCCTTGGCGGTTACGATACGCTGAGAAGTTGCCCGTGGCCCCGCGTGAGACGAGTTCAATGCAAGTGACGATTGTCGAAGACGATCCCATCATCGGCCGTGCCGTCTCCACGGCTATCCGCGATGCCGGTCACGAGTGCAACTGGCTGACGGACGGAGCCTCCGCGGTCCGCGACGAAGCATTTCTTTCGAGCGACCTGGTCGTCCTCGACCTGATGCTTCCCAAGGTGGGCGGTCTCGAAGTGCTCAGGCTCG
>CAZCHF010000013.1:0-76256 GCA_964498325.1 uncultured Candidatus Kuenenia sp.
TCCGTGAGAGGGTCGTGTTGCCGTAGTTTCCGGCGCCCACCGGCTTCAGGCCGATGATCGCGATGTCGTCGCGGAGATGGGCGAACGTTTCGGGATCGTGGCGATGGATGGCCATCACCGCGGCTTCCACATCAGCCGCATGGGCACGGTGAAACGCGATGCCCGCCTCGCGCGGCGCCGATGCCCCGGCGAGCCCAGGGCCCTGAAACGCGTCGGGCTTCAAAAAGATCCGGCAGCCCGCATGAGTCACGATCGGGCAGGTCTCGATGGCGAGACCAGTACTCGGACAGGGTTTGGTGTCGTCAAGCGACAACCGCATCTCCCGGTCATCCGCGGCGACCAGGATGCCACCATCGGCGACGCCGGTGATCGTCGCCATGCCGGCCTCACCGACGAGCGACCAGGGCGTGTTCGGGAGGTCACACGGCAAGACTGTTTCAAAAGGCCGATCGAGCCGCAGGTTCATCCTGCCGGTCAACGCCACGGCGATCGCAAACCGCTTGAACGCATCAAGATGATCAGCAAGTTTTTCAGCAGCGGCACTGGCACCCTGCCCACCGATCCCGCTCCCTGCACGCACCGCTGCCCGAACGAGGTCGTAGGCCTCACGGATCCAGACATAGGCCTGCGGAGTGCCCCACATCGCACGCGTCGCATCCGGAGATTCCCTCTCGAGCTTGTCGAGGGTTGCCAGGAACTCTCGTTCGCCGCCGGCCAGCGGCGTGCGCTCGGCGAGCACCGCCGCGATCGCCACGATCGCGTCACCGGCCTTGCGTTTCCTCGCGGCGCCGGCCTCGCTCGACGTCCACAGGAGACACTGCACGTCATCCGTCATGGTCAACTCACCTTCAGCAGTTTCCGGTCGGGAGCCTATTCTGTGCCGGTCGCCACGATTTGCCACCCATGATTCATTTCCTGACCACCCGACGGCACGGCTATACGCTCCGGCAGCACCTTGCATGGTTCGGCAAGGGGGCGACTGACCGTTTTTCAGTCTTGTCGTACGGCGAGCTCTTCCGGCGGCGGTCGCTCCCCGCGGGCGTGTACGTGTTCGCTGACCTCGAGCGACTATGCCCCCGGAACCGTGACCGCGCGGCCCACGTGCATCGCTGCTTGGCTGCGTCGAACCGCTGCCGGATGCTCAACGATCCTGCGCGGACACTGCGTCGGTACGACCTCCTTCGTACGCTCCACGAACAGGGCCTCAACGCTTTTCGGGCGTACCGGCTCGGCGAAGATCGCGAGGCCCTCCGTTTCCCCGTGTTTCTTCGCGGTGAGGATGATCACAAGGGGAGCTTCACGCCCCTCCTTCATGATGCGGCCGCCGTGTCCGCAGCCATCCGCGAGGCCCGCCGATCCTGGAAGCGGCGTCGTGCGAACCTCATGACGGAGTTTTTGGATACCGCTCGTGATGATGGGATCTACCGGAAGTACTCGGCCTTTCATGTGGCGGGCCATGTGATTCCCAGGCATCTCTTTTTCGATCGTGCGTGGATGGTGAAAAAACCCGCGCTCGGTGAACCGTGGCAGGTGGAGGAGGAGTGGCGGTACATCGAGGAAAACCCGCATGCCGACCAGCTCACCGAAATTTTTCGGATCGCTGGAACCGACTACGGTCGGATCGACTACGGGCTCCACGAGGGCCGCGTCCAGACCTGGGAGATCAACACGAATCCCATGATCACGACGGAGTTCGACCGCTATCACGAGCCGCGGGTGCGTGTCCACGAACGGTTCGCGCTCTGCCTGGCGGAGGCGTTTGAGGCGATTGACGATGCCGTCGACTCGAGTGCCTGCGCGATCCCGATCGATCCGCTGCCACGTCATGCGCTCGCGTCGTGGGGTTCGCTCCGGGAGCGAATTTGGCATGCGCTCTATGTCTGAGTCGTCACGCACCCGTCGGCCGATCACCGTCGGTCTGCTCGGCACATGGGCCGCCTACCGCGAAGGTTTCCTGCACCGGCTGCTCGAGCGTGTCTCACCGCGGCCGATCCGGCCGGTCGCTTCGGTTCACTGCGATCTTCTGATCATGGGACCGTTTGGCGGCCGCGCGACCCGCCGCGTGCGGGAACGGCTCGAGCGACGCGGCGTTCTCGACCGGCTTCTGGGCCGTCATAGGCCATGCGTGCTCATGCACCTGGAAGAGAATGTTCGGCCCGAATTCTTTCCGGCCGACTACGTGATCTGCTCCGACTTTTGTGGGGTGGGGCAGCGGCAGATTCGGGTTCCCTACTGGATGGAGATGCTCGATTGGTCGTCCGACGGCTTTGACCTGGGCACGTCGAACCGCCGGCACGGGCGACTCCTCGCGATCGAACGGCTCATGCAGCCGCTCGGTGACCGATTTCTCGCCAAGCCGTTCAAGGCAGCGGTGTTCGTTTCGCACTTGCGGTCGCCGCGGAAGCAACTGATTGACGCGGTGCGGCAGGTGATGCCCGTCGACGGCTTCGGGCCGGCCTTCGATCCATCGCTCGCGGATCACGAATCGAGCGGCTTCACGAAGCACGACGTGCTTGCCGGCTATGGCTTCAACCTCTGCCCGGAGAACAGTCTCTTTCCGGGGTACTACACCGAGAAGATCCCCGAGGCTTTTGATGCCGACTGTCTGCCGATCACCTGGGCAGACCCATCGGTCCGTTTTGACTTCAATCCGCGGGCCTTCGTGAACCTCTGCACCGAGTCGGAACTCGACGCCCACGGTCGGCCACGACTTCCGGATCTTTCACCGGACCGCCTTCAGATGTATGCCAAGGAACCGCTGCTGCTCACGCGGCCGAGCCTTGGCCCGCTAGTGACCTTTCTCGAGCGACTGATCGATTCGCTGTGAGGTCGCCTGGCTCACCAGTCGGACGGTGGCCGTGTTCGATCGGGAACGGCTGGAGCGATCCAGTTGCGGAAGCGTTCAGCGGCTTGGAACATCCGGCGCCGGCGCCTCGCCCATCGGCTCACGCCACCGCGGACAGGCCTGTCGGTCATCGACGATGGTGTCCCCGTGATACCGACAGGGTAGGGGGCCATCGCGAGGAGCCGCTGGCGGTGGCGGCCGACGTTCTCGAGAAACGTGTCAACAGGCTCGACGATTCGCCGTGAGTGCGCGAGCAGTCTGCGAGCCGCGGCAGGGGTCACGACATACGCGACCGAGCCCCATGGATCAGCAAGGTTTCGCACGAGCTCGATGCCGGCGTGGCTGCAGGCCGGCACCGAGGGTCTGGGCGTGGTTCCCTGCAAACGGAGCACGTCCCACATTGTTTGCATGGCCATGCCGGCCCGAAGTGCCGTCGTGAAGCCGTGGTTCAAGAGGAAATCGTCTTCCAGTACCAGGAGAGCCGCATCGTCTTGACTGCATGCCCACCATGCCTGCCGATGCGACATGAAGCAGGCGACCTCCGACGCCGCGAGGCGGTACCCCACGATCCATTCGGCCAGCCAGGGCCGGTAGCAGTCGGGATAGGTTGTGCGGCCCCGTCCGTCGACCGCATCGAGAAAGTGCCAGGTGAGCTCGCCGACGGCCTCGAGTTGAGACCGGCAGGCAGACCTCCGCGCCGCATCGTCGGCCAGCGAAATGACAACCGCTCGCGGCAGCGGATCATCCATCATCACCTCGAAGCCGTCATCACACGCGGTCCAGCCCACGCCTTGGCCACGCCACTGGTCTCCTACGCTCGAGCAAGCTTTCGTCGGCGAAGCGTTGATCCTCGGCGGCTAGCGGGAGTTTACCAGTAGGCATCGCCCGTACTATCCGTCGGGATGGGTTGCCGCCGGATCGCACACACCATGCATTGGCTGGGCACGTCCCAGCGACTTGAATCAACCGTTCAAAGGTCACTAGTCCCCTCATCCCAGCCGGCGGATGACGCTGGCGAGATGATCGATCTCGGCGGTCGTGTTGTAGAACGCCAGCGACGGCCGGACGGTCGCTTCGAGTCCAAAATGCCTCAGCGACGGCTGGGCGCAATGATGGCCGGCCCGGACGGCGATCCCCTCGCGGTCGAGAGCCTTGCCGATCGCGATCGGATCCTTCCCTTCCATCACGAACGAGAGCACGCCGACCTTGGCAGGTGCCGTGCCGATGAGGCGCAGGCCTGGGATGCCCGACAGGGCGGCCGTTGCGTGTTCCAGCAACGAGTGCTCGTACGCCGCAACCTGCTCGCGGCCGAGTCGCGTCACGTAATCGAGGGCGGCGGCCAGGCCGATGGCATCGGCGATGTTCGGCGTGCCCGCCTCGAACTTGGCCGGCGGGTCTGAATACGTCGTGCGGGCAAACGTCACGTCGCGGATCATGTTGCCGCCTCCCTGCCAGGGCGGCAGAGTTTCCTGCGCCGCCGTGGTCGCGTAGACCGCCCCGATGCCCGTCGGCCCGAAAATCTTGTGGCCCGAAAACGCATAGAAATCGCAGCCGATCCGACGGACATCAACCGGAAAATGGGCCACGCTCTGGGCGCCATCGACGACCACCGTCGCCCCGTGGGCCTTCGCCATCCCGGTCATCATCTCGACGGGCAGAATCGTGCCGAGGCTGTTCGAGGCGTGGGACATCGAGACGACCCGGGTGCGGGAGCCGAGCAGCCGCTCGTAGGCCTCGAGGATCACTTCGCCGCGATCGTTGATCGGCGCGACGCGAATCACGGCGCCCGTCCGCTCTGCCACCATCTGCCACGGGACGATGTTGGCATGATGCTCGAGCTCGGGAAGCACGATCTCGTCGCCAGGACCGAGCGTCGGGGCGAGGATGTTCGCGATGAGGTTGATCCCCTCGGTGCAGCCACGAACAAAGATGATCTCCTCGACCCGAGTCGCCCCGAGAAATTCTTGGACAGTCTTGCGGGCGCCCTCGTAGCCCTCCGTCGCACGGGCCGCGAGGGCATGCGCCGCCCGGTGGATGTTCGAGTTGTCGTGGGCGTAGAAGTGCGAGAGCGCGTCGATGACCGCCTGCGGCTTTTGGGTCGTCGCGGCGTTGTCGAGCCAGACGAGTTCTTTCCCATGGACCCGTTCGTTCAGGATCGGAAAGTCGCGACGGACGGTGGCGACATCGAAGGTGCCGCTCTGGATGGAAGCGAGCGAAACGGGAGACCCGGGGGTCATCGACCCGGGTGCATGGCCGGCAAGCGGGGGCATCACCGTCGGGTGACGGCGGTGATGACTGCCTCGCACTTGCCCGATGAAGGCCCGGAGTCCGGTCAGGTCGAGGCCGGTCGGCGACGCAGCAGGCTGGGCGAAGGCGGTCGAGGGAGCGGCGTGAACCGGGGAAACCGACGCGGTCGACGTGGTCGCCGCGTGCGAAAGGGTAGGCCGGGGCATGCCGTCGAGATTGACTGGCGGGGTCGGTGTCACGAGATCAGGAGGAGGGGCCGGCGGTGTCGATGCCACCGCCCCAGGATCGACCGGAGCCATCGGCGGTGCACCATCGAGGGCCCCGCGAAGGAGCTGCTCCGCGATCCGAGAAATGTCGTCGGCCGACGGGACGTGGGGTGACGTGTTCACTTGGGCGTCGCCTTACGGTGTTCATAGTCGTGGTAGTAGCCGACCTCGACGTTTTCGAGGACGCCGAGGGCGTCGTCGGTGAGGACGGCGAGTGAGAAGTAATTGGTCAGCAGGTAGGAGGCGACGCCGAGGCTGTCGAGGCCCATGAGGCGTGCCGAGAGGCTCGGCATGATCTCGCCCGGGATGCCGGTCTGATGGAGCCCCACGACGCCCTGATCGGCCTCACCGACCCGGACCAGCAAAATGCTCGTCGTGCCGAGTGACTGGGTGGAGCCGTAGCGGCTCTTCACTTCAAGTTTGTCGCAGGGCACCAGCGGCACGCCCCGCCACATGATGACGCTCGTGCCATTGATTGAGGTTGTGACCGGTGGGACGCCCCGCCAGGTGCATTCCCGCTCGAAGGCGGCGATCGCCTTGGGATGGGCGAGGAAGAAGGCGGGCTTCTTCCAGACGAGCGAGAGGAGCTCGTCGAGATCATCCGGCGTGGGCGCACCGTAACGGGTGCTGATCCGCATGGCGGGATCGACCGAATGCAGGAGTCCGAACTTGGGGCTGTTGACCAGATCCCACTCCTGCCGCTCCTTGATGCCCTCGATCGTGAGCCGGATCTGCTCTTCGAGCTGGTCGTAGGGCCCGTTGTAGAGATCGGAGACGCGCGTGTGGACCCGCACGACCGTCTGCACGGCCGACAGCGAGTACTCGCGGGGATGGGCGGCGTAGTCGACGAATGTTTCAGGGATCTCGACGTTCTCGGCAAAGCCCGAGACGAGGTCGATGTTGCGTTCGCCGTAGCGGTTGACCGTGCTGCGGAGCTCGAGGTGCTCGGCGATTGCTTTTTGGAAATCGTCTCGGAGGGCGGACACCTCGTCGAGGATCGCGTCGAGATCCTTACGCGACAGCGTGAGGAGCACGCAGGGCGTGATCGTCCGCACGGTGATGTCGGAGGGCTTGTCGCTCACGAGATCGACCTCTCCAAAAAATTCTCCTTCGGTGAGCAGGGCGATACGGAGATCGGCGCCATGCACTCCCTTGCTGAGCACCTCGACCTGACCCTGGGCCAACACGAAGAACCGGCGACGGTCTTCTCCCTCGACAATGAGCTTGTTGCCGAGTGACGCGTTCTCCGTCTTGAACCGTGCGGCCATCCGCGACAGCACGGCCTCAGGGAGCTTGGCAAACAGGGGAACACCCCGCAGCGCCTCCGACGTGAGCGGGGCCTCACGGTTTGCCGGGTCGATCGTGATCCGCTGGGCCTTGCAGAGTTCGACCTTCGTGCGGTTGACACGGTAGGTGCCCCCTTCCACCTGCACCCACGGCAGGAGGTTCAGGAGGTGACGCGGCGTGATCGACATCATCATCGGCCGCGTCTTCGACGTGGTCGCGAGGTTGCGGGCCACGGAGGTCGTTACGCTGCGCTGCAGAAGACTGTCTGACATGAATGGTTCCTTTCAGAGGAGCAGTTGTTCAGTTCGAGTTTTTTAGATCGTGGGTCAACTCAGATGCCGGAGCCATCGGCGAAACCGCCGCGTTCAGCCGCTTGGTAATCGTGGTAGTAGCCGACCTCGACGTTTTCGAGGACGCCGAGGGCGTCGTCGGTGAGGACGGCGAGTGAGAAGTAATTGGTCAGCAGGTAGGAGGCGACGCCGAGGCTGTCGAGGCCCATGAGGCGTGCCGAGAGGCTCGGCATGATCTCGCCCGGGATGCCGGTCTGATGGAGCCCCACGACGCCCTGATCGGCCTCACCGACCCGGACCAGCAAAATGCTCGTCGTGCCGAGTGACTGGGTGGAGCCGTAGCGGCTCTTCACTTCAAGTTTGTCGCAGGGCACCAGCGGCACGCCCCGCCACATGATGACGCTCGTGCCATTGATTGAGGTTGTGACCGGTGGGACGCCCCGCCAGGTGCATTCCCGCTCGAAGGCGGCGATCGCCTTGGGATGGGCGAGGAAGAAGGCGGGCTTCTTCCAGACGAGCGAGAGGAGCTCGTCGAGATCATCCGGCGTGGGCGCACCGTAACGGGTGCTGATCCGCATGGCGGGATCGACCGAATGGAGCAGGCCGAATTTTGGATTGTTGACAAGATCCCACTCCTGCCGCTCCTTGATGCCCTCGATCGTGAGCCGAATCTGCTCTTCGAGCTGGTCGTAGGGCCCGTTGTAGAGATCGGAGACGCGGGTGTGGACGCGCACGACCGTCTGGATCGCCGAAAGGGAATACTCCCGCGGGTGCGCCGCGTAATCAACAAAGGTTTCGGGGATCTCGACGTTTTCGGCAAAACCCGAGACGAGGTCGATGTTCCGTTCGCCATAGCGGTTGACGGTGCTGCGGAGCTCGAGGTGCTCAGCGATCGCCCTTTGAAAATCATCACGGAGGTTCGGCACCTCGTCGAGAATCCCATCGAGGTCTCTTCGCGACAGCGTGAGGAGCTTGCAGGGTGTGATCGTCCGCACGGTGATGTCGGACGGCTTTTCGCTGACGAGGTCGACCTCGCCGAAGAACTCGCCTTCGGTCAAAAGCGCGATGCGCAAGTGGGCTCCGTGAACGCCCTTGCTCAGTACCTCGACTTGGCCCTGGGCGATCACGAAGAATGTCTTGCGGTCGGATCCCTCGATGAGCAGATCACTGCCGAGCGGAACTCGTTCCAGCCGAAAGCCAGTCTGAAGCCGCTCGAGCACCTTGTTGGGAAGCGCGGAGAAAAGTGGCACGCTGCGGAGTGCGTCGGCCGGTAGCGAGACCGCCTCGCCTTCGGCGTCAATCTCGATCCGCTGCGCCTTGGAGAGCTCGACCTTCGTGCGGTTGACGCGGTAGGTGCCCCCCTCCACCTGCACCCACGGGAGCAGGTTCAAGAGATGCCGCGGCGTGATCGACATCATCATCGGCCGCGTCTTCGACGTGGTCGTGAGATTCCGAGCGACGGATGTGGTCACGCTCCGCTGGAGAAGGCTGTCAGACATGGGCTGCTCGGTCGGGGCCATGGAAATCACGTGGTTTCGTAGATGCCGGTGGAGAGATAGCGCTCACCGGAGTCAGGGAGGACGACGACGATCGTCTTGCCCTGCGACTCCGGCCTCGCCGCGACGCGAAGCGCCGCATGCATGGCCGCGCCACAACTGATGCCGGCGAGGATGCCTTCCTCGCGGGCGAGACGGCGGGCGACGGCAAAAGCTTCCTCGTTCGTGACCGTCAGCACCTCGTCGACGAGCGATCGATCGAGCACGTCCGGGATGAAGCCAGCGCCGATGCCCTGAATTTTGTGAGGGCCCGGCTTGCCACCCGAGAGCACGGGGCTGTTGGCCGGCTCGACGGCGACGGCGTGGAGTTTTTGCCCTTGGGCCTCCTTGAAGAATCGGGACACGCCGGTGATCGTGCCGCCTGTTCCTACGCCCGCCACAAAGACATCGACCTTGCCCTCGGTGTCGTTCCAGATCTCAGGGCCGGTAGTCGCGAAGTGGATCGCCGGGTTTGCCGGATTCTTGAACTGCTGGGGCATGAAGCAGTCAAGCTCTTTCGACATCTCCTCGGCCCGCGCCACCGCCCCACGCATGCCTTCGGCAGCAGGCGTGAGAACGAGGTCAGCACCGAGCCCCTGGAGCAACTGCCGCCGCTCGATCGACATCGACTCGGGCATCAGGAGCGTGAGTGGATAGCCCTTGGCGGCACAGACGAACGCGAGCGCGATGCCGGTGTTGCCGCTGGTGGGTTCGAGCACCCGTTGGCCCGGACGGAGTTTCCCAGACCGCTCGGCATCCTCGATCATGGCCGCGCCGATGCGGCATTTCACGCTGAAGGCGGGGTTTCGGCCTTCGACCTTGGCGAGCAGTCGAACATCAAGGCCACCGGCCAGGCGGTTGATGCGAACGAGGGGAGTCCGCCCGATCGCGGCGGCATTGTCCTGAAAAATTGGCACTTGGAGCCTCCTTTCCCGCCTGTTGCAACAGGCGGCAAGTGGGTGCCTCCAAGTGGTCCGGTCAGCGCCGCGATCAGTTCGTTTGGTGTCGAGCTTCGAGGGCTGTCGCCGACGCGACGCCCGCAAAGTTTTTGCAATCTACCGAGTCGATCGCATTCCGACCAGCCCCCGCCAAGCCATTTCATGGGGCCAGGCCACCGAGAAAGAGCAAAGTTCCCGCGAACGCCGTGATCGCAAGCGTCATGGTCATGCCACTGCGGAACCAGAATGTCAGAACCATCGCCAGGGCGGCCAGTCCGCATGCCGCGAGGCTTAGGGTCGCGATGTCGGGCACCAACAGGCGGATCCCGTGCCAAGACTCGGTGGACACGACGCCGAAGAGCGTGTGGAGCGAGAACCAGATCGCGAGGTTCAGCACCGCTCCGACCACGGTCGCCGTGATCGTCGAAAACATGGCCGTCAGCATTCGGTTCCCGCGGAGCCGTTCGACGGAGGGCGCCCCCAGAAAAATCCACAGGAAGCAGGGCACGAACGTCACCCAGGTCGTGACGACCGAGCCGATGATCCCTGCCACCAGCGGGCTGAATGGACCTGGATCGCGATACGCCCCCATGAAACCGACGAACTGCACGACCTGGATAAGCGGCCCGGGAGTGGTTTCGGCCATGCCCAGGCCGTCGAGCATCTCCCCAGGCTCGAGCCATCCGAAGCGATCGACCGCCTGCTGGGCGATGTATGAGAGCACCGAATAGGCGCCACCGAAGGTGACGACCGCGGCCTTGCTGAAGAAGACGCCCTCCTGAACGTAGACCGACTCCGAGCCGAGCGTCGACCAAAGGGCAACGAGCGGAGCAAACCAGAGTGTCAGGCAGATGGCTAGAACCCCGGCACTTCGCACGAGCGTCGGCCGCACGGCATGGAGCGGTATTTCTTCTTCTGCTTCTTGCGCCTCTCCGTTACTGGACACGCCGCCTGCGGGGCCATGCCCCTTCATCACCAGGAACTGCTTGGGCGCGAACCGCCCCCCGAGGAAGCCGATGATGGCCGCGGCGAGGATCAGGAGCGGAAACGGGATGTTCAGGAAGAAAATCCCGATGAACGACGAAGCTGCCACCGCGAGCATCATTGAGTTTTTGAGCACCCGCTTCCGGATTCGCAGGACCGCCTCGACGACGATAGCCAAGACGGCTGGCTTCAGACCGAAGAACACTGCCTGGACAATCTCCGTGTCCCCGTAGGCGGCGTAGACAAGGCTCAAGGCCAGAATGGAGGCAAACCCAGGAAGGATGAAGAGAATTCCGGCGACGAGACCGCCGAGCGTGCGATGCAAAAGCCAGCCGATGTAGGTGGCGAGTTGCTGGGCTTCCGGGCCAGGCAGGAGCATGCAGTAGTTGAGGGCGTGGAGGAACCGCTCCTCGCTGATCCATTTCTTTTCGTCGACGAGGATGCGGTGCATGACGGCGATCTGGCCCGCCGGACCACCGAAGCTCAGCAGGGCCACGCGAACCCAGGTTCGAAACGCTTCGCGGAAGGGAACGCCACAGCGATCCACGACAGCGAGCCTCGAACAGGTGTCGGTGCTCAAGCTGATCAGTTCTTCCGTGTGTGCGACCTTTTCATTCATCGTATTTCGACTGACGGTATGGCGTCGCGATGCGACGGCATCAGTCGGATCAACGAGTCACAAGTCATGAGCCCGGCCGGGTGGAACGATCAGACGTTCGTGTATGTCGAGCACGGCGCCCCACCTTGCGGATTTGTCATTCTGGTCTGTTGTGAGCGGGGGTGGACCACGTGAAATCCTCGGAAGGGCGGCCTGTATCCCCCTTGGCACGTTGGAGTGAACATTTCTAGGCTCTGGCCCGTTTTCTGTTTTCGCCGGCCACTTGATGAGATCACGGTGCCATGGCCGTCTCGACGCCGATCGCTCTTTGTACGTTCAACCGCCCTGACTGTCTCGCTCGCGTTCTTGCGGTGCTCAGGGAGGTGCAGCCAACGACCCTTCTGATCTTCGGTGACGAACCGAGGCCGGGGCACCGCACCGACGCCGGTCGGGTGAAAGCATGCCGACGGCTCGTCCTTGGCATCGACTGGGATTGTGATGTGAAGACGCTCTATGCGGAGAAAAACCTCGGCTGCAGAATCAGGGTTTCGAGCGGCATTAGCTGGGCATTCAACCACACCGAACGGCTCATCATCCTCGAAGAAGATTGCGTTCCCCATCCAGATTTTTTTCCGTACTGCGAAGAATTGCTGGAACGATACGAACATGACAAGCGGGTGATGGCAGTGAGTGGAAACACTTTTGAAGAGTCTCCGCCGACCGAGTTCAGCTACTACTTTTCAAAGTACCCGCACTGCTGGGGATGGGCAACGTGGAAGCGAGCATGGGGGCTGATGGACCTGAACCTCTCGAGATGGGAGCAGCTTCGTGATACGGCTTGGTTGGAACGGATCGCTGACGTTCCGGAGGAAGTGGAAATGTGCCGAGAGGTTTTTGACAAGGTGCGAGCAGGCGAGATCGACAGTTGGGCCTTTCCGTGGAAATTTTCGTGCTGGGTTCACGGCGGGCTCACCGCTCTTCCAGGTCGGAACCTCGTGAGCAACATCGGATTTGGTCCGGAAGCCACGCATACAAAAATCGCATCCCCCCTGGCCAATATGCCGACGTTTCCGATGGGCGTTCTTCAGCATCCTGAAACCGTGACCCGATGTGTGGCGGCTGACATGCGAACATTCGCAAAAGCCTTTCGACCCGTCCATCGGAAGCCCACATGGTGGCGACGTGCACGGCGACTGCTTCGAATTCCTGGATGGCGCCACGGTCCCCGTGACGGAGCCAATGCCGCATGAGTCGATGGATTCGTTCCCTCCGCCGAGCATTCGCTCCGTTCGACCCCTTTGCTCCATCCTGGACCCGCGCGAGCGGGTCTGGCAAACGTTCCTTCGCGCACAACGAACTCGACCTGAAGCTCGAGCGATACCTGCCAAAGCACCGAGGCATTTTCGTCGAGGCTGGTGCCAACAATGGCGTGAATCAAAGCAACACGCTGTATTTCGAGAAGTATTACAGGTGGCAGGGCCTGCTGATTGAGCCGATCCCGGAGCTCTTCATTCGTTGTCGCAGGCATCGTCCGTACTGCACCGTGGTCAATGCGGCACTGGTGCCACTGGGTTTCCCTGATTCAACCGTCACGATGCATGCCTGTAATCTCATGTCGATTGTCAAAGGAGCCATGAGATCCCCCGATGCTGATGCCGATCATGTCCGGCGGGGTGGCGAGATCCAGAACATCGAAACGCACGAGGTGAAGGTCCCCGCGATGGCATTGTCGGATATCTTGGATCAGCACGGGATTCGGGATGTCGACTTCTTGTCCCTCGATGTTGAGGGCTACGAGTTGCCTGCCTTGCAGGGTTTGGACTTCGTTCGGCACAGACCGGCATGGATGCTGGTCGAAGCACGGTTCCGTGATGAAGTCGACGCGTTCCTTGATCCGTTGTACGAGTGTGTCGACGTCCTGTCGCATCACGACGTGCTCTATCGGTTGCGGGATGCATGAGCCACGGGGCCACGTGCAACTGCGGCCCCCTAGTCGAAGCGGGCTGCGGTGTTCATGCCCTTTATTCCCGTGCCCAGAAGCTCCTATTCGCGATACGCATCGGGATCGACCCCAAGTTTTCGCATGCGAGCGCGGAGGGTGTGGGGATTGATGTCGAGAAGGGCAGCGGCGCCGCGAGCCCCTTCGATCCGTCCGCGGGTGGCGGCGAGTGCCCGCTCGATGTGCTGCCGCATCGCCTGCGCCAGCGGCAGGATGTTTTCACGCGCGGTTTGTCGCTGCGTGGAAGGCTCGACGGGGAGGCTCGCCTCGGGGATGACTTCATACATGGTCACGTCCGCCGATGGCGGCTGTGGTGGCGGCGTGCGGCCCAGCCCCAGGGCGGTGCTCACGTCGAGATGCCGGCCGCCGCCGAGGATCACCGCCCGGTCGATCACCGCATTGAGCTCACGGATATTGCCGGGCCAGTGGTAGTCGGCCAAGAGGCGAAGGTCCGACGGAGTTGCCCGCACCGGTGGAAGGCCGAAGCGAGCGGCTGCCCGATGAATGAAGTGGTCGACGAGGTCTGGAATGTCGCTGAGCCTTTCCCGAAGCGTCGGCAGGAGAATCGGAAACACGTTGATTCGATACCAGAGATCCTCGCGAAACGATCGCTCCTTCACCATCGACGCGAGGTCGCGGTGGGTGGCCGCGACGATGCGGACGTCGACATGAATGGGGGTCCGCCCGCCGACCCGCTCGATCTGATGGTCTTGAAGCACGCGGAGAAGTCGGACCTGCGCCGGCAGCGGCAGCTCGCCTATCTCGTCCAGAAACAACGTGCCGCGATCGGCTCTCTCAAACCAGCCCTGATGCTGATCCGACGCCCCCGTAAAACTCCCTTTCTCGTGGCCGAAGAGCTGTGAGTCGATGAGCTCCGGCGGGATGGCGCCGCAGTTGACGCGGATGAAGGGGCCGTCGGCTCGCTTGGAGCGGGCATGGATGGCGCGGGAGACCACTTCCTTTCCGGTCCCCGTTTCACCCAGGATAAGGACCGGCACATCCGACTCCGCCACCATCTGGGCGCGTTCCATCACCTGCTTGAGACCCGTTCGCGCGCCGACGACATCTTCACTGACCGCTTGACGGCCGAGGCGATTGAGGAGTGTTCGGCGGTCTGCTTCTGCGGCCTCGCGCAGGGCGCGGAGCTCGTGAAGCCGGCGATCGCTCTCGAGTGCCGCGGCAAACGGCTCCAGCAGTTGGGCGACGAGCTGGACGTCGGCCGGAGAGAGAGTCGCGCCGGGCTTCGAAACCACAATAAGGATCCCGTCGGTGCCGAGCGGTCCCGCGACCACGTCGCTTCCGCCGCCGGGAGGCGCAAAGCCGCCGATCCAGTCCGCAATGGCGGGATGGCTCTGACGGGCGACCTGGGCGGCACGCAGCCACGACGTGAGCCGTCGCCATTGGGAGGGCGACAGCGTCGCGGTGTTGGTGCGTGGGACATACGTCGCCCTCGGACTGCCGACGGCTACCGTCTCGATCGACTTCCGTTCCGCATCGGCCTGGGCGACGACGATGGCTAGGAGGGGCAGTCTGGGTTCCAGAATGGTCGCGATCGCGCCTGCCGAAACGGTGATCTCAATGTGGCGGCAGGCCTCTTTCCACACGGCGGAAAGAATGGAGGCGTCATCGAGGCTGCGACGGGCCGCCATCGGCAAAAGTTCCCGAAAGCCGTGATTAGATCAAATATGCCGTGTTATATGACGGCTTTAGTGCCATCAAATGTGACGGACAATTTCATTGTGGGCAATAGCGGTGTTTTTTCTGGCAAAGCAGGGCGTTTGTTTGCGTGCATGGTCGCTGAATCGTGATTTGGCACACGGCGTGCTCCCCTCGCCGATGCCGTGGTTCGGCCATGCGGTCAGGGACGACCGCAGCCGACTCCCCGGGACGCTGAAGGAGGCACGCCATGATTCGCACGACAGTAGCCCTGAGCCTTGTTGCCGTTTGGTCGTTGCTGGCGACGGGGTGCGGGGGCGCGGTCGGCGCGTCAGCTGGCGGCCAGGCGTCGGGGCCGGTCACGCTCCTCAATGTGTCGTATGACCCCACCCGCGAGCTCTACCGTGACATCAACGCGGCCTTCGCCACCCGCTACGAGCAGGAGCATGGCCGCCGGGTGGATATCAAGCAGTCGCACGCGTCATCCGGAAGCCAGGCGCGAGCCGTGATCGACGGGCTCGAAGCCGATGTCGTGACGCTGGCCGTGTGGCCGGATGTCGATGCCGTTTCACGATCAGGGCTCGTCAAAAGCGATTGGCAGTCGCGGCTCGCCAACGACTCGGTGCCCTATCACTCGCTCGTCGTCTTCGTCGTCCGCAAGGGCAACCCGAAGGCCATTCGGGATTGGCCCGATCTCGTCCGTGACGATGTCTCGATCATCACGCCCAATCCAAAAACGTCTGGCAACGGCAAGTACAGTTTTCTCGCGGCATGGGGATCGGTGATCGCCGCCGGGGGAAGCGAAGAAGAGGCCGAGCGGTTCGTTGCGGAGATCTATCGGCGGACGCCAGTCCTTGACACCGGGGCCCGCGCTGCCACCGCTACCTTCTCCCAGAAGGGAATCGGTGACGTTCACCTCACCTTCGAGAACGAGGCCTGGCTGGAAGTCGAAGAGGCGGGGGGCGAGCTGGAAATCGTCTATCCGTCACGGTCGATCCGAGTGGACCCGCCAGTCGCTGTCGTGGATACGACGGTGGATCGCCGGGGAACGCGGCATGCTGCCGAAGCCTACCTCGCCTTTCTCTACTCGCCCGAAGGGCGGGCCATCGTGGCCAAGCACCACTATCGGCCCCACGGTGACGATCTTCCGCCTCCACCGAACGCCTCGTCGTGGCCGGTCGTCGAGACCTTCACGATCCGCGAGGTGGGGGGCTGGGACACCGCGATGAAGCGGTTCTTCGGCGAGGGGGGTGTTTTCGACTCCATCTACGCGGCGGCGGCATCAAGGTGACCAGTCGCCCCGACCGCCACGCACGAATCACGGACACGAAGACCATGATCGCCTTCGCCACGCCATCCATCGCTTCGGCCACACTGCCCGAGTCGCCTCGCGCTCGGACCACGCGGCCCGCTCGCCGTCGGGCGGTCCTGCCGGGCTTCGGAACGACTGCGGCGATTACGTCGCTCGTCATCGGTGGACTCGTCGTCGTGCCGCTCGCCGTCCTCGTGGCCCGCGCGGCCTCGCTCGGCCCTGAAGGATTTCTGGCCGCTGCCTGGACGCCGCGGGCACGAGCCGCCTACGCGGTTTCGCTCGGCGCGTCGTTCATCGCCGCCGCTGTGGGAACCATCCTCGGCTTGGTCGTGGCGTGGGTGCTTGCCCGTGTGCCCTTCCCAGGTCGCCGTCTGCTCGACGCGCTGGTCGACGTGCCGCTGGCCCTGCCGACGGCAGTGGCCGGGCTCGTCTACTCGGCGATCTACGTGAAGCAGGGCTGGCTCGGGGCGTGGCTGGTGCCGATGGGAATCCATGGCGCGTATTCGTATATGGGCATCGTGCTCGTGCTCGTGTTCGTGAGCCTGCCGTTCAGCGTCCGCATCGTACAGCCGGTCATCGAGAACCTTGACCACGACGTGGAAGAAGCGGCGCTCATTCTCGGAGCCTCCAGAAGCCAGACGTTCTGGCGGGTGATCGTGCCGGCCATCGTACCGGCCATCGTGACCGGGTTTGCCATGGCACTCGCCCGATCCCTCGGTGAGTACGGGTCGGTGGTCTTCATCTCGGGCAACATGCCGTTCAAGACCGAGATCGCGCCGGTGCTGATCGTGTCGCGGCTCGAGGAGTTCGCCTACGCGGAGGCCACGGCGATCGCCGTCGTGCTCCTCGCCCTGTCGCTCTCCCTCTTGGTCGTGATCAACGTCCTTCAGCACAGGCTGTCACGCAGCTCGGTGGGGGCGGAATGATGAGCACGCAAGGACTCCAAAAATCTGTTCGGTCGGCGGCGACTGCCGGGGATGTCGCGATCAAGTGGCTCCTCGTGACCGCGTCGATCGGCATCGTCGGCCTCCTCGTGGTCGTGCCGCTCGTGAGCGTGTTTCAATCTGCGTTTGCCGCGGGGGTGACAGGTTGGTGGAACGCGATTGCCGGCGACCCGGACACCCGCCACGCGATCTGGTTGTCGCTCACGGTCGCTCCCGTCGCCGTCTCCGTGAACGTCGTGTTTGGTGTTGCTGCGGCATGGCTCGTCGCCCGGTTTCGGTTTCCCGGGCGAGCCCTGCTCGTCTCGCTTTTCGACGTACCGTTCTCGGTGTCGCCGGTCGTCGCGGGTCTTGCCCTCGTGCTGATCTTCGGTCGCCAGGGGCTCCTCGGCCCGACGCTCGCCTGGCTCGACTGGAAGATCATCTTTTCGTGGCCTGGCCTCGTGCTCGCCACGACGTTTGTGACGCTGCCGCTGGTCGTCCGTGAGCTCATTCCGGTGATGGAGGCGACCGGCCCCGACGAGGAGCTGGCCGCGGTCACGCTCGGTGCCAACGGCTGGCAAGTGTTTACGCGGATCACGCTCCCAAACCTCCGCTGGGCCCTCCTCCACGGCATCGTCTTGGCCAACGCTCGGGCCCTCGGGGAGTTTGGAGCCGTGTATGTGGTGAGCGGCCACATCGCCGGCGCCACCGACACGATGCCACTGCGAGTCGAAAAACTCTTTCAGGAGTATCGGACGCCCGCATCGATGGCCGTCGCAAGCGTTCTGGCGAGCCTCGCGCTTGTGTCGCTCGTCGCCAAGATCCTCATCGAGCGCAAGCTCGCAGCAGAACACGAAGATCTCGAAGCGGTCCGCACCGCGGGTGACGCGTCCTGACCACAAGGGGTATGCATTTATGAGTCTCTACCTTCGCGGCATCTCAAAGACGTTCGGTACCTTCAAGGCGCTCGACCGCGTCTCGCTCGACGTCAAAACAGGCGGCTTGGTCGCCCTTCTCGGGCCCTCCGGCTCAGGCAAGACGACGCTCCTGCGGATCATCGCCGGTCTCGAGTTTCCCGATACGGGAACGATCGAAGAGGACGGCGAAGACATCACCGACACCCACGCCCGCGAGCGCGGCGTCGGGTTTGTCTTTCAGCACTACGCCCTCTTTCGGCACATGAGCGTCTTCGAGAACATCGCCTTTGGGCTGCGGGTGCGGAAGACGCCGCAGGCCGAGGTGAAGGCTCGTGTCGACGAGCTCCTGCGGCTCGTGCGTCTCGAGGGGCTCGGCGGTCGCAAGCCTGCCCAGCTCTCCGGCGGCCAGCGGCAGCGGGTGGCTCTCGCCCGGGCCCTCGCCGTCCGTCCCAAGATGCTCCTGCTCGACGAACCCTTCGGGGCCCTCGACGCCAAGGTGCGGGTGGAGCTTCGCCAGTGGCTGCGTCGGCTCCACGACGAGATCGGCATGACGAGCGTCTTTGTCACGCACGACCAAGAAGAGGCTTTTGAACTTGCCGACGAGGTCGTGGTGATGAACCACGGAGACGTCGAGCAGCGGGGCACTCCTGCCGAAGTTGTTGACCGGCCCGCAACGCCTTTTGTGATGGATTTTCTAGGCGCCGTGAACGTGTTCCACGGTCGTGTCGAGAACGGCCGGGCCTACTGGCACGGCATCCCGATCGACTATCCCGACTATCCGCATGCCCAGGCCCGCGAGGCGAGGGTGTATCTGCGGCCGCACGAGCTCGATCTCGCGCCCGCCGGCGCCCACGCGCCGTCGCGCGGGCTGCCCGCGAGCATCCTGCGCGTCACGCGTTCAGGCTCGGTCACCCGCGTCGCATGCCGTCCGCATGGCTCGGATGCCGAGCTCCAGGTGGACGTTCCGACGCAGGCAACCGGCGACGTGCCGCTGGTTCCTGGCACGCATGTCTCGATCACTCCTCGCCGCGCGAGGGTGTTTCTCCCAGGCCCCGAGTACACGATCTGAATCCGCCAGCCATGACTCCCATGAACAAACGCGCTGAACTGACAAAGGGCCATCCTGTTGCCGTTGATACGTCGACAACCTGCGGCGGCGTCTCCGACGCGACGCTTCGTCACATCGAGGCGGCGCTCCGTGGCCTTCAGTTCGGCTCGGTCACCGTGACGGTGCAGGACGGCGTCGTCGTACAGATCGAGCGGACGGAGAAGACTCGCCTCGGTCGATTGCCGTCGCAAGGGCGCCAAGGAGCCTGAACCATGACTTCCCAACCCAAGGTCAAGACGGCCGTGAACGAGCTGTCGGCCTTCATTGACGCCAAGGACCACCGAGCGTCGATGTGGCGGTGCAAACAGCGGCCGGCGACGCCGACGGGGACGGCGGCCTACGAGGCGATCGAGCAGGTCCTTCATCAGCGAGCTCTCAAACGGGATGGTCGCGTGGCGGTCGTCGCGAACGAGCCATTCGCCATTCAGACTGCGGCCGGTCAGGTCATCCAGGCCATTGACGATCTCCGCGCCCAGGCAGAGGTGCCGAGGTGGCTTTTTGCCACCTCGCTCGTCGGGGTCATCGTGGCCGGCTTGTACCTGGCCTTAGGGTCTTGGCTTTTCGAGCCAGGGCCGCCGTGCCCGGTGCATCCGGCGGTCGGTCGCGTCGCCTTCGGAAAGGTCGCGCCAAAAGGGGCCCAGATCGCCTTTCACCCCGTTGCCCGCGAGCTCCCCGAGCAGGTCATTCCGCGGGCAACCGTGCGTGACGACGGGTCATTCGCCGTGTCGACGTTTCGGTCCGACGACGGTGCTCCGGAAGGTGAGTATGTCGTCACGATCCAGTGGTTTCGGCTGAGCAAGGACGGCGCTCCGGGCCCCAACGTGTTGCCGCGCGCCTTTGCGGCCCCCGATTCATCGCCGCTCAAGGTGGCGATCGGTCCAGGAACCAATCATTTGCCACCGTTCACCATCAGCCGATGAGGCCTCCCTCACGGCTCCGCGATTTCCGTTGATCGTTCGTTCCTTCGTTCACACCCTTTTGGAGATTCCACTCATGAACCATCGTGATCGTCTCGGTTCGACCCGAGCCATCCTTGGCGTCCTCAGGTGGCGAGCCGCCTGGCAACGTCGCGTTCGTCGGGCCTTTACGCTCGTCGAACTTCTCGTCGTCATTGCCATCATCGCCACGCTTGTGGGTCTCTTGTTGCCCGCCGTGCAGTCTGCTCGCGAAGCGGGAAGGCGTGCTTCCTGCCAAAACAATCTCAGGCAGCAGGGCCTTGCCATCCACGGTTACCACGACGTGAAGGGCCGACTGCCGAGCGGGGGACGTCCGCCAGATGCCTCGACGATTCGGTGCGGCGTGTTTGTCTATCTGCTGCCGTGGCTCGAGCGGAAGGATCTCTGGGACGCCTACGACACGAGCGTGTCGTGGAGCCACCCGACCAACATCCCCGTGACGAGCGTGCGGATCCCGACGTATGAATGCGCGTCGGCACCCCGGCACAGCAACCAGTTGGACCACAACCCGGACACCTTCAACGGGGGCGGATCGGAGTGGAACCCCACTGGAACGAATGCCGCTGAGAAGAACGGCATCGTGGCTGTGGGCGACTACGGTGCATCCCTCGGGATCGATCCTCGCCTGCCGGCGGCCGTGACGGGGAACACCGAGATCTCGCCGGGGAACAGCGTGCCGACAAGCGGCCTGATCATCCCCAGTCCGGCGATGACTTCGAGTTCGGGAAGCCTGACTAACGGGATGCTCCCCAAGAACGCGAAGATCACGTTTCAGGATGTGACCGACGGCCTGTCCAACACGATCGCGATTCTGGAATCGGGTGGACGACCGTTCGTCTATCGGAAGGGGGCCCAGGTCAGTGCGAAGCTCGTCGGGGCCGACAGTGCTCACACGAACGCTGGTGGCTGGTGCCGTCCCGCGAGTGACATTCTCTTCGCCGGGTCGACATCGAATGGCGTCACGATCCCAGGGCCGTTCCTCAACAAGACGAATGGGCACAACCACGGCTCGGAGGCGTACGGTTCGACAGGTTTCTCGGTGTATGGCACCGAAGGTTCGAGCCAGCCGTACTCGTTCCATCCGGGTGGATTCCAGGCGACGTTTGGCGACGGCTCTGTCCGGTTCATCGACGAAAACGGTTCGATCGAGATCATCTCTGCGCTCATCACGCGGAACGCAGGGGGAAGCGAACGAAAGGTGTCGGCGGCGTCGCTGTAGCACGTGGCTGCCCATGCCGTCTGTCCCGTCCGCCTCGTCGGGCGGGGCAGACGGTTGGCGTGGCCTGCATGAGCCGCCTAGTTTGATGGCAGATCAAAATCGATCCGGTCATTTCCCGGTGACACGTCGGCCCGCAGCGGTGTCGTGGCAGGATCGCCATAGCGCTGCGGGACGACCCATTCGATCGGCTGTTCGATTCCCTCTTCGATCGGCTGCTTCGTCTCACGGCCGAACGTCACCGTCACTCGGTGAGTCCCTGGTACAGCCCCGTCGCCAGGACGAAAGGTAGTGAGGGCGTACCTGCCCTCAGGATCGATAGCAGCCGTCGCGAGCCTTCCTTCCTCCGGACGAAAGTCGATCCGGCCTCCTGCGAGTGGCTTCCCATCCATGCGGACCGTCCCATGGACAGGCACGGTCGCAGGATACCGACCGGAGCAACCGGCCCCCGACACGATTCCAATCGCGGCCGCACCAAGCACCCCGCACGCGACCATCGACCGTACCACGGCATTTCTCCGTTATGGCAGCTCGCCCACTATGTCGTTGCCGGCAATTGTGGCAAGTGAGCCATAGGTCGCCATATCGATCGTATCCCAGATCATCGAGACATGCCCGTCGGCGAAGGCGAACTGGGCGCCGCCGGCATGGGTGCTGCCAAACGGCGTGTCGTTGCGTTCTGTGCTGGCCATGGGCATGAGCCTGGCGTTGATGGGATACTTCGTGCTGCGCAGGGCACGCCCGTATTTCCAGTGACTCTGGGTCGAACATGGCGGGTTGCATGCCGCCGCCATGAACCACAAGACCGGGCCACCTTGATCCGGCAGGTCGTAGCCCGGTCCGACCCCTTGCAGATGGGGATGAACACTCTCTCCGATCGCGATCGTGTTTGACGTGCCATCTCGCATATGGCCCATGCGCCGCTGGCGATTGATGCCGAAGAGCCCGTCATCGAAGACCTGACCCCAACCGGAAGTCGCGGCGACCGTTCTTCCACCCGCAACGGCCGCATAGCTCTTGATGTTCGGATACGCCTGTCGATCGCTCGGGCAGACATACATCGACATCCGCGTGGCGGCGATCGCGTCTTCCTGTCCTGGGAATCGATAGTTGCCGCCATGGTCCGCGAACCACCCGAGGTCTCCCTCGCGATGAAAAAAGTCCCACGACGCCAACCAGTTGGACTCTTCGAGGTACGGGAGAATCGTGACGAAGAGAGGAGTGCCGCGGCAATCGCTGCTCTTGCCGACGAAGCATTGCTCGGGCGCGTGGATCGTCGTTCCCGCAGGAAACGTTCCCTGTGATTCTTCATGCTGGAGAATGGCCAGCGCTGTCTGCTTGAGGTTGTTGGCACATTGTGTCCGTCGCGCCACCTCCCGCGCCGCCTGGACAGCCGGCAGCAGGATCGCAAGCAAAATCCCGATGATCACCATGACCACCAGGAGTTCGACGAGCGTGAACCCGGACAATGCCCGTGGGGCACGCCCCGACCGTGTCACGATGGTCTCCATGACTCCGCCCCCCTTCCGCCCAACCAGCCCGTCCCGCCGGGCGTGGCCGCGCCCGTGTCGTCCTACCGACGTCGCTTCCAAAGCCCCCAGCAGAGAACCGCTCCACACGCCGCCAGTCCGTAGACGGCAGGTTCAGGAACGATGACGAAAGCGACGTCATTTCCGCCGGTGAAGGAACTGCCTGCCTGCGTACCGGTCCAATTAGCCTGATATGTGATCTGTGCCTGATAGCCAGCGAACGAGAAGAGCGAACCTTCGGTGAGCCCATCAAAGCTGGCACTGCCGAACGAACCGCCGTCCTCACGCGTCAGAACGTAGAACGTGTCGCCAAGCGACGGTGCAAAGCCGCCATAGAGCGTGACGTCAAGCGCCACGTTGCTCCCAAGCACCACGGAGGCTGCGGCGTTGGTCATGTTGGTCTGGCTATAAAACAGATTTCCGTCACCTGGCGTGGTGCCACCGAGTTCGATGCTGAGCGTCGAGCCCGGATTGAACGTCAGGGTGTCGTTGATGTCGAGCGTTCCAGGGCTGTTCCCCGGCTTCAGGATCCCCGTGGCATTCATGGTGACCGAGCCACCGATCCGGCCGGTGCCGCCGAGCATGCCACCGGTGACGAGCACAGAGCCCGTCCCCGTGGCCGAGCCACTGGTGTTGTTCGCAAGCAGCGTGCCGGCAGTGACCGTCGTGCCACCGTTGTAGGTGTTGGCGTTCGAGGTCAGTTCCCATCGGCCGGCTCCCTCCTTGATAACCTCGAATGTGCCGTTACTGGTGCTCAGCGCACCGGTAAGAACTCCGTCCGCGGCGCCACCAAGGTACAAAACACGATTGGATCCCAAAGCATGGGAGATGTTGCCGGTGATGCTCAACGTCCCATCATCGGACACCACGGTGTACCGGCTACCGCCGCCCGAGAGAGTGATGGCACCCGTCCATGTATTGTTGCCGCCACTGTTTGCAAGGTGCGGGCTGTCATTTGATGGATTCGATCGCCCTGCCAGAGTCAAGGGTTCGGCAGCAAACGCGATTCCGCCACTGAGCTCGAGCCGCCCCGTGTTTGTCCCGCCTGCCACGGTCGTCCCACTGCCAGTGGTTCCCAAGGCATTGGCGTTCGCGATGCGAAGGGCTCCCGTGTTGATTGTGGTGGTTCCCTGGTACGACTGGGCGTTGGCCAGCGTCAGCCTGCCTGAGCCGTTCTTGACGATCGAGATCCCCTGGTTGGCCGAACCACTGAGAACATTCCAGTCACCCGTTCCATCGAAGAAGTAGGTCAATGGTCCATTGCCACCACGGTTCAGTGTGGCATTGGCACCGAGTGTGGCGAGCGAAGCAGAATTGTTCACAAGCGTGAACGTTGCAGCCTCATCACTCGTCGCCGGCTGAAAGTTGAAAGTGGTGTTCCCGCCGGTGCCGATCGAAAACGCCCCGGCGCCCGCCTGAATCTCGAGCGTGGAGTTGCGGGTGAAACGCATGGAGGCTCCCCCGATGCTGTTGATGCTCAGTGCCGATGTCTGGTTGCCGGTGATCAGCATGCCATTGATTCCGACCGTTCCATTGCCACCCCCGATGCCCGTCGCGAACGTGAGGCTCGTCTGCGAACCCGTTCCGTTGAAGGTGGCCCTGGCAGCGGTGAGGCTGGTCGTCGTGGGAGGAACGCCGGCCGACCAGTTCCCCGCTGTGTTGAAATCGGCGCTCGAGTTGCTGATCCAGGTCGTCGGGGACTGGGCCTGCACCGGGGGCGCATGGCCGAGCTCAAGCAAGGCCGCAACGAGGAGCGAGGCCGGGAGCACCATCCGGAGCGAGAACGAGAGTTCCCCAAGACGCGCGATCCCGAAAAGCGAGGTGGTTGCCGGAAGGGCAGGTGGTGACTGGTGCGTGCGGTACATCCCGCCCGATGGATTGACTTTCATGATTCCGCCTTTCTTCTGATCACTCAAGCTCGGCATCCGAGCCGGGTTCTCGTTGAGCACGTTGCTTCACAAGGTGATAGTGCTCCTCAATTTCAGCCGTCGACAAGGCGCGGGGATAGATTGCCACTTCGTCGATCTCTCCACGAAACCACCGCGTCTTCTTGTGGCTTCCGATGGATACGTGGCATCGATCAGCCCCGATCACTGTCGTGTCGGGCGATTGAGCAACCCGCTTTCCTTGCCAGAACAGCCGAAGATGCGACGCGGTTTTCACGAGCACGACATGCTGCCAGCCGTCATCCGGCACACCGTGGCGAACATCGGTGCCGGCCTCGATACTACCTCCGGGCGGCCACCGATGGAGACCGCGAATTGACAGTGGCGTACCGAATCGCTCCGCATCCGACAGAACCTCAAGGCAGGCCGTGCTCGACCAGACTGATGGTTGTGTTTCAGTTGTCAGCCAAACGAGGCTGGCGTGGTCCTTCGAGGCGGGTTGAAACCAGAGTTCGATCGAATACCCATGTTCGTCAAGGCCGGCCACCGGCCGTTGCGTGGCAAGTTCGGCATGCGACATGAACGTACCCACGCGATTGGCTTGGGAGCCACGAACGGCGAGGGGACCGCTCGCCACGAGGTCGTAGCGCCCGGTTTCGTCACGCACGCGACGCGCTTCGATCGACTCGAAGCGCCAGTAGGCCGCCGGGCGGGCTGCACGCACGGCCGCCACGTACTCCTCAGATATGCCGAGGTCGAATCGCGACGGCACCGTTGGCCCGGTCGGAAGGCTTCGTACGAAGCGGGCGCTATCGAACTGAATGGACTGGATCACGACACTTGCCGATTCGATCCGCCGCGCCTGACCGCGGCGGATCGTTTGCCGGCCGGCCGGATCGCTTCGATCACCGCGCACCGCCTCGACCGTTCCTTCAAATACATGAACGTCGGCGCCCCCGTCGTCATCGACCTCGACGGCGAATTCCGTGCCGAGGTCTACGATCGATGCATGTGGCGTCTGCACCGTAAATCCTTTGGCACGAGGCTCGTCGATGCGGGCTGCCAGCTTTCCATGTGTGAGGGTGCCGGAATTGGCCTGATCGCACGTGAAGTGCACCGGACCCTCGAGGATGACGGTGGCCCCGGAGGAGAAACGAATCTCGGCGAGCCCTGACCGGAGATCCAAGACATCGCCGGCGAGCAGTTCGCCACCGCGAAGCGGTCTCTGCCCCCACTCGCACTCATGGAGGGCAACAATGCGAGCGACGCCCGAAGCCGCGGACGCCACGTCGGCCCCGACGGGAAGGCTCTCCGTGAGCACCTGACGATACCGAGGTACCAAGGCGAGAACGGTCAATGCCACGAACAACACGGCAGCCGCAGCGACCAGCGAACGAGTGGTCACACGGCTGAGCAACGGCGGCGACCGCAACCCCGGCACACGACTGCTTTCGCCGGCACGATGGAGGAGGGGGCGCGAGGAATGGTGCTCGGTGGCGGCCCAGCTTCGAAGTGCGAGAGACTGTGACAGATATTCAAGGTAGTACCGCCGAGCCTCGGGGTCGTGGGCCACCAGCCCGTCCAGCAGCATGGCGTCCTCGTGGGCGATGTCGTCGCACAGCGCGGCCTCGACCAACTCATAGACCCGCTCACGGGATGCCCGCGGTGAGGATGCACCGTTCATGAGCCAGCCCCCTGCCCGAGCCGTCGATTGATGCAATCGGCAAGCGCCATCCGGGTTCGCAAGATGGAATGTCGTAGCGCGTGAAACGAAAGGCCCAGGTCCTCCGCCAACACACGCATGCTCTTCTTGGACGAGTAATACTGCATGAGCATGCTGCGCTTCGACGCCCCGAGCCGTTCGAGACACTTCAGCAGCGCGTCATACTCGTCGCTCGTGTCTGCGGCCGATCGCAAGGCCTCGGGGGCCAGGGCATCCAGAAGGTCTTGGCTCACCGTGAACCGGCGCTTGGAAGACTTTCGATAGGCCAGCACCTGGTAGTAGGCAATCGTGCATGCCCAGGGCCCGAATTCCTTGGACGCGTCGTAGCGATCGAACTCCTTCCACAGCACCAGGCGCACCTGCTGGAGGATGTCCTCGGCGTCGCCAAAGTGGGGCACAAGCGACAGGATGTACGCCTGGAGGCGCCGTTCGCACGGGCCCAGCAGGCTCAAAAACTGCTGGGTGCGGTCGCAGTTGTCGTCAGTTGCTTCGCCCATTGATCAGCTTTCTCGGGGTATCCGGTCCACGCGAGGCTCCCGGGTGGACAGTCACCCCCGAGACGATTGAGCCCGAGCCCGCCGGATTGCGCCAGAAAAACCCAAAAAATCGATTTGAGCCGTTCGAAGGCCCGACGGGGCGGGGCAGGCCACCGGTCTGCCAGGGCCTCACGCCTGGTCCCAACGCTCCAACTCCGCCGAGCCGCCCGGGAGCATGAGGGCCGAGAGCGGTGTGCCTTCCTCAACGGGCGTCACGCCGTCGCGGCGGGTGAGCGAAATGCGCTCGTGCCCACGGAGGTGCTCGGCAAGCTGCTTGGTGAGATCCTTTTGTTCTTTCTCCGGAAGCTTCGCAAAGGCTGCACGGCCGCGGCACTTTGGAAACTTCTGGCACCCGAGCCACGGGCCCCGCTTGCCGTCGCGAAGGTTCATCATCGCGCCGCATTTCTCACAGACGATGTCGGTCACGAGCGGCGCGGCGGCCGGAAACTTGATGTTGCCCTTTCGGTCCAGATTCAGAATGAGCGGGGGTGGCTCGGCCGGCTCCGTCTCTGCAGCCTTCCTGCCCTTCGGCTTCGGGGGTCGCGGCTTGTCTTCCACCAGAAAATCGCCGAAGCGCCCGGTCCGCTTCACCATCGGCACCCCGGCCGGCGAGAGGAGGTCGAGCTGCTCCGGCAACTGTGGCTTGCCATCTCGATCGACCGGCATCGCGTAGTCACACGCCGGTACGTGCTTTTGCTTCTTCGGGCGAGCTGGTTTCGCTTTCGCCTTTTTGCCTTTCGCTGTCGCGGCCTTCACCGGCTCAGGCTCCGCGACATTCTCGTTGTAGCCTGAGCACGACAGGAATCGCCCCTTCTTGCCGAGCCGGTATTCGAGCCGTCGGCCACACTTCGGGCACTTGTAGGGGGACGGGTCGGCGGAAGCTTTCACATGCTCCCGCTCCTTGGCGTCGTCGAGCTTGGGCCGCAGCTCGTCATGGAATTCATGGAGCATCTCGGTCCAGCCCTTCGTGCCCTCGGCGACCTGGTCGAGCTCCCGTTCGATCTCGCGGGTGTAGCCGATCTCGATGAACTGGTTGGCGAACCCGTCCTTCAAAAACTCGGTGACGGCCTCGCCGATCGCCGTGGCATGAAATCGCCGTTCATGCTGCTCGACATAGCCTCGCGACTCGATCGTGTTGATGATGCTCGCGTACGTCGACGGCCGACCGATTCCTTCTTCTTCGAGCTTCTTGACGAGCGTGGCCTCGGTGAACCGCGGCGGCGGTGCCTGGAATTTTTGGCGTGGGTCGATGTCAAAGGGCGCGAGGATGGCCCCCTCGGAAAAATCGGGCAGCACCTGCTCGCCGTCGTCGCGGGGCACACCACTGATCACATAAAAGCCGTCGAAACGAAGGACGCGGCCGTTGGCCTTGAACACCGCACCCGAATCGACGTCACTACGACGCATGCGGACCGCGGTGGAATCCCACTCGGCATCGGTCGACTGGCACGCCAAGAAACACTGCCAGATGAGGCGGTAGAGGCGGTACTGCTCGTCGGTCAGCGCCGCACGAATGGCATCGGGATCCCGCGACGGGTCCGTGGGGCGGATCGCCTCGTGGGCTTCCTGAGCTCCTTTGTTGCTGCTCGCGTAAAATCGGGGTTTTTCGGGTACGTAGGCGTCCCCGAACTTCTTCTCGAGGAACTGCCGGGCCATGGAAATCGCTTCACCCGACAGGTTCGTCGAGTCGGTTCGCATGTAGGTGATGAGGCCGACGCGACCTTCGGAAGGAAGGTCGATGCCTTCGTAGAGTTGCTGCGCGACCCGCATCGTACGGTCCGTGCTCATGCCGAGGCGGCTGCTGGCGGCCTGCTGGAGCGTACTCGTGATGAACGGGGGATACGGCTTGGACCGGGTCCGAGTGACCGCGATGTTCTCGACCTTGTAGCGAGCCGTCGGAGCCGGGCGGCCACTGATCCGCACGAGGTTTCGGCCGCGGCCTTTTCCGTCGTCATTTGTCTCACGGTCCACGCGAATGTCGACGAGCCCCGCGGCTTCGGCGGCCGCGACGGCCTGCGGCACGAGGTCGGCCTCGGACGTGTTTTCGGCCTCGATCGCCAACGGCTTGCCACCGACTTCGACGAGGCTGCACGAAAGCGCTTTCCGGTCGGCGAGCCATGCCATGCGATCACGGACCAGCGGCCCCTTGCCCCGCTCATCGCGCTGGTCAAGCAGTGTCTTCCAGGCGTCATGCAGCCCCGCGGCTGCCGCCACATCAAACGTCAGGCACCCGGAAATGTCCCAGGACTCGGACGGCGTGAAGGCCCGAATCTCTTGTTCTCGCTCGACGACGATGCGAAGGGCCACGCTCTGCACACGCCCGGCCGAAAGGCCCCCCGCCACCTTTTTCCAGAGGACGGGCGACACCTCGTAGCCGACAATGCGATCGACGATCCGCCGCGCCTGCTGGGCTTCGACCCGCGGCATGTTGATGGCCCGCGGCGACTGAAAGGCTCGCTGCACCTCGGTTTTCGTGATCGCATCGAAGGTCACTCGCTTGGCGTGGGCCGGATCCACGCCGAGCACTTGGGTGAGGTGCCAGGCGATGGCCTCCCCCTCCCGGTCAAGGTCGGTTGCGAACCATATATCAGAGGCACCCTTGGCGAGCTTTCGCAACTCGGTCACGGTCTTTTGTTTTTCCGACGCCACTTCGTAGGTGGGCTCGAAGTCGTTCTCGAGGTCAACGCCAGGGACCGGCTGCTTCACGCCCTTCGGCGCCCGCTTCGGCAGGTCCCGAATGTGCCCCACCGAGGCCTTCACCACGAACCCTGGGCCCAGGTACTTCTCGATGGTCTTCGCCTTCGCCGGGCTCTCGACGATGACGAGTTGGTAGGCGCCCCGAGGCGAAGCGACCGCCGTCGAATCGCCGGTTTTCCGACCAGGGGTGCGTGTTTTCTTCGCCATGGGCGGGATGGGGCTTTCGGGGACGATGGGTGTGCGAACATCGGGATTGGCGCCAGCAGGCCTGGCGCTACAATCGCGGCCTGATCTGAGCCAGACAGCGTTACCCTGCGCGGAACTGGCTTGTCAAGTGGCTGAGTTTTCGCCGTTCCCCGAACGGGAACGGCGTCGTTATTTCTGCAGTCTCCTTCCCTCGAGTTCCCTTCAGGCGACACCATGGCTGGGCATTTCAACGTTTTTCGACGCTACCAGAAGGCCGCGTTGGCCGGGCTCGCCATCATGGCGATGCTGGCATTCTTCGTCCTCCCGCCCCTGCTTCAGATGGGGGGGGATGCCGTTGGACCGAATGACAGCGTCGTTGTCCGTTGGAACGGCGGTTCGCTCAAGGAAACCGACCTCGAACGGGTGACGCGGGTCCGTCGTGCCCTGAATCAGTTCCTCATGGCCCTCCGGGTGGCGGCCACGGGTGACGAGCGGATGCAACCACCGCTTCGAGACGACGAGAAGGGGGTGGTCGACACGATCCTGATGGCCCGTGAAGCCGAGGCCAACGGCATCGTGGTCAGCGACACCGTCGTGAACGACTTTTTGGGGCTTTGGACCGGCGATCGGGTGACACCCGAGGAAATGCAGGGGGTCATCGCTGACCTCCGGAGCCGGGCCGGTGTCACTGAATCCGACCTTTTCGACGCGCTTCGCGACGTGATTCTCGGCGAGCGTCTGCAGGCCCTGTTTCTCCGAGGCGCCGGTTTCATGAGCACGCCGCCCGGCTGGCGCTGGGACGCCTTCCGAAAACTCGAGCAGTCGGCGACGGTCGAAGTCGTGCCGGTGGTCGTCGAGTCACTGGCGAGTGAAGTGCCCGCACCGTCGGCTGCCGCGCTCGAGAAACTCTACGCCCAGTACGCCAATGAACTCCCACGGGCCCGCAGCACCACGCCCGGATTCCGGGAGCCGGCCAGGGCCAAATATGACGCACTCGTCGCCCGTGCCGACTTGTTTGTCGCTGAAGCCGAGGCGGCGGTGACCGATGCCGAGATCGAGAAGTTCTACGAAGATAACAAGGAAGCGATGTATCAGAAGGTGGCGGAGCCGGCCGCTGAAGAAAAGGCTTCGAAGGAAGGGGACGCCGCTGCGGAAGGCGCCGCCCCGAGCCCCGAACCATCCGACGGGCCCCCAGCAGACGAGACAAAACCAGTCGACGCCGTGACGCCTGCCAAGGATGGCGAGCCTGCCGCGCAGCCTGATGAGGGTGGCAAAGCTGATGAAGGCGATGGCGCGTCGAATCTCCGGCGCACGATCGTCCGGCAGGTCGCGTTTCAACAGAAAGACGACGCCGACCCTGCCAAGCCGGAAACTGGCACACCACCGGCTGCAGGATCCGATGGTCCCGAACCGGAAAAGACCGTGGGCGAGCCTTCCACAGCATCCGAGAAACCCAGCGAGGCTGCTGCGGATGCCGCCGCCGAGCCAGCCGAGGCGAAACCTGCGGATGACGGCACTCCAAAAAAGCCGATCGAGTTCCAGCCTCTCGAGAAGGTCAAAGACGACATCCGCAAGCGTCTGGCCCAACAGGCGGCCGACAAGAAGATCTCGGAGATCTTCGGCACGGTAACGGCCAAGATTGCGAAGTACTCCGATGACCTGGAACTCGCCCTCGGACTAGGCGAGAAGGTTCCGCCGGCTCCCGACATCAGCAAGATCGCCGCTGAACACGGCCTCGAGGGAATCCGATCGGATTTCGTCACGCCCGCGGAAGCCGCTGCTGCCGAAGGCGTCGGTCGTAGTTTTCAGTTCGCCTTCTCGGAGCGTTTCGGCGTGCAGCAGCAACGGTGGGCCGATATGGTCCTTTCACCTGCGGCCCCTCGGTTCCGCCCGGTGACCACACGCGATATCGCAGGAGCACAGTACCTCTCATGGAAGACCGAGGATCGTCCGGAATTCACGCCGCCGTTCGCCGAGATCAAGTCCGAAGTGGAACGGGTCTGGAAACTCCTGGAGGCCCGTCCACTCGCGAAGAAGCAGGCCAAAGAGTTTGCGGATGCCGCCAAGGAAAAATCGTTGGCGGATGTGATCAAGGGGCGTGAAGGCCTGGTGGCGACGAACGTCGGTCCATTTACCTGGCTTACGCGAGGGACGGCACCGTTCGGCTCGGCGCCAGTCCTCTCGGATCCAGATGGTATTGAGATGGCGGGCGAAACCTTGATGGAGGCCGTCTTCTCTCTCGAGCCGGGGGCTACGGCGGTGGCATTCAACGAGCCCGAAACGGTCTGCTACGCGATTCGCCTCGTGGCGTTTGAGCCAGACGACGCCACGCTTCAGGGCCGGTTCCGTGACGCCACTGCCGATCCGCGGCGGCTCGCGGGGCTCGCTGAAGACGAAACCCGCGAGGTCTACGAGCGGTGGCTCGCTGACATCGAACGCCGCAGCGGCGTCACGTGGCTGCGGGCCCCGAGGCAGTAGCAGGCTTCGCCCGCCTCGGCTTCAGGACGACCAACGCCAGTGGCGGCAGCGTCAGCGACACGCAGTGCTTCCGTCCGTGATGCGGCTCGGGCTTCGCGCGAAGGGCTCCGGAGTTGCCGACGTTCCCGCCGCCGTACCAAGCCGAATCGCTGTTGAACACCTCGTCGTAGTCGCCACCACAGGGCACGCCGAGTCGGTAGCCATGCCGCGGCACGGGCGTGAAGTTGCAGCAGACGATCACGAAATCGTCGGGGTTGCGGCCGTGGCGAATGAAGGCGAGCACGCTGTCTTGCCAGTTGTGGCAGTCGATCCACTCGAACCCGCGGCCGTCGAAGTCGAGCTCGTGGAGCGACGGCTCTCGGCGCACGAGGTCATTCAGGTCGGCGACGGAGCGTGACAGTCCACGGTGGCTCTCCCACTCCAGGAGATGCCACTGGAGACTCTCGTCAAAATTCCATTCGTTCCACTGGCCGAACTCGCCTCCCATGAAGAGCAGTTTCTTGCCGGGATGGCACCACATGTAGGCGTAGAGCAGCCGAAGGTTGGCAAACTTCTGCCAGAGGTCACCGGGCATTTGCGCCAGCAACGAGCACTTGCCGTGAACGACCTCGTCATGCGACAGCGGCAAGACGAAGTTTTCATGGAAGGCGTAGATGAGGCTGAAGGTGAGCTCGTCGTGGTGGTACTTGCGGTGGATCGGATCGTGCTTCATGTACCGAAGCGTGTCGTTCATCCAGCCCATGTTCCACTTGAGGCTGAAGCCGAGGCCCCCGACATACGTCGGCCGTGACACACCGGCCCAGGCGGTCGACTCCTCGGCGATGGTGAGCGTGCCCGGGTGGTGGGAATGCGTCTGGACGTTGAATTGCTTCAGGAACTCGATCGCCTCCAGGTTTTCCCGGCCGCCGAAGCAGTTGGGGGTCCACTCTCCTTCTTTGCGGCTGTAGTCGAGGTAGAGCATCGACGCCACGGCATCGACCCGGAGGCCGTCGATGTGGTAGCGGTCGAGCCAGAAGAGGGCCGACGAGATGAGGTAGTTGGCCACTTCATTGCGGCCGTAGTTGAAGATCATCGTGCCCCAGTCAGGATGCTCGCCCTTCTTGGGGTCTTCATGTTCGTAGAGGGCGGTGCCGTCGAAACGCCTCAGGCCGTGGCCGTCACGCGGGAAATGTGCTGGCACCCAGTCGATGAACACGCCCACCCCGGCACGATGGAACGCATCGATCAACGACATGAGGTCCTGGGGCGACCCGAAGCGGCTCGTTGCCGCGAACAGGCCGATGGTCTGATAGCCCCAACTCGCGGAGAGGGGATGCTCGGTGGGAGGCAGAAACTCGACATGGGTAAAACCCATCTCGACGACGTAGGGCACGAGCTCTTTCTCGAGTTCGGCATAGGTGAGCCAGCGGTGGGGATTGTCACCCGGCCGCCGCCAACTTCCCAGGTGAACCTCGTAGACGGTCATCGGGGCGTCGAGCGAGTTCTTGGCCGCTCGCGTGGCCATCCAGTCCGCGTCTTTCCATTGGTAGGTCGTCAGATCGGTGACGACTGAGGCGGTGCGCGGCGGCACTTCGGCGCCAAAACCATACGGGTCGGTGCGATCACTCTGATCGCCGTGAGCATGAATGCGGTACTTGTAGAGCGTTCCGACGGGCATGCCCGGCACGAACAGCTCCCAGATGCCGGACGGAATGCGCTTGTGCATCCGGTGGGCGGTGCCGTTCCAGTGGTTGAAGTCCCCGACGACCTCCACGAGGTCGGCGTTCGGGGCCCACACCGAAAAATTCACCCCGGGCGCGCCGTTTTGGGACTCGAGTTGGGCCCCGAGTTTCTCGTAGCTCTTCCAGTGGCGCCCTTCGCCGAGAAGGTACATGTCGTAGTCGGTCAGCATCGGAGGCCCTGGCGTGAGTGGTAGGCAGAAAACGGGACCGTACAATCGTGCCACATGATAAGGCCTCGCGCGACCATCGCCCTCCGATTCTTGGCGCCGCCCTCTGTCGGATGTGACGGTCAGGAGACTCGAACGGCATGAGTCAGCCAATTCCCGCCGGATACGAGCGGTTCACGCCAATCGAACGAACCATCGACATCCGCGGCACGGCCTACCGGTTCTGGTGCCCGCCCGACGTCGATTCACTCATTGACGAAGAGGCGTTTGCTCGGGACGAGCGGATTCCGTACTGGGCGAACGTGTGGGAGTCGGCCATCGTGCTTGCGGAGGAGATCGCCCTTCTGGATGGAAGGGGCCAGCGGCTGCTCGAACTCGGCTGTGGTTTGGCACTCCCGGCGATCGTGGCCTCACGAGGCGGCTTTGCAGCAACGGCGAGTGACTACGAGGAGGACGCGCTCGAAGGTGTCCGCTACAACGCGGAGCGCAACGGCGCCGCCGCGCTCGCGATCCGGCTCGTCGACTGGCGGGCCCCTCCGGATGACCTCGGGCGGTTCGACCGGGTCGTCGCCGCCGACGTGCTCTATGAGAAGCATCATGCGATCGCGCTTGCCGGGATGCTCGCACGGACGCTCGCCGAGGATGGCCTGGCGCTCATCGCCGATCCCGGACGGGCACGTGCTGCTGAGTTCGAACCGGCGTGTGCTGCTGCCGGCCTGGCTGTTGAAAAACAGCCGGCCCGCCGGCCGCTTGGTGCGACCGACGGGCCGGCCATCGATATCTATCGGGTCAGGCCACGAGCCGCATCTCGGGGACGATGCCCGTGATGCCGATGATGAACTCTTCGAAAATCTTCACGTCGAGAGCCGAGGCGGAGTCGGCCTCCGGATGAAACTGAACGCCGATGGCCGTCCAGTTCTCGACCGTGCTCTCAAAAGCCTCGATCACGCCGTCCGGCGCGCGGGCGGTCACTCGAAAACTGTTGGCGAGGTCGTCGATCGCCATGTGGTGCATGCTGTTGACGCGGATTTCACCGTCTCCGTAGACCCGCTCCATGACGGAGCCCGGTTCGACGAGGAGGGCATGGCGGTGGGCCAGGTCGGTCGGATCCTTGTGGGGGATCGCCTTTGGCAGGTCCTCTGGAATATGCAGGAAGAGCGTGCCGCCTTCCGTGATGTTGAGCAGCTGCATGCCGCAGCCGATGCCGAGAACGGGCATGTGGCGGGCGCAGATATGTTTGGCAAGCATGCGGTCAAAGTCTTCGCGACGAGGCTCCATCGGGCGCACGGCCGGGTGCGGCATGTAGCCGTCGCGGCGGGGGTCGAGGTCCGAGCCGCCGACGAGGACCACGCCATCGAGCATGTCGAGAACGCGAACGACGTCGTCCTCATCAGTGAGCGGGGGCAGGATCACGGGAATGCCACCGGAGGCCAGAATGCCGTCGTAGTAACCGGCCGCGATGAAGGAGAGGGCGGCATGCTCCTTGCGAGCCGAGCGGTAGTCCGTATTGATGCCGATGAGTGGCTTGGCAGCCATAGAGATCCTCCGTGACATGGGAGAGCAATCCGGCGCCCATCCATGGGCACCGTGTCGCGTCGTGGCGACGGGCGGGAACGTAGCGGCCGCAAGATCAATTGCAACGATTGCGTCGATTTTGTGGTGTCGGGCGACCCTGCGGCACAACATCTCGTGCTAGCACTTTGGTTGCTAGCATCCGGGCGGCCTGAAAATCACCCCGGACGGGCGTTTTCGACCCCGTGAATTCACGTCCTGCGTGGCGCCGGGGCTGCCCGTGTCATGTCGCCGGACGCTTGCGGTGGCCATCCTGGCCACCGCGGCGCTCGGAGAAATCTTCGCTTCGCCCTCCAGGCTTCGCTCAGCTTTCTACGCCGGCTCCATGACACGGGCAGCCCCGGCTTGCAGCGGCTTATGCCCCGATCCATATGGCGTTCTTGAAACTCCTGAACCATGTCCTCTGCCTCTTGGCGAGCCGACGCGTGCGGAGTTGGGTGCGCCGGATCGCTTCGGTGCGGTCGATGTGGCCGGCCAGAAAGTCAATCACTTCGGTGTAGCCTGGAGCCTGCCGGGCCGTAAAGCCGATGCCGCCGGGGGACGCGAGCGCGGTTTCCGTTTCTTCGATGAGCCCGTTTGCAAACATCGCTTCGACGCGACGATCAATCCGCTTGGCGAGTTCCTCTCGCGTGACATCGAGAATCATGACGCGTGTTTCAAAAATCGGATCGTGGACCGGTGTGTGAGCGGCCGAGAGCGGTTGGCCAGTCAGCGTGCAAACCTCGAGGGCCCGCACGATGCGCTTCGTGTCCCGCGGGTGGATGCGGGTTGCGGCCTGTGGGTCGATCGTGGCCAGTCGCGCGTGAAGCTGGTCGGGGCCTCGGTCTTCTGCCTCGGCCAGGAGGGATGCGCGGATCGCTGGGTCGGCGGGCGGGAGGTCGGCGAGGCCGTCGCGCAGGCCGCGAAGGTACAGGGGGGTGCCGCCGACAAAGAGGATTCGACGCCCCCGCGCGCGACAGTCTTCCACGGCGGCTGCGGCGAGTGTGAGCCATTCGGCAACGCTGAACGAGTGGGCCGGGGGAACAACGTCAATGCAGTGGTGCGGGACCGCAGTGCGGTCTTCTGTCGACGGCTTGGCCGTTCCGACGTCGAGCCCCTGGTACACCGCCATCGAGTCGACGCTCACGATATCCGCACCGAGTCGGCGGGCCATCGGGATGGCCAGGGCCGATTTGCCGGCTGCCGTCGGGCCGGTCAAAAACCAGCAGTCTTCGCCCAGTCGTGGGCGGTTTCGGGCGGATGGCTGCTGGCCGCATGCTAGAGTTGGGCGGTTTTCAAGTGGCGGCCGGAGCGGATTCGGCAGCCCCGCGTCAGGTTCAGGGAGCTCGGGCTCCGGAGTCATTCGTGTCAGCTTTCGAGGGATCCGAACGTCGGCTGGGCGAGGTGCTTGCCTCACTCGAGCAGGTCATCGCCGCGCGGAAGGGGAGCGACGCTTCCCGATCCTACACCGCCAAACTGCTCGCGGGCGGGGTCACGCTGGCTGGGTCGAAGGTTGCGGAAGAGGCGGAGGAACTGGTTCGGGCAGCGGGTGGCGAACCCGACGAGCGTGTCGTATCCGAGGCCGCCGATCTCCTCTATCACACGCTTGTGCTGCTGGCCTGCCGGGATGTGCCCCTCGGAGCTGTCGAGGCGGAATTGGCGCGGCGGTTTGGCGTTTCGGGGCTCGCTGAGAAGGCGGCCAGGGCTACGGGCGGAGGCAACGGATGAGCGACCACGGCACTGAATGGCTTCTCAGAATCGGCATTCCGAGCAAGGGACGGCTCGCGGAACTTGCGGCGCAATTGCTCGCCGATGCCGGCCTGTCGTTTCGACGAACAGACCGAAGCCTTTTCGCCCGCTGCAAGGACATGCCGGTCGAGATCACGTTCCTGCGGACCGACGACATCCCTGTGCTCGTGGCTGAGGGAGCGATCGGCCTTGGCATCACCGGGGCGGACCTCGTCGCCGAAAGTGGCGCGGAGGTCGTGCATCGACTCGACCTCGGGGTCGGAAACTGCCGGCTCGCGCTCTGTGTGCCCGACGACTCCGCGATCGACGCCCCCGCGATGCTGGCGGGAAAGCGGATCGCGACAAGTTTTCCTCGCATCACGCGGAAGTGGCTCGCCGATCGCGGTGTGCACGATGCTCATTTCGTCGAGCTCTCCGGCAGTGTCGAGGTGATGATCACGCTCGGTGTTGCCGACGCCATCGTCGACCTCGTCGAGACCGGCAGCACCCTGGCCGCGAATCGCCTCCGCGTACTCGATGAAATCGGTCGCTACGAGACCATTCTCGTGCAGGATCCCAACCTGTCCCATCCGGAGCTTGCCGATCGAATCGTTCGCCGGCTCGAAGGGATTGTTATCGCCCGCGGGTGGTCGCTCCTCGAATACAACGTGCCGCGAGTTCGGCTTGCCGAAGCTGAGCGGATCACCCCGGGCTTCAAGTCTCCCACGATCATGGCCCTCGAAGACTCGGGCTGGTGTGCCATCCGGGCCATGGTGAAACGGGGCGAGGCCCACGCCGTCATCGAGCGGCTCGAAGCGATCGGTGCCTCCGCGATCATCGAGACCCGGATCGCGAACTGCCGGTTGTAGGTCCGTTTGTCGACGTCGCGCGTGGGCTCGGGGCTGTCACCGTTTCGAAGCAGTTATTGCGCGAGCGGCCGGGCGGAGGCCCGGCCAGGCCGCCGGGGGCATGGATGCCCCGCCGGCCTTGAAGCAGCCTCGCCGGCTCCATGACACGGGCAGCCCCGAGCCTGTGGCGCGTTTCCCAATGGCGACGGTACGAGCGGCGGCCGGCAGGATGCCGGCCTGCTCGGCGCGGGCGACCTACTTGGCGTACTCGATGCCTTTCTTGGCGGCTTGTTCACGGACGGTCGTGGTGACCTCGGCGTCGAAGGCATCGCCTTTGCCGGACTCGGCAAGTCGCTTGCGCTCCGTGACGATGAACGCGTTGCGCTCTTCGAGGAGCTTGTCGAGCATGGCTTGCAGTTCCTTCCGCTTGGCCCGCTTGGCTTCGACGGCGACGGCCCGTTCTTCGGCGTCGAGCACCCTGAGTTCTTCGGGGAGGTCTTCATCCTTCACGGCGTCGAGCGTGACATCGCCGCGATCGAGGGCATCGATCAACTCGCTTCCGCCCTGGACCGTCTTGCCCGTCGCGGCGTTGTAGACCAGTCGGTCGGCCGCGGCCGAGGCCGGTGCGGATTCAGCCAGGGACTGTTTTGCGGCAACCTCGCGACGGGCCTCAGCTCCGCCGTAGCCGATCAAGGTCGTTCCAAGCTCGCGATTGAGCGTCGCAATCTCCGTATCCTGCGGGGCGTCGATCCGCACCATGCCACCTGTTTGCACCAGCGGGATGTACTTTCCTTCGGAGAGCTTCGCGATCTCCTTCCAGACGGTCGCTGTGTCACCTTGCTGACCGCACTGCACGGCGTTGATCACGAGGTCGTTCTTGACCGCCATCTGACAGACCTCCGGGTACCGCACATCCTGGTCGTAGTCCATGTGGGGCGGGGCGTCGCCGACGAGGAAGACGATCTTGAGGACGTCACGGTCCTTGCTCCACGTGATCTTCGTGACGGCCTCGTGGAGGGCTTGATTGACCGACTCCGGGCCATCTCCGCCGCCGTTCGCCGTAAACTCCATGAGTCGGGCATGGATCGCGTCGATGTCGTCGGTGAGATCGGTGATCTTCGTGATGTATTCGTCGCCACGATCGCGGTAGCCGACGAGTGCGAGTTTCAGTTCGGGGGTCGGCTTCGCCGCAATCATCTCGTTGGCGATGCTCCAGATCTTCTCTTTCGCCCCTTCGATAAGGCCCGACATCGAGCCCGTCGTGTCGAGCACGAAGCAGACTTCGATCCTGGGCTTGGTGGGGGGCGTCGGTGCGTCACCGTGCGCGACAGTGGCTGCGACGAAGACAAGAACGCAGGTGCAGAAGGCTGAAATCTTCATGGCAAGAGTCTCCTGGTATGGTCACGGGGCGATTCCATTGGCTCAGTCGATGACTTCGATGATCTCGTCGTTCACAAGGACCACGACGTTGCGGCCGAGGGCAAGCCATTGGGCTGCCGACGGGGCGCTCTTCATGAGATCGAAATAGGCTTCGGAACCGAACGGAACTTGTCTTCGCGGAGCGGCCGCTCGCTCCTGAACGCGGGCGTCGATCCATTGGTTGGCATTGGCGTAGAACGTGCGGCCAGCGACATTTCGTGTTCGCTGATTTTCGACCGCCTTTTGGACGGCGACGACCTCGCCTGCCTCTTCGTCAGCCTGGCCACGCCATGCCGAAGCGTTGGCTGTTGCCGGAGCCGCGAGGTTTTGAGCCCCACGCAGGGCGTCGTAGGCGCGGGCGTCGCCGACGGCACCGGGGCCGCTCTGTTTTTCGCGAGCCGCTCCATACATTCGCTTGGCCTCGGACCGAGCAGCCACGTCCGCGTCGAGCGACTGGAGTGTGCGATCCCGCGTGGCGACGTTTCGTCGACCTTCGTCCTCCAGGATGAGCCATGAGGTATAGGGCATCACGATGCCGTAGCGGCGCGCCAAGGTCGCCGCTTCATCGCGCAGTTCCTTGCTCTCGCCATGCAGCCGGATCTGGTCCAGGAGAAATCCGACGCGGCGGGTGGCCCAGAGTGTCGGCAGGTAGTCATGGTCATCCGATTTCTCGGAAAACGTTCTCGTGATGGTGAACTGCCGCTTCTCACCGGCGACCGTGCCGGTCAGCGTGAACGTGGCCCGCCCGGTTCCGGTGGTCCGGCCGAGGATGACGAGTTGCTCCCCCTTGAAGAGATCGGGCAGCGGAGTCGGATGAACCTTCGAGATCCGCACTGGGCCATCCGCCGTGATTTCGAGGTTCGCCAGGACAGGGCTGGCGATTTTGCCGTAGAAACTCGCCAGCTTCAGTTCGAGATCCTCACCAGGGAGAACGTACTGGCCGGCTGCCCGGTTCTTCTGGACGATCCTGTCGAGCAAGTGGGTATTCACGTCGGTTCCCACGCCAAAACAGAAGACCCGCATCGATTGTTTCTCCGCGGCCTTGCTCGTGATCGCGACGAGCTCGTCGACATTCGTCGTGCCGACCGTGGGAAGGCCATCCGTGAGAAACACCACGAAGCAAGGTCGCTTCGGGTCGTGGTCGGCCAACGCGAGCTTCATGGCTCGCTGCAGGGCGTCGGCGATCGCCGTGCCACCGATCGGCTTGAAGCCCTTCACGAAAGTGACCGCCTTTTCACGAGAGGATTCGTCCGCAGGCAGCAGGTGATCAGTCAGTGTCTCCGCTTCGGTCGAGAATCGCACGACCCCAAAACGGTCACGGTTGTCGAGATTGCGGATGCAAAACTCCAGGGCGCGACGAGCCTGGCCGAGCTTGTCGCCATCGGCCATCGAGCCGGATGTGTCGAGCACGAAGACGATGTCTTTGGGTTGCGCCGTGACTCCCAGGGCGGCCGGTGAGGGGGCGGCAAAGAGGGCGAACGTGCCCTCGTCCTCGCCAGGCTCGCGATGGGAGAGAAGTCCCAGGCCGATATCGTCGGACGGCGCGACTCCGTAGAGCAGACGAAAATCGGTGTCGGGCCGAACATCCTTCGCCTCGAAGCCGACGATGGCCTTGTGGTCGCCATCCCGCTTGATCTCGACGTCATGGCTCGGTGAGGAGATCGTCGTGAGTGGCTCGGCTGTTGTGAGCTTGACCTTCATGCTGACCGATTCGATTGGGCGAGCCGAGAACTTTTCGGTATTCAACGGATAGCGGTATTCAACGAGGCCGCCGTCGGATGCCATGAGCTGCGTGTACCTGAGCTTTACACGCTTCTCTTTGCGGGGTTCCAGGGGAAAGATTCGGACCTTGAATAGATCCTGACCCGCGTATTCGAGCAGGGCCGGATCTTTCATTCGACGAACGATGTCTTCGTAGATGTTCCTGGCCTTTTCGGCGTCGAGAAGTTCCGCCTCCGTCAGCGTGCCATCGATATCCATCGAGAAGGAGTCGATCTTGGCCCCCTTGGGCACCGGAAAGAGATACGTGCCCTCGAGTTGGACACCATTCGGATTGAAGAACGCTTGGTCGACCTCGGTGACCGCGACCTGGTCCTTGATCGAGACCGTGACGTGGTGGCGGCGGACTTCGAGCGGGGCGAAGGCGTGCGGCACATGAGGGGAAGGCCGCCAGCCTGGTGGCGGGCGATCAACGATGATCAGGCCGTCGGCCGAGGCGACGGTGGCGATGAGGGCCAGAGCAATCGCTGGGAACGTTCTCGAGGGTCGCGGCGTCATGATGGGGCCTCGCGAAGGTGGGTGACATTCCGTCACACGTGGTGGGATGCCTGAACAATAGAAAAGTTCCCTGAATCCATCCGTCACGGGTATGTAACGGGATCCTGTCGCGCCGTCGCCGCCGTCCCGGCGTCGTCTCCGGCTTGGGGTCGCCGTGCGAAGCCCGGCTCCTAAGCGGACGGGCATGCCTGCCCTTCGCTCGCTCGGAGACATCTGCTTGGCGGCCGAAGGGCTGCCGTGACAAGTTGGCCAAGGATGGCCAACTTGTCTTACAGCAACCTCGCCGGCTCCATGACACGGGCAGCCCCGAGCTGCCCAGCGATCAGTCGTCCACGGCGGAGCGTGGTGGCGACGACCGTGGATGGGTCGAGTGCTGCAGTGAACGGGTCGGCAGCCGATGAACGCGGCATCAGAATTGCGAGGTCGGCGGGGCGTCCGACGGCGATGGTTCCTGCTCGGTCCTCGAAGGCGAGGGCCCACGCCGCATGGACAGTCGCCATGTGCAGCGATTCCTCCGGGCTCGTGACTCCAGCGTCCACCAGCGTTCGGCATTCTGCGAGGACGGAGAGATCGGGATTGCTCGCGCGGCTGTCCGTGCCGATCGCGAGGCGGATGCCAGCCGATGTCAGGAGCTGCAACGGAGGGAGCACCCCGGAGATGGCCTGCGTGGTGCGTGGGCAGATGACGACGGCGAGGCGGTTACGATGCCTCGCCAGGCAGATGAGAGCGTTTGGGTCGGTGCCGATGTGTGTGGCGTGTACGACAATGCCGCGGCGGCAACGGGCCAGGCGGTTGATCCACTCTGCGGCAGGCAACAGGTGCGGCGGACAGGCTGGATCCCAGGCGCCAAGATCTTCGAGTAGTTTTCGGAAGGGACCAGTTCCACGGGCGAGGAACTCGGCCTCGGCTTCACTTTCAAGAAGATGCATGGCGACGGGGCATTGGCGTCGCTGCGCTTCGTCCAGAAGTGCACGGCCGAGAGCGGCTGCGACGGAGTAGGGGGCGTGCGGCGAGATGGCCGTCGCGATGCCGGCGGCTGAGAGGTGATCGAGGTCGGAAGCGATCGATCGTGGCACTGTATCCAGCGCCGCTGGTCTCAGGCCGAGGCCCTCACGGTAGACGCGAACGCGCGGCCCAGGCCCCGCGTAGGCACGTGGCGGCGCGTTTGTTGCGATGTCGCCGACGGTCGTCACGCCGGCCGCGGCGCTCTCGACGAGGCCTTGCCGGATGGCGGCCACGGTTCCTTGGCCGTCCGCGGGGCGTTCACGGCGCGAGGCCACAACGCGGGCGATCCAGGCCGGGAGACCACCGCGCGTATCCAAGGGCGTGAGGGCCGCCGAGAACTCGAGGTGCGTGTGGGCATTGACGAGGCCTGGAACGATGATGGCATCGCCCAAGTCGATGCAGTCTTGGGGCGGTCCGATGGGCCGACGGGCGACGGATGCGATCCGGCCTCGCTCGATCCGCAGCCATGCATTCTGGATAGGCGGTCCGCCCATCGGCAGGAGCCATCGGCTGCGAAGCGTGTACGACCCTCGCAGCGGCACTGGAACGCGCTTGGTCACGGCGACGCGGCCGCGACCGGCAGCGGCAGGAAGCCAGGCCGGTTGGCAGGAGTCATGGCGACCGGCTCGTCACCTTCTTCAAACAACTCGTAAAAGACGTTGCGGCGACGCGGGACGAAGCCGAGTTCCGAAATGGCCGACTTCATTTCGTCGAGCGTGAGATGATGAACGGTGCCGGCCGCGCTCACGACATTCTCCTCGATCATCAGGCTGCCCATGTCGTTGGCCCCGAACAAAAGCGCGAGCTGGCCGATGTCGCGGCCTTGCGTGACCCAGCTCGACTGGATGTTGGGGAAATTGTCGAGGTAGAGGCGAGCCACGGCCTGGGTCTTGAGGTATTCGAAGGCGCCGGCCGGCGGAATGTCGTCCATCTCGGTGTTGTCAGGCTGAAAGGACCAGCAGATGAAGGCCGTGAAGCCGCCGGTCTCGTCCTGAAGTTCTCGGAGACGATCCAGATGCTCGATCCGCTCGGCAAGCGTTTCGACATGGCCATACATCATCGTGGCGGTGCTCTTGCCACCGAGCCGATGCCATTGGCGATGCACCTCCAGCCAGTCGTCGGTCATCACCTTGCCCCGCGTGATTGCAGCCCGCACGCGGTCGACGAGGATTTCGCCGCCGCCGCCTGGGAGTGAGCCGAGACCGGCGATTGCCAGCCGTTCGAGCACCTCGGGAAGGGGGCGCTTGGAAACTTTCGTGAAGTGGTAGATTTCCGGGGGAGAAAAGCCGTGGACGTTCACCTGGGGGAAATGGCTCTTGATGTCGCGGAGAAGTTCCTCATACCACTCGAGGGGCAGCGTGGGATGGAGACCTCCCTGCATGAGGATCTGGTCACCCCCGAGGGAGACCGTTTCTTCGATCTTCTTCAGCAGTTCGTCGCGATCGAGCACGTAGCCTTCCGGGCTCTTCGGCCCGCGGTAGAAGGCGCAAAAATCACAGACCGCCGTACAGATGTTCGTGTAATTGATGTTGCGGTCGATGTTGTAGGTCCGCCAAGGCTCGGGATGGAGACGGCGGGTCACGGCATCGGCAGCCCGGCCGATCGCGGCGAGATCGTGGCACTCGAGAAGGCGCGCGGCGGATTCGAACGTGAGCCGATCGCCGGCGACGACGGCGTCGAGTGTGTCAGGAATGCTGCGTGGCATCAGAGCGAGGAGCAGGACGCGACGGAGTCGGACGGACAAGGGGCAAGCCCGAGTTGGACGGCATGGGACCGGAAGAGTCGCAGTGCCTCCAACTCTCTGTTGCCCAGATCATAGTGGAGATTGTCACGAAGGTAACTCAGGCACTGAGGGACGGTCAGGCCGTGCCTGCCTGCCTCGGCCGCCGCGATGGCCGCCAGGTTCGCCTTGCCGGAATTCCGGGCCGTCTCGAGCCGATGGGCGATCGCGCCGGGGTCGGCGCCTGGGCGCGAGGCCCAGACGGCAAACACGAAGGGCAGCCCCGTCGACCGACACCACTCGTCGCCGAGGTCCCACACGAGTTGAAAGGCTCCCGAGCAATCGGCGGGGCCCAGGGCCCGATCTCCGATCAACAGGACGGCATCGGCGGCCGTGTCGTCACTGGAAGCACCGATCGGAAGGAGTTCGGTTCGGGGATGGATGCCGTACCGCTCGGCCAACAGAACCTGAGCGAGTGCGGCACTGGTCCGCGAGCCTTCGTCCATGGCAAGCGACGTCACGCGATTTGGCGCCGTCCGAAACAACAGTTTCACGCTCATGACCGGCCCGCGGCACGCGATGCAGGCATCGGAGATGATCCGTTGGTGGGGCTGGCGGAAAAGTTCGACCGATGGAATGAGGGCCACATCGAGGGAACCGGCCGCAAGGCGATCGGCCAGCCGACTCGGGAGATCGAATGACAGATCGAGATCACGGTTCGCCAGACCGTGAATGAGCGGCTTCGTGTTGAGGTACTGCACGGCGCCGACGCGAATGGACCGCTGCTCGGAAGTCGAGGGGCCAGAACCGGCGACGAAGTTGGGGAGGGGACGAATCATGCTGGGTTGTGTCTCCGGGATCATCACGATCCAGCCTCTCCCTGGCAACCGCAGTGAGCGGCCCGGGCTAACTGTCCCTGGAAACGGCTTCCGCCTACGTTTCCAGCTGTCGGAATGCCCGAAGGCCCGTGTGGAGCGGCACGACGGTCGCCAGAAAGGCCAGGGTGGTGATGATGGCCAAGCTGGCGGCGGCCCCCCAAGGCCCCGCGAGCCATGCGAGGAAACCGTCGGCCGCGATGATGCTCGGTCCCAGGGCTCGCGACAGCAGAAAGAGATGGGTGGGAACGGCTGCGACGACCACGACGATCATGATGTACATCGAACTGACGACGAGGCAGAGCGTGCCACCAAATCCCGACGAGATTTTGGCGGCCGACGACTCACGCAGGTCTGGCATTTTCGCGCCGAGGCCGACGGCGATCCCCGAGAGGCCCAGGCACAAGAGCAGGCAACAGTATTCATGCTGCGCAACCAGGTGCCATTCGAGGCCGAGCATCGAGTCGCTCAGGAAGACCAGGCCCGCACACGGCAGGAGGCCTCCGACAAACGAGAAAAAGAACTTGGACCAGACGATCTGATCGCGTTGCACCGGAAGCAGCACCAGGACCCAGAACCGGCGGCCCTCCATGCTGATCATCGGAAAGACGAAGCGCGTGGTGAACGTGGAGAGGATCAGGCCCACGACGGCCAGGTTGAGAAACCCGATCATCGACGCATAGGCCGTGTGGTAATTGAACGATCGGAGGTTCAGGAAATAGAGCCCGAGCAAGCCGAAGAAAATCAGGAACTGCGACCACTGAGCGATGTCGCGACGAAACAGTCGCAGATCCTTCACGAGCAGCAGTCGGAGCGGTCGGCCAACCGCCGCGTCGTCCCCGAGCAAGAGGCGGTCGATCCACACGGACTTCCGTCGACGCCGGGCCGGAACCTCGCTTGCCAGATGACTAAAGCCCTGGCGGTAGACGGCGCGGGCCAGCCAGGCTGATGCAAGTTGGAGGACCATCGCATTGGCGATGAGGAGCGAGAGGAACTTCATGGCCTCCAAGAATCCGGATACCTGCCCTCTCTCGGGGGGCCGTGCCGCCTCCAAGAGACCGCTCGAGAGCCACCAACTGGGGAAAAGCTTCTGTTCCGTGATGGCCAGGCGGGCGAACGTGCGCTCGAACCAGGCTGTGGACATGACGTCAAGCCTTGGCTGAGACAGGAACGTCCACCCCAGCCACACAAGTCCTACGCACGAGGCCGTGATCGCGATCGACAGCGCGTGAAGGCGCATGCGTGGCAACCATCCCACCAGTGCCATGCAGGCGATGCCGCCGAGAGCCGCTGGAATCATCACAAAGGCAAGCATCAAGGGAAGGATCAACATGAAGTAGGTCCAAGGTGCCTCACGGACCACACCATAGGCCACCAACATCGGGCTCCCCAGGAGGACGAAACCCCAGCTCGCGAACCAGAGTGACTCGCGGAACTTGTGCATGAAGATCGTTTCGGCGCGGACGGGCAGCGTGAGCAGCAGCTTCGCCTCAGGTGATTGATACATGCCTCCGTAGAGAAGGATGGCCATGGAAAAAACCAGCATGACCATGAGCGAGGAGAAGAAGGCGTTGAACAGCAGCGGCACGACGTCGACATGAAGCGAACCGAGAAACGTGAACGCCTCGGCAAACAACCCGTAAAGCGCGAACCAAAAGAGGAGGCTCAGCAGCACGACCAGTGACAAGCGGAGCCGCGATCCGACGAGCATCCCGCGGACGGTTTCCCAAATGAGCGTCACGCGAAGACGGACGAAAAGCCTCGCCTCCTCGTCCGGTGACAGGAGGCGAACCGCTGCCGATGGAACTGCCCGACCGGTCATGAACCGGTTCTCGTCGGGCCCGTGAGTTCGAGATAGAGCTGTTCGAGCGATGTCGCTTCGAGGGCGACCTGCTCGCGCAGTTCCGGGACCGTGCCGAGGAACCGCAACTGACCGCGCACCATGATGCCCACCCGGTCGGCCATCTCCTCGGCCATCGCCAGCGTATGCGTCGACATGAAAACCGTCATGCCGTCACGTGTTCGTGAGGCCAACAGGTCCTTGACGATACGGACGCTCCGCGGGTCGAGGCCCACCATCGGCTCGTCCAGCACGAGCACGTCAGGGTCATGGAGCAGCGACGCTGCAAACACGAGCCGCTGTTTCATGCCGAGCGAATAGCTCTCGGCAAGATCATCCAGGAACTCGCCGAGTTCGAAGCAGTCCACCTCACGGTCGATCTTGTCGCGAGCGAGGTGGCGGGGCATCCCGAACATGTCGGCGATGAATTGGAGAAATTCGCGGCCCGTGAGTTTGTCGTAGAGGTTCGGCTCGTCCGGGACGTATCCGAGGTGGAGATGGGCCGCCCTGGGGGCAGTGACCACGTCGTGCCCGCAGATACGAATGGCACCACGCGTGGGGTGCAACAGCCCGACGAGCATCCGGATGCTCGTCGTTTTGCCGGCCCCGTTGGGGCCGAGCAACGCGAAAAGTTCACCGCGGGGAATCGCCAGCGAAAGGTCGGAGACCGCGGTTTTTGCGCCGTACGTTCGCGTGACGTGGTCGAATTCGATCATGGCACGGCAGGCTCCGGCACCTCGGCGGGGCCTGGCTCGACGGCCCCGACCCCTTCGTTCGCAGCGAGGCGGAGTGCCTCGTCGTCGCTTTGTCTGATGAACGCCACCCTGGCGCCCAGAAGTGCCGCCTCTTGGCGGAGCACGCGGCCAGAGTGGTCGACCCACAGCCGGCATCGCGGCGGTCGGCTGCTCGATGGGTCTTCCCGATACGACACGATGTGAACCCTCGTCAGCGCACCACCCCAGTAGAGTGTTTCCTCACGGCCGACCTCGGCATGAAGAATCTCGAGTGGCGACTGGCCCGGGCGCAAGGGGCTGTACATGGGCACAGTCCAGCGACGACCCTCGTGGAGCCCGGGCAGCGTGGCCAGAGGCGACAGTTCATCCCCGACCATGGAAGTCGTCGGGAGGTGTCGAGTCGTCTCATAGCGCAGGTCGCCTGCCGCCATGAACATCGACACCTTCCCGTCGTCCACCATGCCGGTCAGCACCAGGCTCTCCTTCACACCTGGCAGGGTGACCACCGACGAAAAGGATCGAAGCTGGCCGTCACTGTCGATCGAAAGTCTTCCACGCGCGTCGAATCCGGCATGCGGCACAGGGAGCGACACTTGGTGCACGAAGGCCGACGCCCATGCAGGCAGGACCTCGCCCAGAGGCAGTCGATCAAAATGGAGTCGGGAATCGACGAGCAAGCCATCCCGATGCGAGTGGGTCGCCTGAGTGAAGGCCCAGCCGACCGGATGATCGTTGCATTCCACCGTCCAGGCCACGGGCACGAGCCGCCCGGATGATGAATAGAAAGCCTGATGCCCCGGTGGCGATCCCGGTGTCAGAACAGGGAGAATCTTGGAACCCACAAGCCAGCCCGTGGTGACGAGCCAGAAGCCGACGACGACGGGGGTAAAAAATGGGCGCTGGAGCATCGCGACCGCAGCCGACACGATGGGTGAAACGCAATCCCCTCATGCGGAACCCTCAGATTGTAGCGGCCAGAGTTCCCGAGGGAAATTTCCTTCACTTCGCAAACCTCCCCGATCGCCCAAAGGGCGCTGTTTTTCACGAGAAACTCATCGTTCATGCGAGCCGCGATGGTTGTCAGTCAAGGGACGAACGCGTAAACTCCACCCCCGGTTGGGTGAGGAACAATGCGAGCAGGGCGAATGGATTCCCCAAGAAAAGGACTGCACGCTATGTCCAGAGAAGTTTTCTACCACCAGCGATGCCCTGTCTGCGGCCGGATGTTGCAGATCCGGGTGCGGCTGCTTGGGCGACGAGTGTATTGCCAGCACTGTGGCGGCGGCTTCATGGCGACCGATGATCCCTCGTCGCCACCGTGTGGGGCGGGACATCCGACGGCGGCCGATCGCGCCGAAGAATTGCTCGAGCGTGCGGCGCTCGTGCTCGAGCAGGCTGGCATGGCGAGCGAGTCTTGGTGACTCTGCGGCCCCTGGTGCATGGCCTCGGGGGTCAGCCGGGCGGCACGAACGGGGCGGGAAATTTCGCAATATCTGCGAGGGCTTTCCAGTAGCCCGGGAACGTCTTCTTGACACACATAGGGTCTTCGATTTCCACGCCAGGCACACGCAGTCCGGCGAGGGAGAGGCTCATGGCCATGCGATGATCGTCGTAGGTGTGAATCCGCGCCGCATGGAGTTCCGACGCGGTGCCAGATGGCCGCACCGTGAGGCCGTCTGGGTGCTCGTCTACATCGGCCCCGAGCCGACGAAGTTCGCGAACGAGGTCGCCGATCCGGTCGGTTTCCTTGTCACGCACGTGGGCGACGTTTCGGATGGTCGTCGGTCCGTCGGCGAAGACCGCGACCACCGCGAGGGTCGGCACGGTGTCGCTGATCGCATTCATGTCGATCTCGATTCCCCGGGCTGCACGGCCTGAGACGGTCACGGCACGCGGTTCCCATGCGACGGTGCACCCCATCCGCTCGAGTGCGTGACAAAACGCGATATCGCCTTGGAGGCTTTCGCTGCCGAGCCCTTCGATACGCACCCGACCTCCGGTGATGGCTGATGCGGCAGTGAAATAACTTGCCGCTGAGGCGTCGGGCTCGATCTGATAGTCGCGATGCTCATAGCCGGACGGAGGGATCCGCCAGCGGCCATCGGGAAGCACTTCACAAACCGCGCCGAAAGACTCCATCACACGGCGAGTCATCTCGAGGTACGGAAGCGAGACGACTTGGCCGGCAAACGCGATCTCCATGCCACGCGTGCTGCAGGGCGCGGCGAGGGCAATGCCGCTAGCAAACTGACTCGAGGTTTCGCTCCGTACGCAGGTCACTCCGCCCGGCATGCCGCGCGAACGGATGATGACTGGAGGGCATCCACCTGGACTTTCAGCCACCGCATCGACGCCCTGGTTTCGGAGAGCCTCGATGAGGTCGCCGATCGGCCGCTTCCGCATGCGGGGGGTGCCATCGAGGCGATAGATACCTATTCCGAGACCACAAATCGCCGACAGGAATCGCATGGTCGTGCCGCTGGCGGCGCAGTCGATCGTGGCGTCGGTGGCCGGAATGGTTCCATGCGTGCCAGTCACGACGATCGTTCGTGCTGGCCAATCGGCCTCGATGCCGGCGCCAAGACTGGCAAGTCCGTCGGCCATGACTCGCGTGTCGTCGCTGTCGAGCACGCCCGTGAGTCGACTCGTCCCGCGCGCAAGCGCCGCACACACCAGGGCGCGGTTCGTGATGCTTTTTGATCCTGGCGGGCGAGCTATTCCGGTCACGGGAGTGCCGACCGTCGGGATGAGCAGAGGTTCCGTCATGGGCTCAGCGCGCATCCGGCTGCTGGGTGATCGGATCCTCGAGAAGGGCCATGAGCGGAGCGGCGTCTTCACCGCCGTCAGCGGCTTTCTGCCAGGCCGTCCGGGCACGGGTGAGGTTGGGGGGCTCTTTGCAGAGCCATCGGGCACCGAGAAAGAAGTGGTTCGCGGCTTTGGCTCCACCTGCAAACCAAGCCTCGACGACGCCAACCTCGAGGACGGGGCTCATGGTCTTTCGAGCAACCGTGTAGTTTCGACCTGCGAGCCTGTAGGTGAAGTTGGCGGGAGTGACCTCGATGACCACGATCAGTCGCCCGTCGATCTCGTAGTCGCGCCCTGCGCTGGCGGCTCGGAATGCCCGAGCCCGATAGTCGGCGTAGCCACGGGCATAGGCGGCGAGAAGCCGCCACCGTTCGACCCGAGTGCCCGCGTCGAAATCGTCACGGGCGTATTGGGAGGCGGCTTCGATCGCACGGTCGGCTTTGTCGAATTCTTCGCGTTTGAGCGCGTCGAAGGCGTCTTGGAGCGAGCTATTCACGAACTCCGCGGCCCGCGCACGCTCCTCGGCGACACGGCGCTCCGTCTCGGGATCGGGCTCGGAAGGGGTCGGGGGAGATGGTGGCTCAGGAGGCTGCTGCGGTGACGACGCGGTTGCAGGAGGCTCCTGGGCCTCACCGGAACGATCTGGCGGCCGTTGGTTCACGTCCGACCCCGGTGTCGGAATCGCTTCTCCGGGCAGCGGGGGATCCACCAACGGCGCGACCACTGTGTTGATCGCGACATCCCAGGCTTCTTGCCCGACGCCGAACCGCTTGTAGGCGTAGTATCCGCCGGCAATCATGACGGCAAGGAAGATGGCGATGAGACCGACGCCTCCGCCGCCAGACTTGGTCGTGGTGCCGGTTGATTGGCTTGGATAAGCCAGCGGATCATCTGAGGCAAACGGAATCGGCGCGGCATCGTACGGCGAGTCGTCATCCTCGGCCGGTTCCGGCTCCGGCACTGCTGGCAGTTGGGGCGGCAGGTAGCTGGCTGGCGCGAGGGCGCTGGCGGGGAGCGAGACGCTCACTGGCAAGGGAGCGCTGGCTGGCAGGGGAACGTTGACCGAAATTGGAACCTCGACCGGTGAGGGCTCGCTGACTGGCAGCGGCGGCGGCAGGGGCGCGACCGATTCCTCCTCGGGCGGTTCCACGGCGGTGTCCCAAGTGGCTGTCGCCAGAAGCGTGTCGCGGGCTTCTGCGACGCGCATCAAGAGCGCCGCGTGGGCCTTCTGGAAGGGCCCGGGGGCAATCTTGGAAAGCATGGCGAGCCGGGCTTCGGCCAAGCGCGCAATGGTGTCGCCGTCGGTGACGGTCTGCGGAATATCAAGGACCCGATGCGGATCCTTGAGGTCAGTCGCATGAATCCCGAGCCATTCTCGGCAAGGGTCAAAAGGCATGGCCAAGTCGGCGTCGAGGAACCAGCGGCACCCGCGCCGCCTCACCCAGAATCCTACCAGATGTGGCTACTCGCGTCGTCGCCAGGCCGACATTTCCGCGACCGTGTGCTGGTGCTTCCTCGCAGTTTCCCGGATCACGAACGGGATGTCCTGCCGGTGGACGAGGTCAAAGGCGTGGTCCAGCACCCTCCGCAGGCCTTGGAACGTCGAGAGTGGCTCACCATGCTCCCTTCGGCCCCCCAGCCATTTGTCTTTGGGCGTGTAGTCCTCGAGCCATGTGTAGGGAGACGTGATGACCAAAAGTCCCCCTGGGAGAACGCGGTCCACGATGCCTGCGAGGAAGAGCGCCGGGTCGTACAAGCGGTCGATGAGGTTACCCGCGAACACGAGGTCGTAACCGGTGTAGACCTGCTTGAGGTTGCAGGCGTCTCCCTGCATGAAGAGGACCCGCGGCGCAGCCTCGACGAGGCCCAGGCGATCGAGCGCGATGCTTCGATTCGTCGTCAGTTCCCCCTCGGTCGGGATCTCGTAGAGCAACTCGCCCCCCTCCTGGAGTCGCACGCCCGACTGGATGAAGCGCGCAGAAAAATCGAGCGCGTCGACATGCTCGAAGTGTCGGGCAAACTCGAAGGCGCTTCGGCCGACCGAACAGCCGATGTCGAGGCATTTTCGACGACGATCAGCCGGCACCAAGGGCATCGTCGCCGCGACACAGGCCTGCGGGAAATTACGAACGCCCAAAACCGGTTCGCCGTAATGGAACTCGAGGTATTGCGTCACGAGTCCGTCGGTTTCGTAGAGACGTGACCCTGCGGTGTCCGCCTCGCTCCCGGGCTCCTCGATGATCGGGCGGAACCCGGCGTGCTGGAAAAAATGACGACGGAAGGCATAGCGGGCGCTGGTCAATGCCTCGTTTCCGGTCGAAATCCACGAGCCTCCCATGATGAGGTTGTGCCGGCCATCGAACGTCGGCACCGAGAAGTCGTCATAGAGACGGTGTACGGCAAAGCCTCGAAACGGCATGATCGGCGTACGAGTCCATTGCCAGACGTTTCCGACCACGTCGAAAAACGGTCCCTGCGGAAACTTCGTCACGGGGGAGGACGAGGCGAACTTCTCGAGGTTGATGTTGCCGGGGGCGGAACGCCACCGTGCCTGGTCAAAGTCGAGGGTTCCCGCGGTGGCCGAGACGGCGTCTTCGTGCATAGCATGCCAGTGGGCCTCCGTGGGCAGGAGCACGTTCTCCCCGGTCGTGCGGGCGAGCCACGTGCAGTAGGCCTGGGCCTCGAGGCAGTTCACTTCAACGGGCCAGTCGAGCGGGAGCAGAACCTCGTCGAGCAGGTTTCGCTGGAAATATCGGCCGTCGCGTTCAATCCAGAATCGCGGATGACGTGCCTTCGTGAATGCAAGCCAACCGCGCCCCTCCTCGGTCCAGCACGTCTCGTCGCGATAGCCACCCGCTTCGATGAACTTCAAGAACTCGGCATTTGAAACGATTTGCCTCGCCGCGCGAAAGGCAGGGAGCGACACCTCCTCGGAGCCATACTCGTTGTCCCAGCCATACGTGCGATCGGTCGCTGGCTTTCCGAGTCGTACGGTACGGCCGGCGACCGGCACCCATTCGTTCGCGGGTGGCTCGCCGGTTTCATGGCATGCCGCCCACAGTTGTTGCTGCGACCGCGCAAGCTCGGCGCCCCGCCGCAGATCGTCCAGCGGCATCATCCGCATGATCACGCTCGATGTCTCGAGGTGAATGCGCTCGTGCTCGATCCCCATGAGGATGACCCACGCTGGCGAGTCTTGTCGGATCGGCAGGTCGAGCGGCATCGTCGCCAAGAAGTCATCGACCAGCTCGCGGACCCGGAGTCTGTAGTCGCGAACTTTCTGGACGCTCGGCCAATCGTAGTGGGCCGTGTTGAGATCATCCCACGACATTTCATCCACACCCACCGCCATCATCGCCTCGAGCTTCGCGTCGAGTCGCTCGGGGATGAGGCGGCCAGCGATGAGCTTGTTGACATAAAACACCGCCGGGTGAGCGAAGTAGAAGATGAGCGGATGGCGAAGGGGCTCGTGACGCACGTAGAACGCGTCGTCGTTTTTGATCAGGGCGAAGAGGCGGTCGTAGATTTCGCATGTCTTGTGGAAATACCGGCGAAGCTCGTCCCGTTTGGCCGCCACCGGGTCGGCGGCCGATGGATCGCCGTCGAGAAGCAGGGTGTGGGTGGGTGTTACCGGTATCGACAACGCCGCATACGGATGCTCGGCGCCTTCCGTGGACTCACGACTGTGGGAGGCGAGAACGGGATTCATGGGGTGACTTCCAGAACGGCTCGCGGGCTGAAGTGAAGGAACCAAAAACTGTAGCACCGTCCGTTGCCGGGAACACCTGCCTGGCCCACCAGAACGTATAGTCCGGCGACATGACACGGGCAGCCCCGAGCGGGAACGTTTTCACGTTCCGCGGGTGATATCCAAGAACCTTCGAACGGCCGAGTCGGCGGGGCTGTCAAAAAAAGATGCGGCGGGGCCGGTGGCGGTCACGCGGCCGTCCGCGATGAACGCGACTTCGTCGGCGACGCGGCGGGCGAAGGCCATTTCGTGGGTGACGAGGATGAACTCCACGCCCTCGGCACGCACTTCCGCGATCATGTCGAGCACCTCCGACCGCATCTCGGGATCGAGAGCCGAAGTCGGTTCATCGAAGAAGAGCCTTCGTGGGCGGACAACGAGCGCCCGGAGGATCGCGATCCGCTGCTTCTGGCCACCCGAAAGCTCGGCAGGTCGCTTGTGGGCGTGCTCGGCGAGTCGGAAGCGTTCGAGGGGAGTACGGACGCGCTCCCGCGCCTCACGCTCCGAGAGGCCATGCACGTGGATGAGCGGCAGGAGAAGATTGTCCATCGCCGTGAGGTGCGGAAAGAGATTGTAGGCTTGGAAGACCGTGCCCACGGTGCGGCGATAGCGTTCGAGTGCGGGCTCGTCGTCCGGCACCGGCTCACCGTCGAAAGCCACGCGGCCCGATGTCGGGATGTCGAGGCCAGCGAGGATCCTCAGCAGCGTTGACTTGCCTCCGCCGGACGGGCCGATGAAGACAAGCGATCTGATGTCACCGGTCTCGAGCGCGAGGTGGTCCAAGACGGTCGCTGCCCGCGCTGGGGTTCCTCTCGCCGACCGCACCGGAAACCGCTGGACAAGGTCGGTGATGACGAGGTTCATGAAAATGGGCTCGGCAGCGTTACGGTGCCAGTGTCAGACGATCTCGTAGCGAAAATGCCACTCGAGCCATCGAGAGAAGGCCGAAAGCGGCAGCGTGAGCGCCAGGTAACCGACGGCCAGAGGAACGTAACTCTCGAGCGTCGAGTAGGTGAACGAATTCACCTCTTGGGCGGCAAGCGTGAACTCTGAAATGGCGATCACTGAGAGGAGCGACGAATCCTTGACAAGCGACACGAGTTGGCCGGCCACCGGTGGGAGCACAAGCCGGACCGCCTGGGGCAACACGACGAGCCTGAGGGTCTGCCACGGCGTCAGGCCGATCGCCCGGGCACTGTCGATTTGGCCTCGAGGGATCGCATCGAGGCCGCCGCGAAAGATCTCGGCCATGTAGGCTCCGCTGAAGAGCGACAACAGCAGGGCTCCCGCAACGTAGCGATTCTCGAGTCCGATCGCCGTGGCCACGACGTAGAAGCCGATCAGCAACTGCACGAGCAGGGGCGTGCCGCGGATGAGTTCGACGTAGGTCCGGGCGGTCGCTTCCACGAACGGGTTGCGGGATCGAAGCATGATCGCTGCCACGCCGCCAATGAACGTACTCATGACCAGGGAGGCAACGCTCATCGCCACCGTCACCAACCAGCCCTGCGCGAACTTTTGGCGGTAGTCCCAGACTGCGGACCAATTCCACGCGTAGTTGACCCTGGAAAACGCGATGACGACGGCTGCGATAACCAGGGCGACGACGATCAGGTGGGCGAGCCAGCGTGGCATGGTGTCAGCGTACCCTCGGCCGCATGTGCAAGCGGCCGTGAAGGTCTAAAACGAGAAGGGGATTCCATGTTCCTTGTAGTAGGCCTTCTCCTCGCGGAGAAACTCGTCGCCGAGGCGATCGAAGCCGCCATCGGCACGGAAACGTTCGAGGAAGGCGTTGACCCGCGCCCGGAGGGCGTCGTCGCCCAGCCGAAGGCCGATCGCCCACGACTCTTCACGGAACGGTGTCAGGATCGCGCGGGTCGTTTCCCGGTGGCGGGCGTGGCTTCGGAAAATCGAGAGCGAGTCGTAGACGAAGGCGTCGGCTCGGCCCTGAGCCACCTCCATGACCGCGGCCGATTCTTTGTCGAGCACGAGGAGTCGGGCCTGCTTGAGCGTAGTCGCCGCGTAGTGGTGGCCAGTCGTGCCCTTTTTGACTGCGATGACGCGGCTCGGGCCATCGAGGTCGGCCGCCGACGTGACCGGCGACTTCTTGCCGACGAGGAGCCCCAAGCCAGTGTGCAGATATGGCTCGGAAAACGCGATCGACTTGGCCCGTTCGGGGGTCGCCGTCATGGACGAGATGATGCAGTCGATTTTCCTGGTCTTGAGGGCCGGAATCAGTCCGTCAAAGGCGATGTTTTCGATGACGAGCTCGCGGCCGAGATCTTTGGCGAGGGCCTCTGCAAGTCGAACGCTCACGCCCGTAGGCTTGCCGGTCGTATCGGTCATTTCAAAAGGGGGATAGGAGAGTTCCATGCCTACCCGAAGCGGCTCCGCTGCGGTCCCAGCAGCGGCGGCTATGGCGATCGTGACGGCGACGAGAATTCGCATGGCGAAAAACCTCTGGGGGAATCGTTGCGGGTCACGATACCACGACGTTCGGCGCGGTATAACCGTGGCCCATTGCGGTCGGGTCGACGGCAGGCCCGAAACGGTCTTCGAGTGGCGACCGTGGCATTGTGTGACCTTCAGGAGCATTTTTTCGTGTCTCGCCCGACCTCGGCTCAATCCGTTGCACCGATCTACCGCGGACCTCTGCCGCATGTCACGACGGTCGAACGCGTTCCTGTGACCGTCTATGACCAGCCGAAGGACGCCAGCCGTGCGGTGGCTCGCGAGATCGCCGACCTCGTCACGAGCCGGGCAGCCGGGGGCAAAAGAACGGTCCTCGGACTGGCGACCGGCAGCACGCCGGTGGGCGTGTACGACGAGCTCATTCGGCTGCATCGCGAAGAAGGGGTGTCGTTCAAGACGGTCGTGACCTTCAACCTCGACGAATACTGGCCGATGCAGCCAGACGCTCTTCAGAGCTACCACCGGTTCATGCGGGAGCATCTTTTCGATCACGTCGACATCCCGGCCGAGTCCATTCATATTCCGGACGGCACGTTGTCTCGCACCGACGTGGTCGCCTCGTGTGCTCGTTACGAAGAGCAGATCCGAGAAGCGGGCGGGATCGACCTCCAGATCCTCGGCATCGGTCGCACCGGTCACATCGGCTTCAATGAGCCGGGGAGCACGCTCGAAAGCCGCACCCGGCTCATCACGCTCGACAGCGTGACGCGATCGGATGCCGCGAGCGATTTCTTCGGCGAGTGGAACGTGCCGCGGCAGGCGATCACGATGGGCGTTGGCACCATCATGGAAGCCCGCCGTGTGATCCTGATGGCGTTCGGCGAGCACAAATCGGGCATCGTGTTCAAGGCCGTTCAAGAGCCACCGTGCACGCATGTGTCGGCGAGTGCCCTCCAGCAGCACCCCGACGCAATGTTCGTCCTGGACGGAGCCGCCGCATCGAAACTTTCGAGATTCGAGGCTCCATGGCTGGTTGGGCCGCTCGATTCGCTCGGCCTCGAGTGGACCGACGCGCTCGTTCGCAAGGCCGTCATTTGGCTCGCCCTGAAGCTCGGCAAGCCGATCCTCAAGCTCATCGACGAGGACTACAACGAACACGGCCTTCAAGACCTTCTGTCGAATCGTGGTCGTGGGTATGACCTGAACATCGAGGTCTTTCGGGCCATGCAAGACACGATCACTGGCTGGCCGGCCGGCGGTCCGGGAAAGCCGCGTCGCCTCCGCGTCGCCGGGGGCAAGGCGTCGGCTCGGGTCGGCGATTTCCCCAAGCGGATCGTGGTCTTCAGCCCGCACCCTGACGACGATGTCATCAGCATGGGAGGCACGTTCATTCGCCTCTGCGAGCAGGGACACGAGGTCCACGTCGCTTACCAGACGAGCGGAAACATCGCCGTGTGGGATGAGTCGGCGGATCGGCACGTCGATTTCGTCGAGGAGTTTTGCCGCGCCTTCGACGTCGGGAAGATCGTCTCTCCAGGCGAGCAAGCTCCGGGAACGATCGCTGAAAAGATCCGTGCCTTCCTCAAGTCGAAACCACCTGGGGCCGTCGACATCGCCGAGCTCCAGATGGTCAAGGGGCTCATTCGTCGCACCGAGGCTCGGGCAGCCGCCCGCTACTCGGGCGTCCATCCCGATCGCATCCACTTTCTCGACTTGCCCTTCTACGAGACCGGGCGGGTCCGCAAGAACCCGATCGGACCCGACGATGTGGCCATCACGTCGAAGCTCCTCGAGGCTGTGAAGCCTCATCAGATCTATGCCGCCGGAGACCTCTCCGACCCGCACGGAACCCACCGTGTCTGTCTCTCGGCGATCATGGCCTCGATGCACGAGCTGGCCGGTAGGGACTGGGCGAAGGACTGCGAGTTTTGGCTCTACCGCGGGGCTTGGCACGAGTGGGCGCCGCACGAGATCGACATGGCGGTGCCACTCTCTCCCGACGAGGTCGAACGGAAACGGATGGCGATCTTCAAGCACGAGAGCCAGAAAGACCGTGCCGTGTTTCCGGGGCCGACGGATCCTCGCGAATTTTGGCAGCGGGCCGAGGATCGCAACCGAGAAACAGCTCGCCTCTACGACAAGCTCGGTCTTCCCGAGTACGAGGCCATCGAAGGGTTCGTGCTCCACAAAGGATGAGTTCGATGCGTCATGCACGCTCAGTCGGCTTGACTCTCATGGTGATCGTGCTCCTGTGGTCCGTGGTCGCCGAAGCGGCCGAACCACGGTGCCTGGTTGTGGACGTGTACGCAGCATCGACTGACGAATCGGCCGTGCCGCTCACGGCCAAGCTCGAGGCCTTTGCCAAGGAACGACGCGGCGTGGTCGTCGTCCGTCGCTTCATCGACACCGTCAAGGAAGACCGAGAGGCCCTCGAGGCCGTCGGCACGAAGTTGGGCGTTGCCGTGGATGCCCTTCCGTTGGTCGTGGCCTGCGGCATCGCCATCCCGAAGCTTGGGGATCCGGTCGCCGTGGTCCGACGGCTCGAGGAAGTCCTCCGCATCGAGGTCTACACGCGCGCGGGTTGTTCGCGATGCGCACGGGCGAAAGAGTGGCTCCCAAGCGTCACGGCAGACTATCCAGGGCTCCAGTCGGTCGTTTTTGATCTCACGAGCGACGCCCAGGCCCGCGGGGCGATGAATGACCTCGTCCGTCGCCACAAGACACCGGCCGTGAGCGTGCCGGTATTTCATGTGGCCAACCGGCTCGTCGTCGGCTTCGACCGTCCCGAGGGGATGCGTCCCCGTTTCGATCGGATCCTCGCCCCATGGACCCGGCCCTGCAAGCAAGCGGTAGGCGAGGAGGAAGACACGGTGATCGTGGTGAGCGATGACGAGGAGGTCGTCGACGTGCCCTGGTTCGGTCGTCTTGACCCGCGGCAACTCGGGATGCCGGTGTTCACCATCGCCATCGGGCTCGTCGACGGCTTCAATCCCTGCGCGATGTGGGTCCTGCTGTTGCTCCTTTCGATCTTGGTGAACCTCAAAGACAGGATCAAGATCGTGGCCATCGCCGGCACGTTCGTCGTCGTCAGCGGGGCCGCCTATTTCGCATTCATGGCTGCGTGGCTCAACGTGTTTCAATGGATCGGGATGCTCCGTCCCGTCCAGATCGCCATCGGCTTGATGGCCCTGGGGATCGGGCTCGTGCACGTCAAGGATTTTTTCGCTTTCAAGAAGGGCGTGTCGCTTTCGATTCCGGAGTCCGCGAAGCCTGGCATCTACGCCCGTATTCGCCGAATCGTGACGGCCGAAAACCTGCCAGCCGCTCTGGCCGCGGCCTTTATCCTGGCCGTCCTCGTGAACATGGTCGAACTGCTCTGCACGGCCGGTCTGCCCGCGCTCTATACGAGCATCTTGACGCAGCGGGAGTACTCCACTGCGGTGCGATACGGATATCTCGGTCTCTACATCCTGGCGTACATGTTCGACGACATCATCATGGTGGCGACCGTCGTCGTCTCCCTCGACCGACTCAAGCTCGACGAGCGGGGCGGCCGCTGGCTCAAGCTCGTAAGCGGGCTGGTGATCGTCGTCCTCGGCTTCGTGATGCTTTTCAAGCCGGAGTGGATCGAGGGCTGACGGCGCAAGTGGTCGGCCGCACCTGATTCCACGGCATGCGGGCGATGAGCATGGCCATCCCGCAGGTGTCGGTGACGCCCGCAAACACAAGGCCGCATCCTACGAATCCAGCGAGCCCGGCCCCGATGTTCTTCCAGAGTGGGTCAGGGCCGAATGCGGCCAGGGCCGCACCGATGGCCACGAGAGTTCCCGCAGCGATCCGTACCTGGCGCTCGAGGGACATCGCCTTCTTGCCTCGCACGACCGGAAGCCCGGCTGACTCGCAGGCGGACGTCCCCCCGTCGACGCTGACGACATTGCTGACGCCGGCCGCGATCATTTTTTCGCAAGCAGCCTTGCTGCGGCCCCCGGAGCGGCACACGAAGTAGATCGGGTCCGCTCGGTCTCCATGGTCGGCAGCGATCTGCTTTGGATCGAGACGGTCGAGCGGAACGTTGCGTGCGAAATCCACATGCACTTCGCCATACTCGGCCGGTGTTCGCACGTCGATGACGGTGGCTGCTTCACCGCGATTGCGGAGGTCGAGGAGCTGCTGTGGAGAAATCGTGGCGACCATGAGAAAGACTCCTGGATTGGGAAACGGTTGTAGGTCAGCGCTTCTTCGGACCGCCGAAACGATCGGTGATGCACGCCATGATGTCGGCGAGATGGGGTTCGATGATGCTGTAGTAGACGGTGCGGCCTTCACGGGTTGCGTCGAGAAAACCGCATCGCTGCATGAGCCGCAGGTGTTCGCTCGCCATGTGGCTCGGAACACCGCACGCCTCCGCGAGTTCCCCGACCGTGTAGCGGCCCCCGAGCAGCATCTCGACGATCCGCAACCGGTGCGGATGGGCAAGGGTCTTGAGGCACTCGGCTGCCTGGGCGAGGGCATCGAGGTTGACGAGCGGACGATGGCTTTTGGTGGCGGGGCGTGCCATGGCAGTATTTCCTGGGACGGACAACGGCATCCGTGCAACCGACGCCGCCACAGGTAAATATATCGACACATGACGACATGTCAATGAGCATTTTCCGTGGGCCTTGTACGTGGTGGCCGGATTGGCGTCATCGCCGGCCTGGTTCCAGCCCCATCGCGACGCGCCGCTGGTCTTTGGCGCGGCGGTATTCGGTGCGCTTCGCGCGGCCGTCGGCGGTGGTTCGGTCGATGTAGCGTTTGACCCAAGCGTTGCGGGTTTCTTCGGTGCGTGAGCGTTGTGGCCTTCCGCCGCTCGATGCTCGGCCGGCAGACGCCCCTGCGCCACCGCCGCCGCCGCCGCCGTTGGAACTCGCTTGGCTTGCCTCACGCTGCGCCCGCTCGGCTTCCCATCGGGCACGCCGCGCCTCCTCCGCCTTGATCCGCCGATCGAGTTCCGCGGCCCTTTGCTCGGGGGGGAGGGCGAAGTATGAGTTGATCTCCGCCACTTCACGGGCTCGAAAGAACCGCCCGATCTCCTGGTCGCGGTAGGCCTCAGGCACCTGTTGAGCCGCTTCGTACAGTGTGCCCCACGACGCTCGTTCTTCGGAGTACGGAATCTCTCCACGGGCCATCCGTTCGAGCTCGACCACCTGGGCGTTCACCGCCTCGCGAAGCGCAAGCACGTCCGGGGGCGTGGAGAAAAAGCCGGCGAGCCACAGCACCAAGAAGGCCAGGAGGCCGATCAGGACAAACGCGACCAGGATCGTGCGGAGCCTCCCGCTCGAGGCCTGCTCACCTTTTCGAGCACGGGCCAGGTCCGCGAGGGCTTGCCGGCGGGGGGATGCAGTTGCTGCCATGGTTTCACAGTTCGGTGGAAAACTCGATCATCGTCTCAGGCTTCAGGATAGTCGCCCTTGTACGGCGCAGGCCGTCGCCAGACATATTGAACGCCTTCGCTGCGGCAAAGTTGCGGGGGTTAAACCTGGCAAAACGCCTCGTCGAGGACAGCGATGGCAAAATCAGCATCTGCCGCCGTCAGGCACATCGGCGGCTTGATTCTGAGCACGTTCCCGTACAAGCCCCCCTTGCCGATCAGAAGGCCGAGGTGTCGGCACGACTCGAGCACCCGGGCAGTCTCTTCCTTGGCCGGCTCCTTGCTGGTTCGGTCCTTGACGAGCTCGACGCCGAGCATGAGGCCGAGGCCGCGGACATCGCCGACAAGATCATGCTTGGCGGCAAGAGCATCGAGGCCGACACGAAGTCGCTCCCCGACACGGGCTGCGTTCGCCTGGATGCCGTCGGCCTCGATGGCCTCGAGCACCGCCTTCCCCTGGGTACAGGCCACCGGATTGCCGCCGTACGTGTTGAAGTGAATCCGCTGCGTGAGCGCGTGGGCGATCTCGGGCGTGGTCACCACGGCGGCGAGCGGGGCACCGTTGCCGATGCCCTTGGCCATCGTGACGATGTCCGGGATGACGCCCTGCGTCTCAAAACCCCACCAGTGGCTGCCGGTGCGCGTGAAGCCCGCCTGGACTTCATCGGCGATACAGAGCCCGCCCGCCGCTCGAGCCTGTTCGTAGGCCGATTTCAAATAGCCGTCCGGAAACACGATCGTGCCCCCGACGCCCTGAATGCTCTCGGCGATGAAGGCGGCGATGCGGCCGGGCGTGGCGAACCGGACGAGGTCGACCACGTCGGCGGCATACTTCGGCCCTGCCTGCGGATCGTCGTAGCCCCAGGGGCCGCGGTAACGATCGGGGCAAAGAGCGTGATGAACGCCAAAGCCCTGGGCGATTGGAAATTTCCACGTGTGGTGACTTGTCAGACCCATCGAGAACATGCTGCCGCCGTGGTAGCAATTGCGAAGCGCGATCACGTCGTGGTTGCCGGTGTAGACCCGGGCCATCAAGATCGCGAGGTCGTTGGCCTCGGAGCCAGAGTTCGTGAAGTAGCAGACCTTCAAGTTGCCAGGCATCCGAGCGGCGAGGTCGCGGGCGTACTCAGCGATCGCCGGGTTCAGATAGATCGTCGTCGTGTGTTGGAGCGTTTCGTTCTGGCGGTTCACCGCCGCGACGATCTTCGGGTGGCAGTGGCCCACGCTCACCGTGACGATGCCACCAAAACCGTCGAGGTACCGACGTCCCCCCTCGTCGTAGAGGTACTGCATGTGCCCCTCCACGATCATGAGCGGCTCTTTGTAGTACGTGAAAACCGCCGGGTTTACGTACTGCCGGCGAAGTGCCAGCACCTCGGCCTTGGCGGGACCGGTGTATGGCCGCGGCCTGTGGCTGCAGGCCGGAAGCTCTGGCGGTGCGATCGTGGAAGCCATGACGTGCTCCTAGCGCTCGGGAAAGATTGGCCGAGCGATTGCGTACAGCCCGAATCCAAGGGCAAACCCGACAAACCAAGCGTAATCGTAGCCGCCCACGAGCCACGCAGGGAACTGATCGGCGGTCACCGCATGAATCGTGGCAAGGAACCCGGGCACGTTGGGGAGCACGGCGGCGATCAGGCAGCCAAAACCGACGATGCTGAATCCACCGACGTATCGGTAGGGGCCGTCCTGCCGATAGAGGCCGTCGACGTCAAGCTCCGTCCGCCGCCACAGAAAATAGTCGGCGATCATGATGCCGGCGATCGGACCGAGGAGAGCGCTATACCCGATCAGCCATGTGAAGATATAGCCAGTCGGGTCTTCGTAGAGTTTCCACGGGCGGATGAGGATGCCGATGACGGCTGTGATGAGGCCGCCGGTGCGAAAGCTCACGAGGCGCGGGCAAAGGTTCGTGAAATCGTTGGCGGGGGAGACGACGTTCGCGGCGATGTTGGTCGAGAGCGTCGCCACGGCGAGCGTCACGAGGGCGACGCCAGAGAGCCACGGAATGCCGAATCGCGCGATCACCTGCACCGGGTCCCATACCGGTTCGCCGAAGATCACGACGGTGGCGCTCGTCACGACGATCCCGATGAACGAGTAAAAGGTCATCGTGGCGGGGAGGCCGAGGGCCTGGCCGACGAACTGGTCTCGCTGCGTGCGGGCGAACCGTGAGAAGTCGGGGATATTGAGCGAGAGCGTGGCCCAGTAACCGATCATCGCCGTAAGCCCGACTCCAAAGACCGGCCAGAACTCCGCCGACGTGTTGAACTTGGAGGGCTGAGAAAAAATCGGCCCGAAGCCGTCGGCGGCATACCACGCCCATCCGAGAAGTCCGACGCCGACAACGAGCAGGAACGGGGCGGCCAGGGCCTCGAGCCACTTGATCGAGTCCATGCCGCGGAGAATGAACCAGACGTTGGCGGCCCAAAAGATCATGAAGCATGTGAACTGCCCGGCCGAGATTCCGAGCCACGGCAGCGGTTCGCCGGGCGTCGCATCGAAGCCGAACATGACTTTTGCCGTCGCGTGGATCGCGGCACCACCGACCCAGGTTTGAATCCCGAACCAGCCGCAAGCGACGAGCCCTCGCATAAGCGCCGGGATGTTCGAGCCGTAGGTGCCGAACGAGGCTCGGAGGAGCACGGGAAACGGGATGCCGTACTTCGTACCGGGATGGGCGTTGAGCGTCATCGGGATCAGCACGATCACATTGCCCAGCAGGATCGTGAGCGTGGCCTGCCACCAGTTCATGCCCTGATTGATCAGGCCACTGGCAAGGGTGTAGGTCGTGATGCAGACCGCCATCCCCACCCAGAGGGCGGCGATGTGGGGCCAGGTCCACGTTCGGCGCCCTGGTGGAACAGGGGCGAGGTCTTCGTTCCAGAGTCGAGGGTCGGGGTATCCGGTGTTCATGTAGCTGGTACTGCGAAGGGGGCGGAGCTACCGTTGCAGAAATCGACCGCGCCCGACGGTGCCGCAGAACGTGCCGTCGCGGACGGCGACTTCACCGCGAACGGTAACGACCGCGGGGCGGCCTTCGAGTTGCATTCCCTCGAAGGCGTTGTAATCGACCGCTTGATATTGATGTTTCGCCGAGATCGTGCCGCGGTAGTCGGCATCCCAAATGACCAGGTCAGCGTCGGCCCCAGGCTGGATCACACCCTTCTTGGGCCAGAGGCCAAAAATCTTCGCGGCGTTCGTGCTGGCCACGGCGACGAACTGCTCCGGGGTGAGCCGGCCGGTCTTGACGCCGTGGGTCCAGAGGAGCGTCACGCGGTCTTCGATGGACGGGATGCCATTCGGAATCTTCGTGAAATCGTCCTTGCCCATCGGCTTCTGGGTGGCGAAGTCGAACGGGGCGTGGTCAGTCGCGACCGTCTGGACGAGGCCGCTCGCGAGCGCATCCCAGAGAAAACGCTGGTTGGCAACGTCTCGCAGTGGCGGCGACATCACATACTTCGCCCCCTCGAAGCCTGGCCGCTCAGCCCAGGTTTTGTCGAGCAGCAAGTATTGGATGAGAGTCTCGATCGAGATCTTCACGCCCCGTTCGCGGGCGGCGACCGCGGCCTCGACCGCCTCGCGGCAGGAGGTGTGGACGATGTAAATCGTCGCATCCGTGAGCGCGGCGAAGCTCGTGAGATGGTGAACGCCCTCGGCCTCGACAGCAGGGGGCCGGCTGTCGTGATGGGCGTCGGTGCCGGTGCGCCCCTCGGCCAGGAGCTTTGCTTGAAGCTCGGCGACCAGCGTTTCGTTCTCGCAGTGGGCCGTCACGACGACGCCAAGCTCAGTCGCGAGTGACAACGTCTTCCAGAGCTCGGTGTCGTCCACCCCGAAGGCGCCCTTGTAGGCAAGAAAAACTTTGAAACTTCTCACGCCGGCGGCCACGATCGCCCGGAGCTGGGCCTCGGAATCGGCGTCGAATCGGGTGACCCCCATGTGAAACGAATAGTCGCAGCAAGCTTTTCCTGTGGGCTGCTGCCGCCAGAGTTCAAAGCCCTCTGTGTGAGTCATGTCCCGCGACGGGCAGATCATTTCGAAAATGGTCGTCGTGCCGCCGACGAGGGCGGCCTTGGTGGCGGTCTCGTAGTCGTCGCGGGCGAACGTGCCCATGAAGGGGAGATAGATATGCGTATGCGGATCGATGAAGCCCGGGAACACCGGCCTTCCCGCAGCATCAATTACCTCGGCCCCGGCAGGGGCCGTGATGCCACGATCGATTCGGGCGATCGTGCCGCCATCACAAAGAATGTCGGCCATGTAGCGGCTGTCGGCATTCGTGATGTCGGCGTTCTTGATGAGGAGCGTCATCGTTTGGCCTCCGTGGTCTGTTCTGGCGGCCAAGCAAGAACCTGGCCATCGGCGCGAAGTCGTTGGGCGAGAGATTGGTATGGGACATCTTGCACCGCGCATCGAGCATCGATCGCCATTGCCGCTGCTGTGCCGGCGCTCTGGCCGAGAATCATGAAGACAGGTTCCATGCGGATCGAGCCGTAGGCCACGTGCGATGCCGAGAGGCAGACCGGCACGAGGAGATTCTCGCACTCCTGCTCGCGTGGCACGATCGAACGGTACGCGATCGGATACGGCCGATTGCAGGCCTTTCCGAAGGCACCTTCATTGCGGACGGTGGCAGTGCCGTCTTCCATGTCGACAACAACCCGCTGGCAGAAGTGGGAGTCCATGTTGTACGAGCCGAGACCAACCGAGTCCTCCGCGGCCCGCGTGGATTCGCAGTCTGCCTGCGTCATGACGTATTCGGAAACCATTCGGCGTCCTTCACGCACATAGAGGGCGTTCGGCCAGTGGCCAGTCGCCTTGAATTCATCCGGATCGAGGCCAAACCGGTTCACCCGTTCCCGAAGCGACGGTGGCACCTGCGGATCGTTCGCCAGGAAATACATGAGGCCCGCTTGGTAGTTCACATGATCCTGAAAAATCGATTCGCGAAGCTCGTATAGCTGCGGCAGGGAAACCGGAAGACCGCGCCGCGGCGACGGCATGTCGTCGAACGATACGGACTCAAACGTGCCGTCGGGCCAGCGATGGTTGCCGTCGACATAGTCGGTCGAAAAGCTGCCGGCGTTGTTGCTGTCGCCGCTTCGCATCTGTACGGGCCCGTCGGTCATCGGCTTGGTCGTGTAGTCCAGCGTCCAACGCACCGCAGGATCGAAGGTGAGAAAACGAGCGAGCAGGGCGTAGCGACCGGCATCGTAGTGTGGAGGTTTCGGAAACGGGATGCGGTTCTTCGCGGTGGAAAGAAACATGCGAAAGGTGTAGGCCTGGACGCGGTAGTCCCCTTGGCCACGGCGGCCAGCGGCTGCGCTGGCGATCTCGGGCAGGAGTCCCGACGAGGGGGCATCGGGAATGACAAACGGGCTGATCGGCAGGTTGCAGAACTGATACACGCCCTTCCACGAAACGGACTGCCACTGGCCGGCGAGCGATTCATGGAACGCGCCACGCGGCTCCCGCCCGACCCGATAGGAAACGCCCGCGGCGGCCAGAAGGTCGCCCTCGTACGTGGCGTCGACGAACACTGTTCCCCGAAATGTCTCGCCGGTGAGCGTTGAGATGGACGTGACCCGCGGGCCGTCCGTGTTGACCGTGTCGAGAGGCCTCGTCAAGAAAATGTCCACGCCCGCGTCGCGGAGCATGGCGACGAAAGTGGCTTCAGCCTGCGCCGGCGAAAAATCCTTGATCGCACCGATGCGATCGAAAAAAGCTCGCGCCAATCCGCCGATCGACTCGGGCGTGCCGACGTCGGTGGCCGTCAGCCCCGCTGATGGCATGCCGCCCACATGGCGATCGCACGAGACGATCGCGGTCTTCTTGCCCATCCGCGCCGATTGAATCGCGGCCGTGACGCCGCCGGGCGTGCCGCCGTAGACGACGACATCGAAGACATGGCGAGTAGACGTATCCCGTTCGACAGGCGCGAAGTAGTGCGGACCTGCCCACGCAGCGTCGGATCCGCCGGCACGAGCGGGTGTCCACACGGCGACGACAATCATCAGGGGCACGATGGACGAGATGGTCATAGGATGCCAGGTCCACAATACGATCGATGTCGAGGTTCATCATCCCAACGGTGGCGATGCTGCATCACCAAGGTATCATTCGAAGTGCTAAAGCAATTCCGCGTCGGCGGCAATCCAGCCGGCGCAGGCAAGGTGTTCCTCCCCGCGGGGATGAAGACCGGGGAGGTTTACCGGCGGGAGATGGAGTCTGATGGTTCATCAGGAGCCCCTGCGATGATGCTCGAAGTTCGTGGCTGCCAGACGGGGAAGTGGATACTGAGCGGGTGGAGGGCCGTGGGGGCTGGGGTGGTCTTGGCAGCCCTGCTCCTCACGGGGCGGGTGCACGGGCAATCCGACAAGTGGGACTCGACCATTTCCAACTCGTATTGGTACGTCCCGGAGGAAAACCTGCTGGCGTACATCACCATCGGGACAAGCTTCACCGATCCCGCTCCGACGGTCGCCTGGGACCAAACTCTCTGGAGCCTCGGCGAGTGCATCAACGGTTTCTTCTCCGGAGATGCACGCGCCACGTTTTATCTGTCGCCAGAGGCGTCACTCACCTCGAACAACACGATCCTCGGTGTCGCCACGGATACCGACCAGATCCGCATGCAGTTCACGACGAGCACGGGGGAAACCACGATCGGCATCGGTCAGTTTCGTGACGTCAACGGGACGACCGCCATGCAGATGCAGATGATCACCGGTTCTCCTGGCGGTCTGCTCTTCAGCCACTGGGCCTACATGCTGCCCTACGACCCCGACACGTTCACACCGCCCGACCCGCTCCCCAATTCCCTTCTCGTCTCGACAGAGTGGACCTGGACGGCCGGCACGACGTGGACGTTTCAGGATGACGATCTTTTCGGGACCGGGGGTACCGGGTCGTTTACGATCACGAACTATCGCAACGGCTATTTCTGGGGATCGGGATCCGGGCCGGTCGGAACCCCTGGCGAGTCATTCACGCAACTCGGATCGATCACGCCCGAAGGCAACGTGTTGTTCAACCTCTACGACAGTTCATCCAATCTCATCAGTCTTACCGGCCAGGTCTCGGGCGGCCCGCTCGACGGGGAGATGGTGCTGCGCTCCTACGGCTTCGACGGAACCACGGCCACATTTGGCTCACCTGGCTTTGCAGCCGTCGTCGTTCCCGAGCCCGGCGCCGTCACGTTGTTGCAACTGGCTGCGGGAGCAGGATGTGTCTACTGGTTGCTCGTTGCACCCAAACGCAGATCAACAGTACGCCATGACATCATGCCGCCGAACGCTGGTACATGAGTCATCGATCGGCCCAGATCGTGCCGGTCGCCGTACCGAACCAGCGGGTCGTCGTGACCTTTTGTTGGGTGTAAAACGCCACGCTCTCGCGGCCTTGCAGGTGCAGGTCGCCGAAGAATGACGCGTGCCACCCTGTGAAGGGAAAAAATGCCATCGGCGCCGGCACGCCGATGTTGATCCCGACCATGCCCGCCTGGATCCGATGGCGAAACTCTCGGGCGGCCTTGCCGCTCTGCGTGAAGATGGCGGCACCGTTGCCATAGGGAGAGCTGTTGGCCAAATCGATCGCTGCGTCAAGATCGTCCAAGCGGACGACATTGAGCACGGGGCCGAACACCTCTTCGGTCATCGTGGCCATGCCGGGCTGCACGTGATCAAGGACCGTCGGGCCAAAATAAAATCCGCCAGGGGCTTCGGCGACGCGGGTGGTGCGGCCATCCGTGAGTGGCTTCGCGCCGGCATCGGCGGCGTGTGTCACCAGATGGCTCACACGCTGGCAATGCTCGCGGGTGATGACCGGCCCCATTTGGGCAGCGGGGTCGCGATCAGTGGGCCCGACCTTCAGACGTGACACGACGTTCACCAGTTCTGGGATCACCGTTTCCGCAGCTTTGCCGACCGCGATGGCGGTCGAACCGGCCATGCAACGCTCGCCGGCGCACCCGAAAGCCGCTTCCATGATGCCGGTCGCCGTCGGAGCAACGTCGGCATCGGGCATGACGAGGACAAAATTTTTGGCTCCGCCGGCAGCCTGCACCCGCTTCCCGCGGGCACACCCACGGGCGTGGATGTCGCGGGCAATCGGCGTCGATCCTACGAACGAGATCGCCTTGATGAGAGGGTGCTCAATGATCGAATCGACCGCCTCGCGGCCGCCATGGACGACGTTCAGCACGCCTGGCGGCAGACCTGCTTCCGTCGCGAGCTTGGCGATGAGATTGGCCGTCAGCGGCACCTTTTCGCTGGGCTTCAACAGAAACGTATTGCCGCAGGCGATCGCGATCGGCCACATCCAGAGGGGCACCATCGCCGGGAAGTTGAACGGAGTGATACCCGCGACCACGCCGAGAGGCTGGCGGATCGAATCGCAGTCGATGCCGCGGGCGATATTCTCGAGCGACTCGCCCATGAGGAGGTTCGGGATGCCACAGGCATACTCGATGTTTTCGAGGCCCCGGCGCACGTCGCCCCGCGCTTCGGCGGGCGTTTTCCCGTGCTCACGGGTGACACTTCTCGCGAGCTCGTCAAATCGATCCTCCAGCATCACCTTGAGGCGAAAGAGGATCCGTGCCCGCTCGACCGGCGGCGTCTCCATCCACGCAGGAAACGCTGCCGCCGCTGCCTGCACCGCCTGGTCGACCACGGTGGCGCCGCAAAGTGGCGTCTCGGCGATGACCTCGCCCACCGAGGGGTTGTGAACGGGTGCCACCGGAACTCCCGAAACGGTCGTCCACTCACCGCCGATCAAGAGGGGCACACGTTCGACAGCAGCCATGGCAGGCGACTCCGCGAGGTTTTGCGAATCATCCATAGTCTACCGGACGCCGCAGGGGCCGATGACCGGGAGACTTCGCGCCACTGCCTGATCCCAAGAGATGAGAAGGCTTACTGCCCCGGCAACTGGCCCTGCCAGTGCAGCGACAGCACGGCGCCCACGATCACGAGATCGAAGAGCAATGCCTGCCGGGCGTAGGCACGCACCGGCCGGGCACAGAGGTAGAGGTCGCCCTCGGGAGTCGGCACACGGCCGCGCACGATGTGAAACAGTCCCAAGAGCGGTATCGATGCCAGGATGGCGAACAGTCCGTCGACCCGCACGTGAAACGCCGGATCCTTTTGAACATACGCAAGCAGGGCGATCGTCAGCGTGACGAAGATCGCCTGGAGCGAGACCGCCTCGCGGTAGGAGCATGACGGGCTGGAAGGCGGCGTGGCGTCTTCCGGGAGCGGCTTCACGAGCGCGCCGAGGTCACGGATGAATCCGGTCATGGGAGCCGTACGGTCAAGACAGGAGGAATCGAGCGAGCGAAAAATACATCACGAGGGTGACCATGTCGGTGGCGGCGAGGGCGACCGGGCCCGCGGCCACCTGCGGCTCGCGGGCGAAGAGCCGCAAAATGTTCGGCATCGCCACGCCGATCAAAGCCGCGCACGTAACCCCGCCAGTGATGCCCCCGAGCAAGGCCACGGCCACCGTTCGATGGCCAAGCCAGGCCAGGGCGACCAGGGCGATCACGGCCGCACTTGCCCCGCCGAGCATGATGCCGGTGAGCGATTCATGGCGAAGGGCCCCGACGATGGCGGCGAGCGTTGGTTGTCGGCCGTGAAGCCGCTGGAGGGCGATGCTCACCGACTGGATCGCCACGCTCTCGGCGAGTGCGAGAACCACAGGGACGAAGAGGGCGAGAGCCACCGCCTTCTCCAACTCGGCCTGATACAGCCCCGAGAGAAAAGCTGCGGCAATGCCCCCCGCGATATTGGCCAAAAGCCAGGGAAATCGGCTCGTGAAGGCAGCCACCGGGGAGGCGGCTTGCGAGTCTTCAAAGTGAACGCCGATGAGCTGGAAAAGGTCGTCGAGATCCTCGCGGCGATCAACGTCGGCAAGCTCATCGGTATAGAGGTCGACGTCGACGATCCCGAGCATCCGCCGCTCGGAGTCGACCACCGGAAACGCGAGGAACTTATGCAGCAGAAAAAACTCGCACGCGTCGAGGACGGTCGCGGCAGCGGGGATCGTGATCGTCCGCGCGACCATCACGTCGCGAATGGGCGTGGAGTCGGCCGAGAGCAACAGCCGCCTCGTCGGCACGACGCCTTGCAGTCGGCCATCCGGATCGAGAACGTAGAAATAGACGATCCGTCCGTTCGGCGGCGCCGCCCGTGCGGCGGCGATCGCCTCGCCGACCGTATGGTCGGCCGAGAGCCGGGCAAAATCGGTCCGCATGTGCTGCGTGACCGGATCGGCGAGGTGTGATGGGTCGGCGGAAGGGGGCATCGCGGGAGCATAGTCTCACACTGCCGTGGATGACAAAGCGCGATCGACGAAGACAGTCGCGGCAATCTTGGCTTCGGAGAGCAGCGTGTAGTTGTCGGACACCGCGTGGATACGCCGGGCGAGGGCGGAGTCGAAGCAACGCAGCACGACACGGAGCGGGCGGCCACCGCGACATGCCTCGGCGACGGACTGGGCCGTCAGCCCGATTTCGAGGTTGAGGGCGTCGTTGCTGGTGCAGGCGACGAGGGCTCGAGCCCGTTCGACGCCGGCGCGGTGGAGAATCACGGGGCGGGTCGCATCGCCCACGATCACCGGGCACCGAGGATGCGTTTCACGGTGAACCTCGTCGTCCCCTTCGGGATCGACGACCACGACGCGATGGCCCTGAGCATAGAGGTCGCGGGCCACGGCAATGCCGATCGAGCCGAGACCACAGACGACCACATGATCCTTGAGCCATCTGGCCCGAAACTCGTTCCGCAAGTGATCCGCCGTGCCGGTGACGACGAATACCGCCAGGAGCGACGCCGAGACCGCGATCAGGAGCACGCCGGCGAACATCAGGACGACGCCGAAAAGCTTCAGCCACGCAGGCGAATCGTGAAAGCTGATGTCACCAAAGCCGACGGTCGTGACCACCGTCGTCGCGAAGTAGGTCGCATCGACCCAGGAGAGCCCCATCGTGAATCGAAAGACCACGATCGCGGTGGCGTAGAGCGTGAGCAGCAGGCACGGAATCACGACGTACTCGAGGCGAATCGGTCGACGAGGGAACCGCGATGGACGGCCGACTGTTCGTGGACGGTCGCTGGCCGACGGTGCTGCCAGCGCGGCTTCGATAAAGGCCGGAGCCGCCAGTTCGGCCGGGGCGAGCGCCGCCGCGATGCCGAAGTCGGACTCAAACCGAGGAGAGAGCGGTGGCTGCGAATGCCGCATGACGATGCGCACTTCCGGGCACTCTCCCCGAATCTCGAGCGCCGTCTCGAGATTGTCGACGTCGCATGAGGCCGCGAGGATCACGGCTCGAGCATTCATGATGCCTGCTTCTCGGCGGCTCGTGTGCGTACGGAAGTCGCCGTGGACGACTCGGGCTCCCGCGGCCTCGGCCCGGTGGCAACGCTCGCGGTTCGTCGTTTCGTCGGTGAGCACAGTCACCGGGGAGCCACGGTCACGGAGCAGTTCCACCACTTGAAGACCGAAACGACCGAGACCGCAAACGACGACAGGCTTCATGGTGGGGCGAGTATAGAGGGTTAAGTGCGCAATGTGCCGTGCCGGCTCAGGGCGGCCCGTGCCGGGACGCCGGACGTTCGCGACGGGCATCGTGCCCGTCGCCCTCTCGTAGAAATCCTTCGCTTCGCCATCCTGGCTGCGCTCGGCTTTCTACGCCGTCGCCTCCGGCACGGGCCGCCCTGAGCCTCCTTCACCGTAGCGCGGTGGCGCCTACGGGTGGGGCGGGATGGGTTGCATCGTGCCGGTAGCGAGGCCTTCTTGGTACTGCTCCCAGGTCATCGGGGCTTGGTCGGCTGGGACGGGCACCATCGAGATGCAGTTGTCGACCGGGCAAACAATCGAGCAAAGATTGCAGCCGACACAGTCTTCGGCCCGCACGAGCGGCACCGGTTTGCCCGGCACGCGACCAGGGCCGAGACCGTAGGGCGTCGAATCGACGAGATCGATGCACTGGTGGGCGCCATCTTCGCAGGCGATGTAGCAGAGATTGCACCCGATGCACTTGTCGTGGTCGATCCGGGCCACGCGCTTGGCGTGCAGGTCGAGGTATTTCCAGTCGGTCACGCGTTCGACCGCCTTGCCACGGAGGTCGGCGAGTGACCGAAAGCCTTTGGCTTCGAGGTAGTTCGAAAGACCGTCGATCATGTCTTCGACGATCCGAAACCCGTAGTGCATGATCGCCGTGCAGACCTGGAGACTGGTCGAGCCCAGCGATATGAACTCAGCGGCGTCGCGCCAGGTGGCGATGCCGCCGATGCCCGAGATGGGCAGGCCGACGGCCGGATCGGCGGCGCAGGCATGCACCATGTTCATGGCGATCGGTTTCACCGCAGGACCACAGTAGCCGCCGTGGGCACTCTTGCCGCCGACGTTGGGCTCGGGCGTGAACGTGTCGAGGTTCACGTTCGTGATGCTGTTGATCGTGTTGATGAGCGAGATCGCGTCGGCACCGGCCCGCTTGGCCGCACGGGCGGCGAAGACGACGTTCGTGATATTGGGCGTGAGCTTCACGATCACAGGGATCGTGGCCGCTTCCATCACCCAGCCGACGATCGTTTCGGCGACGTCAGGATTTTGTCCTACTGCCGACCCCATGCCGCGTTCGCACATGCCGTGGGGACAGCCGAAGTTCAACTCGATTCCGTCGGCACCCGCATCGGCCGACCGCTTCACAAACTCATGCCACCGCTCGCGCGTATCCACCATCAGCGAGGCGATCACGGCCCGGTCCGGCCACCGTTTCTTCACCTCGGTGATCTCGCGAAAATTGGCCTCGGGCGAACGATCGCTGATGAGCTCGATGTTGTTGAACCCCGCCATCCGGGTCGTGCCGATCGTGAGCCCCGAATAGCGACTCGCCACGTTCACGATCGGCTCCCCGATCGTCTTCCAGACGACGCCCCCCCAACCGGCCTCAAACGCGCGGTGCGCCTGGTGGGCCGTGTTCGATGGCGGGCCGCTGGCCACCCAAAAAGGATTGGGGCTTCTGATACCGGCGAGGTTGCAGGAGAGGTCGGCCATGATTCGGCCCTCGGAAGTTGTTGGCGGGCGATTCACGGGGTGCTGCGGCTACCGAGGGCGGCCTCGAGTTCGTGGACGCGGACGGGGGTGTCAAAGCCGGAGCCGACAGGTTGGCCGGCGACGCCGTGCCGCGAGTGCTGCACGGGGCCGTTGGTCGTCTCACTCATGAGCGTGCGATGGATGCCTCGCGCCGCCTTCTTTCCCTCAGCCACGGCGTTCACAACCTCGCGGCCACCGCTCGTGCAGTCACCACCGGCAAACACGCGCGGCAGGTTCGTCTGCATCGTCGTCGGATCAACGGCGACACGGCCTTTGCGGTCGAGTTTCAGAGCGGGAAAGAGAGCCGTGAGCAGCGACGCTTGCTTCTCCTGACCCACCGCGGACAGAACCATGTCAAAGGGCTCGTTCCAATCACTCCCGGGAATCACGGCGACGCGACCGTCACGGAGCTCCGTACGGGCGAGCCGGAGGCCTGTGACGTGACCTCCTGCACCGAGCACGGCGACAGGAGCGGCATGAAACAGGAATGTTGCGCCATCGTTCTTCGCGAGCTCGTACTCGAAGTCATACGCCGACATGTCCTCGGGCCCGCGGCGATAGATGACCGTCGCGTGCTCAGCCCCGAGGCGAAGGGCCTGTGTCACGGCGTCGATGGCCGTGTTGCCGCAGCCGAGGACCGCCACGCGGCGTCCCACGGGAATCGTGGCGAGCGGCTCGGAGTGAATCTGTTCGATGAAGTCGAGGGCGTCGAGCACTTCGGGAAGATCTTCGCCGGGGATGCCGAGGCGCTGCACGCGGCCAAGACCGATGCCAAGAAAGCCCGCGTCG